>NZ_CP149798.1:2622500-3222500 GCF_037940415.1 Streptomyces sp. f51 | reverse complement strand
ATGGGGTGCGCGGCGACATCGCCCTCGTCGAGGCCCTCGGCGCGGTAGTGGGCGCGCATGGAGGCGGGGTCGTCGGCGATCTCCTCGTGCGAGGCCTCGGCGGCCTCGGCCGCGGCCTGGATGAGGGGCTCGGTCGTGGATTCGTCCGGGAAACGATCGTTCACGCCGTCATCCTGCCGTATCCGGGCCCGCCCGCGCGGCGGGTGGCGGCGGGTGTGCTTCGTCACGCGGTGGCACTCAGTGCCGCGTACTCTCCCTAAAGATGGCACTCGGGGATATCGTGCTGATGCCGTTCCGGTTGGAGGACCGGCCGTACGGGGCATCACCGGGGTGACCGCCTTCGGACCGCGAGTCGGCGCAGACGCCCGAGGAACCTTCGGGAGTCCCCGCGGACGACCGTGGAACCGGCCGGCGCAGCGCCTCACCGTCGACCGCACCCCTGCAGGGGCGCAGGGTCACCTCAACCCCGACAACACCATCCGTCGCACACATCACGAGGAGCCGCCTGATGTCCGACTTCGTACCCGGACTCGAAGGAGTCGTCGCGTTCGAGACGGAGATCGCCGAACCCGATAAGGAGGGCGGCGCTCTTCGGTACCGGGGCGTCGACATCGAGGACCTCGTCGGCCACGTCTCCTTCGGCAACGTGTGGGGACTCCTCGTCGACGGCGCCTTCAACCCCGGTCTGCCGCCCGCCGAGCCGTTCCCGATCCCCGTCCACTCCGGTGACATCCGCGTCGACGTGCAGTCCGCGCTCGCCATGCTCGCGCCGGTCTGGGGCCTCAAACCCCTCCTCGACATCGACGCCGAGCAGGCCCGCGACGACCTCGCCCGCGCCGCCGTCATGGCCCTGTCGTACGTCGCCCAGTCCGCCCGTGGCCAGGGCCTGCCGATGGTCCCGCAGAACGAGATCGACAAGGCCCACTCGGTCGTCGAACGCTTCATGATCCGCTGGCGCGGAGAGCCGGACCCCAAGCACGTCGCCGCCGTGGACGCCTACTGGACCTCGGCCGCCGAGCACGGCATGAACGCCTCCACCTTCACCGCCCGCGTGATCGCCTCGACCGGCGCGGACGTCGCCGCGGCGCTCTCCGGGGCCGTGGGCGCCATGTCGGGCCCGCTGCACGGCGGTGCCCCCTCCCGTGTCCTCGGCATGATCGAGGAGATCGAGCGCACCGGCGACGCCGACGCCTACGTCCGGCAGGCACTCGACAAGGGCGAACGCCTGATGGGCTTCGGCCACCGCGTGTACCGCGCCGAGGACCCGCGCGCGCGGGTGCTGCGCCGTACCGCGCGCGAGCTGGGCGCCCCCCGCTTCGAGATCGCCGAGGCACTGGAGAAGGCCGCCCTCGCCGAGCTGCACGCCCGCCGCCCTGACCGCGTCCTCGCGACCAACGTCGAGTTCTGGGCGGCCATCGTCCTGGACTTCGCCGAGGTCCCGGCGCACATGTTCACGTCCATGTTCACGTGCGCCCGTACCGCGGGCTGGTCGGCGCACATCCTGGAGCAGAAGCGCACCGGCCGTCTGGTGCGCCCCTCCGCGCACTACGTGGGCCCCGGCTCGCGCGGCCCGCAGGAGATCGAGGGATACGGGGACATCGCGCACTGACCCCGGGCCGGCCGCCGGTCATCACGCCGGAGCGAGCAGCTCCGCGTGATGGCGGGCGGCGACGAGCGGGTGCGCCCGCAGCTTGCCCTTGAGCTCGTTGAGCCCGTACTCGGCGAACAGCGGGTTCGAGGGGTCGTCGGTGACGCCGGGCGCGCCGGAGGCGTGCGGGAAGGGCAGCGGCTCGACCCGGGCGTCGAGGCGCGGGTTGTAGAAGAACGGCACCGAGAACCGCTCGGTGGCACCTGCCGGGCTCACCACCCGGTGGTTGGTCGCCAGCAGGTATCCGTTCGTGGCGACCTCCAGGAGCTCGCCCAGATTGACCACGAAGGCGCCCGGCAGCGGCGGCACGTCGTGGAAACGGCCGTCCTCGCGCTGCACCTGGAGCCCGCCGACACTGTCCTGGAGCAGCAGCGTCAGGAACCCGTAGTCCTTGTGCGCGCCCACCCCCTGGCCGGCCCCGTCGCCGGAGCTCCCGGGATAGCGCACCAGCTTCAGATGCGGATGCGCCCGTTCCCCGAAGACCGGGTCGTAGAACCCGGCCGGAGCCCCGATCGAGGTCAGCAGCTCGCGCAGCAGCCGGGCCGCGACCTCGCTCAGTCGTTCCATCCAGGTCAGCGCGGCCGTCCGCAGCTCCGGCAGCGCGGCCGGCCACTGGTTCGGCCCCTGGAGCCACCAGTAGGCGGGCTCACCGGGGCGAGGAGGCCGCGCGGGCCGCTCGGCGCCTATGTCGAGCTGGTCCCGCCAGTCCTGGCTGCCGCCGGTGCGCTCATCACCCGTTCGGGTGTATCCGCGGAAGTGCGGTGAGCCGACGTTGTCGAGGGCCAGCCGCTCGGCCTCGGGGAGCGCGAAGAACCGGCGCATGGCCCGCAGCAGCGCGCCGGTCTCGGCCTCGGTCACTCCGTGCCCCACGAGCTGGAAGAAGCCCACGTCGTGGGCGGCGCTGTGGAGCTGCGCGTGCAGCAGCGCCCGCGCCTGGGGGCCGCGGTCGGCCGCCGAGAGGTCGATGATCGGAAGCTGCTGGTACGAGGGGTACGAGGGGAGCTGCCCGGTCGGGGCAGGCGTGGAAGACGTGTTCGTCGTCATGAGATGCGTCCGCGGGGTGTACGGGTACCCGGGCGGCCGCCAGGGGTGGGGCGGGGGCCACGGGTGCCGGGGGAGGGGAAGAGGCTGCGCGAAGGGGGCCGGTCAGGCGGAGCGCCGACAGCCCATGCTCGTGACGCGCACGAAATCCACGTGGCGGCGTCGGACGAGCATCGGAGGCATGGCCACAGCGTACTGCGGTCCCCGCGAAGGGCCTGTGACCCGGGTCACTTGGGCGGCCGGCTCCTCGGAACGGGGCCGGGGAACGCGAACGGTCCGGGGAGCGCGAACGGGCCGGGGGAACGCGAGCCGGCCGGGAAACGCGAACGGGCCGGGAAACGCGAACGACCCGTGAGCTCGGGTCCCTCCGCCTCGCGGCGACGGGGCCGGCCGGACGTACCGGCGAGCTCACGGGTCGGGTGACTGCGTTGGATTGGGCCGGCTGCACGCTGCACGCGTGCCGGTCCGGCGCCGAACCGAGTCCGACAACGGGCCGCTAGCCCGCAGCCACCTCGTATGTCCGGGTTTCCGTCATGAGCCGAACCACCTCCTCTCCTACGTGGGGACAACTCTAGGAACCCGTCCCGGGAGGCTCAAGCGATTTATTCGCGTCGTTCGCGGCGCACATTTTGTTCGCGGCACGCAGGGTTTTCCCTCATCTTCGAGGAACGAGGTGTGGGCTGAGTCACGTTCGAGTTGAATGGTGACGAGTGAGTGAACTGTCGCGCCCTTCGCACGGACGCAGCCAGCAGGGGGTCCAGGTGAGTGCATCCCGGCGTAGTGGGACCACCGACGAGCTGGGGCCCGACGAGCCCGAGCGGGACGGCTCGGATCTGCTCGCCGCGCTGCTGGACGGCATGGACGCGGCCCTGTGCGCCTTCGACGCCGACGGGGTCCTCACCCACTGGAACCGCGAGGCCGAGCGCATTCTCGGGTGGACGGCGGCCGAGGCGGTGGGGCGGCGCGGGTTCGCCGGCTGGGCCGTGCGGACCGCGGACGCCGAGGAGGTCGAGGGCCGGCTGATGTCCGCCATGGAGGCGCCCGGCCGACAGGTGCACGAGTTCGCGCTCCTCACCAAGGACGGCGGCCGGGTGCTCGTGCGCACCCAGTCCGCCGCCGTGCGCGGCCCGGACGGCAAGCCCGCCGGCGTGTACTGCGCCTTCAGCGAGGTGCACACCCAGATCGACCTCGAACGCTCGATCGCCCTGAGCGAGGCGCTGTTCGCGGACGCCGCCTGGGGCGTGGTGCTGGTGGACGCCGACCTGCGGCCCGCCGTTGTCAACGCCCACGCCGCCCAGGCCCTCGGCGCCGGACGCGGCTCCGTCCTCGGCCGGCCCCTGGGCGACCTGCTCTCCCAGGGGGTCGAGGAGCTGGAGGGCGCCCTCACCCACGTCCTGTCCGAAGGCGCGCCCCCGGCTCCCGCCGAGATGTGGGTGAACGTGCGCTCGCCGGAGGGCGACAGCCGGCGGTGCTGGCTCAGCGGCTTCGTGCGGCTGGCCTCGCCGCTCGCCGAGGAACCCGTGCCCCTCGGCGTCGGCTGGCTCTTCCAGGACGTCACCGAGGCCAAGCAGACCGAGCAGGAGGCGGCGCTGCTGCGCTTCCGCGCCAACCAGCTGCACCGTGCCGCGCGGGCCGCGGCCGAGTGCGAGAACCCGGGCGAGGCGGCCGCCGTCCACCTCGACTTCGCCCTCGCGGGCTTCGCCGACCACGCCCTGGTCGACCGGGTGGCCGGGGGCGGCCCGCCGGACGGGGAGGGGCCCGTACGGCTCGTCCGGACGGTGGCGACGCCCGCCGGGGCGCCCGGGCCGAGCCACATCACCGGCAAGGCCGGACTGCCCCTGCGCTACGGCGAGGGGCACCCCGCCCTCCAGTGCGTGGACCGCGCCGGTTCGGTCCGGGCCGACGCGGCCGCCGCCGACCCCGAGCAGGCGCGCGAGTGGGCCCTGGCCCGGCAGTGGCCGCGCGACTCCGTGCACGCCCTGTGCGCGGTGCTGCGCAGCCGGGGACGGACGCTCGGGGTGGTGACGTTCCTGCGCAGTGCGGGCCGCAGCCGGTTCGAGCGCGCGGACGCGATGTACGCGGAGGACGTGGCCGTACGGATCGCGATGGCCCTGGACCTGGAGGAGCTGGCCGGCGAGCCCTGAGGACGCGGGCGCCGCCCTCCGCCGAGCCCCTCCCGCCGGGCCCCTCCCGCCGTGGCCCTCGGCGCCCTACGCGGTCAGCGCCGGTAGAAGATCCGGTCCCCGTACTCCGTCATGACCCGGGTGTTCCACTCGTGGCCGCCGTCGACGTTGCCCGAGCGGAGCAGGGGCGGTTCGACGCCGCGGTCCGCGAGGTCGCCGGCCGCGGTGGCCATGACGGCCTGGAGAAGGGCCGAGGTGACGACGGTCGACGCGGGGGCGAAGGGCGCCTCGATGGAGTCGAGGGTGAGCTCGGCGTCGCCGATGGGGATGCGCGAGTCGAGGACGACGTCGCAGTGGTCCTTGAGGTAGGTGCCGGACACGTGCCGTGACGAGGTCTCGGTGGCATAGGCGACGGAGGTGACGCCGATGACCTTCACCCCCAGGGCGCGCGCCTTCATGGCCATCTCCACGGGGAGCGCGTTGCGGCCCGAGAGCGAGATGATCACCAGCAGGTCGCCGGAGCGCAGCGGACTGGAGTCGAGGACCGCGCTCGCCAGCCCGTCGACCCGCTCCAGGGCGGAGCCCAGGGTCGCGGGCATCACGTCGACGCCGACCACTCCCGGCACCGTGAGGAGGTTCATCAGGGCCAGGCCGCCCGCGCGGTAGACGATGTCCTGCGCGGCGAGCGAGGAGTGACCGGCGCCGAAGGCGAAGAGCCGGCCGCCGTCCACGACGGTGTCGGCGATCAGCGTCCCGGCCGCCTCGATCTCCCCGGCGTCCTCGTCCCGCACCTGCCGCAGCAGACCGATCGCGGCGTCGAAGAACTGCCCGGCCAGCTTGCTGTCGCTCATCGGCGAAGCCCCTTAGAAGTCTCGTCGGCTTGGACGTCTCGTCGGCGCAGGGCGGGTGGACGGCTGAACCGGTCGCCCGGCGTGGCCGTACTCCCGTCGTGTCGCGGATCACGTTGCGGTCTGGACCACTGCCCTGTCAATACGGCTTGCGGCGGCGCTCCGGGGCGCGGTCACGGGGCGTGCACGGGTGGGTCCCGCGCCCTGTCCCAGGGGATTCCGGGGCGATCGGTGACAAGCGGTTCGAACGGCGAGGCACGGTTGTCAGTGCTATGCGTCAGAATTGAGTTCAGGGCCAGCGCACACGCCGGTGGGCCATCGAGTCTCCGGCAGAGCTAATCGAGGGGCACGAATGTCCGGACTGATCGACACCACGGAGATGTATCTCCGCACCATCCTCGAGCTGGAGGAGGAAGGCGTTGTCCCCATGCGCGCCCGGATCGCGGAACGGCTCGACCAGAGCGGCCCGACCGTGAGCCAGACCGTGGCGCGGATGGAGCGCGACGGTCTGGTGGCGGTGGCGAGCGACCGGCATCTGGAGCTCACGGACGAGGGGCGCAGGCTGGCCACCCGGGTCATGCGCAAGCACCGGCTCGCCGAGTGCCTGCTCGTCGACGTGATCGGCCTGGAGTGGGAGCAGGTGCACGCGGAGGCCTGCCGCTGGGAGCACGTGATGAGCGAGGCGGTGGAGCGGCGGGTGCTGGAGCTGCTGCGCCACCCGACGGAGTCGCCGTACGGAAACCCGATCCCGGGCCTCGAGGAGCTGGGCGAGAAGGACGGCGCGGACCCGTTCCTGGACGAGGGCATGGTCTCGCTGTCCGAGCTGGACCCGGGTGTCGACGGCAAGACCGTGGTCGTGCGCCGGATCGGGGAGCCGATCCAGACGGACGCCCAGCTGATGTACACGCTGCGGCGGGCGGGCGTGCAGCCCGGCTCCGTGGTCAGCGTGACGGAGTCGGCCGGCGGGGTCCTCGTCGGCAGCGGCGGTGAAGCCGCGGAGCTGGAGCCGGACATCGCCTCGCACGTGTTCGTCGCCAAGCGCTGACTCCTTCCGGTACCCGCGAGGGGCAGCTCCCGGGCGCAGACCCGGAGGCCGGCAGCCGCTGACCTCCACGTCGGCGTCCGGGAGCACGCCGGACACCCTGGGACCCACCCGTCCCGTACCGCCTCGGGCGCGTCAACTGCTGTGACGACAGGGGCAGTTGTGATGTTTTCGCGACCTTGTCGAAACCAAGATTCAGTGTGCCGAATCGCAGCGCCGCGACCGTTTGCGTGCGAGGCTGTCGCGTGAGGCATATGACCTGAGGGCTCTTGACCGTGTCCGGGAGCGATGGTGCGCGGTCGGGGAGGGGGCGCAAGGATGTGCCGCAGACGTGGCGAGGGCCCCGGCGCCTTCCGGCGCCGGGGCCTGTCCTCCCCTGTGCTGACCCGGAGCCCCGAGCTCCCAGGGTCATTCCCTTCGGACCGTTTTCCCCGAGCGGTCCGCCTCCCGCAGAAGATCTCCCCCGGGCGACGGCCGTCAATCCTGGTGGGCGGTCACTCGAACGAGGGGTGTTGCGGCCGGAAAGGCCAGTTTCGAATCCGCATTCGATAACGTGACGATGTGGCGGGAGCGCACGAGGGACATCGACCGGCACGGCGGGACAGCGGCAGGAAGCGGTACGGATGGACCGGCCGGGAGGAAGTGCTGGTGCGAGGTCCGAGCGAGCTAGGGGGGTGCCATTACCGATGGTGCGGCGCATCGACGTGACGGGAGCGGGCGGAGTACGCCTGGCTGCCTGGGAGTTCGCCGATCCTCCCAAGGACGAGGACCCGAGGGCGCCCGGCGTGCTGTTACTGCACGGCCTCATGGGCCGCGCCTCGCACTGGGCGTCCACCGCCCGCTGGCTCTCCGAGCGGCACCGCGCGGTCGCCCTCGACCAGCGCGGCCACGGCCAGAGCGACAAGGCCCCGGAGGCCGAGTACACCCGTGAGGCCTATGTCGAGGACGCCGAAGCCGCCCTCGACCAGCTCGGCCTCGGACCGGCCGTCGTGGTCGGCCACGCGATGGGCGCCCTGACCGGCTGGCAGCTCGCCGCCAAACGCCCCGACCTCGTCCGCGCCCTGATCATCTGTGACATGCGGGCCTCCGCGCTCGGCGCCGCCTCCCAGCGCGAGTGGGAGGACTGGTTCAAGGCCTGGCCCGTCCCCTTCGCCACCCTCGCCGACGTCCGGAAGTGGTTCGGCGAGGACGATCCCTGGGTGGAGCGCCGCAATCCGGCCCGCGGCGAGTTCTACGCCGAGGTGATGCACGAGTCCTCCGACGGCTGGCGCCCCGTCTTCGAACCCGAACAGATGCTCAAGTCCCGCCAGACCTGGGTGTACGACGCCCACTGGGAGGAGCTCGCCCAGGTCCGGTGCCCCGCCCTGGTCGTCCGCGGCCTGGACGGCGAGCTCGGCCGGGCCGAGTCCCAGGAGATGGTCCGGGTCCTGCCGCGCGGCCAGTACGCGGAGGTCGCGGACGCCGGCCACCTCGTCCACTACGACCGGCCCGAGGCCTGGCGCGGCGCGATCGAGCCGTTCCTCGACGGTGTGCTCACCGGCGGAAGCCGATGAGCCTCACCCCTTGCTGACGGCCGCCAGGATCTCCGGCAGCCGCCCCGCCGTCCGGGGCGCCGCGAGCCTGAGCCCCGCCAGCGTGATCAGTGCCCCGTAGCCGGCGCCCACGGGCAGCAGCAGCCAGGTCCAGCGGTCGCCGCCGGCGCTGACGTTCAGCCAGATCGTCAGGGCGATGACGGGCGCGGCGAGCAGCGCCGCCGAGATCATGCCGCCGAAAATGGCGATCCAGGCGAGACCGCCCTGACCGGGGGCCACGTTCTTGTAACCCTCCTGGGGGATCGAGTACGGGAAGCGGGCCGAGGACCAGGCGCCGGTGGCCAGCATCGCGCCGAGCAGCGCGAAGGACAGGCCGAGCACCTCGGGCAGCTTCGCCCACGCGCCGAGCAGCCCGGTCGTCACCACGGTCACGAGGGTCGCGTACGGCAGGGTGATCAGCAGCAGGGCCAGCGCGCGCCCGCGCAGTTCGACGTAGGCGTCGCGGGTCGAGGAGATCGTCAGCGCGACCATCCAGAACGCGGACGTGTCCTGCCCGAACTGGTTGTACATCTGGATCCCGAGCATCCCGGCCGCGAAGCACGCGAAGTACACCGAGCCGGTGCCCTGGAGCGCGTTGAACACCGGCACGATCAGACCGATGGCCAGCGAGGTCACCCAGGCCGCCTTCGTCTTGGGATCACGCCACACGTACCGCAGGCTGCGTTCCATGACCGTGCCGGTGCGTCCGGCCGGCAGCAGGCGCCGGAGCCCCGACGGGCCGCGCTCGCGGCCCGCCGGTTCGGCAGCCTGGAGCGTGGACCCGTCGGGCGAGGTCATCAGCCGGGTCAGATGGCGGGACCACAGCGCCAGCAGCCCCGCCAGGGCCGCCGCGCACAGCGCGAGCTGGACGATCCCGGCCGCGTACGATCCCTCGCTCACCGAGTCCACCGCGCCGATCGCCGACCCGGGCGGGATCCAGCGCAGCACGTCCGTCACCGGGTCCAGCTTCGACAGCCCGCCCGCCGAACCGAGCCGCTGCGCGCCGAAGTTGACCAACTGGGCGCCGATCGCGACGACCAGCCCGCTGAGCACCGCCAGATCGCGGCCCTTGCGGCTGGACAGCAGCCGGATGTTGGCGGCGGCGACGGCCCGGGCGAGGGCCACGCAGACCAGCAGGGCGAGACCGAGGGCGACCACCGCCGTCGCGTAGGCCGCCGCCCCGTGCGCGACCGAGATCACCGCGCCGAGCAGCAGACAGAACGTGAAGAGCGGGCCGATGCCGACCAGGGAGGCGGCCAGCAGCGCCCGGACGAGCGGCCGCGGCCGCAGCGGCAGCATCACCAGCCGGGTCGGATCGAGGGTCTCGTCGCCGCTGGGGAAGAACAGCGGCATCACGGTCCACCCGACCGCCAGGATCACCGTGAGCAGGACCCCGACGGCCTGGGCGTGCGTGTTCCCGCGCAGCGCGATCAGGCCGATCAGCTGGAGCACGGCGAAGAGCAGCACGAGCACCGTGGAGGCGATGAACGCGGCCCGCCGCCCGGCCGACTGCCGCAGCCCGTTGCGCAGGAGCGCCAGCTTCAGACGGACGACGACGGGAGTGAGGGACGCGCCGGAGACGCCGGTCGCGGCGCTCACCGGGGTGCCCCGCCGCCCAGCCAGTCCAGGTCGGCCCCGGTCCCGCGGCCGTGCGCGCCGACAAGCTCCAGGAAGGCCTGCTGGAGCGAGGGCGCGCCGCCGCGTACGTCCGCGAGCGGGCCGTGCGCGCGGATGCGTCCGGCCGCCATGACGGCGACCCAGTCGCACAGCGACTCGACCAGCTCCATCACGTGGGAGGAGAAGACGACGGTGGCGCCGGAGGCGGTGTACCGCTCCAGAACGCCCCGGATGATCTGCGCGGAGACCGGGTCCACCCCCTCGAACGGCTCGTCCAGGAACAGGACTTCGGGGTTGTGCAGGAGCGCGCAGGCCAGGCCGATCTTCTTGCGCATGCCGGTCGAGTAGTCGACGACGAGTTTGTGCTGGGCGCCCGCGAGGTCGAGGACGTCGAGGAGCTGGGTGGCGCGCTTGTCGACCTCGGCGCCGGGAAGGCCCCGCAACCGCCCGTTGTACGCCAGCAGTTCGCGGCCCGAGAGCCGCTCGAAGAGCCGCAGCCCCTCGGGCAGCACACCGATCCGGGCCTTGACCTCCACCGGGTCGCGCCAGACGTCGTGACCGGCCACCTCGACGGTGCCCTGATCGGGCCTGAGCAGCCCGGTCACCATCGACAGCGTGGTGGTCTTGCCCGCCCCGTTCGGCCCGACGAGCCCGATGAACTGCCCCGAGGGAAGCTCCAGATCGATCCCGGCCACGGCGACCTGCTCGCCGAACCGTTTCCAGAGCCCCCGCACACGTACGGCGGGCACACCGCCGTCCTTCGCTCCCTCGCTCATACAGGCACCCTAAGCGCCCATGACCGCCAAGAACCCGTTCCCGCCGGGTCCCGGCCGATCCGCCGGACTCGCGCCGGTCCGCCCCGCCCGCTACCGGTCCCGCCCGCACGCGTACGCCAGCGGGGAGATCAGCTCCTCCGCGTCCGGGAGCCAGCGGTTGGCGGGGGTCGGACGGCAGGCCCACTGCACGGCGCCCCGGGAGCCGACCCGGGTCGGCGGCGCGGCCACGTAGGAGCCCTCGCCGAGCGTGGTGAGGTCGAGCGAGGCCGGCGTCCAGCCCAGCGCCCGTACGAGATCGGGGATCTTCGCCACCGCCCCGGGCAGCACGAAGAACTGCATCCGGCGGTCCGGGGTGCAGGTCACCGGGCCGAGGGCGAGCTCCATCCGCCGCATACGGGCGAGCGCCAGGAACCCGGCCGACTCGGGCACGTCGATCGCGTCGAACGTGCGGCCCGTCGGCAGCAGGATCGACGCGGACGGCTGCAAGGACCAGAGCCGCCCCGCGACGGTCACGCTCCCGGTGGCCAGGGTCGCCCAGTCCTCGCGCGCGGGGTGCGCGCCGGGGGCGGCGCAGGCGGGGTCGCCGCAGGAACAGAGCTGCACTCCGCCGGCCGCTTCCAGCCAGGTGCCGGGGAACACGTCCCAGTGGCGTTCCTCGGCATAGCGCACGGCGGTTTCCCGCAGCGACTCGCCACGCTGCTGGGGGATCTGTGCGGACTCGGTGCCTGCGATGGTCTCTTCCACGTGGATCTCAACTCCCGCGTCCGGCCCGGGTTACGGGGGACACGCGCGCGGGGGAGGAGCATCGATTCCCCGCCTGGGGCGCATGGATGCACGTGTGGGGGCGCGCGGGAGGAACGGCAGCCGGTAGCGGGTAACCAGGGGTGGGGTCGGGCGATCGCCCCCGCCCCGGCAATCCTCACATGTCTCGCATCTTCGGTATGTCCGCGGGGCATTGATCTTCCTGGCCGGTCGCCCGGACGCGACCGGCCGGTGAGGGCACGTCAACTCGGTGCGCGGGCAGGCACCGCAGCCACAGGGGGGTACGCCATGGCCGCAAGGCCTCTGATCGCCAGGCAGCCGAACGAGCGGCTTCAGGCGCTCATCCAGGAAGCGGGATGCTCGAACGCCGGGCTGGCCCGCCGGGTGAACATGTGCGGAGCGGAGCACGGGCTCGACCTGCGCTATGACAAGACGTCCGTCGCGCGCTGGCTGCGCGGCCAGCAGCCCCGGGGGCGCGCTCCGGCGATCATCGCCGAGGCGCTGGGGCGCAAGCTCGGCAGGACGGTCACGATCGACGAGATCGGCATGGCCAACGGCAAGAACCTGGCGTCCGGCGTCGGTCTCCAGTTCTCGCCGACGATACTGGGCGCCATCGAGCAGGTCTGCGAGCTGTGGCGCAGCGACGTGGGACGGCGGGACTTCCTGTCCGGGTCGTCCGTCGCCGCCTCCGCGCTCGTCGAGCCGAGCCGCGACTGGCTGATCTCCTCCCCCGACTCGCAGGTGGCCCGCTCGGCCGGGCCGCGTGTCGGGCTCTCGGACGTGGCGGCGGTCCGCGCCATGACCCAGGCCCTCGTCGACCTGGACCACCAGTACGGCAGCGGGCACGTGCGCCCGGTCGTCGTGCACTACCTGAACAGCGTGGTCTCCGGGCTGCTCGCCGGCTCCTACCGCGAGGCGGTCGGACGCGAGCTGTTCGCGGCCGTGTCCCGGCTGACGGAGCTCGCCGGCTACATGGCCATCGACACCGGCCAGCCCGGGCTCGCCCAGCGTTACTACATCCAGGCGCTGCGGCTCGCCCAGGCGGCGGGCGACCGCGGTTACGGCGGCTACGTCCTGGCCGCGTCCATGAGCCACCTGGCCGCCCAGCTCGGGAACCCGCGCGAGATCGCGCAGCTGGCCCGCGCGGCCCAGGAAGGGGCGCGCGGCCGGGTGACTCCGCGGGCGGAGTCGATGTTCCACGCCGCCGAGGCGCGCGGGCACGCGCTGCTGGGCGACGCGCGCGCCGCCCAGGTGGCGTCCGGCCGGGCCGTCACGGCCCTGGAGAACGCGGACGCGGCCTCCGGGGACGATCCGGCGTGGATCGCGCACTTCGACGAGGCCTATCTGGCCGACGAGCTGGCCCACTGCCACCGTGACCTCGGCCAGGCCGAGGCCGCCGCGCGGTGCGCCGAGGAGTCGCTGGCCGGCCATCCCGAGTCGCGTGCCCGCCGCCGGGCCATCGGTTATGTGCTGCTCGCCACGGCACAGGTGCAGAAGCGCGAGGTGGAGCAGGCCTGTCACACCGGTCTGCGCGCGGTCGAACTCCTCGGCACGCTCCGCTCCAACCGGGGCGCCGAGTATCTGGAGGACCTCCAACAGCGCCTCCAGCCCTTCCGTGACGAGGCCGTGGTGCGGGAGTTCGGGGCGCGCATGGAGCTGCAAGCGGCGGCGTGAGCGGTCACGGGGGCGGGGCCCTGCGGGAGGCCGGGCAGGAGGACCGGGGCCGCCGGCGCGCGGTGTGATCATTTCTCTTCCGCGGCTTCCGGCTCCGCTCCCGTGAACATATGGCTCGTACTGACGTGAACTCCGGGAAAACGAGGGCGCCGTGGGGGAAGGGAGTGAGATACAGCGCAATCGGGGGCGGATTCGTTACCCGTGTCACACGGTGCGGAGGTCACTCCAGGTGCTGCGTAGCAGCGGGTCGCGGGGACCCGGTAGCGTGAGCCGATGATTCCGAAGGTCCCCCATTCGTAGGAGTCC
Source organism: Streptomyces sp. f51 (assembly GCF_037940415.1). Lineage (NCBI taxonomy): Bacteria > Bacillati > Actinomycetota > Actinomycetes > Kitasatosporales > Streptomycetaceae > Streptomyces > Streptomyces sp. f51. The sequence goes on along the minus strand of NZ_CP149798.1, from coordinate 3,209,092 downwards.
CGGTGACGCAGAGTGGACAGGGCGAGGAGCCCTCGGCGCAGCCCGCGCGCGAAGGCATCGTGCTGCCCTCCGACGGCAGCGAGCCGCTGCTGCCGGGCACGACGGGTGACAGTGCCACCCCGGCCGGCGGTCCGGCCTGGGGCGGGCAGTGGGGCCCCGGCCAGTCGGCCTCCCAGGCCCCGCAGTCCGGTGACGGCTGGGGCGCGCCGGTGAACGCCACCCAGTCGTGGGGTGCCTCCGTACCCTCCGATTCCCAGGGCTGGTCGGCGCCGGACGCGCACGGCGCACAGCAGGCGCAGGGCTTCGGGCAGCCGGGATCCGGCTCCGCGCCGCTCCCGCCCGAGAGCGCTCCGTCCTCGGCGTACGGCGCGGGGAACGGCTATGCGCCGGGGGCGCACGGCTCGCACGCGGCCGCCGGATACGACGGCTACGCCGCCTACGGGTCCCAGGAGCAGCAGGGCGTTCCGCTTCCCCCCGGCGGCGAGGACGGCGCCACCCAGTACATCCCGTTCACACCGGCCGCCCCGGGCGCCGACGAGGGGGCGACGCAGTTCATCCCGCCGGTCGCCGCCGCGCCGGACGAGGGCGCCACCCAGTTCATCCCGCCGGTCGGTCCGGGCGCGCTGCCGCCGGAGATCGGGACCGGAGCCCCGCAGTACCTCGGACAGACGGCGCAGGGCGGTTCGGACGCCGACGCCACGCAGTACATCCCGCCCGTGCCCGCGCAGCCGTCGGGGGGCTACGGCATACCCGCCGGCGCGCCCGGCGAGCGGCAGCCCCCGGCGGAGTTCGACAACCTCTTCCGCAGCGAGCCGGCCGCGGCCGGCTCGACGCAGATGCTGCCCCGTATCGACGGCGGCGCCCCCAAGCCCCCGCACGGCGCGGGTGACATGTACGGCGCCCAGCCCGGCCCCGGCGGGCTCGGCGGCCGGGCTGCCGGGCGGCGTGGCGGTCCGTCCGACGGTGGCGGTGGTGGCCGCGGCGGCTCGCGCGTTCCGGTGATCGCGGCCGTCGGTGTGGGCATCATCGTGCTCGGTGTCGGCGCCGGCGCCCTGCTCAGCGGCGGCGGAGGCGGTGGCGGCGGTACGGACGACACCGGCAAGACGGTGGCCGCGACCGCGCCCGCGGGCCAGGGCTCGCCCGCGCCGGGCACCGACCCCGTGAAGGCGCAGGCCGTCGAGCTGGACAAGCTCCTCGCGGACAGCTCCAGCAGCCGCGGCTCGGTGATCAACGCCGTGGCGAACGTGAAGGCGTGCAACAACCTCGGCCAGGCGGCCAGTGATCTGCGGGACGCCGCCAAGCAGCGCGGCGAGCTGGTCACCCGGCTCGCCTCCGTCGCGGTCGACAAGCTGCCGAACCACGACCAGCTGTCGACCTCTCTCACCAACGCGTGGAAGGCCTCCGCGGCGGCCGACAACCACTACGCGGCCTGGGCCGACCAGGTCGGCAACGGCAAGAAGGGCTGCCACAAGGGGCAGGCCCGCACCACAGGGCAGACCCAGGCCGGTGACGCGGCCAGCGGCACGGCCTCCGCGGAGAAGGAGAAGGCCGCCAGGCTCTGGAACTCCATCGCGTCCAAGTACGGCCTGACGCAGCGGACCCGCACCCAGCTGTGACCCGTGCGAAAAGCCCGGCCCCCTCACCGAACGGCGAGGGGGCCGGGCTTTCGTCGTCACCGCCCGGTCCCGACTGCCGGGAACGGAACCGGGAGGACCGCTCTAGTCGGCGGTGGCCAGCGTCTTCGCCATGTTGACGAAACCGCCCCGCTGCGAGGTCAGCTGACCGTTGCGGATGACCTGGAAGGTGACGTCGGCGTTGACCAGGCGCGGGAAGTCGGCGGCCGCGGTCTGGGCGTCGAAGCGCCAGCTGAGGGTGGGCGTGAGCCCGCCCGTGTTCACCTTGAGGCCGTCGTCGAGCTCGCGCCGGATGGTGAGGGGCGAGATCTCCCCCGCGCCGAGCGACTCGATGACCTTCCTCAGCACGGTGTAGGCGATCCAGGTGGTCTGCACCCCGGCGTCGGCGGGGTCGATCCGGTTGTCGCCGAACGCCTGCTCCTTGAGCATCGCGCGCATCGGGTACCAGCGCGCGTCGTTCGCGGTCGGGTACCAGCCGGTGACGTACGAACCCTCGTAGGGGCCAGACTTGCCGCCGGTGGCGTCGATCTGCGACTGGTCGATGCTGCCGATGACCGTCCCCGTGTGCACCTTCCGGTAGTCCGTGCTGTCGCGCCGGAACGAGTCCATGAAGGTGTTCGTGCGGTCGCCGAGCGCGGGGACCACGCAGCCCTGGCGACTCGGCTCGGACGTCGCGTGCTGGAGCGCCAGCTGCGTCGGCCGGGAGTACTCGGTGGCGTCCTCGGCCGCCCGCTGGTCCGCGGCCTGCGGGTGCCCCAGCGCCTTCAGGCCGGCGTCGAGCAGCACCGGCAGCTCGTCACCCGCGATGGTGTCCGGGCGTATCAGCGAGACCGGTCCGCAGTTCTTGCCGAGCTGCTCGCCGAGGCCCGCCAGCAGGACGCCCTGGCCGCCGTTGACGGGATAGGACACGGGGCTCGTGAACTCGTCGTCGGTGACGCCGAAGCCTCCGATGTACGGGATGCCCGCGCTCTCCAGCGGGGAGAGGAACGCGCGGCTGTGCTGGCTGTAGGACCCCACGACCGCGACGACCTTCTCGTCCGCGGCCCGCTCCGCGCAGTGCGAGGCGGCGACCGGGTCGTTGTGGTCGTTGCAGGTGAGGACCTCCAGCTGCCGGCCGTTGATGCCGCCGTGGGCGTTGACCCAGCGGGCGTACGCCTTCGCCAGCGCCGGCATGCCGGGCTTGTTCGTCGCGTTGGTCTTCTCGGGGGCCCAGGTCATCACCTTGACGGGGCCATCCCCGGAGCCCCCCGTGGCACCAGGGATGACCCCGCATCCGACGGCGACCGACGCGCATGCGACTAAGGCGCTCGCGTACAGCAGCTTGGCCTTGCGGGGCCGGGGCGGAGTGGGGGAGGTGGTGCGAGTACGTCGCCTACCGGTCATGGGCATGCACGATTCCCCCACACCAGAAACCCTTGTGTGACCACCGGTCGACACCGGGTGACGCAGAGGTGAATTGCAGGGGTCGATGAACTGTTTTTCACAGGGAACGTACGATCGGTGACCGTGCAAGACTCGGAGAACTCTTCCCGTCGCGGCCGTCGCTCATCCACCATGGGCGGCATGCCACTGAACGACATGCCGTGGTGGCGCTGGCGCAGCAATGTGCGTTCCGCGCTGCACATGCTTTCCGACCCCGTGTTCCAGAGAGACGTCTGGCTCGCCGGCGTCGACGGGTACGGCGACGTCACGGACGCCGTGTACCGCCTGGTGGAGGACACCTGGCTGGACAACTGGTCGGCCGAGAAATACGTCGGCACGATCTTCCGGGACTCCCAGGAGGCCGCCCTCGTGGACAGCGCCGTCCTGCGGGTCCTGCGGATCATGCACCAGGTCGGTCCCGACGCGCCGGTCTCCGCCTATCTCGACCACCAGGCGTGGCCCGACGCCCTCCAGGCCGCGCGTGCCGCGCACGTACGGATGGCGTCGAGCGACGGCGAGGACCCGGACACGCCTCCGCGCACGCTGGAAGTCCTGCGCATCATGACGCGGTCCGCCTAGCCGCAGTACCGCCGTCGGCCCTGGTCCGGCGGCCGTCGGGCGCGCCCGGAGGCGTCCGGGTGGCGGGACGGCACTCCTGCGCGGGCGCCCGGTGTGAAACCCTGTCCCGCATGAATGAGCCGTCCGTCCGCGGGACCGCGCCCGCCGCCGAGCAGTACGTCCTGACGCTGTCCTGCCCCGACAAGCAGGGCATCGTGCACGCCGTGTCCAGCTACTTGTTCATGACCGGCTGCAACATCGTGGACAGCCAGCAGTTCGGCGACCAGGACACGGGTCTGTTCTTCATGCGCGTCCACTTCTCGGCGGAGTCGCCGGTGACCGTGGAGAAACTGCGGGCGAGTTTCACGGCGATCGGCGACGCCTTCCACATGGACTGGCAGATCCACCGGGCCGAGGACCGCATGCGGGTCGTCCTCATGGTCAGCAGGTTCGGCCACTGCCTGAACGACCTGCTCTTCCGGACACGGATCGGCGCGCTGCCCGTCGACATCGCCGCCGTGGTCTCCAACCACACGGACTTCGCCGAGCTGGTGGGGTCCTACGACGTTCCCTTCCACCACATCGCGGTGACGAAGGACACGAAGGCCGAGGCCGAGGCGCAGCTGCTGGAGCTGGTGCGGGAGAAGGGCGTCGAGCTGGTCGTCCTCGCCCGCTACATGCAGGTCCTCTCGGACGACCTGTGCAAGCAGCTCAGCGGCCGGATCATCAACATCCACCACTCCTTCCTGCCGAGCTTCAAGGGCGCCAAGCCCTACCACCAGGCGCACGCCCGCGGGGTCAAGCTCATCGGGGCGACGGCGCACTACGTGACCGCCGACCTCGACGAGGGCCCGATCATCGAGCAGGAGGTCGAGCGGGTCGGCCACGACGTCACCCCCGACCAGCTGGTGGCCATCGGCCGTGACGTGGAGTGCCAGGCGCTGGCCCGCGCGGTGAAGTGGCACGCGGAGCACCGCATCCTGCTGAACGGCCGCCGCACGGTCGTCTTCGCCTGACGGCCGACCGCCGACTCCGCACGCCTGACCGGACGCTCGGACCGCCGACCGTCCGGAGCGCCGGGCGTCCGGAGCGCCGGGCGCTGACCCTTTGCGTCCGACCGGCCGTCCGGACCGCCGGGCCTCTGCCCCTGACCGTCTGGCCGGACGTTCGGGCCTCTGCTTCCTCAGCGGCGGCCGGGCCCTCGGGTCCCCGGCCGGCCGGGGACCCGGATCACATCCGGCTCAGTGACGCGGCCGCGAACAGGACGTCCCTGATGACCTCGCGGTCGCCGTCCTGTCCGGCGGCCGCCTCCTCCGGGGACACATGGCCCGCGGCCAGGCGGCAGAACTCCACCCCGTCCAGCGCGACATGGGCCACCTCGTGGTCGGCGGAGCCCACCGCGCCGGGCGAGTCGAGCGGGATGAGCCACTCGCCGCCCCCCGAGCCCTCGATCTCCAGGCGCAGACTGCGCCCCGGGGTGCCCGCGGCGACGAGGTGCCGGACCGACCGGTCCGCGAGCCCGGCCCGGCGCCGCTCGGCGAGCGCGACGGGCAGCATCCGCGCGGCCAGGTCGATCATCCGGTGCAGATGCCGGGGAGCCGGGGGTTCGTACGGGTAGTCCACCGCGTCGGCGATGTCCCCCGCGTGCACCCAGCACTCGAAGGCCCGGTCCAGCATCGAGTCGCTGAGCGGCAGGTCGAATCCGCCGTAGGGCACGGTGAGCCGCCCGGAGGCCTCCCCGCCCGCGACCCCGCCCGCGGCCGGTGCGCCCTCCTCCACGAACGACACCGTCCGCACGAGGTCGTGGCTCTGTTCCCGCCAGGGCCCGCGCACGGACCGGGTGTGCGGGACGCGCGTGGAGCGCCAGTACGCCTCGGTGCGGTCCTGCGGTGTCGGTTCCCGCGCGCCGGTCCCGCCGAGCGGGTCGTCCAGGCCCAGCGCGACGGCGACCAGCCCGTCGACGCTCAGCAGATGGGCGATGACCCCGGCGACCGTCGTGCGGCGGCTCACGGGCGCGTCGCCCTCGAACCAGCGCAGCCGCACGGGCGCGTGCCATTCGGAGCCGCCGATGTCCTGGAGCAGGGCGTCGAGCCGGGCGGTCTCCGCGTCGTACGGAGCGGCCCACCCGGGGACCGGGATGCGCGGCGGGCGCCGGTCGAGGCAGCTCGTCAGGACACGGGTGCGCAGCGTCGGGTCCAGATCGAGGCTCTCCGCCGGGTGCAGCAGCCCGACGGCCTCGCGCAGCCGCAGCGCCTCTTCCGCGCAGGAGCCGCAGTGCCCCAGGTGTTCCTCGACGGCGGCCGTCTCGTCGGCCGAGCAGGCGGCCAGCGCCCACGCGCCCAGCAGCGACTTCAGGACCCGGTGTTCGAGGACCAGCGGCGCCGGCCCCGGCGCGGCGGCCGGTTCGGGCAGCGGCAGTCCGGTGTCCTCCACGGAGGCGCGCGGCGGCGGTATGCGGGGCGGCCCGCCCGGCCGTGGTCCGGCGTCCGCGCCGCCCGCGTCCCCGTGCCCGTCCTCACGCATCCCGCTGTGCCCGTCCTCGTTCTCGTCCATGTTCCCGTGCACGCCCTCGTGGCCGTTCTCGCGCCCCTCCTCGTCGTCGGACGACGTGAACCGGCCGGATTCCCCGCTCACCGCGCACCCCCGGGTTCCGGTGGCGCGCCGGAGGGCCCGGCGTCGTGGGCGGTGGACAGCAGCTGGAGGCCGAGGCGGAGCCGGCGGCGGGCCTCGTCCTCGGTGACGCCGAGATCGGCGGCCGCCTGGCGGTAGTCACGGCGCTGGAAATACGCCAGTTCCAGTGCGGTCCGCAGCGGAGTGGGCATGGACGTGACGATGTAGTCCGCGCGGGCGGCGACGGACGCGCTGCGCACCTTGCGCTCCAGTTCCTCGGCGGTGCCGTCGCCGCCCTGGGCGAGCGCGGCGGTCTCGGTGGCGCGCAGGCGCTGCACGGCCAGGCGGTGGGTCAGCGTGGCGACCCAGGAACGCAGCGGCCCCTGCTTGGGGTCGTAGGCGTCGGGGTTCTCCCAGACGTGGGTGAAGACCTCGCGGGTGATCCCGTCGGCGGCCCGTTCGTCCCCGAGCACGCGATGGGCGAGACCGTGCACGAGCGAGGCGAAACGGTCGTAGAGCTCGCCGAGCGCGGCCGCCTCACCGCGCGAGAGCCGCTGCTGCATCCTGCGGTCCCAGCGGGGCGGTGCGTCCTGCGTCGCCATGCGGCCCCCTCACCTGGTCGTGCCCGGCGCCTGTCCTTGCCTCCGGCCGCTGTGCCGGCCGTGTCCCCTGCCTCTGTCCGCTTCCGCGGTGCCGTCGTCCAGCCTGTGCGCAACCGCTGTCTTGAATGTAGTCGGCACGTCCGGCAGCGCACGCCCCTTTGCGTCAATGTGCGCCCCTTGGCGGGCCGCAGATGGTAAAAGCGCGCCGCTTCCACCCCTGAGCCTGACCGCTGCTGGCCGTATGCGACCGAAAGAGAACCATCGTGGAGCTTTTTCGACCGTAGACAGGCGTTTCTTCCTGGCGCGTTCCGTGTTTCATGGAACTACGGCGGGGCAGCCGCGCTGGAAGGAAGCGTACGGAGTGCTTCCGTTTCTGCTGGGCGAGGCGAGCGAGAGGCGTGGCGGTGACGCTCAAGGTGACCCACGTGACCGACGTGGCCGACGGCGAGAGCGGCGTGGACGAGTGGACCGTGCTGCGGGTGTCGGGTGAACTCGACCTCGTCACGTCCCCGGCGCTGCGCCAGAGCGTGCACGACGTGGTGGCCGCGGGCCGGCACGGCATCGTCCTGGATCTGTCCGAGGTCGTGTTCTGCGACTCCAGCGGTGTCGGCGTCCTGATCGCCGTCCGCCGCCTCATGCGCTCCTGCCGCGGGCGCCTGCGGCTGATCCTGCCCGCCAGGGGCGCGGCCGACGGCTCCCATGTGAACCGTGTCCTCGGGGCCCTCGGGGTGCGCCGGCTCTTCGACGTCTACCCCGACGTCGACGCCGCCAGGGACGAGGAGTCCCGCCCGCTGTCGGCCTGACGGCACGGCGGCGCCGTTGTCCGGGAATTCTCCCGGTCGTGGGACAACCGTCGCTTTCCGGCACCCCGGACGGTTCGGGCGTCGTACGCTCCGTGCCAGATGAACGCAGTCCGGCGGAGGCCGGCTGAGAAGTGAGGCGGTCCGAACACCCATGGTCAGTTCCGAGTACGAGCGCAGGATCGCCGCCCGGTTCGCCGGCTTCGACCAGGACGGCAACGGCTACATCGACCGGGAGGACTTCAGCGCCGCGGCCAAGGCCGTGCTCGCCGAGTTCGGCACGACGGCCCGGTCGGACAAGGGCCAGGCCCTCTACGTCGGTGCCGAGGCGTTCTGGCAGGGCATGGCCGGGATAGCGGACCGGGACGGCGACCAGCGGATCACGCGCGAGGAGTTCGTGAGCGGTGCCGTGAAGCGGCTGCGCGACAACCCCGAGCGGTTCGCCGAGATCGCCCGCCCGTTCCTGCACGCGGCCCTCGCCGTGGCGGACACCGACGGGGACGGCGCGGCCACGGTCGGGGAGACCACCCGCGTCCTCAGGGCGCTCGGAGTGGGCGAGACCCTCGCCGCCACCGTGGCCGGCGCCCTGGACACGGACGCCGACGGACGCGTGGGCGAAACAGAGATCGTGACGGCCTTCGCCCGCTACTTCACCGTCCCGGAATAGCGGACCCGTCCCCGTCGGGGCCGGACCGCCGAGGCCACCCGGACCGCCCGGAGCATCCGGCCCGCCCCCATCGGCCGGTCCGCCCGGCGGGATCGGCCCGCCCCGACCCGCCCGGCCCTCGGCCACGTCGGCCCTCGGCCGCGTCGGCTCTCGGCCACGCCGGCCCCGGCCATGCCAGACCAAGCCAGCCCCCGACCCGCCCGGCCCTCGGCCACGCCAGCCCCCGACCCGCCCGGCCCTCGGCCCGCCGGCCCCCGCCCGGCCATGCCGGCCCCCGCCCGGCCATGCCGGCCCCCGCCCGGCCATGCCGGCCCCCGCCCGGCCATGCCGGCCCCCGCCCGGCCACGGCGGACCCCACGCGGCCACGCCGGGCCTCGCCCGGTCACGCCCGGCAGCGCTGGACCGGCCCGCCCACCCCGGTCCCTCCCGGCCACCCCGGTCCCTCCCGGCCACGCCGGCCCCTCCCCGGCCGCCCCGGCCCCCGGCCGGGGATCAGTCGGAGAAGCGTTCCCTGAGCCGGTACTTGAGTACCTTGCGCAGGGTTTCGTTGCGGGGGAGGGCGTCCACGACCTCCAGGCGCTCCGGCAGCTTGTGCACGGACAGGCCTTCCCCACGCAGATAGGACGTCACCGCGGCCAGCGTCAGCTCCGGCGCCCCCGGCGGCTGTTCCACCACCGCGCAGACGCGCTCCCCGCGCTCGGCGTCGGGCAGCCCGATCACGGCGGCGTCGCCGACGGCCGGGTGCCCGTGCAGCAGGTCCTCGATCTCCTTGGCCGAGATGTTCTCGCCCTTGCGGATGATGATGTCCTTCACCCGGCCGGTGAGGACGAGATGGCCGCCGCCGGTCAGATGCCCCACGTCCCCGGTGATCAGGAACCCGTCCCCGTCGAACGCCTCCGCGGTCTGCGCCGGGTCCAGGTACCCCTGGCACACGGCCTCCCCCCGGAGCCGTACGTCCCCGTCCGCACCGGCCGGCAGGGAAGCGCCCGCCGCGTCCACGATCCGTATCTCCATGCCCTCGGGGGGCCTGCCCTCCGTGGTGGCCAGGTTCTCGGCGGTGTCGTCCGGCGCGCCCATCGTGATCATCGGGACCTCGGTCATCCCGTACCCGTGGGTGAGCTGCACGCCCATCTCGCGGACGACCGAGTGATAGACCTCGGGCGGTTTCGGGGCCCCGCCGCCCGCGAGCAGCCGCAGCGTGGGGATCACCGGCTCCCCGGGCCGCTTGCGCTGTTCGGCCAGGAACATCGAGTAGAACGCCGTCGACCCGCCCGCCACCGTCACCCCGTGCCTGCGGTACTCCGCGAGCGCGTCCGGCAGCGCGAAGTGCTCGAACATCACCGCCGGGAAGCCGTAGAGCAGCAGCATCACGGTGTAGTCGGGCCCGGCGATGTGCGCGTACGGGAAGGCCATCGAGCCCACGTCGTCCCCGGACAGCCGCAGGGCGTGGGCCAGGCAGGAGCCGCCCGCGATCAGTGAACGGTCCGTGTGCAGCACGCCCTTGGGGTCGGAGGTGGTGCCCGAGGTCCAGTAGATCCAGCGGACGGAGGTGCCGTCGGAGGGCGGGGCGGGCAGGACGGCGGGGTCGCCCTCGGGCAGCTCCTCGTACGCCTCGAAGACGTTCCTCGCGCCGAGCCGGTGCGCCATCGCGGTGTGGTCGAAGCCGCGCCACTCGCCCGGCACGGCGAAGTACTCGGCCTTCGACTCCCGCAGCGCGAAGCCGACCTCGCGGTCGCGGTAGAAGGGGATGACCGGCGACTGCACGGCGCCGACGCGGGCCAGCGCGAAGGACAGCACGGCGGTCTCGATCCGGGTGGGCAGCTGCCAGGCGACCACGGTGCCGGGGCGCACGCCCCGCTCGTGGAGGCCCGCCGCCACCCGCTCGGCGCGGTCGCGCAGCCCGCCGAAGGTCAGGGAGCGGTCCTCCTGGAGCAGGACGGGCCGGTCGGGGGTGAGGCGGGCCCGGCGGTCGACCAGTTCCCACAGCGTGCGCGCGGAACTCAGGGTGTGTGCGGTGTCGTTCACGTCGGCCCCCCGGGACGGTTCCCTCGGCTCCCTGTAACTGACGGGTAGTCAGATCGTGGGCAGAGCGTAGGGCTCGGCGCCTTGTCGGTCCATAGGCGCGGGGCTAGCCTGCTTGTGCAGATGAATCTGACGGGTCATCAGAAACGTACGCCAGGCGGAGGGGACCATGACCGAACTGCCGCTCATCATCAGCGTCGACGACCATGTGATCGAACCGGCGCACCTCTTCGAGACCTGGCTGCCGCGCAAGTACCACGACCGGGGACCGAAGCCGCTGACCGCGGGGATCGGTGAACTCGCCTACGTCGGGGGCAAGTACCGCATCACCATGGACCCGGACGGCCCGCCGACCGACTGGTGGGTCTACGAGGACCTCAGGTTCCCGTACAAGCGCAACATCGCCGCCGTCGGCTTCGACCGTGACCAGATGACGCTGGAGGGCATCACCCGCGCGGAGATGCGGCGCGGCTGCTGGGACCCCGCCGAACGGCTCAAGGACATGGACCTCAACCACGTCGAGGCCAGCCTCTGCTTCCCCACCTTCCCGCGCTTCTGCGGCCAGACCTTCGCCGAGGCCCACGACAAGGAGGTCGCCCTGGCCTGCGTGCGGGCCTACAACGACTGGATGGTCGAGGAGTGGTGCGGGGACAGCGGCGGCCGGCTGATCCCGTTGTGCCTGATCCCGCTGTGGGACATCGCTCTCGCGGTCGCCGAGATCCGCCGCAACGCGGCCCGGGGCGTCAGGGCCGTCACCTTCTCCGAGATCCCCACCCATCTGGGCCTGCCCTCCATCCACTCCGGTTACTGGGACCCGTTCTTCGCGGTCTGCCAGGAGACCGGCACGGTCGTGAACATGCACATCGGCTCGTCCTCCCAGATGCCCGCCGCGTCCCCCGACGCACCCCCCGCCGTCCAGGCCTCGCTGTCCTTCAACAACGCCATGGCCTCGATGATGGACTTCCTGTTCAGCGGCGTCCTGGTCAAGTTCCCGCGCCTCAAACTCGCCTACTCCGAGGGCCAGATGGGCTGGATCCCGTACGCCCTGGAGCGGGCCGACGACGTCTGGTCCGAGCACCGCGCCTGGGGCGGGGTCAGGGACCTGATCCCGGAGCCCCCGTCGACGTACTACTACCGGCAGATCTTCTGCTGCTTCTTCCGCGACAAGCACGGGGTGGCGTCCCTGGACGTGGTGGGCCGCGACAACGCCACCTTCGAGACCGACTACCCGCACGTCGACTCGACCTTCCCGCACACCAAGGAGGTCGCCCTCGACCATGTGAAGGGCCTCGACGACGAGACGGTGCACAAGCTGATGCGGGGCAACGCCATCCGCATGCTCGACCTGGACCTGTAGTGGACCTGACGTACACGCCCGAGGAGGAGGAGTTCCGCGCGCGCCTGCGGGCCTGGCTCGCCGGGGTCCTTCCGGCGCTGCCGCCGAAGCCCTCCCCGCACGACTGGCCCGCCCGGCGCGCGTACGACCTCGGCTGGCAGCGGATGCTGTACGACGCCGGGTACGCGGGCCTGCACTGGCCCGTCGACGCCGGCGGCCGGGGTGCCACGCCCACCCAGCACCTCATCTACCTGGAGGAGACCGAGAAGGCGGGCGCCCCCTACGTGGGGGCCAACTTCGTCGGACTGCTGCACGCCGGGCCGACCATCGCCTCCGAGGGGAGCGCGGAGCAGCGGGCGCGCTGGCTGCCGCCCGTGCTGCGCGGAGAGGAGGTCTGGTGCCAGGGCTTCAGCGAACCCGGCGCCGGATCCGACCTCGCGGCGCTGCGCACGCGCGCGTGGCGCGACGGCGACGACTACGTGGTGAGCGGGTCCAAGATCTGGACCTCCCACGCCGAGGTGGCCGACTGGTGCGAACTGCTGGTGCGCACCGACCCGGACGCGCCCAAGCACCGGGGCATCACCTGGCTCGCGATGCCCATGGACGCGCCCGGGATCACCGTCCGCCCGCTGCGCACGCTCGCGGGCTCCACCGAGTTCGCGGAGGTCTTCCTCGACGAGGTGCGCGTCCCGGCCGCCAACCGGGTCGGGGCCGAGAACGACGGCTGGCGTGTGACCATGGTGACGCTCTCCTACGAGCGCGGCACCGCCTTCGTCGGCGAGGTGGTCGCCTGCCGCCGCGTCCTGTCCGAGGTCGCGCGCGAGGCACGGAAGAACGGCCGCTGGGACGACGCCGTCCTGCGCCGCCGTCTCGGCAGGCTGAACGCCGAGTTCCGCGCGCTGTGGCGGCTCACCCAGTGGAACGTCAGCGAGGCGCAGAGCACCGGGGGCGTGCCCGGCGTCGGCGGTTCGGTCTTCAAGCTGCGCTATTCGCACGCCCGTCAGGAGCTGTTCGACGCCGCCGCGGAGGTCCTCGGTCCCGAGTCCCTCGACCTGGGCCGGGAATGGAGCCTGGACCGGCTGTCGTCCCTGTCGTACACGATCGCCGCGGGCACCTCGCAGATCCAGCGGAACATCGTGGCCGAGCGGATCCTCGGCCTTCCCAGGGGGAGATGAGCTGCACAGTGGACTTCCGGCTCACGGACGACCAACGGGCCCTGCGCCAGGGCGTACGCGCACTGCTGGAGGGCCGCTTCGGGCGGGAGGAGCTGCGCGCGGCCGTGGACCGGGCGGAGGGGAGGCCTCCCGGGGGCGGGCGCGTGCTCGACCGGGGGCTGTGGCGCGAGCTGGGCGCGGCCGGGTTCTTCGCGCTGCGGCTGCCCGAGTCCGAGGGCGGTGTCGGGCTGGGCCTCCCGGAGGCCGTGCTGGCCTTCGAGGAGGCGGGGCGGGTCCTGCTGCCCGGCCCGCTCGTCGCCACCCATCTCGCCGCGGGCGTCGTGCCCGGCGCGGCGGGCGGAGAGGTGGTCGTGACGTCGGCCGACGGGTGGCTCGCCGAAGGGGGGCGTGCCGAGGAGTGCCTCACCGAAGGGGGAGCTGCCGGAGGGGGAGCTGCCGCACGGGGGCTCGCCTGCGGGGGCCTCGTGGAGTGGCTGGACGAGGCCGATGTCGTCCGGGGCGACGCCACCGGCGCCGTACGGCTGGCCTCGGTGGACCCGCTGACCCCCCTGCACCGGCTGCCCGCGGGCGCCGACGGCCGGTCCGCGGGCGGGGCGCTCCGGGCGGCACGTACGCCCGACCGGCTGGTCGCCTCGCTGCTCACCGCGGCCGAACAGCTCGGCAGCGCCTCCCGGACCTGCGAGAGCGCCGTGCAACACGCCCGGACGCGCGAGCAGTTCGGGCGGCCGGTCGGGGCCTTCCAGGCGGTGCAGCATCTGTGCGCCGACATGCTCGCGCGGGTCGAGACGGCCCGTGCGGCCGTCTACGCGGCCTCGGTCACCGCCGACCCGGCGGACATCGCGGCGGCCCGTGTGCTCGCCGACGAGGCCGCCGTGCGCGGCGCCCGCGACTGTCTCCAGGTCCACGGCGGCATGGGCTTCACCTGGGAGTCCGACGTCCATCTGCATCTCAAGAGGGCATGGGTCCGCACACACCGCGCAGGCGGCGTCACACAGAGCGAGGAGGAGCTGGCGGACGATCTGGTGGCCCGGACGGTGTAGAGGGCCGCTGTCCTGGGGCGCCGCGGGAGGAACGCGGACGGATGTCGCGGATCGTGGCAGAACAGGATCACGGAGCGTTGAGACCTGGTTGTGTCCTAGGCGTGACTTGTCACGGCCTGGAGTCGGCGCCGTGCTCCGGTACCTTGTGTGGGATGCGAGTGGTTCTGAGGCTGAGCCATCCCGGTGTTGCCCCCGAGGCCGCGCCGAACCCGGCGATGCGCGCCGCTCGTACGGCAGGGCGGACCCCCGCACCTGCCTGTTCGACTCCCCGTGGCGAGCGTCGCACAGTATGCCGCACGCGTACTCCTTCGCGCTGGAATATGCCCGAAGCGCTTGTTGGGGTGACTGTACGTCAACCATGCTGTCTCGCAAGGGAATCACGTTCCGTGATCCTTGTTCTGGCCATGCAGAAAATGGCTACGATCGTGGCCCTTGTGAGGCGCGAGGCGATGTGTCCGCCGGTTCGGATGGTGTGAGCGGTGCAGGTGCTTCAAGTGCAGCTGGAGATCCGGCCCGACCCCGCAGAGGTGGGGCGAGCCCGGCGCTGGGCCCGTTCGAGGCTCGCGGGGTCCGGGATAGACGCCGATGAACCACTCGCCGAGACGCTGATCCTGCTCGTCTCCGAACTTGTCACCAACGCCGTGGTGCACACCGGGTGTCCGGCCGTGCTGCGCCTGTGCCTGCCGGGCGGCGGCACGGGGGCCGCCACCGTGCGCCTGGAGGTCGCCGACTCCAGCGCCCGGCCGCCGATGCCCCGGCACGCGGACGGCGACGAGACCAACGGCCGCGGCCTGGAACTGGTCGACGGACTCGCGGACCGCTGGGGCTGGAGCCCCGAGGGTGCCGGCAAGCGCATCTGGTGCGAACTCGACCGCTGCGCCTCGGGCGCGGCGCAGGACTCCCCGTACGGCGCGTACGGCGGGTTCGCCTACGAGGCTGTCTGACGCGGCCGGTCCGGCCGGCCTCCCTGGTTGCCGCACGGCGGCCAGGGCCGCCGAGGCGATCGCGTTCCCCTGCCCCCGTCTCGCGTTTTGTGCATGTATGCACGAAAGCGCTGTACACGGCCGCCGTGGTGGCCGAATGCGCCGGGTCGTGCTTCCGTACGCGCGGTCTCAAATAGGGTGGAACACCGTAAATCCCCGATCGGGTGTTGACGTGGCGTGTCCGTTTGATCACGCTTGTGTTCAGCGATTCGCCGCGAGGGGACGGCGGGGGCTCCGGTGACGGGAGCCCTCGGCGAGTGCGGGTCGCGATTCGGCGTCGGCTCCCCCGCGGCCAGGGGGGGCAGGGCGGGTACGCCGGAGACGGTTGGTGGCGCGTGATGCCGTGCCCGGCGAGAGGTGGGGACCTTCCGGCCGGGCGCAGTCGAGAGTGGGGGAGGCGCGCCGCCGACCGCCCCTCGCCGGGCCGGGTCCGCGGGCCGCCCCCGGTGGACGGGCCGTCAGAGGATCGCCACGGGCGCCACCGGTGTGCCGGTGCCGCCGACGAAGGGTTCCGGCATCGCCGACAGCAGGAAGGCGTATCGCTCTTCTTGTCCACAGGCTGTGGACAACTCTTCGAGATTCCAGTTCTGGCCTTGCAGCATCCCCATCTCGACCAGGTCGAGCGCGTGCACGGGCAGCCACAGGTCCTCGATCTCGGGCGGGAAGATCTCGAAGGTCAGGGTGTCGTTGGCGACCGCCGCGACATCGCGCGCGTGGAACCACTCGGGCGTGCGCACCGAAAGACCCGGCGACGGATACCCGTACCCGTGCTTGTCGCCCGCCAGATACACCTGGATCTGCCCGGTCCGTACGAGCACGATGTCGCCCGCCCGCACCCGCGTCCCCGCCAACTCCTCCGCCGCCTCCAGGTCTTCGGGGGTGACGGCGTGCCCGCCGGCCAGCCGGTGTTCGCCTCGCGCGCGTGCCACGTCGAGCAGGACACCGCGCGAGACGATGTGCCGCGGCTTGTCGATCCCGCCGAACTCGGCTCCGCCGTGCGGGGTGACGGTGGAGGCCGGGCGCCCGTTGTAGAGCCGGCCGGAGTGCGAGACGTGGGGCAGCGCGTCCCAGTGCGTGGCCGCCTGGAGGCCCATGGTCACGGCGTCGTCGCTGCACGCCACCGTGCCGGGGCCGAAGATCTCCTGGTTGATCTGCACCATCGCGTGCAGCGGATTGACCCGCCCCGGGATCATCCCGGTCTGCACCCCGTCCTGCTGGAGCGGCAGGGCGAGCGGAACGCGGCGCCCGGTCCTCACGGTCCCCGCGGCCTCCCGCACCACCTCGTCGGTGATGAGGTTCAGCGTTCCGATCTCGTCGTCGTCCCCCCAGCGCCCCCAGTTGTTGACGCGCTTGGCGATCTCGTGGAACTCCGGATGAAGCGGCGGCCGCGACATGAGTCCTCCCCGGGGGCTTGTCTCCAGGTATCCGGCGGGTCGTAGAATCCGAGTTGAATCTAACGGACCGTCAGAAACTGCGGGAAGGGGCCGGGCATGGGGAACTTCCTTGCGGGCAAGACCGTCGCCGTCACGGGTGCGGGCCGGGGGATAGGCCGGGCGGTCGCGCTCGCCGCCGCCGCCGAGGGCGCCCGCGTCGTCGTCAACGACTACGGCGTCTCCATCGAGGGCGCCGAGCCCACGAGTTCGGTCGCGGACGCCGTCGTCAAGGAGATCGAGGCCGCCGGCGGCGAGGCGGTCGCGGTGGCCGACGACATCTCGACGATGGCGGGCGGGCAGCGGGTCGTCGACACCGCGCTCGCGTCGTACGGGCGCATCGACGGTGTGGTGTGCGTGGCCGGAATCCTGCGCGAGCGGATGCTCTTCAACATGTCCGAGCAGGAGTGGGACCCGGTCGTCGCCACCCATCTCAAGGGCACGTTCACCCTGTTCAGGGCCGCCTCCGCGGTGATGCGGGCCCAGGGCTCGGGCACGCTGATCGGCTTCACCAGCGGCAACCACCAGGGCTCGGTGGCGCAGGCCAACTACAGCGCGGCGAAGGGCGGGATCATCTCCCTGGTGCGCAGCGCGGCCCTCGGGCTGCACAAGTACGGGGTCACCGCGAACGCCGTCGCGCCCGTCGCCCGTACGCGCATGTCGGCGAACGTCCCGATGGAGCTGAAGGAGATCGGCGAACCGGAGGACGTGGCCGCGCTCGTGGTCTACCTGCTCTCCGACCGGGCCCGCGAGGAACGCATCACCGGGCAGGTCTACACGATCGCCGGACCCAAGATCGCCGTATGGGCGCAGCCGCGCGAACTGCGCGCCGGTTACGCCGAGGGCGCCTGGACCCCCGAGAAGATAGCCGACTTCCTGCCCGGGACCGTCGGCGTCGATCCGATGCCGCTGCTGGAGCGGCTGGAGGCGATGGCGCGGGCCGCGGCGGACAAGGCGCGCCCCAACGCCTGACCGTGGACCGGTCCGGGGTGCCCCGGATCCGGTCGGGAGGAGAGCGCGTGGACTTCGCATTCGGTGCGCGGGACGAACTCTTCCGGCGCGAGGCACGGGCCTGGCTGGAGCAGCACCTGGCCGGCACCCCCGCGCGCCGCGACTGGGAGCGCGAACTCGGCGCGGGCGGCTGGATCGGACTCGGCTGGGCCGAGGACGGGTACGGCAACCGGCGCGCGGACCTGACCCGGCAGGTGGTGTGGGCCGAGGAGTACGCCCGCTCGAAGGCGCCGGCCAGGTCCGGGCACATCGGTGAGAACCTGCTGGCGCCGACGCTCATCGCGCACGGGAGCCCGGAGCACAAGCGCCGCTTCCTGCCCCCGATCGCCCGCGGCGAGGAACTGTGGTGCCAGGGCTACAGCGAACCGGGCGCCGGCTCGGACCTGGCCGGCGTCCGTACGGCCGCCGTACGGGAGCAGGGGTCCTACCGGATCACGGGACAGAAGATCTGGACCTCGCTCGCCGGGGAGGCGGACTGGTGCTTCGTGCTCGCCCGCACCGAGCCGGGCTCGACCCGCCACCACGGACTGTCCTTCCTGCTCGTCCCCATGGACCAGCCCGGCCGGATCGAGGTCCGCCCCATCCGTCAGCTGACGGGCACGAGCGAGTTCAACGAGGTGTTCTTCGACGGTGCGGTGGCGGAGGCCGGGCATGTGGTCGGGGGCGAGGGCGGCGGCTGGCGGGTCGCCATGAGCCTGCTCGGCTTCGAGCGCGGGGTCTCCACCCTCGCCCAGCAGATCGGGTTCGCCGAGGAGTTGGGCCGTGTGCTGCGCACGGCCGTCGAGACGGGAATGGCCGGGGATCCCGTCGTACGGGAGCGACTGGTGCGCCTCTGGGCCGAGTTGCGCGTGATGCGGTGGAACGCGCTGCGCACCCTGGGGGGTTCGGGGAGTCCGGGCGGTCCGGGCGCGCCGAGCGTGGCGAAGCTGCTGTGGGGCGGATGGCACCGGCGGCTCGGTGAACTGGCGGTCCAGGTACGGGGATCCGCCTCGGCGGTGGGCCCCGGGGACTGGTCGGCCGAGCGGCCCTACGAACTGGACCCGGACCAGCACCTGTTCCTGTTCAGCCGGGCCGACACGATCTACGGCGGTTCGGACGAGATCCAGCGCACGATCGTCGCCGAGCGGGCCCTCGGCCTGCCGAAGGAACCCCGGGGAGGGCCGTGAACGGGCCCGGCACCGTGCGGCCGCCGGGTACGGACCGAATCAGCCCGGGAGCAGCCCGGGAACAGCGCCCGGGGCGGCCCGGGAAGAGGGGAGCCTGAGCGATGCGAGGCGTGATCTTCGACGGGAAGCGGACCCGGGTCGTGGACGATCTGGAGATACGGGACCCGGGGCCCGGGGAGGTCCTGGTCGCGATCGCCGCGGCGGGACTCTGCCACAGCGATCTCTCCGTGGTGGACGGGACCATCCCGTTCCCCGTCCCCGTGGTCCTCGGCCACGAGGGCGCGGGCGTGGTGGAGGCGGTGGGGGCGGGGGTGACCCATGTCGGGCCCGGCGACCACGTGGCGCTGTCCACCCTCGCCAACTGCGGGACCTGCGCCGAGTGCGACCGGGGGCGGCCCACGATGTGCCGCAAGGCGATCGGCATGCCGCAGCGGCCGTTCACCCGCTCCGGCGAGCCGCTCCACCAGTTCGCCGCCAACTCGGCGTTCGCGGAACGCACGGTGGTCAAGGCCGTGCAGGCGGTCCGGATCCCGAAGGACATCCCGCTCACGTCCGCCGCGCTGATCGGCTGCGGGGTGCTCACCGGCGTCGGAGCGGTCCTGAACCGCGCCCGGGTCGACCGCGGCGACAGCGTCCTGGTCATCGGCACGGGCGGCATCGGCCTCAACGTCCTCCAGGGGGCCCGGCTCGCGGGCGCGCTGCGGATCGTCGCCGTCGACTCCAACCCGGCCAAGGAGGCGGTGGCCCGGCAGTTCGGCGCGACCCACTTCCTGACCTCCGTGGACGGGGTCAGGGACATCCTGCCCACCGGGGCGCAGCACGCCTTCGAATGCGTCGGACGCGTCGACCTCATCCGCCGGGCCGTGGACTCGCTCGACCGGCACGGCCAGGCGATCCTGCTCGGCGTCCCCCCGGCCACGGCCGAGGCGTCCTTCCTCGTCTCCTCGATGTACCTCGACAAGTCCATCCTGGGCTGCCGCTACGGCTCGTCCCGCCCCCAGCGGGACATCGCCCTGTACGCCGAGCTGTACCGCGAAGGCCGCCTGCTCCTGGACGAGTTGGTGACGGCGACGTACCCGGTCGAGGACTTCGAGCGAGCGGCCGAGGACGCGCACGCGGGGAAGGTGGCACGGGCGGTGCTGACGTTCCGGAGCACCTCCGGCACGGTCACCCGGTGACGCCGGTGCCGGTGCCCGCCCTGAACGTGCGCCGGTAGGTGGTCGGGTTGACGCCGAGGGTCGCCTGAAGGTGCTGGCGCATCGACTGGGCCGTGCCGAAACCCGCGTCGCGGGCCACCTGGTCGATGGACAGATCGCTGGACTCCAGCAGATGGCGGGCGTGTTCGACGCGCTGCCGCGTGAGCCACTGGCCGGGGCTGACCCCGACCTCCTCGCGGAAACGCCGGGTGAAGGTGCGCACCGACATGGACTCCTGCTCGGCCATGTCGCGCAGCTGGATCGGCTCGTGGAGGCGGCCGAGCGCCCAGGCGCGCGCGGCGGTCGTGCCGGCCGAGCGCGCCTCGGGGACCGGGCGCCGGATGTACTGCGCCTGCCCGCCGTCGCGGTGCGGCGGCACGACGGTCCGGCGGGCCACCTCGTTGGCGACGGCGGCGCCGTGGTCACGCCGTACGAGGTGCAGGCACAGGTCGATCCCGGCGGCGACCCCGGCGGAGGTCAGGACGTCGCCGTCGTCGACGAAGAGCACGTCCGCGTCCACGTCGATCCGCGGGAAGAGCCGCTGGAAGTGCTCGGCGTGCATCCAGTGCGTGGTGGCGGGGCGGCCGTCGAGATACCCGGCGGCGGCGAGGACGTAACTGCCGGTGCAGATGGAGACCAGACGGGTGCCGGGGCGGATGTGCCCGAGGGCGGCCGCCAGCTCCGGGGTCAGGATCCCCTCCTGCTGGACGGGCCCGAGTTCGTACGAGGCCGGGACGACGACCGTGTCGGCGCCGGCCAGCGCCTCGGGCCCGTTGGCGACGAGGACCGAGAAGTCCGCGTCCGTCTCGACCGGGCCCGGCGGCCGGACCGAGCAGGTGACGACCTCGTAGAGCGGGCGCCCCTCCGTGTCCCGCGCCTTGCCGAAGATGCGCTGCGGGATGCCGAGCTCGAAGGGGAGCAGGCCGTCCAGGGCGAGGACGACGACGCGGTGCGGGGGCGGCGTACCGGGAGTGGCCATGGCCCGATCGTAGCGAATGCTGTCTCTCGGGCCAGTGGTTCGCCGGCGTACGTTCCCCGATGCTCTAGGGCGTGACCCAGACAACCGAAGCCGCCCCGGCCCCGGAGGACTCCCGGCCCGTCCGCCCCTCCCCCTCCCACCGCGTCCACCGTGCCTGGTTCGTCGCCGCCGTCACCTTCGTGACGATCATCGGCGCGGCCGCCTTCCGGTCGCTTCCCGGACTGCTGATCGACCCGCTGCACCAGGAGTTCCACTGGTCGCGCGGCACGATCGGCGCGGCCGTCTCGATCAACCTCGCGCTGTACGGACTCACGGCGCCGTTCGCCGCGGCGCTGATGGACCGCTTCGGCATCCGCCGCGTGGTGGCCATCGCCCTGACCGTGATCGCGATCGGCTCCGGGCTGACCGTGTGGATGACGGCGGCCTGGCAGCTGATGCTCTGCTGGGGCCTGCTGGTGGGCCTGGGCTCCGGATCCATGGCACTGGCCTTCGCGGCGACGGTCACCAACCGCTGGTTCACCGAGCGCAAGGGCCTGGTGACGGGCATCCTGACCGCCGCCTCCGCCTCGGGCCAGCTGATCTTCCTCCCGCTGCTGTCCTGGATCGTCACGGAGCACGGCTGGCGTCCGGCCGCGGTCACCGTGTCGCTCGCGGCCCTGGCGGTCGTCCCCTTCGTCTGGCTGCTGCTGCGCGACCACCCGGCCGACGTGGGCCAGACGCCGTACGGGGCGAAGGAGTTCGTACCGAAGCCCGAACCGGTGCGGGGCGCCGCCCGGCGCGCGGTGACCGTGCTGCTCTCCGCCGTCCGCACGGGCCCCTTCTGGCTGCTGGCCGGGTCGTTCGCGATCTGCGGGGCCTCGACGAACGGCCTGGTCCAGACGCACTTCGTGCCGGCCGCCCACGACCACGGCATGCCCGTCACCGCGGCCGCCTCGCTCCTCGCGGTCATCGGCGTCTTCGACGTGGTCGGCACCGTCGCCTCCGGCTGGTTCACCGACCGCTTCGAACCGCGCCGCCTGCTGGCGGCGTACTACGCGCTGCGCGGCATCTCGCTGCTGTTCCTGCCGATGCTGCTCGCCCCGTCCGTGCACCCGCCGATGATCTTCTTCATCGTCTTCTACGGCCTCGACTGGGTCGCCACCGTGCCGCCCACCCTGGCCCTGTGCCGTGAGCGGTACGGCGAGGACAGCGCCATCGTCTTCGGCTGGGTCCTCGCCTCCCACCAGGTCGGCGCCGCGCTCGTCGCCTTCCTCGCCGGCGTCGCCCGCGACCGCTTCGGCTCGTACGACGTGGTCTGGTACGCCTCGGGCGCGCTGTGCGCGGCGGCCACGCTGATGGTCCTGGTGATCCGGCGCCGCCGTCCGGCGGTCCCCGCGGCGGCCCAGGCGGTGGCACCCGCTCCCGCGTGACGGGCCGTCCTCGCGGTGTCAGGCGAGGAAGCGGCCCTTGTGGAAGAGCAGGGGCCGTACGTCCGAGTCGTCCCCGCCGCCCGGCCCGTCCTCGCCGCCCGCGCCGAGCGCGTCGACCCGGCCCACCACGATCAGGTGATCCCCGCCCGTGTGCACGGCGTGGATCGTGCAGTCGACCCAGGCCGCCGCACCCGCGAGGCGGGGGGACCCGGAGACGGGGGCGGGGTCGTGGGCGACCCCGGCGAACTTGTCCGCGCCGCTCACCGCGAAGCCGCGGCACAGGTCGCCCTGGTGCGCGCCGAGCACGTTGACGCAGAAGACCCCGGCGCGGGCGATGCGCGGCCAGGTCGTCGACGTACGGCCGACCATGAAGCACACCAGCGGCGGATCCAGTGAGAGCGAGGCGAACGACTGGCAGGCGAATCCGGCCGGGCCGTCGGCGCCGGTGGCCGGAGCCGTCACGACGGTCACCCCGGTCGCGAAGTGCCCGAGGACGCGCCGGAACCGGGCCGGATCGACCGGCGCCCGCTCGTCCTCGCCGACCGCGCGCAGATCCGGGCGCGGCAACGCCTCGACGGGCCCCGCGGCGGTGGGGGCCCCGGCCGACCTGAGGTAGCGGACGGCCGCCGCGGCCATCCCTGCGTGTCCCATCACACCGACCATTTAAGCTGACGGGCTGTCAGATAGGAAGGGGTGCGGGGGCCGGGACGGTGGCGGGGCAGGGGCGGGGGAGGGGCGGGTGGAAGGAGGGGGGAAGGGTGAGGGCGGGAACCCCTTGCGGCACGTCGTGTCCGGCCCGCGTATCTTTCGCCTCATGAGGTCGGGGAACTCCGATGAGCCCACGCGCCCCGGGTCGACATGGACCGGTGCGGAGGTGAACCTCGCCGCCGCGATCTGCGCGGCGCAGTTCGCCGTCGCCATCGCGGTCTGGTGGGTCGGGACGTTCGACGACGACGACCACGGCGCGGGCCTCGGCGGCGGATTCGCCGCCGTCGGCCTGCTGTGCGTGCTGGTCTTCGGGCCGCCCCTGCTCGCCGCCCTCGGCCTGCTGCACGCCGCGACGTGCACCCTGCCGGCGGCCACCCTCGCGCGGCTGGCGCGCCGCCGCGCACCCGGTCCCGAGAGCGCCTGGCACCTGGGTCTCGTCCTGCTGATCGGCGCGGCCTGGACGGGCCTCGCGGTCCTCCTCCTCGGTCTCGCGCCCACCGGGACCAGGGTCCTGCTGCTCACCGCGTGGGGCGTGCCGCCCGCGCTCGGCGTCGCCCTGATGCGACGGCGCGAACGGGCCACAGGACGTCCTCCCGAGCCCGGCCGTGTCTGGCTCCGCTCGGCCCTCGCGGCCCTCGGGGCGTGCGTGCTGGTCGTCACGGCGGGCACGGTGGGCCTGGCCACGGGGCTCATCCACGAGTACCGGCCGCCGAAGCTCGGCGCCGACCGGCTCACCGGCGTCTGGCGCGGCGACCACGGGGCCGTGCTGCGGCTGAGCGCCGACGGCGGGGCCGTGCTCTCGGCCGTGCCCGCCCAGCCCGAGTTCGGGGACGTGACCACCAAGGAGTTCACGCGCTGCGACGGCCCGGGCAAGTGGTTCCTCGACACCGCGGGCCGCTACGACCCGTACGCCGACGGGCCCGCCTCCCAGCGGCGGGACGGCGTGGTCGTCCGCGTCGGCGACTGCGGCCACGACACGTACTGGACCATCGGCGGCACCGAGGCCCATCCGGAACTCTTCGTCCTGTTCGGCGATCCCGACGCGGGGGACCTGCGCGTTCTGCGGCAGGACTGAACGGGGGCGGGCCGGACGGGGCGCGGGGTTGGATGGGGCGTGGGGTTGAAGGGGTGTGGGGTTGGACGGGGTGCGGGGCTGAAGGGGTGTGGGGTTGGACGGGGTGTGGGGCTGAACCGCCTTGTCAGCGGCCCTCGTAGCGGGGTGCGCGTCGTTCCACGAAGCTCGCCACGCCCTCGACGGCGTCCCTCGTCGTCATGTTGATCTCCTGCGCCGCCGCCTCCGCCGCGAAGGCGCCCCCGCGGTCGGTGTCGAGCGAGGCGTTGACCAACTGCTTGGTGAGGGCGAGCGCCCGGGTGGGCCCGGCGGCGAGCCGCTCCGCCCAGGCGCGGACCGTCTTCTCCAACTCGCCCGGAGGTACGACCCTGTTGACGAGCCCCAGCCGTTCGGCGTCCGCGGCGCTCAGCGCGTCGCCGAAGAACATCAGCTCCTTGGCCCGCTGCGGGCCGATCAGCCGGGGCAGCAGGTAGGCGCCGCCGCCGTCCGGCACGAGCCCCCGCCGCGCGAACACCTCGATGAACCGGGCCTCTTCGGCCGCGAGGACGAGGTCGCACGCGAGGGCCAGATGCGCGCCGAGCCCGGCCGCCGTGCCGTTCACCGCCGCGATCACCGGCTTCTCGCAGTCCAGGACGGCGGCGATCAGGCGCTGCGCGCCCAGCCGGATGGTGCGGGCGACATCGCCCGGGACCCGTTCGCCCGCGGGCGGTCCTCCCCGCAGATCCGCTCCCGCGCAGAACCCGCGGCCGGTGGCCGTGATGACCACGGCCCGTACGGCGGGGTCGGCGGACGCGGCCGCGAGCAGACCGATCACGCGCTCCCGCTGGTCCCGGGTGAGCGCGTTCATCGCCTCGGGGCGGTCGAGGGTGATCCACGAGACCGCGTTGTCAGTGGTGTGGCGTATCAATGAGGTGAGGGGCTTTTCGGGAGATTCGCCGGATTCATCGGGTTCACCGGATTCGGGGGCTTCGCGGGACGGGCGGGGGGAGTCGGGCATGAAGGTGCTCCGTTGTGGGCGAGGGGTGCGGGTGGGTCCGTCGCGGTGGTCGGGGTGTGTGCGAGGGGTGCGGGTAGGTTCGTCGTGGTGCTCGCGGTGTCGGCGAGGGGCGCGGGTGGGTTCGTCGTGGTGCTCGCGTGGTGTGCGGTGGTGGGGAGCGGTGGGTTCGGAGCCCGCTCAGCGGCACATCACCAGGGCGTCCAGGGCCACGGCGCCCTGTCCCCGGGGCAGGACCATCAGCGGATTGATGTCCAGCTCCGAGATCCCGTCGCCGAGTTCGAGCGCCATGCGCTGGACCCGGATCACCACCTCGACCAGCGCGTCCACGTCCACCGGCGGACCGCCGCGCACCCCGTCGAGGAGCGCCCGCCCCCGCAGTTCGGACAGCATGGCCCGCGCCTGGTCGTCACCGAACGGCGGCACGCGCACGGCGGTGTCCCGCAGCACCTCGACGAGAACCCCGCCGAGCCCGACGGTGACGGTCGGCCCGAAGAGCTCGTCGTGCGTGACGCCCACGACCATCTCGACACCCCGCTCGACCATCTGGCAGACCAGGACTCCGTCCAGGGAGATGCCCTCGTAGCGGGCGATGTCGGTGAGCTCGCGATAGGCGTCGCGGACCTGGCTGGCGGAGGTCAGTCCGATCTTGACCAGGCCGAGTTCGGTCTTGTGGGCGATCTGGGCGCCGGACGCCTTCATGACCACCGGGTAGCCGACCTGGCTCGCCGCCCGCACGGCCGCCGCCGCGCTGGTCACCAACTGCTCCCGCGGCACACGGATCCCGTACGCGCGCAGTAGCTGCTTGGCCGCGTGCTCGCTCAGCTGCTGGCCCGGGCGCATCAGGGCCTGCGCCTTGCGGAAGGAGGGAGACGGGGTGCGCGGGGCCTCGTCGAAGGGCGAACGGTAGGCCGCGGTGAAGCGCGCGTGGTCGAGGTGGGCGCGGACGGCGGTGATGCAGTTGGCGAACGTACGGAACGTGGCGACCCGGGACGAGCCGAGCAGCGTCTCCCGGTAGGCCGCCTCCGTGCCGACCGGCGACCCCCACACCACGCACACCAGCTTGTCCGTCTGCTCCGCCGCGTCCACGAGGTCCTGCGCCAGTTCGTCGCTCATGGGCGGGAACGGCCCGGTGATCGGGCAGATCAGCACGCCGACGGCGGGGTCGGCGAGGATCGCGTCGATGATCTTCCGGCCGCGCCAGTCGCCGACCGGGTGCCCGCCGTTGTCGACCGGGTTCGCGACGTTCAGGTAGTCCGGTATCCAGGTGTGCAGCTCGGCCTGTTTGTCCTCCGAGAGGACCGGCAGGTCGAGGCCCGCCTCGCTCGCCAGGTCCGCGAAGTGCGCGCCCGTGCCGCCCGAGATCGAATAGACGACGACCCCGTGGGCCTGCGGTGCGCGGGCGCGCGCCAGCAGGGCCGCGGTGTCCTGGAGTTCGTCGAGTCCGTCGACGCGGATCACGCCGAACTGGCGCATCGCCGCGTCCACCACCGCGTCGGCGCCGGTCAGCTTGCCGGTGTGCGAGGCGGCGGTGCGGGCGCCGGTCTCGGTGCGGCCGACCTTCACCGCGACGACGGGCACCTTGCGGCGGGCGGCCCGGTCGGCGGCGAGCAGGAAGGAGCGGCCGTCCTTGAGTCCCTCGACGTAGCAGGCGATGGCGCCGACCTCGGGCCGTTCGGAGAAGTAGGAGATGAAGTCCGCGGTCTCCAGGTCGGCCTCGTTGCCGGTGGGTGCCCAGTGGGACAGGCGCACGCCCAGCTGCTGCATCGCGAACACCGGCCGGCCCTGGTGGCCGGACTGGGTGATGAGCGCGATCGCGGGGCCGTCGAGGTCGTCGCGGAAGTTCTCGAAGGCGTTGAGGTTGGTGTTGGGTCCGAGCAGGCGCAGTCCTGAGCCGCGTACGGCGGCGGCGAGGCGGGCCTGGGCGGCGGCGCCCTCGGCGCCGGTCTCGGCGAAGCCGGACGCGAAGGCGACCGCGAATCGCACCTTGGCCTCGGCCAGTTCCTCGATCACCGGGAGGGGGTCGCCGACGAGGACGACGGCCAGGTCCACCTGCTCGGGCAGGGCGGCGACGGAGGGGAGGCACGGGAGGCCGAAGACCTCCCTGCGGGTGGGGTGGACCGGGTGGAGCCGGGCGCCGACCCGCTCGGCCCAGCCGATCAGTTGCCGGGTGATGCCGGTGTTCGGCCGGCCCTCGGTGTCCGAGGCGCCGATGACGGCCACGGACTCGGGACGGAAGAAGCGGTCCAGGTCGGGGACGGTGGCGTACAGCGGGCGTCCGCTGACGTCCAGGTCGTCGACCTCGGCCGGGCGTCCGTGCACGACCGGGGAGGGCTGCTCGCCGCAGGCGATGACCCTGGCCCGGCGGGAGTCGGTGGTGAGGGTGCCGTGGGTTGATCCAAGCATCGGTCCGCCCGCTCCTGTGTGACAGCCAATTGTTAACTGACGCAGTGTCAGATTACGCAACTGACGTCGTGTCAGGAACCGTTGTGCAGGGGTGGGCTTGTGTTGGGTGTGCGGAGGGGCTCCGGGCGGGGGCGCGGGGTCGGGTTCGGCTCCGGTTCGGTGGTGGGTCGGGGCCGTGCCGGTGCATCAGCCCGTCGCCGTTGGGTGAGGTGTGACCGTCGGTGGCGACGGGCATCGATGTACCGGCACGTCCCCTCGCGCCGGATCCCGGGTGCGGGTGCGTCGTGGTGCCCGGTCCACCTCCCAGCCCCGGCCGCGGAAGGGTTCAGCCCCAGGCCGCGGAAGGCTTCAGCCCTCGGCCGCAGAAGGTTTCAGCCCCCGGCTGCGGAAGGCTTCCGCCCGCGGGCCGGCGAATCGTCAGCCCCGGCCGCGGAAGATTCAGCCCCCGGCCGCCGCAACGTCAGCCCAGGCCGTGGCCATGTCATCCCCGGCCGGGGGAAACTCAGCCCCTACCGCCGCAATGTCATCCCCAGCCGGGGAAAACTCAGCCCCGACCCGCCGAAAAGTCAGCCCCGACCCGCCGCAACGTCACCCTCGGCCGGGGGAGACTCAGCCCCGACCGCCGAAAACTCGGCCCTGACCCGGCGCAATGTCATCCCCGGCCGGGGAAAAATCAGCCCCTCCGGCGTTTGAGGAGCGGGGTTCGGGGCGGAGCCCCGGGGGTGGCCTCCCCCGGCCCGCCTTTGGGTGCGGGGCAAGATTCAGCCCCTCCGGCGTTTGAGGAGCGGGGGGCTGGGGCGGAGCCCCGGGTTCGGGTTGGGTAGGGGCGGAGGGGGCGAAAGGAGTTGGGGCCTGGGCGGGACCGGGGCGGTCGGTGAGGGCCGGGGGGCAGGGGGTTCAGCTGGTGGGCTTGGCCTTGGAGGTGTGGCGGGATATCGCTCTGGCGATCTTTTCGGCGTCCAGGGCCAGTTCGCGGAACATGCCGCTGATGGGGTTGGTGAAACCCGTGAAGTACAGGCCGGGCGCGTCCTTCGGGGCATGACCACCGTGCACGACCGGATGCCCCCGCCCGTCGAGCACACCGAGATGCCCGACCATGCCTTCCAGCGCCCGCGAGTACCCGGTCGCGGCGATCACCGCGTCCGGAGCGATCCGGTCCCCACCGGCGAGGACGACCTTGTCGTCCTCGAACCCCTCGACCGCGGCCACGATCTCGACCCTGCCCTTGCGGACGGCATCGATGAGGCCGACGTCCTGGACGGGGATGGAACCCTCGTTGACGCGGGAGTAGAGCCCGGTGCCGGGGCGGGGCAGCCCCTGCGCCGCCAGGTCGGGCACGCTCAGCTTCGCCATCGGCCCGGCCAGCGCGTCCACGACCCGCACCGGCAGCCTCCGCACGGCGATGCCGGTGAACTGCGCGGCCCAGCCCGCCGTGGAGCGGCGCACGATGTGCGGCGCGGTGCGGACGGACAGCCGTACGCGCGAGGCGCCGCCCTCGACCAGGTCCACGGCGATCTCGGCACCGGTGTTGCCGACACCGACGACCAGGACGTCACGGCCCGCGTAGGGGGCGGGGTTGCGGTACGCGCCGGCGTGCAGCAGTTCGCCGGTGTAGGTGTCGCGGCCGGACCAGTCGGGGACGCGCGGGGTGTGGTTGTAGCCGGTCGCCACGACCACCGCGCTGCCGGTCAGCTCGCGCCCGCCGGTGGCGTGCAGCAGCCAGCCGTCGCCGCCCGGGGCGGGCTCCACGCGGGAGACCTCGACACCGGTGACGATCTCCAGACCGTGGTGCTCGGCGTACTTCTCCAAGTAGCGCACCACGTTGTCGCGTGCCACCCAGCGGCCGAACGAGCGCGGCATGGACAGCCCCGGCAGCGCGGACAGGCGCCGGGTGGTGTGCAGGCGCAGCCGGTCGTAGTGGCCCCGCCAGGAGGCGCCGACCTGGTCCGACTTCTCCAGTACGACAGCTCGTACGCCCCGGGCGCGCAGCGCGTACGCCGCCGCGAGCCCTCCGGGGCCGCCTCCGATCACGTACACGGGGCGGTCCTCGTGGGAGGGCACCGTGCGGGAGGTCGTGGAAGCAGTCGAGTCGGCCATAGCGCGAGCGTAATCACAGCTGTGCTTGATAGGTCTCGGTCAAGACCTGAATCAGTTGCGAACTGGTCACGACTGTGGGAGGGGTGGGTGGGCCTGGTGGCGTAGGTCACTTCGACGTGGTGAGGACGTGCGAAAAGTGCGCCGTCGTCGCAGGTGGGCGGTGGGGCGTACGTCTCCTGCGGGAGCGCGGGAGCGGCCCTGCGCGCCCCCTGAGAGGGGTGCTGCGGGGG
Organism: Streptomyces sp. f51; assembly: GCF_037940415.1. NCBI lineage: Bacteria > Bacillati > Actinomycetota > Actinomycetes > Kitasatosporales > Streptomycetaceae > Streptomyces > Streptomyces sp. f51. The sequence continues at coordinate 3,179,545 of NZ_CP149798.1, read as the reverse complement.
TGGGCGGCGGCGCGCCGGTCGCCCCCTCCCGGTCGACCGGTGCGGGCCTCTTGCGCGGACGTTCCCGGGAGTCGAAACTGACGTACCGTCAGATGCGGCTCCTCTGCGGGAGGTTCGGCCATGGACACGATCTGGCTCGGCGGGGCGGAATGGCTGGCCGTGCTCCGTATCGGGCTCGGGCTGTGGTGGTTCGAGAGCTGGCGGCACAAGGACAGAAAGGGCTGGTTCGAGCGGGGGACCGGCATCGCGTGGGCGGCGGACGTCGCCTCCAAGCACCGCTGGAACGCCGTGCGTTCGGGCTTCGACACGATCGTGGCACCGCGTCCCAGGGTGATGGCGTACGTCGTCGTGTACGCGGAGCTGGCACTCGGTCTCGGCCTGGTGGCCGGACTGCTCACTCCCGTCGCCCTGGTCGCGGGCCTGCTCCTCAACGCCCTCTACTTCACCCTCATGATCCACGACTGGGCGGAGCAGGGACAGAACGCGATGATGGCGCTGGTCTCGGCCGTCGCCCTGTTCGGGATGTCCTGGCAGACGTGGTCCCTGGACAGCGCCCTGGGACTGTTCGGGTGAGCGGGACCGGCCGGGGCGCGCCCGGCACCGGTGGCGGGTTCGACGTTCCCGAGGCGGACGCCTTCACCCGGCCGTACTGGGACGCGGCGGCCCAGGGGCGGCTGCTGATCCGGCACTGCGCGTCCTGCGACCGCGTCCACCACTATCCGCGGGAGTTCTGCCCGTACTGCTGGAGCGAGGACGTGGGCTGGCGCCCCGCGAGCGGACGCGCCACGCTCCACACCTGGTCCGTCGTCCACCGCAACGACCTGCCGCCCTTCGGCGAACGCGTGCCCTACGCCGCCGCCGTCGTCGACCTCGCGGAGGGCCCCCGGATGATGACCGAGGTGGTCGGGTGCGAGGAGGCCGAGCTGCGGATCGGGATGCGGCTGGAGGTGGTCTTCCGGGCGGGGGTTCCCGTGTTCCGGCCCGTGTCACGATCGGCGTCACGGTCCGTGGCAGGGGGCGGGGCAGGGGGCGGGGCACAGTCCGTGGCAGGGCCTGTGTCGCCGGCCGCCGGGGGGTGACCTCCGCCGGGCCCGGCCTTCGTGGCCCGCGGCCCTCCCGTCCTACCGGTCGGGTGCCGGTTCCGGGTCCGTGGCCAGGCGGCCGTGCAGGTGGACGTCGCGGAACGCGTCGTGGCGGCCGGCCTCGAACATCGCGCCCCGCAGGGTTCCCTCGTGCCGGGATCCGCAGTGTTCGGCGACCCGGCAGGACACCTCGTGGCCCACGGCGTGGCCGAGGTCCAGGCGGTGCAGGGCGAGGTCGGTGAAGCCGTAGCGGGCCGCCAGCAGGAGGGCGCGGGTGGCGACCCGGCGGCCGCGGCACTCCGGGAGGACCCAGTAGCCGATGCGGGCGCAGCTGATGACGTGGTCGATCTCGTTGAGGCCGACATGGCCCAGGGTCTCGCCGGTCCCGGCGTCGGTGACGCAGAAGGGGAGCGCGGTGCCGCTGGTCGCCGCCGCGACCCGGGTCCGCAGCGACTCACGGGCGGCGTCGATGTCCCGGACGAACCTGAGCGGGGTGTTCCAGCGCTGGAACTCGGGATCGGTCAGCCCGCGCAGATACGCCGACACATCCGCGTCGGACTCCGGGTCCCAGGGGCGCAGCCGCAGGCCGAGGCCCGTCAGCTCGGGGGCGGGCTGGACGGAGAACTGCACATGCGCGTCGGCCATCCAGCCATTCAAACCTCTCCCGGCCCACCGGTCACTCCCGACGCCGAAAATCGGAGGCACCTCGCCGGGGCCGCACGGGATCATCCGGCATGACCTCCGTGACGTACGAGTGGCAGCTCATCCACGACCTCGACGCGTTCCTCGGCAGGGCCGGGGACTTTCTCCGCTCGCGGCCCGACCGGCACACCGTCGCGCTGACCGTGACGGACGGGCTGCGCAGGCGGGGGATGAGCCAGTACGGCGGGAGCGCGCCGGTCTTCGGCACCCTGGAGCGGGACGGGGCCGTCCGCGGTGCGTTCTTCCGTACGCCGCCGTACCGGCTGAATCTCACCTCGCTGGACGAGCGGGACGCGCGGTCGCTGGCCGCGCTGCTCGCCGACGCGGGGATCGAGGTGCCCGGAGTCTCCGCGGACAAGGACACCGCCGAGGTCTTCGCCGAGGTCTGGGGGCTGCGGACCGGCGCGAGGGCGAAGCGGCTGCGGAGCGAGCGGCTGTACCGGCTCGCCGGCCTGACCGTGCCCGGGACCGCGCCGCCCGGCCGTCCCCGGGTCGCGGACGAGGGCGACCGTGACCTGCTCGCCCGCTGGTACACGGAGTTCGCCGAGTCCATCGGTGAGGGCGGGTACAGCGAACCCGGCGCCTGGGCCGACGGCCGGATCTCGTACGGCGGCATCACCCTCTGGGAGACCCCCGACGGCACCCCCGTCGCCATGGCGGGCGTGACACCCCCGGTCGCCGGGCAGCTCCGGGTCGGGCCCGTCTACACCCCGGCGCCCCTGCGCGGCCGGGGATACGCCGCTGCCGTCACCGCCGAGGTGAGCCGGGCCGCGCTCGCCACCGGCGTCCAGGAGGTGCTGCTCTTCACCGACCTCGCCAATCCGACCAGCAACGGCCTCTACCGGCGGATCGGCTACCGGCCCGTCGCCGACTTCGCCACGTACGACTTCACGTACGAGGGGTAGCGCGGGGCGGTCGGTCCCGGGGTGTTCACGTCGTGGCCGCCGCCGGTGTCACGGCCAGAGCAGTTCGGTGGCCCAGCCGGTCTCCGTGCGGCGGTAGACGAGCCGGGTGTGGCGCCTGCGGGCGTCGCCCTGGAAGAACTCGACCTCGTCCGGGCGGAGGCGGTAGAGGGTCCAGGTGGGGGCGGGGGAGTCCGGGGCGCTCTCGGCGCGCTGCCAGGCGGCGTCCGAGGCCCGGTCCAACTCGGCCCGTGAGGGCAGGACTTCGCTCTGCCGGCCCACCAGGGCGGCGGCCAGTGCCCCGGTGGAGCGGGCGTGCAGGTCCGCCAGGCTCTCCTCGGGCGAGGCGGCCTCGACCGGGCCGCGGAGCCTGATCTGACGTCCGAGCGCGGGCCAGTAGAAGCCGAGAGCGGCGTACGGGCGCGCGGCCAGCTGGTGTCCCTTGCGGCTCGTCACGTGCGAGGCGAACGCCCAGCCGTCCTCGTCCGCGCCGTGCAGCATCACGATTCGCACGTCGGGCAGGCCGTCCTCGTCGGTCGTCGCGAGCGACATCGTGTGCGGCTCGGTCTGTCCGGCGGCCGCGGCCCGCGCGAACCACTCCGTGAACAGCGCCAGTGGTTCGGCGGGTGCTGCCGCCGGGTCGAAGGACGGCAGCTCGGCGTCCCACACCCGCAGCGACCGCAGCAGGTCGTGTAGATCTGTTCCCATGACCCGATTATCACGCCAGGAGCCGACGGAGGCCGGAGGCTCACAGGCTCACCCTCGTGGTGGTCCGGAGGCCTCGCCGAGGGGAGGACGGGGACGTTCGCCGAGACGTACGGCCGTCGTCGGCGTTCTCGGTGTCGGGCTGCCGCTGCTGCTCGCCGGGTGCGGCTCCGTCACGGACCGGAAGTCCTCGATCACCGCCCCCGAGGTCTTCTGTCTGCGCCCGCACGGCGACAGGACCGGGCCCAAGGCCAAGGTGCCCTTCCCTACGAGCCGCTCTGCGACTCGGCCGACGGGACGTACCGCTGCCCGGTGGACGCGCTCGGTCCGGGCGAGAGCCAGGACTTCGTGTTCACCCTGCGTCTCGACGGGCCGGGGGAGGGCAGCGTGACCGTCGAGGACGCGAGCCCGTCGGCCGGCCGCCGCGACGCGCATCCCGGCAACGACACGGCCGCCGTCACCGTCCTGCCCTGACCGGCCTCACGCCGGCCCGGTCGCTACCGACCCAGCACCACGGTGCCCGACGAGCAGAACCAGCCCCCGGTCCCGGACGCCACCGCCAGTTCCGGCAGGGTGCCGTCGGGGCGCCGCACCTGGCGCTCCGGCGGCAGTTCGCCCCGCAGCTGCCGTACGGCCTCCACCAGAAGGAACAGACCGCGCATGCCGGGATGCTGGGCCGAAAGGCCGCCCCCGTCCGTGTTGACCGGCAGCTCCCCGTCCACCAGGAGCCGCCCCTTCGCCGCGTCCACGAAGGCGCCGCCCTCGCCCTTGGCGCAGAACCCGAGGTCCTCCAGGGTCACCAGGGTCATGTAGGTGAAGGCGTCGTAGATCTCCGCGAGGTCGATCTCGGCCGGGCGGATCCCGGCCCGCTCGAAGGCGAGCCGGCCGCTCACCGCCGACGGGGAGACGGTGAAGTCCGCCCACTCGGACATGGTGGTGTGGGAGACGTGTTCACCGGTCCCCAGCACCCACACCGGGGCCGTACGGCAGTCGCGCACGTACTCCTCGGCCGCCAGCAGCACCGCCGCGCCGCCGTCGGAGCGGATGCAGCAGTGCAGCTTGGTGAACGGGTCCGCGATCATCGGCCCGGACAGGACGTCGTCGACGGTGACCGGGTCGCGGAACATCGCCTCCGGGTTGCGGGCCGCGTTCGCGCGGGCCTGGACGGCCACCGAGGCGAGCTGTTCGAGCGTGGTGCCGTACGTGTGCATGTGGCGGCGCGCGGCCATCGCGTACTTGGCGACGAGCGTGTGGCCGTAGGGGACCTCGAACTGGAGCGGGCCCCGCGCGCCGAAGGAGAGGTTGCCGGTGCGGCGGCCCGCCCTGATGTCGGCGCGGGCGGTGGAGCCGTAGACGAGCAGGACGGCGTTCGCGTGGCCCGCGGCTATGGCGTCGGCCGCGTGGGCCGCCATGACCTCCCAGGTGGAGCCGCCGACCGAGGTCGAGTCGACCCAGGTGGGCCGCAGCCCCAGATACTCGGCCACCTCGGCGGGCGCGAGGACGCCGAGCCCCGCCGACGCCAGTCCGTCGATCACCGAGCGGTCCAGGCCGGAGTCGGCCAGGGCGCGGCGCGCGGCCTGCGCGTGCAGGGCGTACGGGGTCGCCTCGTCCACACGGCCGCAGTCGGACAGGGACACACCGACGACGGCGACCTTGCGACGGCTGCGCTCCGAGGTGGCATGCGTCATGAATCTGACGGTACATCAGATGACCGCTGCGCCGGGAGGCGTCGCACCCCTGTGCATCTGCGACCCCCCGCCCTAACATGACGGCCCGTCAGATCGGCTTGCCGGACCAGCCGTCGGACCAGCCGTCGGACCGGCACGTTCGCGCCGCCCGGAGTCTCCGGACGTCCGCCGCCCGACGAGGGAGGAGCCCGCCCATGGATGCCCGTCTCACCGCGGAGCAGGAGGAGATCCGCCGCACTCTGCGGGAGGTGCTGGTCAAGCGGTGCGGTCCGCAGGAGCTGCGGGCCGCCGAACTGACCCCGGCCGGCTACGACCCCGCGCTCTGGGAGGCCCTCGCCCTGCACCTGGGGCTGCCCGCGCTGGCCCTCCCCGAGACGTACGGCGGTGTCGGCTGCTCCCTCACCGAACTCGCCCTCGCCTGCGAGGAGTCGGGCCGCGCCCTGGCCCCCTCGCCCCTGCTGTCCACCGCCGTCCTCGCCGCCCCGCTGATCCTGGCCCTCGGCACCGAGGCGCAGCGCGCCGCGCTGCTGCCGTCGCTGGCCTCGGGTGCGCTGACCGCCGCCCTCGCGGTCCCCGGCACGGGCCTGGCCACCGCTGTCGGCCTGGCCGGAGACAACCGCGGCGACTGGGCGGGCGGCGGCCGCGCCGGGGGAGTGCAGGCGCGCCGGGCGGACGGCGCCTGGCGGCTCTACGGACAGGCGGCGCAGGTGCTCGACGGCCACAGCGCCGGGCTGCTGCTGGTGGCCGCGCACACCGGTGGCTTCGCGCGCTCGCGGACGCTGCTGTTCCTGGTGCGGGACGACGCCGAAGGGCTCGTACGGGCACGGCAGACCGCCCTGGACCCGACCCGGCCGCAGGCCAGGCTCGAACTGCGCGAGGTGGAGGCCGAGTTGCTCGGGGACGACCGGGCCGACGTGCCCGCGGCGCTGGCCGCCGTCGGCGACGGCGCAGCGGCCGTCCTGGCCGTGGAGGCCGTGGGCGCTGCCGACCGGGCGCTGGAGCGCACCGTCGAATACGTGGGCAGGCGGGAGCAGTTCGGCCGGGCGATCGGCTCCTTCCAGGCCGTCAAGCACCGGCTCGCGGACGTGTACGTGGCCGTGCAGTCGGCCCGCTCGGCGGCGTACTACGCGGCCTGGTCCGCCGGGACGGGCGGTGAACGCGTGGGCGGGCTCGCCCTGGCCCAGGCGCTGGAGGCACTGCGCACGGCCGCCTCCGAAGGGGTGCAGCTGCACGGTGGCATCGGCTTCACCTGGGAGCACGAGGCCCATCTCTACTTCAAGCGCGCCTCGGGCGACGAACTGCTCTTCGGGCCCGCCCACCGGCTGCGCGCGCACGCGGCGGACGCGGCGCGGCTCTTCGACGGCGGAGAGGTGACGGTCTGATGGCGGCGGGCGGGCGTTCGCGCGAAGGCGGCGGTGCGGGGGCCGGTTCCGGCGGGGGATCGGGGGCCGGACCGGGTGAGGGGGTGGGCGCCGGACCCGGCGCGAGGGATGGTGCCGGCTCCGGCGAGAGAGCGGATGCCGACTCCGGTGAGATGGCGGGTCCCGGCTCTGTCGAGAGGGATGGTTCCGGGTTCGGCGAGATGGCGGGTGTCGGTTCCGGTGAGAGGGATGGTTCCGGGTTCGGCGCGAGGGATGGTGCCGGGGCAGGGCGGAGGGCGGGGGTGGGGAGCGGCGCGAGGCGGATGCCCGGTGTGCGGCTGGTGCAGCGGGTGTCCTCCACCCGGGCGTTCGCCAGGATCGCCCCTCACCTCATACCGGCCCTGGACCGCGCCGTGCACCGGCTCACCCGCGGCAAGGTGCTGCTCAGCGCCCAGATGCTGCCGGGGGTCGTGCTGACCGTGCGGGGCGCCAAGAGCGGTCTGGAGCGCCGTACCCCGCTGGCCTGCATGCCGGAGGGCGGTACGCCGGGCGCGGGGTCCGCCGGGGACGCGGAGGCCGGGGCCGGATGGATTCTCGTCGGGTCCAACTTCGGCCGCGACGACCACCCCGCCTGGACCGCGAACCTGCTGGCCGGTCCCGAGGCCGTCATCAACTGGAAGGGCGAGGACATTCCCGTCACCGCCCGGCTTCTGACGGGCGAGGAGCGGGCCGAGGTCTGGCGGACGGTGCTGGCGTTCTGGCCGCCGTACGCCACCTATCAGGCCCGTGTGGACCGGGAGATCCGGCTCTTCAGGATCGTGCGCAGGTAGGTGTCCGTCGGCCCCGAGGAGGGACCGGGCGGCTCCGGGTGAGACGCGCAGCGGGCGGCGGTCCGCCGGAAGGGGTCCTCCGGGACGAACTGCCGCCCGCATGACAGGAGCTGGAGCGTTTCGGACGCGGGAATCTACTTCGTCGGCTTCTTCCCGGTCACACCCAGATACACCAGAAGCGCCAGGTTCGGCTTGAGTTCGGCCTGTTTGACGCCCCAGGTCTGGAAACCCTTCTGGTGCGAGGCGACCGCGGCGAGCATGGCGACCAGGGAACCGGCCATCGCGGCCGGGTTCACGTCCTTGTCGACCTTGCCCTTGGCCTGGAGCTCGGTGACCGAATCCGTAAGGGAGTTGTTCACGGAGTTGAGGATCTTCATGCGGATCTTGTAGAACCGCTTGTCCCCCTCGGCGGCCCCGAGGTCGACGACGCGGAGGATCGCGTCGTTCTTGCGCCAGAACTCCAGGAATCCGTCCACGAGTTCCTGCGCGGTCTGCCAGCCGGCCTTGCCGACCCATGAGCGGCCTTCGAGGAGCTGGGTCAACCCGGCGCCCTCGGCGGCCATTTGCTCGGCGATCTCCAGGACGGCGCCTTCGACGTCCGGGAAGTACTGGTAGAAGGTCGCCGGTGAAGTGCCCGCCTTCCGGGCGACGTCAATGACTTTGACGTCCCGGTAGGGCGACGAGCTGAGCATCTCGCTGAGGCAGTCGAGCAGCTTCTGCCGGGTCGCCTGCCCACGTCGTCCGGCCACGCGGCCGTCGACGGTACGCACTTGTCCTGTCATGCCGTCAGCTTACCGAGGGGTGATCGGAGCGCGATTCGGCCGACTGCAAATGGGGTGCGACCGTGATCCGCGCGCTCTCCGGAGGTGCTCGTGTTCCCCCTGCGAGGCCCCTGAGCAGGGACGGGACGTCACCGGAGGAGGTGCGCACGCCCTGCGGGATGCCGAAAGGACCGTTAGCTTGGCCGCATGGCCGAATCAGCCGTTGTCGCCGGGTTCTCCGAGGGTGTGCCCTGCTGGGTCGACGCCCAGCTCCCCGACGTGGAGGCGGGCAAGCGCTTCTACGGCGAGCTCTTCGGCTGGACGTTCCCCGAGGAGTCGGGCACGGCGGTCTGGGCGGAACTGGACGGCGAACCCGTCGCGGCGCTCACGCCCAAGCTGGACGGGCGCATGCCCACCGTGTGGACGGTGTACTTCGCGACGCCGGACGCCGAGGGGCTCTCCCGCCGCATCACGGGGGCCGGCGGCCGGATCATCGCCGTCCCCACGGCCGTGGGACCGTCGGGCGAGCTGGGCACGGCCGCCCTCGCCACCGACCCGGAGGGCGCCGTCTTCGGCCTCTGGCAGCCCGGTACCCACCCCGGCTTCGCCAAGCGGCACGAGCCGCGCACCTTCTGCTGGGCCGAGCTCTACGCCCGCGACACCGCGACCGTCGACCGCTTCTACGGCACCCTCTTCCACGACGCGCTGTTCGGGTCCGACGCGACCCCCGATTTCGGCCGCGTTCCCGTGACGGGAGTCTTTCCGGCCGAGATGCCGCCCCACTTCCTCGTGCACTTCGGGGTCGAGGACTGCGAGGAGGCACTCGGGACGGTGAACAGGCTCGGCGGACGTGTCCAGGTGACACCCTTCGACACGTCGTACGGGCGGGTGGCCGTCGTCACGGACAATCAGGGTGCGTCGTTCGCCGTGCTCCAGCGGTGAAGGCGCCGCCACCAGGCGTGACGTCCTCGCGACGGTGCGGGGGTTCCGGCCTCGCGGGAGGCCGGGCACACTTCGGCGGCACCGGCCGAAACGCTTCCGTGTTCGGGGGCACGGTATTTCGACGTGAGGGACGGCACTTCCGGGGCGTGGAGCGGGGTACTTCTGGGGTGAGGGGCGCATTTCGGCCCCGAACCGTGGCGCCCCGGCGACCGTGCTTTTGTCGGGGCGGCTGATTTGTCATGAGACACCCCGATCCGCCCCCGGGTTCGCAACCGGCGGCTCGGCCAGGAAGAATCGGGGTGCGTGCCGCCATGGCGGTGCGGTGGTGAGACGCTGCACTGGGCCGCGTTCATACGTGGATGACGTGACCCGTACGGGGAGGTGGCAGGCAAGTGGTGGATCAGCTGACGCAGCACGATCCGCGCCGGATCGGGCCGTTCGAGGTGCTGGGCCGGCTGGGTGCCGGCGGCATGGGGCTGGTCTATCTCGCGCGCTCGGCCTCCGGCCGGCGCGTGGCGATCAAGACGGTCAGGACCGAGCTCGCCGAGGACCAGTTGTTCCGGGTCCGCTTCTCGCGCGAGGTCGAGGCGGCCCGCGCCGTCTCGGGCTTCTACACGGCGGCCGTGGTGGACGCCGACGCCCGTGCCGCGGTGCCGTGGCTGGCCACCGCCTACGTGCCCGCGCCCTCGCTCGAAGAGATAGTGAACGAGTGCGGGCCGCTCCCGGCCCAGGCGGTGCGCTGGCTGGCGGCCGGTGTCGCGGAGGCGCTCCAGTCGATCCACGGCGCCGGACTCGTCCACCGCGACCTCAAGCCCTCGAACGTCCTCGTGGTCGAGGACGGACCGCGCGTGATCGACTTCGGCATCGCGTCCGGCGTCTCGAACACCCGTCTGACCATGACCAACGTCGCCGTCGGCACCCCCGCCTACATGTCGCCCGAGCAGGCGAAGGACTCCCGCAGCGTCACCGGTGCGAGTGATGTCTTCTCGCTCGGCTCGATGCTCGTCTTCGCGGCCACCGGACACGCGCCCTTCCACGGCGCCAACCCCGTCGAGACGGTCTTCATGCTGCTCCGCGAGGGCCCGGACCTCGAAGGCCTGCCCGACGAGCTGCGCCCGCTCATCGAGTCCTGCATGCAGATGGACGCCACGGCACGCCCCAACCCCGCCGACCTCCAGGCCCAGCTCGCGCCCCACCTCTTCGGCTCGGGCTCCGACGACAGCGGTACGGCCTCGGCGTGGCTGCCCGAGCGCGCGGTGGGCCTGATCGAGACCCGCCGGGGCGGCCGTCCGCCGGTCCAGCAGCCGGCCCAGGGAGCCGGCCGCAGCGCGGGCGGGCGTCCGGCACTGCCGCCGCCCCCCTCGCACGCCCCGGTGCCCGTGGGGGCACCCGACACCGGCCCCGTGCGCCTGGCGGGCGCCAAGGTGCCCATCGGCCCCGGGCCCCGGGTCCTCGACGCCCGCGCGGCGGCCGTGAAGGCGCCGCCGCCGGAGGCCGGGCTCGCCGCGTCCTGGTCCCGGCCGCGTGTCGGCGCGAACGGCGCCGAACCCGCGCCGCTGCCCGCGCCGCAGGCGCCCGACGCCCCGGCGGGCTGGCGCCCCTGGCGCTTCCGCATGTCCAACGACGTCTGGGGCACTCCCTCGGTCGCCGGCGACCTCGTCTACGTCACGTCCTTCGAAGTCCACGCCCTCGACGTCGCGACCGGCAGGCGCCGGTTCAAGACCCGTGACGTGGCCTGGTCGATGGCGGTGGCGGACGGCCGCATCCACGCCTCCGACGGGCCGACGCTGTACGCGCTGGAGGCCAGGGAGGGCGGCGACCTGTGGCGTCTGTCCACGGACGCCTGGGTGTACTCCCTCCAGGCCGACCGGGGCACGGTCGTCACCGGTACGCGCGGCGGCGGCGTCCAGGCGTGGGAGGCCTCGAACGGCCAGAAGCTCTGGGAGATCAGCGGCGCCCAGACGGACTTCGAGTCCCCGGAGTCCGGTCCGTCGATCCACGACGGCACGGTGTACGTCTGGAAGGACGCGCGGCTGCGCGCCCTGGAGGCCCGTACGGGCGAGGAGCGCTGGTCGTACCCGATCGGTGACGCGGCCTCCTGCGGCGGCGTACCGGTGCGGATGACCCATGCCCCCGACGGCTACGTCTACATCTGCGCGGGCACCCGGGTCCTGGCCGTCGACGTGGCCGGCGGTCATGTCCGCTGGCACTTCGAGGCCCCGGCCGTCTTCCTCAGCCCGCCCACCTTCGCCCCGGGCCCCGCGGTGACGGGCGGTGGCGTCTACCTCGCCGACTACCTGGGCACGGTGTACGCCCTCGACGCCACCGACGGCCGCGACCGCTGGCGCATCGCCACCGAGTCCCGCGCCTCCACCGAGCCGGTCCTCGTGGCCGCCGGACACGTCCACGTCGGCAGCGGCAAGGGCCTGTACACGCTGGACGCCGTCACCGGCACCCCGAAGTGGCGCTTCCAGGCCGGGGGCGACCTGGTGGGAGCTCCGGCGGTGGCCGAGGGCCGTATCCACTTCGGCTCCACGGACCATCTCCTGTACACCCTGAAGGCCGACGACGGGCGGCTGCGCTGGAAGCTGGCCACCGGCGGCGAGATCACCGGGGCACCCGTGGTCAAGGACGGCGTGGTGTACGCGTGCAGCAAGGACCGCTGTGTGTACGCGCTGGACGCGGAGAAGGGCACCGGCACCGCGCGCACCACGTAGGTCACGGCACGCGCGTGACGGCCGCCGTACCGGGCACGGAAGGGTCTCCGGACGGCGGCCGTCGTTCGCGCGGACGGCCTGCGGAAGCCGCTCCGGCTGCGAGGCTACGCCCGGCGTGAGCGGCCCGCCACAGGGAGCGAGCGGACGGCCCGCCCGCTCCTGCCCGGTTCGAGGATTCCTCCGGCCGGGCGGCAGCGGAGGTCGAGCGCCGGACGTCCGCGGGGACGCTCAGCGCAGCCGGAACCCCGGCCTGCGGGCCGCGAACAGCTCCGCCTGCCGTTCGCCCGGCAGGTTCCCGAGGGAGACGAGCTGCGGAGCGTGCGCCAGGGCCGCGGCCCGGGTCGCCTCCTGCGCCGACCACAGCGCACGCACCGTCCCCTGGACGGCCTCGGGAGGGTAGGACGCGAGGACCGTGGCACACCCGACCGCCGCCGCCAACGCCTCGCCCGGCGGCGTGAGTTCGGAGACCAGCCCCACCTCGTACGCCCTCCGTGCGGAGACCCGCTCGGCGGTGCCCATCAGAGCCATCCGCGCCACCTCCCCGAACGGCATCCGCTGCGCGAGATAGACGGACTCGTACGCGCTGACCATCCCGTACGTCGTGTGCGGGTCGAAGAAGGTCGCCTCCTCGTCGGCGACGACGAACTCCGACTCACCCAGCAGGTAGAAGGCGCCGCCGCAGGCGATCCCGTTCACGGCGGCGATCACGGGCTTCCACAGGCCGTTGGCCTTCGGCCCGATCGAGGCGAGCGGATCGTCCACCATGTACGGGGAGTTGGGCTGGGGCACGTCGGCGGAGCGGTCGATCCCGGTGCAGAAGGCCCGCCGTCCCGCGCCGGTGACGACGAGCGCCCGTACGGTGTCGTCGAAGCGGAACTCCCGCCAGACGGAGCCCAGTTCGGCGGCCGTCGCGAGATCGAGGGCGTTGAGCCGGTCCTGCCGGTCCAGGGTGAGGACGGCGACCCCGGAGGACTTGTCGACGCTCACCGTGAGCCCGTCCCCCGCCCGCCCGTTCACGCCCGCTCCAGGACCCAGCGCGGCACGCTCACGCCGTTCACCTCGGTGAAGACCGCCTGCACCCGGGCACCGATCCGGATGCGCTCCGGCGGAACGGAGCCGATGGGCTCGTCCGGCCCGCTCACCAGGTTCCCGGCGAGCCGGATGCGCGGTGCCTCGTCGAGCTCCACCACGACGACGTTGTACGGGGCCAGCGCCGCGTAGGCGGGAAGGAGCGGCGGATGCGGGACCACGTACGACCAGATGCGGCCCCGTCCGCTCGTCCTTCGCCACGTGTCCGCGAAGGAGTGGCAGTGCGGGCAGCAGGGGCGCGGCGGGAAGCGCGGTTCACCGCAGTCGGCGCAGGCCTGGACCCGGAGTTCGCCCCGGGCCGCGTACCGCCAGAAGGGCGCCCCGTCGTCGTCGGGGACGGGGGACAGCAGGGGTTCGTCCGTTCCGCCGGTCCCGGTTCCGGTCCCCGTGCTCACATTCGCGTCGGCTGTCTCGGTCATGTCGGCCGTCCCGTCCCCTCAGTTCCTCAGCAGGAGCGCGGAGGTCGGGACCCCTTCCCCCGCGGTGACCAGACAGGTGGCCGCTCCCGGCACCTGCGCCGTGCTCGTGCCCCGCAGTTGCTTCACGCCCTCGTTGATGAGGTTGAAGCCGTGCACGTAGGCCTCGCTGAGCCCGCCGCCCCCGGTGTTGACCGGCAGCCGTCCGCCGATCTCCAGCGCCCCGCCCTCCGTGAAGGCCGCGCCCTCCCCGCGCCCGCAGAAGCCGTAGCCTTCGAGCGAGAGCGGGATCAGGGGGGTGAACGCGTCGTAGATCTGGGCCACGTCCACGTCCTCGGGGGTGAGGTCGGCGTGCTTCCACAGATGGCGGGCGGCGGTCCAGGCGGGTCCCGTGAGCGGGTCGTCGTTCCAGTAGTTGACCATCCCGTGGTGCTGGGCCGGCAGACCCTGGGCGGCGGAGTGGACGTAGACGGGCCGCTGCCGGCAGTCGCGGGCCCGCTCGGCGGACACGATCACGCAGGCGAGCGCGCCGTCCGTCTCCAGGCAGTTGTCGAAGAGGCACAGCGGCTCGCTGATCCAGCGGGCGGTCATGTACATCTCGCGGGTCAGCGGGCGGTCGTACATCATCGCGGCCGGGTTCTGGTTGGCGCGGTTGCGGCAGGCCAGGGCCACGTTGAACAGGTGGTCGCGGGTTGCCCCGTACTCGTGCATGTACCGGCGCGCGAGCATCCCGATCTCGTCGGCGGGGCGCAGCAGTCCGAAGGGCCTGGTCCACTGGGCGGGGGTGGGGAGCTGGACGGCCGTGTTCTTCCAGGGGCGCGGCCCGCTGCCCCGCTTGCGCGAGCGCCAGGCCACCCCCACCGTCGCCTGGCCCGCGGTGACGGCGGCGGCCAGGTGCGCGACGGTGGCGCAGGAACCGCCGCCCCCGAAGCCGACCTTGCTGAAGAAGGTGAGGTCGCCGAGACCGACGGCCTTGGCGACCTCCACCTCGTCGGTCTCCTCCATGGTGTAGGAGGCGAGCCCGTCGACCTCGGCGGGCGCGATGCCGGCGTCGTCCAGGGCGGCGAGGATCGCGCGGCAGGCCAACGCCTTCTCGGACTCGGGCAGTTGCTTGGCGAAGGCGGTCTGCCCGATTCCGACGACTGCTGTGGCGTCCTTGATCCCTGGCATGGGTGACCTCCGCACACGGTCCCGGCTGCTGACAGGCCGTCAGGCTACAGCTAATCTGACGGTCAGTCAGCTAGTGGTGCTGCGGCGGGAGGTGTTCGATGCGCGGTGACCTGGAGTGGGACGGCGTCCCGGGACTCGTCCGGTGGGCGGCGGCCCGTTTCGCCGGCCGCGAGGCGGTCGTCGAGGGCCGGGCGCGCGTCTCCTACGAGGAGTTGGGCGCCCGGGTGGAGCGGGCCGCGGCGGCCTGCATGGCGAGCGGGGTGCGCGCGGGCGACCGGGTGGCCGTCTGGGCCCCGAACACCCTGGACTGGATCGTCTCCGCCCTCGGCGCGGTGTCCGCGGGGGCGGTCCTGGTCCCCCTCAACACCCGTTTCAAGGGCGCCGAGGCGGTGTACGTGCTGGGCAGGAGCCGGGCGAAGCTGCTGTTCGTGACGGGAACCTTCCTCGGCACGTCGTACGTGGCGGCGCTGCGCCGGGCGGCGGCCGGGCCGGGGCGGACGGACCAGGCCCCCGCTCCCGTACCCGCCTCCGCACCCGGTCCCGCCGCTGGCTCCACCCCCGGTCCCGGCCCCGCACCGGCCCCCGGATCCGGCCCGCTCCCCGGTCTCCCGCACCTGGAGCAGGTGGTGGTCCTCGCGGACGACGCCCCCGCCGACTTCCGCACCTGGAAGGACTTCCTGGCGGACGGCGAGGGCGTGGGCCGCGAGGAGGTGCTCCGCCGCGGAGCGTGCGTCTCCGGCGGCTCCCCCTCGGACATCGTCTTCACCTCGGGGACCACGGGCCTGCCCAAGGGCGCCCTGATCACCCACGCCCAGACGCTGCGCGGCTACGGCATCTGGAGCGAGCTGGCCGGTCTGCGCGAGGGCGACCGCTATCTGATCGTGAACCCGTTCTTCCACACCTTCGGCTACAAGGCCGGGATCATCGCCTGTCTGATGCGCGGGGCGACGATGGTGCCGCAGCCGGTGTTCGACGTGGACACGGTGCTGGCGAACGTGGCCGCGGAGCGCGTGTCCGTCCTTCCCGGCCCGCCCACCCTCCACCAGTCGCTGCTCGACCACCCGTCCCGCGACGCGTACGACCTCTCCGCCCTGCGCCTGGTGGTCACGGGCGCCGCGGTGGTGCCGCTGCGCCTGGTGGAACGGCTGCGCACCGAGCTGGGCGTGGACACGGTCCTGACCGCGTACGGCCTCTCCGAGGCGAGCGGCATCGTCACCATGTGCCGCCGGGGCGACCGGCCGGAGGTGATCGCCTCGACCTCGGGCCGGGCGATCCCGGACACCGAGGTGCGGGTGGTGGACTCCTTGGGAGCCCCCGCGGCTCCCGGATCGCCCGGCGAGGTCCTGGTCCGCGGCTTCAACGTCATGGGCGGCTACTTCGAGGACCCGGCGGCCACGGCGGAGGTCCTGACCCCGGACGGCTGGCTGCGCACGGGCGACGTGGGCGTCCTCGACGCCGAGGGCAATCTCCGCATCACCGACCGGATCAAGGACATGTTCATCGTCGGCGGCTTCAACGCCTACCCCGCCGAGATCGAGCAACTGCTGGGCCTGCACCCGGAGATCGCCGACGTGGCGGTGATCGGCGTACCGGACAGCCGGCTGGGCGAGGTCGGCAGGGCCTACGTCGTCCGGCGTCCGCACTCCACGCTCACCGCCGACGACCTGATCACCTGGTCCCGCCGCGAAATGGCCAACTACAAGGTGCCCCGCACGGTCGCCTTCGTCCCCCGGCTGCCCCGCAACGCGAGCGGGAAGGTGGTGAAGGGGGAGCTGCGCGGACGCTGAGCCCGCGCCGGCCGCCCCCGGCACACGGCGACCGCGGGAGGCCCCGGACGCACGGCGACCGCGGCGGCTCCCCCTCCGCGCCGCCGCGGTCGATCCCCGTGTGGTGTAAGTCCGCCCCCCCCCAGGTGGGACTTAGACCGGCTCGTCCGTCGCGTGGATGTTGTCCGTCGAGGCGTCGCCGGTGCCGCTGTCCTTGGTGATCAGGTTCTTGCCGGTGAGCGGCTCGCTCGTGGCGTGGATGTTGTCCGTGGAGGCCCCGCCGGTCGGCTCGTCCGTGGCGTGGATGTTGTCGGTGCTGTTGGTGTCGCTCATGGTGGCTGTCCCCCTGACAGTCTTGGTGCGTTGTTTGGAGCAGCCCGTCCGGCAGCTCCCCCGTGGGCCGCCGGACGGGTACTCGGGGCCGATTACCTTAGTGCTACGGCCTCAGGTCGTCCCGACTGCCCCCCGACGCGACGGATCGACAACACAGAGACTGCCGGGCGGCGATAAACGAACGATGAACGCCTCCGTCTGCGAACGCCCATGAGCCCTAGGCGACCGCCATCGGATTGAGCAGCGCCCTGACCGTGGCGGCCTCCGGGGCCCCCAACGCCTGGAAGATGTCCAGGGATTCGCGCCAGCAGACCTGGGCCCGACCGGAGTGACCGATCGCGTTCAGCGCCTGCCCGAGCACGACGAGCACGTTGCCCCTGCGCCACTCGCCGCCGATGCCGCGCAGCACCGTCAGGGCCGCCTCGGCGTTCGTGGCGGCCGCGGCCGGGCGCTGGCCGGCGAGATCGGCCTCCGCGAGGCGGAACAAGGACATGCCCTCCCACAGCCGCTGCCGGCTGTTGCGGAACACCGCCAGTGCCTCTCCGAGGCGGGCGGCCGCCTCCGCCAGCCGGCCGCTCTGGGTGAGGGCCAGGCCCAGCGCGTAACGGCCGTTGGCGCCCTTCAGCGCGTGACCCATGTCGTCGTACATGTCGGTGCCCTGCTGGGCAAGCGAGACGGCGCTGCCGGTGCGCCCGGTGGCGAGGTGGATGCGCGAGAGGTTGCACAGGGCGCTGGCCTCGCCGGCCCGGTCGTGGCAGGCCCTGAAGCTCTCGATGGCCCGGGTGAGATGCGCCTCGCCGTCCTCGTACTGGTTCTGGAGGAGGGCGATCACCCCGAGGGTGTTGGAGGCCCAGCAGCTCGTCAGGTGGTCCGTCTCGGTGGCCAGTTCGAGGGCCCGCCCCGCGGCCTCGCGGGCGGGGTCGAAGCGTCCGGTGTAGTAGTGGACGTAGGCCAGGGTGACCAGGGCCCGCGCCTCGGCGTGCGCGTCGGCGGACTCCCGGGCCGCTTCCCGCAGCGCGGAGGCGACCCCCTCGTACGCCTTGGAGTTCGTGCCGGACTCCGCCAGGTCCACGGAGGCCCACAGCGCGTCGACGGAGCGCCGGAGGAATCCCTCCTTGGTGGACTGCCGGACACACGCCAGCAGGGAGATCGCCTCCGAGTACAGCCAGTCCTGCGCCCGGTGCCGGTCCTCGAACCTCAGCCCCGCGTAGGCGGTCGGTTCCAGGTGGTCCACCAGGCGGTCTCCGGGCCGCTCGATCGCGTACACCCCCGCCGCCGTGCTCAAGTAGAAGTCCAGCAGCCGGGACATGGCCGCCGTCCGCTCGCTGGGCGGCTGTTCGTCGCGTTCGGCGCACGCACGCGCGTAGAGGCGTACGAGGTCGTGGTAGCGGTAGCGGCCGGGGGCCGCCGACTCCAGGAGCGAGGTGTCGACGAGGGACTCCAGGAGGTCCTCGGTGGCCTCGGCCGGGAGGTCGAGCACCGCGGCGGCGGCCGCGAGCGAGATGTCCGGGCCGTCGGCGAGGCCCAGCAGCCGGAAGGCGCGTGCCTGGGCCGGCTCCAGCTGGCCGTAGCCGAGCTCGAAGGTGGCCTTCACGGCCAGGTCGCCGGCCTGGAGCTCGTCCAGCCTGCGCCGCTCGTCGCCGAGCTTCGCCGCGAGCACCGACACCGTCCAGGTGCGGCGGGCGGCGAGCCGGGACGCGGCGATCCGGATGGCCAGGGGCAGGAAGCCGCAGGCCGCGACCACGTCGAGGGCGGCCTCCCGCTCGGAGGCGACCCGCTCCTGTCCCACGATCTTGGTGAAGAGCTGGAGCGCCTCCTCGGGGGACATCACGTCGAGGTCCACGAGATGGGCGCCCGCGAGGTCCACCATCCGGATGCGCGAGGTCACCAGGGCGGCGCAGCCCTCGGTGCCGGGCAGCAGCGGCCGTACCTGGGCGGCGTCCCGGGCGTTGTCCAGCAGGACCAGGACACGACGGCCGTCGAGGACGGAGCGGTAGAGGGCCGAGCGTTCCTCCAGCGAGTCCGGGATCGCGGAGTCCGCGGTTCCGAGGGCCCGCAGGAAGGCGCCGAGGACCGTCTCCGGTTCGGCCGCCCGTGATCCGGCGCCCTGGAGGTCGACGTAGAGCTGTCCGTCGGGGAAGGCTCCGCGGGCCTGGTGGGCCACGTGCACGGCGAGCGTGGTCTTGCCGACGCCCCCGATGCCGGCGAGCGCCGAGACGGCCATGACCCGGCCCTCCTCGGAGGAGGCCGCGGCGAGGACGTCGCCGAGTTCCTGGACGAACGACGACCGCCCGGTGAAGTCGGTTACGGTCGCCGGCAGTTGGGCCGGGCGGACCGGGGCGACGACGGGCTCCGCCTTGGGGGCGGAGGGCTCGGCGAGGCCCGGGTCCGCCTGGAGTATGCGCTGCTGGAGTTCCTTGAGGCCCGCCCGCGGGTCCACGCCCAGCTCGTCGGCGAGCAGCCGTCGGGTGTCGGCGTAGACGGCGAGGGCTTCCGCCTGGCGGCCGGAGCGGTACAGCGCCAGCATCAGCAGTTCCCGCAGGCGTTCGCGCAGCGGGTGCGCCGCGGTGAGCGCGGTGAGTTCGGAGACCGCCTCGGCGTGGAAGCCCTGTTCCAGGTCCATGTCGAGCCGGGATTCGAGGAGTTGGAGCCGCCATTCCTCCAGGCGGGCCCGCTGGGTCTCCGCGTAGGGGCCGGGGATGCTCGCGAGCGGCTCGCCGTCCCACAGGGCGAGCGCGTCGCGGAGCAGGTCGCGGGCGCGGGAGAGATCGCCCGACGCGCGTGCCTTCTCGGCGTCGGCCGCGAGCTCCTGGGCGTTCACGTGGTCGAGGGCGCCCTCGCGCAGGGAGCGGATGGCGTAGCCGCCGGACTCGCTGACCAGGACCTCGGCGCCGAGTGCCTTGCGCAGACGCGAGGCGTACGTCCGCAGGGCGGCCAGCGCCTGGGAGGGGGGCTCGTCGCCCCAGAGGGCGTCGATCAGCTCGGAGGCCGTGGCCGTGCGGCCGTCGCGCAGCAGCAGCGCCGCCAGCAGCGCGCGCTGCTGCGGGGACCCGGCCGGCAGCGGATCGTCCCCGAGCCAGGCGCGCACCGGGCCGAGCACGCTGAAGCGCAGCGTCGCGGGCTCCTCGGGGCCCGGATGCCACTGCTGCGGTACGCGCGGCACACCGTCCATCGCTTCCCCCTGCCGAACTGTCAGTACAACGAGGCCAGTTTGCCTTGTTCAGGGCGGATGCGTCAGCCGTGCGAGACAGCGATCACAAGGCGCGGCCCGGGAGTCCGCACGGTCCTCACACAGGCTTCTCACACTTCCCGGCCCGTTCATCCGCGCGCCGCCGTCGGTGCCCGCCCGTGGAGCGGGCCGGACGGGCCCCGAACCAAGAGCTGACGGGTCGTCAGATCAGCGCTACCGTGGCCGGTATGGAGACCACGGAAACCGCGCAGAGCCCCTCGGCGGACGCTGGGGCCGCCTTCCCGAGGATCATCTCGGTGGACGACCACACGGTCGAGCCGCCCGACGTCTGGCGCGACCGGCTGCCCGCGAAGTACCAGGACACCGGGCCCCGCATCGTTCGCGCGCCCCTGAAGGAGATGACCTTCCTGGGCGGCAAGTTCGCCCCCGTGATGGGCGCGCCGGGCGACGACGGCCCGGTCGGGGACTGGTGGGTCTACGAGGACCTGCACCGGCCCCTCACCCGCCTCGACACGGCCGTGGGCTACGCCCGCGACGAGATCAGGCTCGAAGTCATCACGTACGAGCAGATGCGCCCCGGCTCCTACGACGTGGCGAGGCGACTGGCCGACATGGACGTCAACCACGTCCAGTCCGCGCTCTGCTTCCCCACCTTCCCGCGCTTTTGCGGGCAGACCTTCACCGAGGCGGCCGACCGCGAGTTGGCCCTGCTCTCCGTGCGGGCCTACAACGACTGGATGGTGGAGGAGTGGTGCGGGCCCGACGCCCGGGGGCGGCTGATACCGCTCACGCTCGTGCCGCTGTGGGACGCCCGGCTCGCCGCGGCCGAGGTCCGGCGCAACGCCGCCCGCGGGGTGCGCGCGGTGGCCTTCTCCGAGATCCCGCCGCACCTCGGTCTCCCGTCGGTGCACACCGACGACTGGGACCCCTTCCTCGCCGCCTGCGACGAGACGGGCACGGTCGTCGCCATGCACATCGGCTCCAGCAGCCGGATGCCGTCGACCTCGGCGGACGCCCCGCCCGCGGTCGGCTCCACGATCACCTTCGCCAACTGCTGCTTCTCGATGGTCGACTGGCTGATGAGCGGCAAGTTCGAGCGCTTCCCGAACCTGAGGGTGATGTACGCGGAGGGGCAGATCGGCTGGATCCCGTACATCCTGGAGCGCGCGGACGTGGTGTGGGAGGAGAACCGCGCCTGGGGCGGTGTGGCCGACAAGGTCCACCGGCCGCCGTCCGAGCTGTTCGCCGACCATGTGTACGGCTGCTTCTTCGACGACGCCTTCGGCCTGCGGAACCTCGACGCGATCGGCGTCGCCAACGTCCTCTACGAGACCGACTACCCGCACTCCGACTCGACCTGGCCGCAGTCGAAGGAGGTCGGCGAGGCCCAGATGGGACACCTGGCCCCGGAGGTGGTCGAGCGGATCGTACGGGGCAACGCGATCGACCTGCTGGCTCTGACCCCGGAGGGCCTCTGGGCGGGCTGAGGGTCCGGGCGGCCGTGCGGGCCCGGGGCTCCGGGCCCCGAACTCCGCGGGACCGCACGTCCGGATACGCGCCCGGCCCTTGTCTGACGATGTGTCAGCGATGAGTATGTCAGCGCAGCCCGAGAAATGACGGACCGTCAGATGAGAGGTGCGGGCCCATGCGGATCCTGCCCGAAGGGCGGCTGGCGTACGGCATCCAGCTCCCCGTCCAGTCCCAGAGCACCATCTACGCCGAGCCGTGGGAGGCGGACGCGGGTCCCGACGATCTCGTCGCGATCGCCCGCGCCGCCGACCGCGCCGGATTCGCCTACGTCGCGAGCTGCGACCACGTGGCCGTGCCCCGCCGGCTCGCGGACGCGATGAGCACGGTCTGGTACGACCCCGTCGCCACGCTCGCCTTCCTCGCGGCCGTCACCGAGCGCGTCCTGCTGCTCAGCCATGTCGCGGTGGTCGGACTGCGGCACCCGCTCTTCACCGCCAAGCAGTACGCGACCCTCGACCACCTCTCCGGCGGCCGGCTGGTCCTCGGGGTCGGCGCCGGGCACGTACGGGAGGAGTTCGAGGCGGTCGGGGCCGACTTCGAGCGCCGGGGGGCGGTCCTCGACGAGACGATCGACGCCCTGCGCGCCGCGCTCGGACCCGAGGAGTTCCCCGTCCACCACGGCAAGACCTATGACTTCGAGGGGCTCGGGCAGCGGCCGAGGCCCGCGCAGGCCCGGGTGCCCGTGTGGGTGGGCGGGTCCTCGCCCGCCGCCGTGCGCCGGGCCGCGCTGCGCGGCGACGGCTGGCTGCCGCAGGGCGATCCGCGCGGCCGGCTGCCCGGGCAGATCGCCCGGCTCACCGCCCTGCGCGCCGAGGCGGGCGTCGGCGCACCCCTGACCATCGGCGCCATCACCGAGCCGCTGTACGTCGGGGAGCCCGGCTGGGACGTCGGCCGGCGCACGCTCAGCGGTCCGCCCGAGGTCCTGGCCGCGTCGCTGCGGGAGTACGGCGCGATGGGCGTGCACCAGATCCAGGTGCGGTTCCGCAGCCGGAGCCGCGACGAACTCACGGACCAGATGGCGGCGTTCGGAGCGGACGTCGCCCCCCACCTCGGCTAGGGAGTCATGGCATGGGCAAGCTGGACGGGCGGGTCGTGCTCATCACCGGCGCGGCGCGCGGGCAGGGCGAACAGGAGGCGCGGCTCTTCGCGGCGGAGGGCGCGCGCGTGATCGTCGCGGACGTGCTCGACGACCGGGGGGAGGAGCTGGCCAAGGAGATCGGCGCGACGTACGTGCACCTGGACGTGGGCCGGGAGGAGGACTGGACGGCGGCGGTCGCCTCGGCGAAGGCCGCGTACGGGCGGATCGACGGGCTGGTCAACAACGCCGGGATCCTGCGCTTCAACGCGCTCGTCGACACCCCGCTGGCCGAGTTCATGCAGATCGTGCAGGTCAACCAGGTCGGGGTGTTCCTCGGGATCAAGAGCCTCGCACCCGAGATCGCCGCGGCCGGCGGCGGCACGATCGTGAACACGTCGTCCTTCACCGGGCTCACGGGAATGGCGTACGTGGGCGCGTACGCGGCGAGCAAGCACGCCATCGTCGGTCTGACCCGCGTGGCGGCGCTGGAGCTCGCGGAGAAGGGGATCCGCGTCAACGCGGTCTGCCCCGGCGCCGTCGACACGGCCATGAGCAACCCGGCGCAGCTGTCCCCGGGCCAGGACGCCGAGGAGGCCTCGCAGGCGCTCGACGCGTTCTACTCCAAGCTCGTGCCGCTCGGCCGGATCGGCCGCCCGGAGGACGTGGCCAGGCTGGCCCTGTTCCTGACCGGCGAGGACTCCTCGTACATCACCGGGCAGCCCTTCGTGATCGACGGCGGCTGGCTCGCGGGCGTGAGTGTTCTCTGACGCCGTATCAGCTATTGACGGTCCACGCACGCGGTGGAACAGTCGGCTCAAAGAATCTGACGGTACGTCAGATAACTGGATGGGGACGGTGAAACGCCTTGGAATTCGGGCTCTTTGTACAGGGATACGTGGGCAAGCGCGCCGAGACCGACCCGCTCGCCGAGCACAAGGCGCTGATGGAGGAGACCGAGTACGTCATCCAGGCGGACACGTCCGGCTTCAAGTACGCCTGGGCCTCCGAGCACCACTTCCTGGAGGAGTACTCGCACCTCTCGGCCAACGACGTCTACCTCGGCTACCTCGCCCACGCCACCGACCGCATCCACCTCGGCTCCGGCATCTTCAACCCGCTCGCCCAGGTCAACCACCCGGTCAAGGTCGCCGAGAAGGTCGCCATGCTCGACCATCTCACCGGCAACCGCTTCGAGTTCGGGTCGGGCCGCGGCGCCGGCTCGCACGAGATCCTCGGCTTCCTCCCCGGCATCACCGACATGAACTTCACCAAGGAGATCTGGGAAGAGACCATCGCGGAGTTCCCGAAGATGTGGCTCCAGGACGAGTACGTCGGCTTCCAGGGCAAGCACTGGTCGCTGCCGCCCCGCAAGATCCTGCCCAAGCCGTACGGGAAGTCCCACCCCGCGATGTGGTACGCCGCCGGGTCGCCGCCCTCGTACGCCATGGCCGCCCGCAAGGGCCTCGGCGTGCTCGGCTTCAGCGTGCAGAAGGTCGCCGACATGGAATGGGTCCTGGAGCAGTACAAGACCGCCGTCGTCGACGCCGAGCCCATCGGCGACTTCGTCAACGACAACGTGATGGTGACCACCACCGCCATCTGCGCGCCCACCCACGACGAGGCCATCGCGATCGCGGTCGGCGGCGGACTGCACTACCTGCCCTCGCTCGTCTTCCGCTACCACGACACCTTCCCGCGCCCCGAGGGCTTCCCCGTCTGGCCCGAGACCCTCCCCGAGTACAACGCGGAGTTCGTCGAGCTCCTCATCGAGGAGGAACTGCTGATCTGCGGCGACCCGGACGAGGTGCTCACCCAGTGCAAGCGCTGGGAGCAGGCCGGCGCCGACCAGCTGAGTTTCGGACTGCCCGTCGGCGTCCCCAAGGAGGAGACCCTCCAGACGATCCGGCTGATCGGCGAGCACGTCATCCCGAAGATCGACACGGACCCGGTGCACCGCACCACCCGGTTCCGCCAAGCCGTCGTCTAGGTCCAGGGGGTACCTCCGCGATGCTCGACCATCTGATCAGGGGCGCGACCGTCGTGGACGGCACGGGAGCGCCCGCGTACACCGCGGACGTGGGGCTGCGCGACGGCCGGATCGCCGTGATCGGCACGGTCACCGAGCCGTCCGGGACCAGTGAGGACGCGCACGGACTCGTCCTCGCCCCCGGCTTCGTCGACCCGCACACCCACTACGACGCCCAGCTCTTCTGGGACCCCTACGCGACCCCGTCCCTCAACCACGGCGTCACCACGGTCGCGGGCGGCAACTGCGGCTTCACCCTCGCCCCGCTGAACCCCGACCGCCCCGAGGACGCCGACTACACGCGCCGCATGCTGTCCAGGGTCGAGGGCATGTCCCTGGTCGCCCTGGAGGAGGGCGCGCCCTGGAACTGGCACACCTTCGGGGAGTACCTCGACGCCCTGGAGGGCCGGATCGCGGTCAACGCGGGCTTCATGGTGGGCCATTGCGCGCTGCGCCGGTACGTGATGGGTCCCGGCGCGGTGGGCGGGCAGCCGACGCGGGACCAACTCGACGCCATGCTGCGGCTGTTCCACGACGCGATGGACGCGGGAGCCTGGGGCCTGTCCACCACCCAGTCCTCCACCCACTCCGACGGAGACGGCCGGCCGGTCGCCTCCCGGCACGCCGAACCCGCCGAACTGCTCGCCCTCTCAAGGGCCGTGGGCGAGCACGAGGGCACCCAGATCGAGGCGATCACGGCCGGCTGCCTCGACCAGTTCAGCGACGCCGAGATCGATCTGTTCGTGGAGATGAGCGCGGCCGCCGGCCGCCCGCTCAACTGGAACGTCCTCACGATCGACTCCGCCGTCCCCGAGCGCGTCCCGCGCCAGCTGGAGGCGAGCGAGCGCGCCCGCAAGTCCGGCGGCCGTGTCGTCGCGCTCACCATGCCGATCCTCACCCCGATGAACATGTCGCTTCGCACCTTCTGCGCCCTGAACCTGATCCCCGGCTGGGGGCCGGTGCTCGCGCTGCCCGTCCCCGAGCGCATCGAGAGGCTCCGCGACCCCGCGGTCCGCGCCGAGATGCTCGCGCGCGCCCGGAGCAAGGAGGCGGGCGTCTTCCGGCGGCTCGCCGACTTCGGCCGCTACGTCATCGGCGACACCTACAGCCCGGCGAACGAGGGGCTGACCGGGCGAGTGGTGCGCGACATCGCCGCCGAACGCGGCCAGGAGCCCTTCGCCTGCCTGGTGGAGATCTGCGCGGCCGACGAGCTGCGGACGGTCCTGTGGCCCATGCCCACCGACAACGACCCGGACTCCTGGGCCCTGCGCGCCGAGACCTGGCGGCACGAGGACGTCCTGCTCGGCGGCTCCGACGCCGGCGCCCATCTGGACCGCATGTGCGGCGCCCCGTACACCACCCGGTTCCTCGGCGACTGTCTGCGCGGTCGCGGTCTCGCCTCCCTGGAGCAGGCCGTGAAGATGCTGACGGACGACCCGGCCCGGCTGTTCGGGCTGCGCGGACGCGGGCGCGTCGAGGTGGGGTTCCACGCGGACCTGGTGCTCTTCGACCCGGAGCGGATCGACGCGGGGAAGGCCACGCTGGTGCACGACCTGCCCGGTGACAGCCCGCGCCTCGACTCCCGGGCGATCGGGGTGAACGCCGTGTGGGTCAACGGCACCGAGGTGATCCGCGACGACGTGGTGACGGGGGCGGTACCCGGCAGGGTCCTGCGGTCCGGCCGCGACACCAGGACGGTGAGCACCCGGTGACGGCCTCGGAGAGCTCCGGGCAGCGGCTGTTCGTCGGCGGCGCGTGGGTGGCGCCCGACCACGGGTTCTACGAGGTGAGGGACCCGGCGACCGAGAGGACGGTCGGGCTCGCCCCCGAGGCGTCCCGGGCCCAGGTGCACGCGGCCGCGGCGGCGGCCCGTGAGGCGTTCGGACCCTGGTCGCGCACACCCGCCGAGGAGCGGTGCGCCGTCCTCGCGCGGGCGGCGGACGTCATCCGGCGCAACCTCGTGCCGTACGCGGACCTCGCCCAGGCGGAGAGCGGCGCCACCACCGGGACGGCGCGCGGGATGCAGGTCGGCGTCGGGATGGCCCGCTTCCTGCGCTACGCGCGGCCCGAACCCGTCGAGACGGCGCTGCCGCCGCAGATCAACGAGGCGGGACCCTTCGGCGGGGCGGCCGTGATGGGCGCGCTCGCCGTGCGCCGGCCCGTGGGCGTGGTCACCTGCATCACGTCGTACAACAACCCCTGGGCCAACCCGGCCGGCAAGATCGCCCCCGCGTTGGCGATGGGCAACACGGTGGTGGTGAAGCCGGCCCCGCAGGACCCGCTGTCGGTGTACCGGATGGCCGAGGCGCTGGAGGCGGCGGGCGTGCCGCCCGGCGTGGTGAACGTGGTGAGCGGTTCGACGCCGGAGTCCGGCGAGGCGGCGGTCGACTCCCCGGACGTCGACATGGTCAGCTTCACCGGCTCGACGGCGGTCGGACAGCGGATCGCCGAGGTGTGCGGGCGCGGCATGAAGCGCCAGCTGATGGAACTGGGCGGCAAGGGCGCGGCCGTCGTCTTCGACGACGCCGATCTCGGCTCGGCGGTGGCGGGCATCGGCACCACCTTCTCCTTCTACAGCGGACAGATCTGCACGGCGCCGACGCGGGTGCTGGTGCAGCGGGGCGTGCACGATCTCCTCGTGCAGCAACTGGCCGCCTACGCGGCCCACTTGAAGGTGGGCGATCCACGCGAGCGGGGCACGGTGGTCGGCCCGGTCATCTCCGCGGCCCACCGTGACCGCGTCGAGTCCTACGTCGAACTCGGCCGCAAGGAGGGGGCGCGGATCGTCACAGGCGGCGAACGCCCGTCCCTGCCCACGGGTTTCTACGTGGCCCCCACTCTTCTCGCCGACTGCACCCCGGACATGAGGGTCGTCCGTGAGGAGATCTTCGGTCCGGTCGTGGTGGTGCTGCCCTTCGACGACGAGGAGGAGGCGATCGCCCTGGCCGACGACTCCGAGTACGGCCTGATCGACTACGTCTGGTCCGGTGACGTGGCCCGCGCCTTCCGCGTGGCCCGCAGGCTGCGCGCGGGCGGCGTCGGCGTCAACACGGTCGGCCGCAACATGGAGGCCCCGTTCGGCGGCTTCAAGAAGAGCGGAGTGGGCCGGGACGTGGGCTCGTACGCCCTGCACGCGTACAGCGAGACGCAGGCGATCGTCTGGCCGGGGTGATGCGGCGGGCGCCCGTAGCGGCGCTACGGCGACAGGCCATCGTGCGGGTAGCGGCGCTACGGCGTGAGTGTTAGCGTTGTTCTTATCGGGATGGTGAACGCCGCCACCCCGGCCGAGACAAGGAGCAACGCCATGAGTGAGCAGCCGAGCACCTCCCCGCGCGTCGCGATCGTCACCGGCGGATCGCGGGGGATCGGGCGTGAGAGTGCCGAGCGGCTGGCCCGTGAGGGGTTCGCCGTCGTCGTGAACTACGCGGGCAACGCGGCCGAGGCCGACAAGGCGGTCGCGGCGATCGCCGAGGCGGGCGGGCAGGCCGTCGCCTTCCGCGCCGACGTCGCCGAGGAGGCGGAGGTCGCCGCCCTCTTCGACACGGCCAAGGAGACCTTCGGCGGCGTCGACGTCGTCGTCCACGCGGCCGGTGTCATGACCCTGGCCCCGCTCGTCGACCTCGACCTCGACGCGCTGGACCGGATGCACCGCACCAACATCCGCGGCACGTTCGTGGTGGACCAGCAGGCCGCGCGCCGGCTGCGCGCGGGCGGCGCGATCATCAACTTCTCCAGCTCCGTGCTGGCCCTGGCCCTCCCCGGCTACACCGCGTACGCCGCGACCAAGGGCGCCGTCGAGGCCATGACCCTGATCCTCGCCCGCGAGCTGCGCGGCCGGGACGTCACCGTCAACGCCGTCGCGCCCGGTCCGACGGCCACCGCCCTCTTCCTGGACGGCAAGGACGAGGAGACGATCGCGCGCATGGCCGCCCAGCCGCCCCTGGAGCGGCTCGGCACCCCCGAGGACATCGCCTCGGTCGTCGCCTTCCTCGCGGGCCCCTCGGGACGCTGGGTCAACGGCCAGGTGCTGCGCGCCAACGGCGGCATCGCCTGACACCGCCCGCTGCGCCCGCGGCGCCGAAGATGTCAGGATCACCGACATGAGCGACAGCACGAACCCCGGCACGGCCCCCGTGACCACCCGGGCCCGCATCCTGGCCGTGGCCGCCGAGCTGGTCGCGGGGTCCCCGGACGGGGACGTCTCGACCCGGGCCGTGTGCGAGGCCGCCGGGGTCGGCGCCCCCGCGCTCTACCGCCACTTCGGCGACAAGGAGGGCCTGCTGTCGGCCGTCGTCGACCACGGCTGGGAGCGGTACCTGGCGGCCAAGCGGGAGCGGCACCCCGGCACCGACCCGGTCCAGGACCTGCGCGACGGCTGGGACGGCCACACCGAGTTCGCCCTGCGCAACCCGAACCTCTACCGCCTGATGCACTCCCCGGCGATGCGCACCCCGCCCGCCGCGGCGCTGGAGGCCCACCGGATCCTCACCGGCGACCTGCGCCGCGCCGCCGAACAGGGCAAGCTGCGGCTCGCCCCCGAACTCGCCGCGCAGATGATCATGTCCTCGAACGTCGGTGTCTGCCTGATGCTGGTCTCCCGCCCGGCGACCTTCACGGACGAGACCCTGTCCCGCCGTGTACGGGACGCGGTGCACGCCTCCGTCTTCGCCCCGGAGGTGACCGCCCCGGAGGCACGGACCGCCGGACCTGCTGCCTCCACGGTCCCGGCGACCGCGACCCGTCTCGGCGCACAGCTCCGCCTGCACCCGAGCCCCGCGTTCACCCCCGGCGAGACGGCCCTGCTCACGGAGTGGCTGGACCGCCTGTCCAACACGGGCTGAGGCCCCGGCGGGGGTCCCTCACTTCGACATGATGAACCGCAGGGCGAAGCCGGAAGCGGTCGTCCAGTAGGTGACCAGCTGGCCGTTGTCCGCGTGCAGCGTGCTGACGGGCATCGGGACGTCGATCGGCTTGCCCACGCTGCTGCCGGGCTTGCCGCCCTGGAGGCTCAGGGTGATGCTCTTCGCCTCGTACCCACCCGTGTTGCCGCTGCCGACGAGCAGGGCGGCGTAGGCCTCCCGGCCCGGGTCGAGGGTGACGGGCACCCCCGGGGTCCCGTCGCTGTCCTTGATCACGGGGGTCGTGAACTGGGCGTCGGCGCCGAGCGTCACGACGGGGTAGCCGTAGAGGTCGCACTTCTTGTCGCTCGCGTTGTGCACCGTGAGGACGAGGTGGCGGTTGTCCCGCTCCTTCACGGCGGACACCCCGAGTTCCTTCTGGGTGCAGGCGGCGACGGTGCTGCCACCGCTACCCGTACCGCCCTTGGAGCCCTTGGAGCCGCCCGTACCGGTGCCGCCCGTCCTGCCGCCGCCGCTGCCGGCGCTCGTGCCGCCCTTGGTGCTGCCGCCCGTGGTACCTCCGCCGCCGGCGGTGCCCGTGCCGCCCGTGGCGCCCCGCCGGGGACGGCGCTCTCGCCGCCCGCGTCGCTCGTGGCACCGCCCGGCGCGGCCGACGCCGTTCCGCTCGGGCTCGCCGAGGGCCTGGAGCCGTCGGAGCCCTCGGCCGCGCCCGGGTGGCACGCCGTGGTCGCGAGCAGCGCCGCTGCCGCCGTGGCCCCGAGGACGTAGGACTTCCAGCCCCGGGTGCTCTTGTCGTTTCTGCGGGCAGGCGTGTTCATGGTGTCCCGTTTCCTTTTCGATCCGTGAGAGGTCGCGTGCGCCGGTGGTCGGCACCCCGGGCCGACGGACACGGGTGTCCCCTGTGGACGGGCCGGGGTGTTGCGGCTGCCGAGCTGACGACGTGCCTCAGCCGGTGCGACAGCCACAGCATGGGATTCCTCGCGGGCCTGGGACAACGGCAGGCGCGCAACTGGGACGGTGAAACCATCCCACCCCTGGTGACCTGCGGAAAGGCGCAACCCTGGGATGGCTGTGGGACGCGCGGACCCACCGCGGCCGGACACCCGGCGGGTTCCACGGGCCGGGTCCCCGTGCGGGCCGCCGCCCGGGGACCCTCTCCGCGCCGGTGTCCGGAACCCCTCCGGACGACTGGTCCGGGGCGCGGGGGAGTTGTTTCAATGGTTCCCGGTGTGGCGCGACGGGAGCGGGTGGCTGCGGATGAGGGTCGTGACCTGGAACCTCTGGTGGAGGTTCGGGCCCTGGGAGGAGCGACAGAAGGCCATCCTGACCGTGCTGCGCGAACTGCGGCCCGATGTCGTCGGGTTGCAGGAGGTGTGGGAGTGCGGCGGCCAGAACCTCGCCGGGTGGCTCGCGGACGAGCTCGGGATGCACTGGACCTGGGCGGCCTCCGATGCCTGTGACCGCTGGCAGCGGCGGATCGGGGACGACACCGTCGACGTCGGCAACGCCGTGCTGAGCCGCTGGCCCGTGGTGGGGCAGGAGGTGCTGCGGCTGCCCGCCCCCGACGACCTGTACGACGGACGGCTCGCCCTGCACGCCCGCCTGGCCACGCCCACGCACGAGGTGCCCTTCTTCACCACCCACCTCACCTCGGCCATCCACGCCTCGGGCGTGCGCCGTGAACAGGTCACCGCCCTCGCGGAGTTCGTCGCCGCGCACCGGGGCGGCACCGAGTTCCCGCCGGTCGTCACCGGTGACTTCAACGCCTGGCCGGACTCCGACGAGATCCGCCTGTTCGGTGGGTACAAGACGTCCCCCGTGGTTCCCGGGCAGGTCTTCCTCGACGCCTGGGAGTACGCCGACCCGACGGCGCCATCGGCCACCTGGGACCCGGCGAACGCCCACGTCGGCCCGCACAGCCCCGCCGCGCGCATCGACTACGTCCACGTGGGGCCGCCGGGCCCCGGCGGCCTCGGGCACGTCCGGTCCGTACGGAGGGCCGGGGACGCCCCGGTCGGCGGAGTGTGGCCCTCGGACCACGCGGCCGTGGTGGCCGACCTGTCCCTGCCTCCGATCAGCCCCGGTCCTCGCCCTTGAGCGCGCGAAGGAGGGCGCCGAAGGCGGCGGGGGTGGTCGAGAGTATGGAGTGGGCGGGGTCGGCGCTCTCGGTCAGGTGGACCGTTTCTGCGGCACCGGACGCGGCAACATGTACGCAGGCTTCGCCCTGTGCGCAGTAGGACGACTTCTGCCAGGTCGTGGTGGGCATTTCGGGTCCTCTCACAGGTGCTGGGCGATGTGGTGGACGAGGTCCTGTGAGTCCTCGCGGCCGAGCGACACGGACTCCATGCGGTCGATGAGAAGGCGGTACTGGTCCAGCTGGGCCTCGGAGTCGACGAATACCGGTCCGTGGGCCTGGTCCAGCTGGGCTGTGTCGAGTGCCGGCACGGGGCCGCACATGAAGTAGACCGACTGTCCCGAGCCGGGGTAGGAGCCTGCGTCGAACGGGATGACCCGGATCGACACGTGATCGAGGTCGCTCACCTTGAGCAGGTGCTCGAGCTGGGCACGCGCCACGCTCCGGCCGCCGAATTTCATGCGCAGGGCCGCTTCGTGGATCACCGCCCGGTAGGGGGCCGGGTGGTCACCGTAGAGCGCGGCCTGCCGCTTCAGCCGGAATGACGTCCGGTGCTCGATCTCCGGAGGGGTCATGTCGGGGACGGCCTGCCGGTAGATCTCGCGTGCGTGGTCGACGGTCTGGAGCAGGCCGGGGATGTGCATGCTGTGCGCGGCGTGGAGTCTTGTGCCGTGGTGTTCGATCTCGGCGAGGTCGAGCAGCTTGGACGGCAGGATGTCGCGGTACTCCTCCCACCAGCCGCGCGTCTTGTCCGTCGCCATCTCGACCAGGGCTTCGACGAAAGCCTGATCGGGGCACGAGTACAAGCGGGCCAGGGATCTGATGCGGTCGGGACTCACGCCGAACCGTGCCACTTCGACGTTGGAGAGCTGCCCTTGGCTCGTTCCGAGGGCGCGTGCGGCCTCGGTTGACGTCATGCCCGCGCGCTCGCGCATCTTGCGCAGCTCTGTGGCCAGCCGAATTCGTCGTGCTGTCGGGGCAGGCCGTGCGGTCATGCGAACTCCTCAGGCGCGCAAGTCCAGTTGAGTTGTCACTCACACGAGGGAAGTCGGGCGGGATCATCTCGAACTCGCGCAAATTAAATTTGCGGGGCCCTATCTTGGTCATCAGGCGCCCCCGCCCAGAAGAACCCCGCTCGACGGAGCGGCCAGGTCACTGGGCACCGGAGACGAAGAGCCAACCTCCTCTCGTGATCGGAGACTTCCGATGGCCACCGTATCGCCGCCGTGGGCCTACACCCTCCAACTCCCGCACGATCCCCGCGCCCCCGGTATCGCCCGGGCCACCCTCCGTACCGTCCTCGCCGCCCACGACCTCACCGAACTCGCGCCCACCGCCGAGCTCCTGGCCTCCGAACTGCTCACCAACGCCCATCTGCACACCCGGGGCCCGTACGCCCTTCGGGTCCTCTCGGCGGAGCCGGACCGGCTGATGGTCGCCGTCTGGGACACCGACCCGAGCGTCCCGCCCGGCTACGGGCAACCACACGCCTCCGAGCCCCCGGCGGACGCAGAACACGGGCGTGGCCTGCACCTCGTACGCGCCTGCGCCGACGCCTGGGGCGTGTCCGTGCTGCGCGAGATGGGCGCGTCGAGAGGCGGAAAGCTGCTGTGGGCGGAGTGCCGGAGCGAAGCGGCCGCCCGGTGACCGCGCCGGTCCGCCTACGACCCCAGGAAGATCGGGTTCGTGAACGCCGCCAGTGCGCCGGGCACCGGTCCCGCCGCCGTCTCGTGGCGCAGCTCCGCTCGGACGTACGCCGCGTAGGCGGCCGTCGTGTGCCATTCCACCGTGCCGGAGCCCGCGACCGGCAGGGGGTCGCTGGTGAACAGCAGGCCCTCGTCGGTGATGAGGCGGACCGTGCAGCGCGGGGCGCCCGTGGCCTCCAGACGGATCGTCACCGGGGTGTCCGGGGCGACCCGCAACCGCTCCCCGATGCCCGC
The DNA here is from genome assembly GCF_037940415.1 of Streptomyces sp. f51. Classification (NCBI taxonomy): domain Bacteria; kingdom Bacillati; phylum Actinomycetota; class Actinomycetes; order Kitasatosporales; family Streptomycetaceae; genus Streptomyces; species Streptomyces sp. f51. The sequence continues at coordinate 3,146,324 of NZ_CP149798.1, read as the reverse complement.
GTGTTCGCCCTTGGCGCCGGACGCCGAGAAGGACACGGAGACCAGCTTGGACTCGGCGACGTAGGAGCGGCCCGCGCGGATGCCGTCCTGGATCGCCTCGCGGGTCAGGTCGTCGGCCAGGACGACCGTCTGCGGGGAGCCGACCTGGTCGGGATCGCGGTGCGCGTCGCTGTTGCCCATCGCCGGGATCCAGCCGCGGCCCTCGCGCACGGAGGCGACCAGCAGGTTGTCCCAGTCGGCGAGGGTCACCTCGTCGTCGGGGGTGTACGGGCCGTTCCACACCTCGACCGCGTCCGCCTCGCCGAAGCCGAACTTCCAGCCGCAGCCGACACAGGTGGCGTGCGGGTGCGCGGGCACCACCAGTCCGCCGGCCCCGCGGATGCGGCGCGCGAACCGGCCGAACCGGTTGTCGCGGGCCCGGTAGCGCCAGTCCACGAACGTGCCGGGCTCCGTGCCGAGCGCCAGCACGTGCCCGTTGCGCGTGGTGACCTCCTCGCCCAGCATGATCAGCAGATCGTCGCCCGCCTGGTCCGCCCAGTGCGGATGCGAGGCGTGCGTGTTGTGGTCCGAGGAGTTGATGAAGTCCAGGCCCGCGGCCCGCGCCAGCGTCGCGATCTCCGCGGGGGTGCGGCGGCCGTCGGAGTACCAGGAGTGCAGATGGCAGTCGCCGCGGTACCAGGCACGGCCGCGGCCCTTGGCGCGCGAGGGCGGGTACACCGGTTCCGGTGCAGGCGCCGGCTTCCCGTACGTCAGAGTGATCGTGACCTCGTACGCCAGTCCCTGCGGCGCCACCGTGTACGGGCCGAGCGCGATGTGCCAGGTGCCGGGGCGGACCGGTCCGGGGATGTAGCCGGGGGTCGCGTCGTCCGAGCGGATGAAGAACTCCGTGCGCGCGCCGCCCGACCAGCCCCTGAAGCCCCGGCCGCCCAGCTCCGTGCCGTGCTCGTCGAAGACGCCGATGTCCAGGGCGTTGCCCGCCGTGCCGGCCGGTACCGACGGCCGCTCGTAGGTGTAGGAGACCCGGATCTCCGCGACCCCGGCCGGTACGTCGACCGGGAGGTACACGAAGTCGGGTGAGCCGGTGGGCAGCGTGCCGCGCACCGTCCTGGTCTCCTGGTCGTCCGCCGCTTCCGCGTGCGCGCCGCCGCCAAAGGTCACGCCTCCCAACGTAAGGGCGGCGGCCGCTCCCGTCACGAACAGCGCGCGTCTGCCGATGCCGTGGTCGTCCTCGCACATACTGCTGCTCCCCTGGGGTCGGGCGTGACAGTGACATGGGTGACGTGAAGTGCCACGGACCACTGTGGGAGCGGGCTGTGAACGCGAGCGCACGGCAGGGGAATCGAGGGCTTTCGGGGAGACCGACAGATGCCGTGCGGCCGGACGGGCCCGCGGCCCGGGACGGGCCCCGCTTCCCGGCGGCGGGCCTCATGTGCGGCCCGCGGCGCGGGAAGGGCCTCGCGTCCCGCCGTGCCCGGCGACCTCGACCGTATGCTCGAAGGATGACGACCTCCGCTACGGGCGCGACTCCCGGATCCGGGCCGACGGCGAACTCCATGCGGCGAGCGCTGCGGCGCGCGCGGGACGGCGTGGCGCTCGACCCGACCGAGGCGGCGGTGCTGCTCCAGGCCCGCGGCACGGACCTGGACGACCTGGCCGCCTCCGCCGCGCGGGTGCGGGACGCGGGCCTGGAGGCGGCCGGCCGCCCCGGCGTCATCACGTACTCCAAGAGCGTCTTCGTGCCGCTGACCCGGCTGTGCCGGGACAAGTGCCACTACTGCACCTTCGTCACCGTCCCCGGCAAGCTGCGCCGGGCCGGCCACGGGATGTTCATGTCCCCGGACGAGGTCCTCGACATCGCCCGCAAGGGCGCCGAACTCGGCTGCAAGGAAGCCCTGATCACCCTCGGCGACAAGCCGGAGGACCGCTGGCCCGAGGCCCGCGAATGGCTGGACGCGCACGGCTACGACGACACGATCGCCTACGTACGGGCCATCTCCATCCGCATCCTGGAGGAGACGGGCCTGCTGCCGCACCTCAACCCGGGTGTGATGTCGTGGACCGACTTCCAGCGGCTCAAGCCCGTCGCCCCGTCCATGGGCATGATGCTGGAGACCACCGCGACCCGCCTGTGGTCCGAGCCCGGCGGCCCCCACTTCGGCTCCCCGGACAAGGAACCCGCCGTCCGGCTGCGGGTCCTGGAGGACGCCGGCCGCTCCTCCGTGCCCTTCACCAGCGGGCTGCTCATCGGCATCGGCGAGACCTACGAGGAGCGCGCCGACTCGCTGTTCGCGCTGCGCCGGATCTCCCGCGCCCACCACGGCGTCCAGGAACTGATCATCCAGAACTTCCGCGCCAAGCCGGACACCGCGATGCGCGGGATGCCGGACGCGGAGCTGGACGAGCTGATCGCCACCGTCGCCGTCGCCCGGCACCTCATGGGCCCGGCCGCCTGCCTCCAGGCGCCGCCGAACCTGGTCGCGGGCGAGTACGGACGGCTCATCGGCGCCGGGATCGACGACTGGGGCGGGGTCTCCCCGCTGACCATCGACCACGTCAACCCCGAACGCCCCTGGCCGCAGATCGAGCTGCTGCGCGAACGGTCGGCCGAGGCGGGCTTCGAGCTGCGTGAACGCCTCTGTGTCTACCCGGAGTTCGTGCGGCGCGGCGAGCCCTGGCTCGACCCGCGGCTGCTGCCGCACGTACGGGCGCTCGCGGACCCGGAGACCGGTCTCGCGCTGCCGGACGCGGTGGTCGAGGGCCGGCCGTGGCAGGAGCCCGAGGAGGCGTTCGCGTCCTCGGGGCGCACCGACCTGCACCGCACCGTCGACACCGAGGGCCGCACCGGCGACCGCCGCGAGGACTTCGACACCGTGTACGGCGACTGGGCGGAGCTGAAGGAGGCCGCGGCCCCGGGGATGGTGCCGTCCAGGATCGACACGGACGTACGGGCGGCGCTGGCGACCGCGGCGAACGACCCGACGAGACTGACCGACGACGAGGCCCTCGCGCTGCTGCACGCCGACGGCCCGGCGCTCGACGCCCTGTGCGGGATCGCCGACGACGTGCGCAGGGCGGCCGTCGGCGACGACGTCACGTACATCGTCACCCGCAACATCAACTTCACCAACGTCTGCTACACCGGCTGCCGTTTCTGCGCCTTCGCCCAGCGCCGCACGGACGCCGACGCCTACACGCTGTCCCTGGAGCAGGTCGCCGACCGGGCCGCCCAGGCCTGGGACGTCGGCGCGGTCGAGGTGTGCATGCAGGGCGGCATCCACCCGGACCTGCCCGGCACGGCCTACTTCGACATCGCGAGGGCGGTCAAGGAACGGGTCCCCGGCATGCACGTCCACGCCTTCTCCCCGATGGAGGTGGTGAACGGCGCGACCCGCACCGGCCTGTCGATCCGCGAGTGGCTGACCGCCGCCAAGGAGGCGGGACTCGACACCATCCCCGGCACGGCCGCCGAGATCCTCGACGACGAGGTGCGCTGGGTCCTGACGAAGGGCAAGCTGCCCGCGGCGACCTGGATCGAGGTCGTCACCACGGCCCACGAACTGGGCATCCGCTCCTCCTCCACGATGATGTACGGCCATGTCGACCAGCCCCGGCACTGGCTCGGCCACTTCCGCACGCTCTCCCGCATCCAGCAGCAGACCGGCGGCTTCACGGAGTTCGTGACCCTCCCCTTCATCCACACCAACGCCCCCGTCTACCTGGCCGGCATCGCCCGCCCCGGCCCGACCACCCGGGACAACCGCGCGGTGATGGCGATGGCCCGCCTGCTGCTCCACCCGCACATCCCCAACATCCAGACCAGCTGGGTCAAACTGGGCGCCGAGGGTGCCGCCGAGATGCTCCGCTCGGGCGCCAACGACCTGGGCGGCACGCTCATGGAGGAGACCATCTCCCGCATGGCGGGCTCCCGTTACGGCTCGTACATGTCGGTCAAGGACCTGATCGCCGTGGCCGAGTCGGCGGGCCGCCCGGCCCGCCCCCGCACCACCCTCTACGGCGAGGTCCCCCAGGAACGGCAACGCACGGCAGCCGCCTCGGACGGCCACCTCCCGGAACTGCTGCCGGTGCTCGACTGAGGGGACCGGCGGTTCCTGTTCGACTATTGTGCCGACCTGTCGGACGTACGTACGGACAGTGCCGCGGGAGGTCTCGGTGGGTGCGACAGCCGGTGCCGTCTGGGGGCGTGGGGAGCAGCAGGACTTCCGCAGCCGGGTCCGCGGGACGCTTCTGGGCGCGGCCGTCGGCGACGCGCTGGGAGCGCCGGTCGACGGGCTCTCCCTTGAGTCGATCCGGGAGGCGTACGGCGCCGAGGGCCTCGCGGGACTCGCCCCGGCGTACGGGCGGCGCGGTGCCCTCACCCACCTGACCCAGCTCTCCCTGTTCGGCGTCGACGGGCTCATCCGCGCCCAGGTGCGCCGTGATACGGGCGCCTGGCATCCGCCGTCCGACGTGCACCGCGCCTACCGCCGCTGGTCGGCCACCCAGAGCGACTGGGGTCCCGACGAGCGGCGCAAGGACGACGGCTGGCTGGCCCGCGAGGAGTGGCTCTACGCCCGCCGCGACCCGTCCAAGGCCTGTCTGCTCGGCCTCGCCGACGAGATCATGGGAACCCTGGACGCGCCCAAGAACCCCGGTGAGCCGGGGGCCGAGGCCGCCGCCCGCTCCGCGCCCTTCGGGCTGCTCGTCGGCTGGGAGCCGCAGCTCGTGATGCAGCTCGCGGTGGAGTGCGCCGCGCAGACGCACGGTCACCCCTCGGCGTACCTGACGGCGGGCGCGTACGCCGTGATCGTGCACGCGCTCGCCCGCGGCGAGAACCCCGACGCGGCGGTGCAGCGGGCTCTCGCGCTGCTGGCCGCCCGTCCCGGGCACCAGCCGGTGGCCGCCGCGCTCCAGCGCGCGCTGGGCGCCGTGCGTCAGGGCATGCCCTCGCCCGAGCGGGTCCAGGAGCTCGCCGTGAGCGGCATCGCCGAGGGGCCGCTCGCCGCCGCGGTCTACTGCGTGCTGGTCGGCGAGGACGTCCGGCACGGCCTGTGCCTCTCGGTGAACCACGGTGGGCCCTCCGCCGTCACCGGCGCCCTCACGGGCGGCCTGCTCGGCGCCCTGCACGGCGAGACGGCCCTCCCGCCGGCCTGGCTGGCCGAGCTGGAGGGCCGTCCCACGGTGCTGGTCCTCGCGGACGACTTCGCGATGGAGATGACCCAGGGGCCCGCGCTGCACGGACCCGCCGGATCGTCCCCGGGCTGGCTCGCCCGCTACCCCCGCGCCTGAGGGCCCGGAACTAGTCCTTCACCGGTGTGCCCAGCGCCCCGTCCGCCGCCTCCGCCGGTGCCTGGGCCGGGATCGCCGCGGCGGCCGAGCCGTCGTCGTCCGTGTTGATCAATTCGATGATCGCGTCCCGCTCGGGGGTGTCCTCGGGCCGCAGGAAGCCGATGAGGACGTACAGGACGAGGGAGATGACCATGGGGACGGAGACCTGGTACTCCAGCTTCACGTCCGTGCGCTGCGAGAAGTCCAGGTGGTAGTTGACGAGGAAGAAGGCCAGCAGCCCGCAGGCCCAGCTGGTCAGCGCCGCCGTCGGCCCTGACCTGCGGAACGGCCGCAGCAGGCCCAGGATGAACGGGATCGCGATCGGTCCCATGAGGCCCGCCACCCACTTGATGACGACGGTGATGATGTCCTTGAACGTGGGGGAGTTGACCTGGGTCGCCACCGCCATGGAGAAGCCGAGGAAGGCGACCGTGGTGACGCGGCCCGCGATGAGCCCCGCCCGGGTGTCCCAGGCGCGCGCGGCCCGGGAGAGCACCGGCATCACGTCACGGGTGAACACCGCCGAGATGGCGTTCGCGTCCGAGGAGCACATGGCCATCGTGTGCGAGAAGAAGCCGACGACGACCAGGCCCAACAGCCCGTGCGGCAGCAGCTGTTCGGTCATCAGGCCGTACGCGTCCGAGCCGTCCGGCTTCTGTGCCGTGACGAGGAGCGGCGAGAGCCACATCGGGATGAACAGGACGACCGGCCACACGAACCACAGCCCGGCGGACAGCAGCGCCGACCGTGTGGCCTCCTTCGCGCTTCCGGTGGCCATGTAGCGCTGCGCCTGGTTCCACATGCCGCCGTTGTACTCGAACAGCTTGATGAACAGGTACGCGATGAAGAACACCGTCAGGTACGGGCCCGCGAACCCGTCCGCGTGACCGTGCAGCTTCGGCGAGTCCAGCGCCTTGGACAGACCGCCCTGGTCGGAGATCTTGTTCAGCACGATGACCAGCATCGACACGCCGGCCAGCAACTGGATGACGAACTGGCCGAGTTCGGTGAGCGCGTCGGCCCACAGGCCGCCGATCGTGCAGTACACGGCCGTGATGCCGCCGGTGATGAGGATGCCCTGGGTGAGCGTGACGCCGGTGAAGACGCTGAGCAGGGTCGCGATGGCGGCCCACTTGGCGCCGACGTCCACGATCTTCAGCAGGATGCCGGACCACGCCAGCGCCTGCTGGGTCGGCACGTTGTAGCGGTCCTTGAGGTATTCCAGCGGTGAGGCGACGTGCAGCCGGGAGCGCAGCCGGTTGAGCCGGGGCGCGAAGGCCTTGGCGCCGATGGCGACGCCGATGGCGATGGGCAGGGCCCAGGTGACGTACGAGGTGATGCCGTAGGTGTACGCGATGCCGGCGTAGCCGGTGAACATCACCGCGCTGTAGCCGGACATGTGGTGCGAGATGCCGGACAGCCACCACGGCATCTTGCCGCCCGCGGTGAAGAAGTCGCCGACATCGTCCACACGCTTGTGGGACCAGACGCCGATCGCGGTCATCACGCCGAAGTACGCGACCAGGACGGCCCAGTCGAGACCGTTCATGTGCCCCCTCCAGGGGTCCGCCTTGTGAACCTGCTGATACCGGACGGCACTTCGCCAGTAGGCAGTCGGGCGGCCCCGTGCGGGAGCGGGGACTTGGGGATTGAACCGCCGGTCCGACCGGCCGGTCAAGACCTTGCGCGGTCACGGATATGAACACAGATCAGAAAGCAGAACGATTTTGCTTCTACTTTACCCATCGGCCGGTTGTCGTGCTCGTGACGCGGGCCACACCATGAGCGGGCACTTCGCCAGACCGCAGCAGTGAAGGGAATTCGACAGCCGTACGGGATGCGGGTCCCGTGCGCCTGGGAGAGGGGTCGCCGGCCGTACTGCCTACCGCATGATCTCGCCCGCGTTCACGAGCAGCGACTGCCCCGTGATCGCCCGCGCCCGGTCGGACGCCAGGAACGCGGCGGCGTCCGCGACGTCCCCGTCCGTGGCCAGTTCGGGCAGCGCCATCCGCTCGGTGAGCCGCTTCAGGACGTCCGCCTCGGGCACCTGCTCCGTGTACGCCGTGAACTGCACGTACGCCTCGACGGGCGGGCCCCACATCCAGCCGGGCAGCACGGTGTTGACCCGGATCCGGTGCGGGCCCAGCTCGCGGGCCAGGGAGTACATCGCGCTCGTCAGCGCGCCCTTGGAGGCCGCGTACGCCGCCTGGCGCACCTGGCTCGGCGCGGCGACCGACGACTGGGTGCCGATGACGACGACCGAACCGCCGCGCTCCTTCAGCGCGGGCAGGCAGGCGCGGGTCATCCGCAGCGTGCCGAGCAGGTTCACGTCGATGACCGACTGCCAGGTCGCGAAGTCGGCGTCCTCCAGACCGCCGAAGTAGCTGTCCCAGGCGGCGACATGGACCACCGCGTCGATCCGCCCGAAACGTTCGGCGGCGAGGGCCGCGAGTGCCTCGCACTGCCCCTCGTCGGTGATGTCCGTCGCCCGGAACGCGGTGCGCGCGCCGTCCGGGTCCAGTTCGGCCGCCGACTTGGCGAGGTTCGCCTCCGTGCGCGCCCCGAGCACCGCGTTGCCGCCGTCGCGCACCACGGCCGCCGCGACCTGATGGCCGAGCCCGGCCCCGACACCCGACACCACGACGGTCTTGCCGGTGAGCAGTGACATCCGGGGCCTCCCCAGCTCTGGCGCATTGCCTGACGGGGCGTCAGAGTATGGGCGTCCGGCGGAGGAAGGAAGTCCCGCGCGCGTCCCACCGAGGAAGGGGTTCGTCATGACGGAGGAGACCCGCAGCGAGACCTACGCGGAACTGGCAGCCCTCGGCCCGTACGGCGTCCACCCGGGCCACGCCCTGATCACCCTGGTCGAACCGCACCCGGGCCACGAGTACGCCTACAACCGCTGGTACGAGGACGACCACTACTACGCCGGCGCGATGGCCATGCCCTGGATGTACGCGGGGCGCCGCTGGGTGGCCACCCGTGACCTCCAGCTGCTGCGCTACCCCGAGAAGTCGGCCGTCGCCCAGCCGGTCACCGCGGGCTGCTACATCTCGACCTACTGGGTCACCGACGGCCGCTACGACGACCACATGAAGTGGACCGTCGGCATCAACAGGCGGCTGAACCGCGACGGCCGCGTCTACCAGGACCGTACGCACGTCTTCACGGCCTTCCAGGACCACGAGGCCACGGTCTACCGCGACGGCGCCGCCGGCCCCCGTGACTTCCACGCCCTCGACCACCCCTACGCGGGCCTCGTGGTCGAGGTCGTCGACGCCGAATCGGCCGAGCGGCGGGCGGAGTTGCTGGAGTGGCTGCGCTCCCGCCATCTGCCGGGGCGGCTGAAGGGCTCACCCGCGGCCCTCGTCACCGTCTTCCGGCCGACTCCGCTCCCCGGCGACCGGATGACCTATGTGAAGCAGGTGGAGGGCGTGGACACCCGGCTGACCCTCCTGTGGTTCCTCCAGGAGGACCCGCGCGACTGCTGGGAGGCGCATTTCACGGGCCTGGACGAGGCCGTGGCCGAATCGGGCCTGGGAAGGGTGGAGTTGGTCGCACCGTTCATCCCCACGATCCCGGGAACGGACACCTACGTGGACCGCCTGCGCTGAGGAGGGGAAGAGCGGTGCCCTCTCGGCCAGGACGGCGGGCCGGACGAGAGGGCTCTCGGTGGAGCGTGTGAGGTTGTTCCGGCCATACGGGTCAGACGAGGCGGGACGCTTCCCGGCTCACGTCGGAGACGAAGGCGTTCCAGGCGTCCGCGGGAAAGGCCAGGGTCGGGCCGGCGGGGACCTTGGAGTCCCGGACGGCCATCGCCGAGAGGACCGGGGACTTGACCTCGACGCAGGCGCCGTTGCCGGTGGAGTAGGAAGACTTCGTCCAGGTGTCGGTGGCGCCCTGCTGAATTGCCATGATCGCTCCAGAAAGCTGTCGTTCGTCGATGAGTTGCCGCCACGAAGCAGCCGGCGCGCTGTCACCGGACCGCGGATCCGTCAGGAGACCCGCAGTCCGGATTGCGCCAACGTCGTTGCTCGATGGCGTGATCGACGCTACTCGCCAACATCGGCTGACGAAGCGACTATTCACTCGACTGGATGGCATATTCCATGGGGGTCTTCCCCGTTGGGGCGGCGACAGTGTAGGGTCCGCCACTCATCGGCCGGGGGCGTCCCCGTGAGGCCGCCCCCGCGCCCGTCAGCGCGCGTAGTCCTTCGCGATGTCCGCGATGAACTGCCGTGACTGCTCCACGTTCAGGGCCTGGGCCCGCAGGTGCTCGTACATCACGCTGTACTTCTGGACGTCGTTCGCCTTCTCCAGATACAGGTCGCTGGTCACGCCCTCGATGTAGACCACGCTGGAGTCGGCCGCGTCGGGGAACTCCAGGATCGCGTACTGGCCGTTGAGGCCCGGGTGGGCGCCCATGTCGAAGGGGATCACCTGCACGGTGACGTGCGGCAGTTGGGACTGCTCGACGAGGTGCTCCAGCTGCTCGCGCATCAGCGAGCGGTTGCCGACCGCGCGGCGCAGGGCGGACTCGTCGAGGACGGTCCACAGACGCAGCGGGTTGTCGGGGGCGGAGATTCGTTCCTGCCGCTTCATCCGCACCTGGACGCGCTTGTCGATGTCGGCCGGCGCGGTCTCCGGCAGCGCGCCCGCGATCAGCGCCTCGGCGTACTGCCGGGTCTGGAGCAGGCCGGGGACGACCTGGGGGTCGTACACCCGCAGGCTCGCGGCATCCGTCTCCAGGCCGATGTAGACGCTGTACGGGATGTCGCCGAAGGAGTGCCACCAGCCCTGCTGGCGCGAGTCCTTGGCCATCTGCATCAGCGAGTCGACGATGCGGTGGTCCTCGACCTCGTAGACCCCGCACAGATCGCGGACGTCGCGCTGGCTGATACTGCGCCTGCCGTTCTCCAGCCGGCTGATCTTCGACTGCGAGACGAGAAGGCGCTCGGCGACCTCTTCGGCCGTCATGCCCTTGAGTTCGCGGAGCCGCCGAAGCTCCTGGCCCAGCCGGCGCCGCCGGACGGTGGGATTGACACTTGACGCCACGGGACGTGCACCTCCGGCTAAGGGCCTGTACTTTGCGTATCTGCTGTTGAGCAGATTGCCACCAAGGTGCTTTCTACCGCTGGGAAACGGCGTATATGCGCCGGGTGGGCGCAAGTTCGCGGAATCGGCGTGTATACGCGGTCATGGGACACCGTTCCCGGCCTCGCGAACTCCCGTGAAGGACCCGGGAGATCACCGCATGGGCCCAGGTGGGGCGCGGACGGGGACGATCTCCCCTCGGGGCCCGGCCGGCCCGCGGACGCGTGCCCCGCCTCGGATGCGGTCGCGCGGGGCGCCGGGACCGTGTCGTCGTCCGGACGTACGGTCCCAGCCACCCCGCGCGAACCTGCGGCTCCCGAACCGGATCATGGGGACTGCGGTGCGGCGCTGGTTTCTCATGGCGGTGCTGGTGTCTCACGGCGGTGCTGGTGGTGCGTGTCCGGCGGCGCGGGCGGTGCGCATGCCCTCCGCCGCGGATGCCGCCGGTGGTGCCTGACGCGGGCCGTCACGGGCCCGCGGCTCAGTGCGCCACGGCGCGCGCCATCGAACCATGGCGCGGTTGCGCCGGAACACCGCGAGCGGGCTCCGGTGCGGACCTGACTCCGGCGGTGGCCGGACGGCCCACCGGTGCAGGGTTGCGGCGCGGCTGTGCGGCCACACCGCTCTGGACGTCCATCACGGCGTGCGCCACGAGGCCGCCCATGGGGTCGTGCCTGATCAGGTCCCGCAGCCGGGAGCGGGACGATCGTCCCTCGTTCCCCGGATACAGGTGCTTGCCGAGACCGACCGCATGGGCCAGCGCGGCGAGCGCCGCGGTCCGCGGGTCCGGCGGTACGCCGGTGCGGATCGCGTTGTCCAGCCGGGTTCGGATCTCCCGGCTGATATCCGTGTCCGTCGCCTGGTAGCGAGTCGTCGGAAGCACCCCGCACATCTGGCCGGCCACGGCATGGACCATGCCGCACCTCTCCAGATGCGAGAGGTAGGTCTGACGGAGCCCCAGGCGGGGTCCGCCGATCCAGTTGACCGCGCGTACAGGTGCTCCGCGGCGGCGAAGGAGTTCCAACGCACAGTCCAGTGTTGGATCTCCGGTCGGCCGTGGCACCACCACGGCGATACGATCCCCGTCTGGGGCTATCCGTCCGGCCAGCGCCAGCTCCACTAGCTGCGCTCCGGCCAGACCGAGGTCGAGCGACTGCGGCTGCGCGGTGGTACCCGTGGCCGGGTCCAACGCCAGCAGCAGAAGCTCCTCCGGAATTGTTCTGCGGCTCTTGCCCATCCATGCCTCCCCGCGTGGATGAATGACAGGGTGACCCCTCTCACATTGGTCTGTCGAGAGCGCGTGACCGGAATATGAGGGAACCGGCAGGTATGTCGTTCTCGTCTACCGCATCGGTCGAGCCCTCGCACAGGACACTGGTACATGGTTCGGGCAGCGGTGTCCGGGCGGCGGTTCAAGGGTTTGACGGTTCGTTTTCGGCGCGCGGAGGGCGTGCGCCGCATGGAGGAGGCATCGGTGGCGGGCGAGTCCCCCGACAGGTCGAAGCAGCACGAGTCGTCGGCGTCGTCGGCAGAAGCGACGCCGGAGGCCCCGGCGTCGGTTCCCGGTCCGGCGCGGTCGGGCGCGCCGGCGTCGACGTCGACCCGGAGCTCGGCTCCGGCCGATCCCCGGATGGCGATGGCCCGTGAGCGGGCCGCCACGGTACGGGTGGATCAGGCGACGGCGGTGTTCTCGACGAAGGCGCTGAAGGGCGAGGCGGCCCGTACGGCGGACGCCCCCCTCGCGGCGGAGCCGGAGCGTGCCTCCGAGCCCGCCGAGGGCGACGGCGCGTCCGGGGGCAAGAACGCCGAGGGCGACACCCGGCTGCGCGCGGCCGTGGCGGCCTGGGTCGCCGGAACGGACGAACCCGCTCCGTCGGATTCGGATTCGGATTCGGATTCGGGCTCGGGCTCGGCCTCGGGCGAGAGCGAGACCGACGGTGACGCCGAAGGCGAGGCCGGCTCCGACACGGGGTCCGGCTCCGACGCGGGCTCCGAGGCCGGCGACGGCGCCGCCGACGAGACCGAGACCGACGCCGGTGACGGTGACGGTGACGGTGGCGGTGACGGTGACGCGGACCGGTCCGACGCCGTCACGGACGGTGCGGAGCCCGACGACGCCGTCACCGAGCCCGCCGACGCGACAGGCGCCTCCGGGGCCTCCGCGACGGCCGAGGACGCCCCTGAGGCGTCCGACACGGCCCGCGTGGCGTCCGGCACGGACGGGACGGCCGCCGAATCCGCCGCCGGTCCCGGCTCCGACCGCGACATCGATATCGACACCGACGCGACCGCCGGCACCGACGAGGACGACGAGAACCCCGAAGAGGACTCCGAAGGCGACTCCGAGCCGGGCCGGAAGCCGGAAGCCGCCTCCGCCGCGACACCCGCGGACGACGAGGAGGACGAGGAGGACCGGCCCGCGTCCGCGTCCACGTCAGCGTCCGGTGACGAGCCGGAGGACGCCGCACCCGAGGACAGGCCCGAAGCCGCCCCCAAGGGCCGGACGGAGGGCACAGGGGACTCTTCCGCGGACTCCGCCGACGAGCCCTCGGACACCCCGGCGGACGAGCCCTCGGACGCGAAGCCCGCGGAGCCCTCCGACGCGGTGACCGACGAGACCCTGGACACGGACGCCGACGAGACCCCGGACACGGACGCCGACGAGACCCCGGACACGGAGGCCGACGAGGACTCCGCCCCCGGGCGTCCCGTCGACCAGCCCACCGCCGTCTTCAAGACCCCGCGGCGCCCGGCCGTTGACCAGCCCACCACCATGCTCAAGCTGGGCGGCGCCACCCGGAAGCCGGCCGACGCGAAGCCCGCGACCGGCCCGACGGACGCGCCCGCGGACAAGGCCACCGACAAGTCGGCCGCCGACTCCTCCGGCGATGGCAAGGGCACGGAGGAGCCCGGCGCCAAGCCGGCCGGCACCCCCGTGCGCACCAGCAAGTTCGTCCCCCTCAACCGCCTCGACGACTTCCCCCCGGCGCGCTCGAAGCCCACGACCGAGCCCGCCGCGAAGCCCGAGCCCGCCCCCGCCGAGCCGAAGGGCACCGCGGCCGCGGCGCCCGAGCGCACCGCGGCCCCCAAGCCCGCCCCCAAGCCCGTCGACAGGCCCGCGGCGGCCACCGCGGCCTTCCCGCGGGTCGGCCCGGAGCGCACCACCCAGCTGCCGCTTCCGCCGAAGCCCCCGCTGGACCTGCTCGCCGAGCTGACGAACACTCCGCCGCCGCCGCAGACCCCGGTCCGCACCCTGGTGCGCCGGGTCAAGATCTGGACGCCGCTGCTCCTGCTGCTCGTGGTGATCTTTGCAGTCGCGCAGGCCTTCCGCCCGCTGCCGGCCCCGGCTCTCGCGCTGAGCGCCGACAGCACGTACACCTTCGGCGGCGGCACCCTCGACCTGCCCTGGCCCGGTCAGGGCCAGTCCGCCATAGAGGTGGACGGGGTGGGCAGCCTCGGGACCGACGGCAAGCAGACCCCTTCTCCCACGGCGAGCGTCGCCAAGATCATGACGGCGTACGTGATCCTTCAGGAGCACCCGCTCAAGGGGAACGAGGACGGCGAGAAGATCACCGTCGACCAGCAGGCCGAGGACGAGTCCAAGCTGCCGGACGAGTCGACGGCGGCGATGTCGAAGGGCCAGCAGTTCACCGAGCGCCAGATGCTCCAGATGCTGATGATCCCCTCGGGCAACAACGTGGCGCGGCTGCTGGCCCGCTGGGACTCCGACAGCAAGACGTTCGTCACCAAGATGAACGCCGCGGCCAAGGACCTCGGCATGACGAACACCACGTACACCGACCCGAGCGGTCTCCAGAAGACGACGGTCAGCACGGCCACGGACCAGATCAAGCTGGCCAAGGAGGTCATGAAGAACGACGTCTTCCGCAGCATCGTCGGGATGGCCAGCGCGAAGATCCCCGGTCTGGCCAACCCGATCTACAACAACAACGACCTGCTGGTCCAGCAGGTCGGTGTGATCGGTCTGAAGACCGGTTCGTCGACGCCCGCGGGCGGCAACCTGGTGTGGGCCGCGACCAAGGTCGTGGACGGCAAGACGCAGACGATCTACGGCGCGGTGATGAACCAGAACGCCGGTACCGGCAAGGTCTGGGACAGCCTCCACCTGGCCCTGGTCAACAGCCAGAAGCTGATCGACAAGGTGCAGAAGAGCCTGGTCACCGCCACGGTCGTGAAGAAGGGCCAGGTCGTCGGCTATGTGGACGACCAGCTCGGCGGCCGGACCCCGGTCGTCGCCACCAAGAACATGACGGCGATCGGCTGGCCGGGCCTGAAGACCCGGCTGAGCATCGGCGAGGGCAAGTCGGCCGTGCCGCACACCGGCAAGGCGGGGACGGTCGTCGGCGAGCTGCGGGTCGGCGACGGGTCCAGCGAGGCCGTGCGGATCCCCGTCGCGCTCCGGTCGGACCTCGCCGAGCCCGGCTTCGGCGCGAAGCTGACCCGCGTCGGCTAGGCCGCCCCGCGCACCGGTGACGTAGGCGCGCACGCACCGCCGACGTACGTCCGGCGGAGTCACCCGCACCACACTCCGCCGGACGGCGCCCCACACGGGGGCCGTCCGGCGGAGTGCGTGCTAGCGTCGCGACAATCGGGGCTGCTCGCGAGCCGCGGGTCCCGGCCCAGAACGGACCAACGGGACAGCGGGAGAACCTTGCAGTGGCGACAGCGGAGCCGACACACGCCGACGACGCGGATGCGGGCCAGGGAACGGGCCCGCGAATACCGCTGCACGCGGGCACCCGTGAGGCGGTCCGTGACCTAGGAACGGACGGCGACCCCGCCGGACAGCGCGCCGCGACCGGGCCCGCCGGGCAGCGGGGCGTCACCGGGCCGGACGAGCCCACCGGGCAGACCCTGTCGGACCAGCCGACCGCGCCGGCCGAACCCACCGGGCCGACCTCCTCGGCCGAACCCACCGAGCCGACCTCCTCGGCCGAGCCGGACGAACCGGCCGGGCCGACCTCCTCGGACGGACCGGCCCGTTCGGCCGGCTCCAGGCCCTTCGACCTCTTCCGCCGGTACCCCGTCCTCGCCTTCACCGCCTTCGCCGGTGTGCTCCACATCGTGTGGTTCTTCACGTTCGCGAACAGCGGGGGCGACCTGGCGGCGCAGGACGCCTGGGCGGAGTTCGTCGGCCGGCACCCGGACTCGGCGTACAACCTCGCCTGGTACGGCGGTATGCACCCGGTCTCCTACAGCGTGGTGTCGCCGTATCTGATGTCGGTGCTGGGCGTCCGGACGACCATGATGATCGCCGGGACGATCTCGGCCGGTCTGCTGACGCTCATCCTCGTCCGCAGCCGAGCCGTCAGGAACCCGGTCGCCACCTCGCTCGCGGGTGTCTTCGCGCTGCTCTGCAACGCCATCTCGGGCCGGGTGACGTACGGACTCGGCACGGCGTTCGCGCTCGGCGCGGTCGCCGTGGTCTTCTGCTGGCCCCACCGCTGGCGCTACAAACGCTGGGCGAAGGCCCTGTGCGCGGCGCCGCTGGCCGCGCTCGCGACGGCCGCCTCACCGGTCGCCGGACTGTTCGTGGGTCTGCTGGCCGCGGCCATGTTCCTCCAGAAGCGCCGCCCGGGTGCCTACGCCCTCGGCATCGCCCCCACGGTCGTGGTCGCGCTCTCGGCCCTGCTGTTCCCCTTCTCGGGCACCCAGCCGATGACGTTCTTCTCGGTCCTCCTGCCCTTCGGGTCCGCCGCCGCGGTGTACTTCCTGGTCCCCAAGGAGTGGACGACCGTCAGGATCACGGCGGCGGTGTACGGCCTCTCCGTGCTCCTCGTCTGGCTGATCAGCTCCCAGATCGGCTCGAACATCACCCGCCTGGCGATGCTGTTCGCGGGCGTCGCCCTGATCGCCGCGCTGCCCTTCGCCGTGCCGAAGTCGCGCAAGTGGTACGGCATCGTCCTGTCCTTCGCCGTGTTCACCGGATGGATCGGCGTCAAGACGGTCGACGACATCGTGCACACGACCCCGGCGGCCTCCTGGGCGCGCGAACTCGCCCCGCTCGTCCACCAGCTCCAGCTGGCGGACGCCGAGAAGGGCCGCGTCGAGGTGGTCCCCGCCCGCTCGCACCGCGAGGCGTCCGCCCTAGCCCCCTACGTGAACCTCGCCCGGGGCTGGAACCGCCAGGCCGACATGGAGCGCAACCCGCTCTTCTACGACGACACGCTCAACTCCGCCAACTACCACGAGTGGCTCCAGCGCTGGGCCATCCGCTATGTCGTACTGCCCAAGGGCGAGCCGGACGGCGACGGCGGCCAGCGCGAACGCGAGCTCGTCCAGCGGGGCATGCCCTATCTCCGGCAGATCTGGGGCGACGCGAACTGGCAGCTGTTCACCGTCACCGACCCCACTCCGCTCGCCGAGCCGCACGCCGTCGTCGACCTGGCCGAGCAGGGCGAGATGACGATCGAGGTGAAGGAGGCGGGCCGCATCCTCATCCGCATCCCGTACTCGCCGTGGCTGAGCGTCGTCGACGAGAAGGGCAAGAGCCTCAAGGCGCCCCAGGAGACGAAGGCGTCCAAGCGGCGCGCGGACGGCTCCCCGAAGACGTACGACAACCTCAACGGCTGTCTGATGCCCACGGAGGAGACCGCGGCGGGCGACACCTGGACGGAGCTGCTCGCCCCGAAGCCGGGCACCTACCGGCTCGCGGCCCCCTACCAGCTCCCCCGGGGAACCCCCTGCCCGGAGGAGCTCCGCTGAGCACCCGGTCCCCGGCGTCCTAGAACCGCTCGAACGGCGTGCAGTACGGCAGGCCGGAGTCCTCCGGCCTGCCGTCGCGGAAGAAGCGGACCAGCAGATCGCAGAAGTCCCGGGGCCGCTGGAGATGCGCCAGATGGCCGCACTCCGCGATCGTGGTGAACCAGGCGCCCGGCAGGTCCGCCGCCACCGAGCGGACCATGTCGGGCGTGGTGAGCGTGTCGTGCTCGCCGGTGAACGCGAGGTACGGGACGGCGGGAACGGGCGCCCGCCGGTACCACTCGTGGGCCAGCAGCCGCCGGTTCCGCTCGATGGTCACCATGACGTCGTGCGGGGTCTGGGCCGCGAACTGCTGGTACATCAGCCGGGTCAGGGCCGCGTGCTTGCGTACGGTGCGGTCGCCGGGCGGCGGCACGAAGCACCGTACGAACTCCTCGGCGGTCTCCCGCACGCGTCCCTGCTCCAGGAGCCCGATCCATCCCACGAGCGCCTCGGAGAACCAGCGCGGGATGTGGTCCGACATGCCCTGGACGGCGATCCTGCGCAGCAGGTGCGGATACCGCTGGGCGAGCCGGAGCCCGACCGCGCCGCCGTAGCACCCCGCGTACAGGTTCACCGGGCCGAGCCCCAGCTCGCGCAGCAGGTGGCCCGCGCACTCGGCCAGGAAGCCGATCCCGTGCTCGGCGGGCAGGAAGTCCGCGTCCCCGAACCCGGGCAGGTCCACCGTGACGATCGTCCCGAGTTCACCGAGCCACCGCTCGTGCCGCGTCCAGGAGTACCGCGTCTGGTCGGACCCGCCGAGCACCAGCAGCGGCTCCGTGACGGGGGAGCCGTACCGGGCGACCCGGGCGGTGTACCCGTAGCCCTCCCACGAGAGCCGGTACTCCGCCACTTCCGTGGATGCCCCGCCTCCCGTCACGGGGGCGAGAGCATGGACCGAGGAAGCGACAGAAGGCACAGCGAACTCCCGAGAGGGACGAGACCACCGAAACTCCCAACTCGTACACGGCTCCCGGGTGCGGTGCCCGCAATGTCACACGAAGGTGGGCGCTGCACCACACGAAGGTGGGCGCGGCGCGGCAGCCGGGCCACGCCACGCCCTCGCCTCACGCCACCGGGGCCACGCCACGCCCCCCGCCTCGTCCCACCCGGCACATGGCGCAGGGCGGCCGGGGCGCGCCCGTCACCTCACCGGGAACGCCACGTCGCACACCGGGTCCCCGGGGCCCGCCGCGTCCCAGTCGGCGAAGTAGATCTCCCGGCAGGGCCCGTCGACGGACAGCCCCCGCTCGCCGGCCCAGGCCTCGACCGCCTCGAACGCGGCGAGGATCTGCGGGTGGGCGACCTGCGCCTTGGTGATGCGGACGAACGCGATGCTCCGGGCCGGCTCGACGCGCACCGCGGCTCCGGTGGCCCGGCCCTGCCGCTCCGCCCAGGCCCGTGCAGCGGCCTCGTCGGCCACCGGCACGCACGACTCCGCCGGGCCGTCGCTCTCCGTGCTGACCTCGGCGTGGTACACGACGAACGGCGGCCCGGTGACGCCCCCGGCCTCGCCCGCGCCCTGCTCCAGCCGTCCCAGTGAGCCGGGGATCCACACCGGCAGCTCGGGTGCCAGGACGTGGCGCTTCTCGGTCAGCACGACCTGCTCGGGCACCTCGGCCCTCTCGACGACGAACTTCTCGTACATCTCGGAACTCCTCCCGGAAAGACGTCCACGGAGGTAACCGGCGAGTGCCCGCTGCGAGGCGAACCTGGCCTCGGCACCGTCCCAGTACGCGGCGAGCAGCGAGGCCGCTCGCGGACCGGGCGCCTCCACCACGTCCGCGATCCGCGCCAGCGGCATGTCCAGCTGGCGCAGCAGCGCGACGAGCCGGGCCCGTTCGGTCTGCTCGGCGCGGTAGTAGCGGTAGCCGCTGACCTCGTCGACGTGCGCCGGGGTCAGCAGACCCAGCCGGTCGTAGAGCCGCAGCGCCTTCGCCGAGAGCCGCGCCCGCGAGGCGAACGCGCCGATGGTGAGCAGGTCCTTGTCCACCCTGTCATCCTCCGTCACCGGGCGCCTTCCGCCCGGTGACAGGGACGCTCCCCCTTGTCCCTGGGGCAAGGTCAACGCCAGGAGGCGAGGTGTCAGCCGATGGCCTTCTCGACCGCGGAGACGAGCTCCGCCGCCTCGGGCTCGGTCTGCGGCGAGAAGCGGCCGACGACCGTGCCGTCGCGCCCGATCAGGAACTTCTCGAAGTTCCAGCGGATGTCGCCGGAGTGGCCCTCGGCGTCGGCGGTGCCCGTCAGACGCTCGTACAGGCCGTGCCGCGCCTCACCGTTCACCTCGACCTTCTCGGTCATCGGGAAGGTCACGCCGTAGGTCGCGGAGCAGAACTCGGCGATCTCCTCGGAGCTGCCGGGCTCCTGGCCGAGGAACTGGTTGCAGGGCACGCCGAGGACGGTGAAGCCCTGGTCGGCGTACCGCGCGTGCAGTCGCTCCAGACCCGCGTACTGCGGGGTCAGCCCGCACTTGGAGGCCACGTTCACGATGAGGACGGCCTGGCCCGCGTACTGGGACAGGTCGGCGGACCCCCCCTGGAGGGCGCCGATCTCGATGTCGAGGACAGAGGAACCGGTGTTGTCAGTAGTCATAAACGGATGCTAACTCCGGTAGGTGGCGCCCCCGCCGGTGCCGTGGGTCCGCCGGTCGCGCTGCGCTGTGACAAGCACCTCACCCGCGGCCGTCCGCGCGTACAGCACCGAGCGTCCGGCCCGCCGCCGCTCCACGAGCCGCGCGTCGAGCAGCACCCGCAGATGGCGGCCGACCGATCCGAGACCCTGCCCGGTCACGGCGACCAGCTGGCTGGTGGACAGGGGCGAGTCGAGGCGGACCAGGACGCCGGCGCGGGCCGTCCCGAGCAGCGCCCCGAGACTCTCCGGCACGACCGCGCCCCCCGCGTCGGCCAGCGCCCCGGAGCACGGGTAGACCACCGCGTACCGGCTGGGCTCCTCCCAGGACACCCATCCGGCCTGCGGCGTGACGGGCACGAAGACGAGCTGGGCGCCGGAGATCTCGCGGGGCGGGTACTCGTGCAGGTTGACCTGGAGCCGGTTGCCGCCGAGCCAGCGCGTCCCGGGCCGCAGCCCCTCCAGCGCCGCCGCCCAGCCGCCCTGGCCCAGCCGCGCGGTCCTGGCCGTCACGTCGGCCTCCAGGATCCGCCGCCGGCGTTCCCAGTCGGGCCGTACGGACTCCTCCCAGACGGCCGTGAACAGCGCGGCGGCGCGCTCGGGCAGATCGTCGCGGTCCGCGAGCGCGGCGGGCAGCGGGCCGCCGACCGCGCGCACGAGATGGCCGCGGGCCTCCCCGGGCGGGACCCGCCGCACCCGGGCGACCTCGGTCTCGAAGGTCCCGTCGCCGTGCGGGGCCGGGGTGAGGAAGTCGGCGATCCACTCGCGTCCGAGTCCGCAGCGCACGAGCAGCGCGGTGACCGGGTCGGCGGCGAGCCGTGCGCGGTACGCCGGGAGGCGGGCGTCCAGCCAGGCGCGTTCACCGGGGTGTGCGGGGGTGCCGACGTGCAGCAGCCTCAGCGCGGCGAACGTCTCGGCGAGCGGTGACAGGACGAAACGGCTTCCGGCCAGGGTGTCGGCGTTCACCTGCCACCAGCCCATGCCCGCCCCCTGACTCTGTCCTGCGCCGGGTTCGCCGTCCCCGGCTCCCGCCCTTGGTTCCCTGCCCCCGGGCTGCCGCTTCCGGCCCGTTCTCCCCGGACGTTTCGCCTCTGTGCGAAACACTATCGGCAGCTACGACCCCACAGACTCCGCGGATGCGCAGCTACTCGGAGCTCTTCCGCACGCGGGAGTTCACCCCGCTCTTCCTGTCGTCCTGCTTCCGGACCACCGCCTCGACGGTGAGCGGTCTGGCCCTCGGCACCCTCGTGTACCGGGCGACCGGATCGCCCCTGCTCACCGCGCTGAGCATGTTCGGCCCCTCGCTCGTCCAGGTGATCGGCGCGGCCACCCTGCTCTCCGCCGCCGACCGGCTGCCCCCGCGCGCCACGGTGGCGGGCATCGCGTTCCTCTTCGGGCTCGGTACGGCGGCCATGGCGATCCCCGGGCTCCCGGTCGCGGCGGTCTTCGCGCTTCTCCTGCTCCTCGGGCTCGTCCAGTCCTTCGGCGGCGGGGTCCTGTGGGGCCTGCTGACCGAGATCCTGGCCAAGGAGGGCTATCTGCTGGGGCGTTCGGTGTTCAACATGATGAGCGGGATCGCCCAGATCGCCGGGTACGCGACCGGGGGCGTCCTCGTGGCCCTGCTGTCCCCGCGCGCCACCCTCCTGCTGGCGGCCGGGCTGTATCTGGCGGCCGCCCTGACCGCCGGGCTCGGCCTCACCCCCCGTGCGCCCCGGGCCGTGGGCCGCCCGTCCGTGGCCCGGACCTGGCGAGCCAACGCCCGCCTCTTCTCCTCGCCGGAGCGCCGCACGCTCTATCTCCTGCTCTGGGTGCCGAACGGGCTGGTCGTGGGCTGCGAATCGCTGTACGTGGCGTACGCGCCGAGCCGGGCCGGCGTCCTGTTCGCCTTCGCGGCCCTCGGCATGTTCGCCGGGGACGTGACGACCGGACGCCTGCTGCCGCCCCGGATCCGTGCCCGCCTGGGCATCCCGTTCCTGCTGCTGCTCGCCACGCCGTACCTCTTCTTCTTCCTGCGCCCGGGCGTGGCCGTGGCGGCCGCCCTCGCCGCGCTCGCCTCGGCCGGCTTCGGGGCGAGCCTGATCCAGCAGGAGCGTCTGGTGGCCCTGATCCCCGACGAACTCAGCGGCCACGCGCTCGGACTCCACACGGCGGGCATGGTCACCATGCAGGGGGTGAGCGCGGCGCTGGCGGGCGGGATCGCCCAACTCGTGGCGCCCGCGACGGCGATGACGGTGATGGCCGCCGCCTCGATCGCCGTGACGCTGGCCCTGGCCCCCGCCCTGTTCCGCCGGCGCGCCGCGTCCCCGGTCGGCCAACGCACGGAGCCGTCCGCACCACGGGGGCGGCAATCCGAGGTGAACTCTCCCTGAACCGGCGAAAGTTGTACGACAGGGGTCACAACTCCCCGTCCTCCGAGGGGGTCGAACGGGATGACCGGGCGCACCAGCCCGGCGCGCACGTCCGACCCGTACGTCCGGCGCGCACGGTTCGGGAACGGCGGAAACGCCGGACCCGCCGGGGCCGCCGAGCCGCACGAACCCACCGAGGGGGAACCATGTCCAGTCGTCGAACCACCGCCCTTCCCAGAGTGCTGGCGCTCGTCGCCGCCACGGCCGCCGTGTCCGCGGCGGTCGTGGCCCCGACGGCGGCCGCCGCGACCGCGGGCAGCGCCACCGCGCACTCCACGGGCCAGAAGCTCTACTACACGGCCGCCGCGGGCCAGACGAACCACCTGAAGATCTCCTGGGCCCTGGGCGCGACCGACCCCGACTCCCAACTCGCCGACTACATCTACACGTTCGACGACACGGTGCGGATCTCCCTCGGCGCGGGCTGTGTCCGCCCCGCCTCGGGCGACACCACGCAGGCGGTCTGCACGGTCACCGAGCCGAACACCTCCGCCTCCGACCTCGACACCCTCATCGTCAACCTCGGCGACGGCAACGACACCGCGACGGTCGACCCCGACAACGCCGGCTACTCCCGCATCTACGGCGGGAGGGGCAACGACACCCTCACCGGCCACGGCCGTGACGTCCTCTACGGCCAGGACGGCAACGACCACCTGTCCGGCGGCGGAGGCGTCTACGGCGAGGGCGCGTTCGGCGGCGCCGGCGACGACACCCTCACCTCCTGCGGCTACACCTGCCACGGCGGTTCCGGCAACGACGTCCTGAGCGGCGGCGTGAGCGAGGCCGACGGCAGCTATGTCGACCAGGACAACAGCCTCTACGGCGACGACGGGAACGACACGATCCACGGCAACGCGGGCGCCGACCTGATCCAGGGCGGCCGGGGTGACGACCGCCTCTACGGCGACGCGGGCAACGACAGGATCTACGGCAACAGCGGCAACGACCTCCTCCACGGAGGCTCCGGTTCCGACACCCTCTCGGGCGGCCCGGGAACGGACCGCGTGTACCAGTCCTGAGCGCGCCCCGCACCCGGTCGCGGGGCCCCGCGGGGCCCCCTTCCGGGACCGCGCGCGCCGGCAGAGCGTACGGGGCCTGTCGCGGGCGCCGGTGTGCCTCCGCACGCTCTGTCCGGTGCGGCCCGGCCGGTGGAACGATCCCGATGCCCGGTACCGGCGGGGGCACGCCTTCGGCCGCCGTGGAGATGTGAGCGGCGGCGCGGGCGTGTCTGCTGGTGCGGGAGCGGCGTCACCACTACGAGCAACAGGGAGCCGGACATGGCAATCGTGATGTCGATGCACTGGGCGGAAGCAACGCCGGAGCAGTACGACACGGTGCGGGACGCGGTCCAGTGGGAGGAGATCCCGGCGGCCGGCGGACAGATGCACGTGGCCTGGTTCGACGCGCAGGGCCTGCACGTCACCGACGTCTGGGAGTCCCAGCAGGCGTTCGAGGCCTTCTTCGGCGAGCGCCTCGCCCCCGCGATCCAGAAGGCCGGCCTCCCCGGCGAACCGGACGTGTCCTTCAACCCGCTCCACCGCCGCTACGTCGCCCCGGACGTCAGCGGCGCCGCCTAGGTCGTGTCTGCGCGGTCCCGGCCGCCCGGCGACGCGCGAACACGGTGACGCCGGGCGGGCATCTGGTTCACCATGGGGTGTGCGATTCGATTCTGTTCCCATGCCGGCCGCCGTCGAGGTCAGACCCCGTGACGGTCGCGGGTATCCCGTGCCCGCCATCACCCCGTGGGAGGGCGACGACCCCCAGTTCGCGCTCACGGACTACGGGCGCAGCGCCGAGTGCGCGCGACGGCGGCTGTGCTCGGTGTGCAACACCCTGATGCCCAGGGGTCCGGTGTGGCGGGTGGTCGGCGCCGCGGAGAGCGCGGCGATCGGTGACGCGCTCGCCGCCGGGCGGCCGTACCGCAACATGGCGGCGACCCTGGAGGCCCCGGGGCACCGCGCGTGCATGCTCTACGCCTCGATGGTCTGCCCGTACCTGGCGCGGCCCAACGCGCGCAGGGGGCTGACGGCGGAGACCCCGGACGACATGACCGCGCATGTCGTCCGGGGTGCCGTCCGTGGGGAGATGGGTGCCGTGGTCGGCTACGGCGACTACGAGTTCGCGGTCACCAAGACGCAGGTCCTGTTCCGCTTCCTCGACGTGGTCGAGTACCTGCCGCACGACACGGCCGACCAGCACCTGCCGGAGCTCAGGGCCGAACTGGCCCGCTCCGGCGGCGGACCGGCCGGCGGTCAGCCGCGGTAGGCGGGCAGACCCGTGTGCGAGGAGGCCTTGACGGGTGCTCCGAAACCGTGGGCGGTCTTCGTGATGGTGTAGACGCCGTTCGGGGCGCGGAAGGCGATCGTCCTGCCGTTCGGCGACCAGGCGGGCTCGGTGTAGTCGGTGGTGGCGTGGGGGGTGACGTCCTTGACGACCGGGGCGGCGCCGCCGAAGTCCTCGACGAAGAGGTGGTCGTGCCCGTGCACGGAGCGGACGAAGACGACTTCCTCGTCGTCGGCGGAGAGCGCGGGCTCGGACCCCTTGGCCAGTGCGTGGCCCTGCTGCCGCAGGTAGTCGTCGCGGATGTAGACCTCGCCGTCGTGGGTGTTCGCGTAGACGGCGGTGCCGTAGCCGCCGGCGTTCGGCCAGGTGTTGTCCGACTGGGGGAGGCCGCTCTCGCCCGGCTCGTTGTTGAGGCTGATCCTGGCCGGCCTTCCGTGGTTGCTGGTGGCCTTGACGCTCTCCAGCACGGTCCTGCCGTTGATCTTCGCCGAGAAGATGAGGTTGTTCTTCGCGGGGATCTGGTTCTGGTGGTCGGCGGCGCTCACCTGCCAGGTCGGGTGGGACCAGGTCTGGCCGCCCGCGTTGGCGGCGACGGTGACGCGGTGGCTGCCGTCGGGGTCGGAGACGACGAGGTTGCCGTGCCCGTCGACGAACGCGGCCTTGCTGCCGGCCGGGTTCCAGGCCAGGTCACGGACGACGGTGCCGAAGTCGATCGACCTGCCGTTCACCACGACGTGGCGCGTGCCGTCGCTGATGGTCAGTCCCCTGGGCACGGTGAGGGTGTGGGTGGACGCGGCCGCGGCGACCATCGCGGCACCGGCCTTGGCACCGCCCCCGGAGGACGGAGCGGCCATCGCGTTGGCGGCGGCGCCGCAGAGGGCGAGCAGCGCGGCGGCTCCCGCGGTGACGGCGGCTGCGGTGCTCCGACGGTTACGAGCGGACATCGAGGTTCCCCCAGAGATGTGTACGGCGCTGCGGAGAGAGTCACGCGGGAACCGTCCGCCGGGACCGGAGCCGGTCCGCTCGGCATGCCGCTCCTCGCGATGGGGAAAGTCTTCCCGCGAAGAGCGACGGATCGGTGCGTTCGCCGTCACAGCTGCGTAATAGCGGGCCGGACGACGCTCCCGGCCCGCCGTTCCCACCCCTGGCCCGCTGCCCGGGGACGGCACCGGGGTCCTTTGCCCGGGATGGCACCGGGCCCTTTGCTTGGGGACGGCACAGGGGCCCGTCGTCCCACGGACGGCCCGGGGTTCCGTGGGACGACGTCGTACACGTACACGCCGCGGGGTCTCAGCCCTTGACGCTCTCGCTCTCCAGCGCCTCGCTCGCGTCCCGCTGGCTCGGGATCGCCGCGAGCACCGGCGCCGTGGCCGCCCGGCGTTCGTCGGCCACCGCGCACAGGGCGCGGGAGGCGTCGTTGAAGCGGACGACGGACGGCGGGTCGGAGGGACCCAGCAGATGCAGCTTGAGCTCGGCGCGGGCGGCGGCGTACGGGTCCTTCTCGGGCTGCCGCACGGCCTCCAGCAGAGCGGGCACTCCGGAGGCGTCCGGCGTCAGGACGGCGCCCGCCCGGACGGTGGGGAAGGTGTCGCGGAACTCCTGCTCGGGAAGGCCGCTGGTGTTCGCGACGGCGTACGGCTTCTCGCTCGCCAGGTAGTCGGAGATGACGCTGGAGACATCGCTGACCAGCACGTCGGCGGCGTTGAAGCAGGCGTAGACGGTCGGCCGCGCGCCGATGACGATCTGGTGCTCCCACGCGGGGAACGAGGCCCAGTGCGCGGTCTGCCAGGCGGCCGTCGCGGCGGCCACGGCCGCGGCCCGGCCGGGTTCCGGCACGGTCTGGAGCAGCATCCGCTCCGCGTCGTCCGCGCCCGCCCGGAACGAGGACGTGGTCAGCCGCTCCAGTTCGGCGGTACGGGCGGCCAGGTCCGCGGCGGCGGAGGGCGCAGGACGCTCGCCGGAGTGCTCCGTGGACCGCAGGACGTTCGCGGCGCGGATCATCTCCTGGATGCGGACGTTGGCCGCTCCCGCCTCGGGAATGACCGAGCCGGTCAGCGGGTGCGGCTTGTACAGGAGCCGGACCTTCGGGTCGGCCAGGAGGGCGCGGACGATGTTCTCGCCGGCCTCGATGATCGAGGTGTTGCCCGGGTTGCCGTCCCAGCCTTCCCAGGTGGGGGCGTAGAGGACCGTGGTGTACGGGCCGGCGGGCGCGCCGGTGTGCGGCTCGATCGCGTCGAGCTGCGGGCGGCCGATCTCCACGACGTCCTTGTCGTCGATGCCCACGTTCGCCAGGGCGTACCGCTCGCGCGCGGCGGGACCCGCGACCCACACCTCGTCGTACGCCTTCGCGTACGGGTTGCAGCTGGACAGCTTGTCGCTCTCGCCGTGGTTGACGAAGGCGTGCTTGATGGTGGGGATGCGCAGCACCTGCGAGGTCTTGCCCGAGTTCGACGGGTGGATCAGCATCTTGAGCGTGGACTGCTCGAGCCGCATCAGGTCGGCGACCTTGGGCAGGCACACGATCGGTATGTCGGTGGACGCGATCTGCTTCACCATGAAGCGCTCGCGCAGCACGATCAGCGGACGGCCCTCGAGGCGGGAGAGCGGCTCGAGCCACATGTTCGCCTGGTACGCCGAGCTCGTGCCGCCGGAGAAGTACATGCCCACCGTCGGCCCGTACTCCGCGAGCCATGCCTCGATCCACTCCAGCGCCTGCTCGCCCGTCGCGGGCCTGCGGCTCGGCAGCAGCCGCAGCAGCAGGATGACGACGGCCGCCGACGCGAGGGCGGCGGACACGGCGATGCCCCCGGCGGCCCACCAGGCCGAGTCGCCCGCGACGGTGATCAGCAGACCGGCCATCGAGGGCAGGGAGAACATGAGGAGCCGCTGTCCGGAGCGCTGCATCAGCAGGGCCGGGGGAGCGGAGCTCAGACCCAGCGCCGAGGCGTCGATGTTGCGGGTCACCACGGGCAGGGTGCGGGTGCGGCGTACGAGGATCGCGAGCGCCTGGCACGAGAAGTGCAGGGTGTAGAAGAGCAGCAGACCGCCGACGAGGGCCAGGTACTTCGTCTCGTAGTCCTGGTCCTCGATGCGGATGAGGCCGGTCACCAGCAGCAGGTCACGGATGACCTGGCGCACGAACACGGTCGCGTGCAGCCTGCCGAGGGCGGCGGCCGTACTGCGCTGCCACCGGTGCATGGCGAAGTCCGCGGCCAGTCCCACGGCGGTCGAGGCCACGAGCAGGGGAATGCCGGGGAGAAGGGCTCCTACCGCCTGCCCGGCGAACGACACGGCGAGCACCGTGGGCAGGAGGAGGCGGGCCGCTGCGACGCGCAGCCGAGCGGACACAGATGTTGCTGACACTTCGCGGGCTCCAGGCGACTCAACATCCTTGGGCGTGGACCTGCCGGGAGCGGGATCGGATGACCACGGGCCGGAAGCCGAACGGTAAGGGATGTTCTTACTTCGAGAAGGTGGTCGGACTTTACCTGCTGGATGGCCCGGATTCACCTGTGAGCCTGGCTGTTTTCACCTGAGCCCGCACCGCCGCCGACGATGTACGGATTGGGTGCGAAAAGGTCGCCCGGATCGCGAATGCGGGGGTTGGGTGAGCTTTGCGGATGTCGTGGCGTCCTTCCTCTACCGGCTGGGCCAGGCGGCCTTCCGGAGGCGCCGCTGGGTCCTGCTGCTGTGGTGGCACTCGTGGCCGTCGTCGGCTTCAAGGGCGTCACCGGCGCGGGGCTGCCGGAACAGCTCAGCTCGCTCACCGCCCGCGAACGGGAGGTGATGGTCATGGCCGCCCACGGCATGTCCAACACGGAGATCGCCGACGAGCTCCACCTCAGCCCCCTGACCGTCCGCACCCACATCCAACGCGCCATGACCAAGCTCCTGGCCCGCGACCGGGCCCAACTCGTCGTCGCCGCCTACCAGTCGGGGCTCGTCCAGTCCGGCCCGCCCGCCGCCCCCTGACCCCGGCGCCGTCACAGCGTCGCCCGTCCGTACAACCGTCCGGTGCCATGGGATGTCTGACGCAACGCACCGGCTGTTCCACCGACGTGAACAGCCAGGGGAGGCGCTGTCACGCATTCCCCAACAGAAGGTGAATTTTTTACAAGGATCGGGTGTGCAACTCTTACCCGCCTTTCCGAGTCGAACTGGCATACAGGTCGCCCATCGGGGCGAACGTCTCGGATGAGGAAGTACCGCCCATGGTGATCCGTCGGTTGTGTGGAGTCCTGCGCGTGAGCGGGGTGATCGACCTGCTCCTCGTGCTCCTGCTCGCTGCCGGCTTCGTCGCGCTGCCCGTCGTCGCCCTGCTGCCGTCCCTGTGGGGCTTCGTGGCGGCGTCGGCCGTGACGTACGCGGTGGACGAGGTACTGCACACGCGCGCCCCGAGCTTCGTCCGCCGGCTGGCGGCGCTGCACCTCGACCGGACCATGCGGTTCGCGGTCCGCACGGTCATGCTGCTCGCGCTGGCCAGCCGGATGGAGGCGCCGGGCGGGTGGCTGGTCACCGCTCTCGCGGTCGTCAGCGCCCACTTCGCGATGATGATGCTGTACACGGCGGTGCACCACGCCATCCGCCGGCGCCGGGTACTGCCGCTGATGGTGCGCAACCTCGACCTGAGCGCGCTGCCGATACCCCGGCAGCCCCCCGCCGTCCTGTTCAGACGCCACCTGCGCAAACTCCTGCACCTTGACCTGCCCGCCCACGCCGGGCTCCTCGCCGCGCTCGCCACCGGCACCTGGGAGCCGGCCTGCGCGGGCTTCGCGCTCACCGCCGGTGTGACCGCGGCGGCCGTCCTCGCGCTGCTGGGCCAGTACCGCAGGGCGCGCCGGATGCCCGTACGGGACGAGGTGTTCGCCGAGGTCAACCGTCAACTGGCCGCGTACCGGCCGCAGGTGGCCCTCTACTTCAGCTTCGCGGCCGTCTCCCGTGACTTCATGTACCAGGTCAACATGTGGATCGAGACGCTGGAACAGCTCGACCTGCGTCCGGTGATCATCCTTCGGGAGACCGCCTCGTTCCGCCATCTGAGCCGCACCTGGATCCCGGTCGTCTGCGTACCGAAGGCCGACGACCTGGCCGAGCTCGAACTGTCCGGCGTCCGGGTCGTGCTCTACCCCGGCAACGCGGGCAAGAACGTCCACATGCTCCGCGTCGCCGAGGCCAAGCACGTGTTCATCGGCCACGGCGACAGCGACAAGCTCGCCAGCAGCAACCGCGTCAGCAAGGTGTACGACGAGATCTGGGTGGCCGGCCGCGCGGGCCGCGACCGCTACCAGCGCGTCCGCCACGCGATCAGCGACAGCGCGATCGTCGAGGTGGGACGCCCGCAGCTGTCCCCGATCCGGCTGCACACCGACCACGTCCCCGGTCCCCTGCCCGTCGTCCTGTACGCGCCCACCTGGGAAGGCTGGAGCGACGACGACTGCCACACCTCGCTGATCCCGATGGGCGTGCCCCTGATCGAGCGGCTCCTGACGGAGAACGTACGGATCATCTACAAGCCGCACCCGCTCACCGGCAAGCGCTCGGCCCAGGCGGCGGAGGCCGACCGGACGATCCGCGAGCTGCTGCGCGCCGACAACGAGCGGCGCGACCCCGCGCGGGCCGAGGCCGCGGCCCTCGCCGTACGGCCCCGGCTCCAGGAGATCCGGGCCCGCCTCGACGAACTGGCCGGCCGTCTCCGCGGTGACGCCGCCGAGCAGATGCGGCAGGCCCGGGTCCCCGACCGGGCCGGAGCGGCCGAGTGGCAGAACCTGCGCGCCGAGTGGCACCGGGTCTTCTGGGAGAGCCGGGGCGCCGACCGCCACAACGTGATCCTCGGTCAACTGCCGAACCTCTACGAGTGCTTCAACCAGGCCGACATCCTCATCAGCGACGTCTCCTCGGTGGTCGCCGACTTCGTGGCCGGCCTCAAGCCGTACGTCCTCACCAACGCCCGCGACCTGCCCGACGAGGAGTTCCGGGCCGCGTACACCACCGCGGGCGGCGCCTACCTCCTCGACCGCGACTGCACCCGGCTCCCGGAGATCCTCGACTCGGTGCGCGCTCCGCACACCGACCCGATGGTCCTCGAACGCCGGGTCCTCAAGGAGTACGTCCTGGGCGCCGACCGTCCCAGCTCCATGGAGCGCTTCAACTCCGCCGTCAACGCCCTGGCCGCGAAGGGGGAGGCGGAACAGTCCGAAGCCGCGACGACGGCCGACCGGGACATCCCCGCGACGGCCCCGTAGCGAACCGGCCCCGCCGGCCGACGGGTGTGCTCCGCCGGCCGGCGGGTGTGCTCCCTCGGCCGGTGGCCCCGGTCGGCCTTCCGGCACCTGCGCCGGAGCCGTACCTCCAGGTCGCGGCGAAAGGGGACCGCTGCCGTGGCTTCTCACACGATCATCTAGTCTTCGCTCGCTCACCCGCCATGCCCTGCACACGGTTCGCACACGCCGGACGCACGGGCGGCACCCACTCTCACCCACCTTCATTCCGGGGGTTTCGACACCGTGCGTCTGCGCACTCTTCCGGCCGCCGCCGCTCTCGCGGCCCTGTTCGGCTCCGTGGTACTCGCCGGCCCGGCGTCCGCCGACTCCAGCCGGTCCCTCGCGCTCTTCGACGCGAACGACACCGTGGTCGACGGCGCGCACCAGCATGTCTTCATCAGCGACGCCTACAACAACCAGATCGTCGTCACCGACCTCACCGGCAAGGTCGTCACCACGCTCACCGGTCTCTCCCAGGTCCGCGACCTGGAACTGAGCCCGGACTCCGGCACGTTGTACGCCGCCGTCTACGGCGCCGACAAGATCGTCGCCATCGACACCGGGTTGCTCGCGCAGACCGCCGAGTACCCGACGGGCGACGGGACGACGCCTTCCCGGCTCGCCTACGCCGACGGCAAGCTGTGGTTCGGCTACGGCGACCAGTGGGAGTCCGGGCTCGGCGAGATCGACCTGGGTGCCGAGACGCCCACGGTGACCCTCGACCTGGCCGCCGGCCACGACTTCGCGAGCCCGCCGGTGCTCCACGCCGACCCCGACAACCCGGGCACGCTGCTCGCCCTCGACGCGGGGATCAGCTCCGGACCGATCATCGTCTACGACATCTCCTCGGGTACTCCGACGATCCGCGTCTCCGCGGAGAAGGGCGGCTTCTACAACGACGCGGCCCTCACCCCCGACGGCCAGAACGTCGTCGTCGCCGGCCCCGGAACCCGGGCGCTCACCGAGTACCGCCTCTCCGACCTCTCCGAGGTGCGCACCTTCCCGACCGTCTCGGAACCGGAGACCGTCAGCATCGCCCCGGACGGCACGGTCGCGGCCACCGTCCTCGACACCGACAACGTGGGCGACACCCTCGTCTTCAGCACCGACCCCGCCCGGCCGGCGAGCGTCCGCAACCTGTCGCGCGACTGGATGCCCTGGGGCGGGCACTCCACCACCTGGTCGGCCGACGGCTCGAAGCTGTACGTGCTGACCGGGAACAGCGGCTCCATGCAGTTCCAGACCGTCGACGCACCCCGCCTGTACGCCTCCACCCTGACGGTCGACGCCCCGACGAAGGCCACGCGCGCCGCTTCCCTGACCGTCAAGGGCAAGCTGACCGCGAACCTGGCGCTGCCCGCGGGCACCCCGATCCAGGTCACCCGCACCGACCTGGACTCGCCGAACGGCAAGTCCCTGGGAACCAAGTCCCTGGGCGCGGGCGGCACTTACTCCTTCACGGACACCCCGCCGGCCGGCGGCAAGGTGAAGTACACGGTGACGTACGCCGGTGACAGCACGCACACCGCGGCGACCGCCACGGACACCGTCGACGTCTCGCGCGCGACGCCCACCCTGACGCTGAACAACAACGGCAAGGCGTACGACTACGCGCAGTCCGTCACGTTCACGGCGCACCTCGGCACCACGTACAAGAACCGCACGGTCGAGATCTGGGCCAACCCGTACGGCGCCGACAAGCCCGACAAGCTGGTGAAGACCGGCACGGTCAACTCCAGCGGCAACGTCTCCGTCACGCTCAGCCTGACGCGCAAGACCGCGCTCACGGCGAAGTTCGCGGGCGACGCGCGCTACGCGCCGAAGACGACGGCCAGCACGGTCGGCGCCAGGGTGAAGGTGTCGACGGCGCTCGGCGGCTCCTACAAGACCCACTTCACGTGGAGCCACACGTATTACTACTTCCACCAGTCCAAGGACCCGGTCGTCACGACCACGATGACGGCCTACCCGAACCGCAAGCAGCTGCTCCAGATCCAGGGCTACGCCGGCGGCGTCTGGCAGACGACGGGCAAGCAGTACTTCAAGCTCGACTCCGCGGGCAGGTCCGTCGTCACGCTCACGGGCACCCCGCCCACCGGCGTCCGCTTCCGCGTCCGCGACTCGTACGTCAGCGGCTCGGGCGACAGCGTGAACACGACGACCTACGGCGCCTGGAAGTACTTCACGTTCACGCGCTGAGAAGAGGCACGGCCGTGACGCGGCGGACGAATCCGCCGTGAGAACGACAAAGGGCCGGCCCGGGAGAAAACCCCTCCCGAGCCGGCCCTTCTGTCTGTGCCCCCGGCGGGCTTCGAACCTGCGACACCCGCTCCAGGGATTCGCCCGGCCCGACCGGTCCACGCTCGCGAGATGTCCCCGACCGATCCGCCGGTGGTCCGGGCCGCCTTCTCTGCGCACGGGCCTGCTGTACTGGCGTCATGTTCTCGCCGCAGCGGTTCCGAGATGCCCAGCACACGAAGTACGACTTCATTGATCATGTGCTCGTGAGCTGTCCGAAGTGCGCTGGGATTGCGCACGTTGCCCCGACGGTACCGGCGGCCGAAGGTGAAGTTCCTTCCGTATTCGCGCGCCGCCGCCTCGTCTGTAGGGCGTGCGGTCTGTCGCGAGATGCTGCTGGGGGAGCCTTCCGCCTCTTCCGGGGGCGAGGCGAAGCCACGGATCCCTACTTCGGTCTGCCGTTGTGGTTGCAGACAGAGACGCGACACGGCCGGCTGTGGGCCTACAACCCGGAACACCTGGAGCTGATCCGGAAGTTCGTACAGGCGCCGTTGCGTGAGCGAGCACCGTGGGACGCGCAGGTGAAAAGGATGACCCTCGTCGCGCGGCTACCAACCTGGACCAAGAGCGCGAAGAACAGAGATGAGGTTCTGCGCGCCATCGACCGGATCCGGTCGTCCCTCGCCTGACGGGCTCGGAGCTGCCGCGGGTCATGGTCGGTTGCTGTCGTTGCGGTACTTCACCGCGGTACCGCGGATCGACTTCCGCTGCTACGAGTTCCCCTTGCAGTCGGCTTTGATGGTGAGTTCGTGAAGCACCTTGCCATCGGTACCCAGGAGAGGTGCGTTCGTGCGTGTGACGAAAACCGCCCAGGTGCCGCGGGCGAGCAGACTCTCGTCCGTACCCCCGGAGTGAATCTGCTTCCAGCCGTCTGCCCGAAGGGCCGCTGTCACATCCTCTCGGGAGTGCGCCGCATTCTTCGCCGGTACGAAGCCGTCGAGAAAGATCGAGCAGTAATCACCGGACGGCTCTTCTTTGCCGTCTCCTCTGAACCCACCGGGCACGTCCACCCGCGCCGCCGCTTGAAGCAGCTCCCCACGGACGTTCTCGAATTCCTTGCGGTGCTGTGCCGCTGAAGGGTCGACGCTCACCTTCGCTCGGCTCGGGGAGGGCTGGGGGGTCTGGGCGCCTCCGCACCCTGCGATCAAACCGATCAATGGCAGGAGACGGGCGAGACGGGGGAGGGCATGGCGCATTCCGAGATCGTAAACCGCTGGTCAACGGGCTGAGATCGTCAAGTACGAGACAAGCGTCACGGAACATTCCGTCCAGCCGCTGCGGATCACCCGGGGACACCACGTGAGGTCGGCGGACGGCTTTGGGGCCGGAGCCGCCATGGACCGAGTGATCACGGCCCCGTAGGCTCCCGGCGAGTCTGGGCTGGTCTTTCGAGGGGATGACGTGATCAAGCGGGTGCACAAGGTTGCCGGGATGGTCTTGACGGCAGCCGTCGCCATATGCGGATGCGGCGGTACAAAGTCCGAGGAAGCGAAGCCCCCTTCGAGACCTACGTCGACGGCGACGGCAAGCCCTGACAGCCTGGCCGGCACGCCCGGCACCCAGGCCGCCAACGATGAAGCCGATCCGCCGCTCACCGGCAATTGGGTCTATCTCAGTGCCGGGAGCTTCGCCAGACTCCTCGTCGATGGCCAGCATGTAGAACTGCTCGGCAAACACCACTGTCGAGGCAGAGCCTCCAAAGAAGACGGGCTGTACGTCATCAGGCTCAAGTGCGATGACGGCAACACCGACCGGACTGTAGGGCGGGTGTACGGGCTGTCACGGGATTCCATGACCGTTGATTGGCAAAGGTTCGGAGCAGAAATCTTCCGGCAGACCCAGCCCGCTTCCGGCAAGAGCGGCACGGGCGAGTAGAGCCGTCGTCGCCGAGTCCGCTGGCCTTCGCGTGATCCGGCTGCATGACGCGCGGCACGGCACGGCCACTCTTCTCACGGCGGCCGGAGTCGCGCCCCGCGTCGTGAGGGAGATCCTGGGGCACGCGCAGATCAGCACAACTACGGGCGTGTCCAACGACGTTCCCCTCTGTCCAAGACGCGGAGCCCCAGGACGTGACAGTCCTGGGGCTCCGCGGTCCTCAGAGAGCGGACTCGGGTCCGCCGCTTTCGATGAGCGCGCGGGCGGCGACCACGACTTCTTCCTTGAGCTGCTCCAGCGGAGTGCTCCAATCGGTGTTCCAGTCGTCCAGCTCACTGGCACAGTGGACGATCGGTTGCAGGCGATCGGGATAGCCGAGTTCTGACGCCGCTTCGACCCATATGAGGTTGGCACCGGTCGCCGGGTCCAGGGAGCCGTCGACGATCTGAGCGGCCAGCCAATGGGCCAAGGCCCACCTTGCGGCGACCGGGTCCGCCGGCACCTCGAATCCCAGCCCCAGCTCGTCCACGACGTGATCGAACAGCTCCCGTGCCTCGTGCTCCTCACGACGGCCCAGGCCGGCGAGAAGG
Source organism: Streptomyces sp. f51 (assembly GCF_037940415.1). NCBI lineage: Bacteria > Bacillati > Actinomycetota > Actinomycetes > Kitasatosporales > Streptomycetaceae > Streptomyces > Streptomyces sp. f51. The sequence goes on along the minus strand of NZ_CP149798.1, from coordinate 3,110,798 downwards.
GCAAGCGACGGGGCATCGACGTCGGCAAGAAGAGCGTCGAGGCCGGCCTGGATGAGGCGGTCCGAGCCGACGTGGTGTCCGAATGCCCGAGCTCGCACCAGTTGCCTCAACCGGTCGAGGGCCTCATCTCTTGTCACGCCGGATGCGCTCCGTCCCGTCCCCGTTGATGTCGGAACCAGTTGGCAAAGGCCCCGGACCATGATCGGTCCGGGGCCTTTGCCCTGGTGCCCCCGGCAGGATTCGAACCTGCGACACCCGCTTTAGGAGAGCGGTGCTCTATCCCCTGAGCTACGAAGGCGTGGATCGTGTGCGATCCGGTAGCTAGCCTAGCGGATCCCGGGTGGGGGCTGGGAAGGTTCCCGTTTGGGCAGGTGGGGCGCGGGGGCGTCAGCCGGCGGGGAGGTTCGAGAGGGACGGGCGGGTCAGGTGGAGCATGCGGGTCAGCCACAGGTCGCCGGACTGCTGGGGGGAGGGCCGGCGGGGGGTTGCCGGGGTGGTGCGGGGCAGGGCGGTCGTGCCCGTGATCATCGACAGCATCAGCGCGGCCGCCGTGCCGACATCGACACCGGGGAGCAGCGAGCCGTCGTCGCGGGCCCGGGCCAGGATCGCGTTCAGGGCGCCGAGCCAGTTGCGGTGGCAGTGGAGTGACGGATCGTCCGGGGTCCTGATCTCCTGGGCCAGACGCGCCCCCGCGCGGACGGTCGTGTCGGTCTCCAGAAGACTGACGAGCGTGTGGGCCATGGCGGTGGCTATCTCGAAGGCCGGAGCCTCCAGCCGCGTCAGCTTCACGAGCGCGTCGCCCGACACGGCGCAGGCCTCCGCCTGGACGGCGCGGGCGAGGTCGGACTTGGCCGCGAAGTGGAAGAACAGGGCCCCCTTGGTGACCTGGGCGCGTGCGCTGATCGCGGACAGGGTGGCCCGTTCGTAGCCGGACCGGTCGAACACCGCCGAGGCGGCCCGGATCAGGTTGCGCCTGGTTCGCTCGGACCTCTCCTGCCTCACCACGACGAGACCACCCGGACGCTCCTTGTCGTTCGGCTGCCGTTTGTCCTGCCGCAAGCGACGCTAGGAACCTGGTTTTGGATCTGTCAACGGGGCCCCGGTCGCGCAGATCATCTTCACGCCACTGTGGTAACTCCCCTGATTTCATTGTCTGTTGAAGAGTCTCGGGCGCCGGATCAGGTCGGCCGTACCCGGAGGAAGCGGCCTGCGGTCCGCAGATCCGCCTCGATACGGGCCGCCGTCGCGCGGAGTTCGGGCAGGACGTCGTCGACGCAGGCCTCCGCCGTGCGGCGGCTGTTGTGCATGGCGACGTTCACCGCGGCCACGGTCCGTCCGTCCCGGTCGCGCAGGGGGACCGCGATGGACCGCAGCCCCTGTTCCAACTCTCCCTCGACCAGCGCGTATCCGGTCTCCCGCACCCGGTCCAGTTCGGCCCTGAACCGCTCCGGGGTCATGGCGGCCGCCCGGGAATCCGTGTCCGCGGCGCCACCCGTCAGCGCCTCCAGTGCGCGGGCCTCCGGAAGATCGGCCAGGATCGCCCGGCCCAGCGAAGTGGCGTACGCGGGCACCCGGGTGCCGACGGTGACGTGGACGCTCAGGACGCCGCGGGTCGAGACGTGCCCGGTGTACTGGATCGCGTCGCCCACCGGCACGGCGAGCGACACCGAGTCGTGCAGCCGCTGCGAGAGCTCGGCCAGATACGGGGCCGCGATCTCGGGGAGCGAGACCCGCGAGAGTGGCGGGAAGCCGAGCCCCAGGACACGGGGGGTGAGGCGGAAGACCTCGTCGTGCGTGGTGACGTATCCGAGGTGTTCCAGGGTGGTCAGGGCGCGGTGAGCGGTCGCGCGGTCGAGTCCGGTCGCCCGGGCGACGGCCGTGAGGCTCAGTTCACCGCGGCCCTCGCCGAAGGCCGTGATCACGGTCAGGCCCCGCGCCAGCGACTCGACGAACTCCCGCCCCAGCTCCTGCTCGGAGGCGCCGGACCAGTCGGCGAGCCCGGAGGGGGTGGTCGCGGTCCTCACGGACCCCGGGTTCGCCGGGATTCCCGACCGCCCGGACGCCACCCCCAGACCCCGCGCGTCCGGTGCGTCCAGCGCGACCGCTCCGTCCGGGGCACCCCGCGCCTCCAGCGCGTCCCTCTCCAGTGCCCGTTCCATCTCCGCCACCGCCGCCCGCAGGCGCGGCAGCAGTACGTTCCGCAGTCCGGCCGCGTCGTGCCGGCTCGTATGGCTGACCACGTTCACCACACAGGCGATCCGCCCCGCCTCCCGTACGGGCATCGAGACGGCGACGAGGCCCGGTTCGATCAGCTGGTCGTCCAACGCCCAGCCCGCACGGCCCGCTTCGGCCGCGCGCTGCTCGAAGTCGTTGCCGACGGTGGGGCGTTGGGCGGCCGGGAAGGCCGAGTCGTCGGACCTCGCCCCGTACGGCCGGCTCCGTGCCGGTACGGCCGGGAAGCCGCGGTCCTCCGGATCGGCCGCGCGCCGCTCGCGCCAGCGCGTCCACTCCTCCTCCGTCCACTCGGACGCGAACAGGGCTCCTGGCGCGGTGCGTTCGGCGGGAAGCAGGTCGCCGATGCGGAAGCTCAGGGACATGGCGCGGCGCCGGGTCGCCTGATGGATGAAGCGGATGCCGTCCCGGTCGCGGACGGCGAGGGACACCGACTCGTCGAGTTCGTCGGCGAGGGCGTCGGCGTGCGGGTCCAGGACGCGGGGGAGCCGGAGTGCGGCGAGGTAGGCGTTGCCGAGCTCCATCAGACGCGGGGCCAGGACGGCGTCCCGGCCGTCGAGGCGTACGTATCCCATGCGCGCCAGGGTCGCGGTGATCCGGTCGACGGCGGACCGCGTCAGCCCGGTGGCCCGTTCGAGTCCGCTGAGGCCGGCCGCCCCGTCCGCCTCGGTCAGCCTCCGCAGCACCGCGATCCCGCGGATCAGCGGTGTGACCGCCTCGTCGGGCACCTCGGACCCGGCGGTGGCGGAATGAGCCGCGGCGGACCGTGCCGCGCCGGACCCGGCAGCCGTGGGCCGGACGGCCGTGGGGCCCGTGCCGGTGCCGGACACCCCGGACAGCGCGGGGCCCGACGGCCTGGGGCTCGACGGCCCGGAACTCGATGGCAGGGGGCTGGAAGACATGGGCTCTCCGATGGGGCTCTCGGAAGAGCCACGGTAGTGCCGGCCGCCCTCCCGAGCAGGTCGGGCGCCTTTGGGCATCGGTCCGGCCCGGCACGCTCCTCCGCGGCTCGCCCTGTGGTCAGCGGCGGGTCACGTACACCCGGTAGTTCCCGGCGGAGTCCGCCGACGCGACCTGGACGGTGATGCCCGCCCTGCCGGCCTTGAAGGTCTCACCGGGCGAGAAGGGGGCGTCGGAGAGTTCCGCCTGGACGTTGGGCGACCGGGTGCATCCGCCGCTGTCGGGGTGGGAGTCGTACACCGTGATGGGCCCGTTCCCGGTGTCCACGTCCGCGTCGACCTTGTAGACCAGGATGCCGGGACGGCAGACGGCGGAGTCGTTGCCCGCGCGGGTACGGAGTTCGAGCACGTACCCGCTGCGGGGGCCGACGGGTATGACGACCAGCTTGGCGCCGCCCCGCCGGGCCATCGGCGTCAGGGTGTACTCGCCGGTGCCGCGCGCCGTCGCGCAGCCGACCTGGGAGGCGTCGAGCCAGCCGAGCTTCCACTTGTGCCAGCCGAGCAGGTCGTTGTCGGCGCCCCAGTCCTCGCTCATGATGTCCCAGTGCCCGACCGCGCCGCCGCCGTCCTGGGTGTAGAGGTCGGGCAGGCCGAAGGTGTGACCGTTCTCGTGGGGCAGGACGCGGTAGCCGGTGTCGGCGTAGGAGCCCGAGCCGTCGTCCTGGCGGCTGTAGACGAAGGACGCGTTGGCGACGGGGACGCCGTCGGCCACCGGCGCCTCGGTGTTGCCGGCGAAGGTCACGGACAGCACGGTGTCCAGCGCGGAGGGCCCGGCGTTCGGTGTGACCAGCACGTTCAGGATGTCGTACGACCGGAAGTCGACCTCGGGATCGGCGGTGGCCACGATGTCCTGGACGAGTTCCCGGTACCCGGGGTCGAAGGGCGCGCCGCGCTCTATCCCGTACGCCTTGAAGGGCTTGGGCATCCGCAGCCAGTGCCGGACGGGGGCCTCGGGGCGGTAGTCGAGACGGCCGTAGGACGCGGTGCGGAACCAGTTCTGTGTCTTGGGGAAGAACTCGTCGTAGCGGTCGAGGGCGCTGCCCTTGCCGGGCGCGTCGGAGAAGTCGACCATCAGCGTCAGGGCCCGGAGCGTGCCGGTGGAGCGGGCGTATCCGGGGGCGGTCGGGATCCCCTCGCCCATCTGGACGCCCGACGGGCCGCTGATCATGCAGGGGCCGAGCCCCGTGGAGCGGGCCAGCGCCGTGGAGCCCGCCGTGGCGGAGCCGGCCGTCAGATGTCCGGTGCCGGCGGAGGTGCTGACCGCCAGCGTCAGAACGGTCACCGTGGCCAGCGCGGCCACACGGCGCGGGCGTATGCGGCGGCTGGACGGCTGCATGCAGGGGCCCTTCGCTCCACGGCAGCCACCGGTGTCCGACTGCACCCTTTCGATCACCCTGTGTCGCCGACGCGCCGGGCGCGCGCTGGATGAGCCCGATCGGGTTCATCCCCCGGAGGGGGCGCGGAAGGAGGGGAGGAGCGGCGAGCAAGGGGGGAGGGAGGGGGGGCAGGCGAGGGGATGTGAGAACGGTGAAAGGCGAGGCGGAAGGGGCAGGGGAGACGGGCGGCTGAAGCGGAAGAAATGCGTGTGACGCAGGTCACACTCATTAGTTCCGGATCAGGGAAATAACCGGGGATCGTTTCCCCGTTTAGCCATACGTCCGAGCGAAACGGGGACCGAATCCCCGGATCGCACCAAGGCTTCGAGACACTACGAGGAGTACGCCGTGGAGACCGCCACCCCCGTGCAGCGCCGAGTGGCCCGGCCGCGCGCCGACGCCCTGCGCAACAGGGAGCGGATCGTCGCCGCCGCCCGCGAGATGTTCGTCGAGTTCGGCGCCGACGTGCCGTTCGACGAGATCGCCCGCCGGGCCGGTGTCGGCAACGCCACGGTGTACCGCAACTTCCCCGACCGTGACGCCCTCGCCCGTGAGGTCGTGTGCTCGGTCATGGACCGCACCTCGGAGTGGGTCGAGGAGGCGCTCGCCGTGGACGGCGACGCGTTCGAGGCGCTGAGCGGCTTCGTGCACTTCGCCGCCGACGAGCGGATCGGCGCCCTGTGCCCGATGCTCTCCGAGAACTTCGACCAGAACCACCCCGACCTGGTCGCCGCGCGCGACCGGATCACCGTACTGATACAGCAGTTGATGGCCCGCGCCCGCGAGGCCGGACAGCTGCGCCCCGATGTCGAGCTGGGCGACCTCATGATCGCCGTCAGTCAGCTCACCAGGCCGCTGCCGGGCACCGCGTGCCAGGGCATCGACCGTTTCGTCCACCGTCATCTCCAGCTGTTCCTGGACGGCATGCGGGCCCCGGCCCGATCCGAACTGCCGGGAGTGGCAGCCGACTTGGAGGCACTGCGACGAGTGTGACCGCCGTACAGCTCACCTAGCCCGCACAGCCGTCACGACTCGAACCCATCGCGTGTGAGGCGCGCCCGTCATCAGGGACGGGGCCTGCCGAGCCGCTCCCCGGCCGTCACCGTCGACGAGCCGTCCCCTTTCCTTTCAATTTTTCGCCACGAAGTCCCGGAGTGGGTATCCCCATGTCTGAAACAGGCACGTCCACAGCAGTTCAGGACCCGGTGTCCGACGCGCACAGCAACCGCTGGAAGGCGCTCGCCTTCATCGCGCTGGCCCAGCTGATGGTGGTGCTCGACGCCACCATCGTGAACATCGCGCTGCCCTCCGCCCAGCACGACCTCGGCATCTCGGACGGCAACCGGCAGTGGGTCGTCACGGCCTACGCCCTCGCCTTCGGCGGCCTGCTCCTGTTCGGCGGCCGTATCGCCGACCTCTGGGGTCGCAAGCGCGCCTTCGTCGTGGGCCTCGTCGGCTTCGCGCTGGCCTCCGCCCTCGGTGGAGCGGCGCAGAGCGGCGCGATGATGTTCGGCGCCCGTGCCCTTCAGGGTGTGTTCGGCGCGCTGCTGGCGCCCGCCGCGCTCTCGCTGCTCGCGGTGATGTTCACCGACGCCAAGGAGCGCGCCAAGGCCTTCGGCATCTACGGCGCGATCGCCGGTGGCGGCGGCGCGATCGGCTTCATCCTCGGCGGTGTCCTCACCGAGTACCTGAACTGGCGCTGGACCTTCTTCGTCAACATCCCGTTCGCGATCATCGCCGCCGCGGGCGCGTACTTCGTCATCCGTGAGCCCGAGGGCGGCCGTAACCGTTCGCCGCTCGACATCCCGGGCGTGGTCCTGTCCACCCTCGGTCTGGTCTCCCTCGTCTACGGCTTCACCCACGCCGCGACCAACGGCTGGAGCGACTCCCTGACGGTCGGCCTGTTCGTCGCGTCGGCGGTGCTGCTGGCCGCGTTCGTCCTCACCGAGTCCAAGGTCAAGGCCCCGCTGCTGCCCCTGCGCGTCGTCACGGAACGCAACCGTGGTGGCGTCTACCTCTCCCTCGGTCTCGCGATCATCGCGATGTTCGGCACGTTCCTCTTCCTCACGTACTACCTCCAGATCGTGAAGGGCTACTCGCCGATCTCGACCGGCTTCGCCTTCCTGCCGATGGTCGCGGGCATGATCACAGGTTCCACGCAGATCGGTGCCCGGCTGATGACCCGGGTCGCGCCGCGGCTGCTGATGGGACCCGGCTTCCTGGTCGCCGCGGTCGGCATGCTGCTTCTGGCGCAGCTGGAGATCGGCTCGTCGTACGCCACCCTGGTGCTGCCGGCGATGGTGCTGCTCGGTCTCGGCATGGGTACGGCGTTCATGCCCGCCATGTCGCTGGCCACGTACGGCATCGAGCCGCGTGACGCCGGTGTCGCCTCGGCGATGGTCAACACCTCGCAGCAGGTCGGTGGTGCGATCGGTACGGCGCTGCTGAACACGATCGCGGCCTCCGCGACCACCGCGTACATCAAGGACCACATCGCGGGCGCCGGTACCAAGGCGCAGCAGCAGCTGGTCCAGGCGGAGGGCATGGTGCACGGCTACAGCAACGCGATCTGGTTCGCGGTCGGCATGCTCGTGGCCGCCGCGGCAATCGCCTTCACCCTCATCAACGCCGGCCGTCCGGACACCTCCGCGGTCGTCGGTTCGGACGCGGGCGCGGAGGACGAGCTGAAGGTGCCGGTCGTCGCCCACTGACGAACCCGGCGCGGACCCCTTCGGGTACTCCACGTACGGACGCGGGATGGGGACGCCTCGTCCGTACGACTCCGGGGGACTGCCCCGGCTCCCACCACAGGGAGCCGGGGCAGTCCCGCGTCCACCGCCCGCCACGGACGACCGTCCTGGCGGAGCCAGGGCATCCGCCCGATCCGGACGAGAGCCTCGAACGCGGCCAGTGCCTCCGCCCGATGCGGACGAGAGCCTCGAACGCGGCCAGGGCCCCCGCCCGATGCGGACGAGAGCCCCGAACGCGGCCAGTGCCTCCGCCCGATGCGGACGAGAGCCCCGAACGCGGCCAGGGCCTCCGCCCGATGCGGACGACCGCAGGGCCCTCCCCGATGCGGACGACCGTCCTAGCGGAGCCAGGGCAGATCCGCCCCCGCGTCCTTCGGCTGGAGCCCCTCGGCGATGATCCGCATGGCCTCGCCGAAGGCCTTCCGCTGGTCGGGGCCGAGCCGGTCGAACAGGGCCTGGCGTACGGCGGCGACATGGCCCGGCGCGGTGCGCCGCAGCACTTCGAAGCCCTCGTCGGTCAGCACCGCGAACTGGCCCCGCTTGTCGGAGGGGCAGTCCTCCCGGCGTACCCAGCCGTTCTTCTCCAGTCGCGCGACGGCGTGCGAGAGCCGCGAGCGGGTGATCTTCGCGTTCATGGCCAGCTCCGTCATCCGCAGCCGGCGGCCCGGCGCCTCTCCGAGCTGGACGAGCAGGCCGTAGTAGATGTGCGGCATGCCCGCGTCCCGCTGGAGCTGACGGTCGAGGTGGTCTTCCAGGAGAGTCGTGGCGTGCATGTACGCGCGCCAGATGCGCTGTTCCTCGGCGGTGAGCCAGCGCGGCTCTTCAGCGGGAGCGGGTGCCTTGTTCATGTACTCCACTGTACGAGCCCCTTCTTGAAACTTAAACAAACCCGCCGTAGTCTCGTTCTGAGAACTTGAGACTTTAAGCAACTGCTTCAAAGATCAAGCACTGCCGCCGTACGATGGAACTCTCTGGAGGGAGCAGCCATGACCGCCGCCACCGAGGAGCGCCCCGCGCCGGAGCGCATGCCCGCCCTCTATCTCAGCCACGGTGCCCCGCCGCTCGCCGACGACCCGGTCTGGCCCGGTCAGCTCGCCGCCTGGTCCGCCGACCTGCCCCGCCCCAAGGCGATCCTCATGGTCTCCGCGCACTGGGAGGAGGCCCCCCTCGCCCTCGGCGCGATCGAGACGGTCCCCCTCGTCTACGACTTCTGGGGCTTCCCCGAGCACTACTACCAAGTGACGTACGCGGCCCCCGGCGCCCCCGAACTCGCCGCGTCCGTACGCAAGCTGCTGCGCGCGCCCGGTACGCCGGTGCAGGACATCCCGGACCGCGGACTCGACCACGGCGCGTACGTCCCCCTCAAGGAGATGTTCCCCGAGGCCGACATCCCGGTGCTCCAGATCTCCATGCCGACGCTCGACCCGGTCCGGCTGTTCGAGATCGGGCGGAAGCTGGCGCCGCTGCGCGACGAGGGCGTGCTGATCGTCGGCTCCGGCTTCTTCACCCACAACCTCGCGGCCCTGCGCCACACCGGCGGGGGAGTCCCCGCCTGGTCGAGCGAGTTCGACGACTGGGGACACCGTGCGCTGGAGGCCGGTGACGTGGACGCGCTGCTCGGCTTCGAGCGCAAGTCCCCGGCGGGCCGCCTCGCCCACCCGCGGACCGAGCACTTCGCCCCGCTCTTCGTGACCATGGGCGCGGCGGACGCCGTCGGAGGGCTCGACGGCCAGCGGTCCGTGATCGACGGATTCTGGCTGGGGATGGCGAAGCGGTCGGTGCAGTTCGGCTGAGTGGCCTGCGTCCGGCGGGCGGCGGGCGGCGGTCCTGGTTCGGGACCGCGGATGAAGGGAACCCGGAGAGCCCGAGGCGGGATTGCCTCTGCCCCGGGCTGTCGCATGTGCGGAGGCCGTGCGCGTGTGCCTTCGGGGAGAAAGTGCTGGATGCGGCGTACCTCGGAATCGCCTGTGAATCCGTGTCCGTGGCAACCATCGGGCGGCGCGGTCCGTCTTCAAGGGTGGGAAAGCAGCCGCGGACGACGGAGTTCCGGCGTGAAGACGACGGTGTCTCATGTGATGGGCGTCTCACGTGCGCAGGAGTCGTACGCGTCGGTGAGCGCGCCGGGTGCGGTTGCCGCTCCCGGCCTGACCTGCACATCTGTACGTTCTGACCGCTTTGGCCCTGCCGTGTGGTGCGACAGGGTACTGCATGATCAGAAAAATCCAGTGGCCGGTTGGGAATTCTGTCCTGATTCCAGTCGTTGTTTCCATCAGATGCCGGGCACCCGGGAGGGTGAGACCGGATGTCCAGGACCACCCGCAAGCCCACCACGCAAGGGAGCACGCATGGCAACCCGTGCCGTCGCCCGTCGTCAGTCCGCCACCGGCGGGACCGCCGACGCGGCACGCAGTGTTCGCGCCGGAGGCGGCGAAATCGCCGATCGCGACCTGGTCGGCATGTACCTCGACGAGATCGCGCGAACACCGTTGCTCGACGCCGCCAAGGAAGTCGAGTTGTCCCAGGTCATCGAGGCGGGTGTGTTCGCGCGGCAGATCCTCGACGGCGAGGCGGAGGCCGAGGCGGACGCGTCCCGCGAGGAACTGGAGGCGCTGGTCGCCGACAGCGAGCGCGCCAAGGACGTCTTCATACGGTCCAACCTGCGTCTGGTCGTGGCCGTGGCGCGCAGGTACCCGCGCAGCGGGCTCCCCCTGCTCGACCTGATCCAGGAGGGCAACGCCGGCCTGGTGCGCGCGGTCGAGAAGTTCGACTACCGCAAGGGCTTCAAGTTCTCGACGTACGCCACCTGGTGGATCCGTCAGGCCATCACCCGTTCCATCGCCGACCAGTCGCGCACGATCCGCCTCCCCGTCCATCTGGTCGAGGAACTGGGCCGGATCCGCCGTGTGCAGCGGGAGTTCAACCGTGAGAACGGGCGCGAGCCCGAGCACGCGGAGATAGCCGCCGAGCTCGGCACGACCCCCGAGCGGGTGGGCGACGTACTGGACTGGGCGCGTGACCCGGTCTCGCTGAACATGGCCGTGGACGACGAGGGCGAGACCCAGTTCGGCGACCTGCTGGAGGACACCTCGGCGGTCTCGCCCGAGCAGTCGGTTCTCACGCTGCTGCGCAGCGAGGAACTGGACGACCTGATCGGCCACCTCGACCAGCGCACCGCGTCCATCATCAAGATGCGGTACGGCATCGAGGACGGCCGGGAGCGGACGCTGACCGAGGTCGGCAAGGAGCACGGGCTCACACGTGAGCGCATCCGTCAGATCGAGAAGCACGCGCTGCTCGAACTGAAGAAGCTGGCGCGCGACACCGGATTCGACGCGGCGGCGTAGCGGGGACGGGGGCTTGGACCGGGGGCACCGGATCGCCCCCGGAGCGGCCGATCGGGCGGGGTGACTGGGCCGTACGGGTTCATTCACCGCACGGGCACGGAACCCGCCCGGCCCTGTCCGCACACGGGAACCCGTGGCACGTTGGCCACAAGTCGACCAGACATGGCCATGTAAGGCCGCTTCAACCTGCCGACCCCTGGGAACAAGACTTCAGGGTCCGCGCTTCGGGCCCTGTCCGAGCGGCGGAAGCGAACAGACGTACCGAGCGGAAGCACCGGTCGACGAACCCGACGGAAGCACACCGCTCCCCAGAACCGAGTCCCGACGCACACCCCCCCCCCGCGCCGGGACTCTCCCAGAGTCGAGCTTCGGCGCCTCCCCCCCCCGGCGCCGGAGCTCGGCTCCATTTTCGTTCCGGGGCACCGCGCGCGGGGCGCGGCAGCGTCGCCGGAACGCACGAGAACGGGCCACCCCGAACCTGAACCCCGGGGTGACCCGGGGGCAGATTCTGCCACAGCGACATAACCTGCCGTCGCCGACGGTCCACCGGGTGTCACCACCCCTGAGGTGCTCAGGGGGGTACCGCCGGCCGTCAAGCGCCGTCAGTCTGCGGCACTTCCCCCGCCCGGCTCAGCCTCGCGCCCAACACCTTTACGTAATCCACAAGTTCTCGTGGCTCCCGCACCGTGAAGTCGCAGCCGACCATCGCGATCCGCACCGCCAGCCAGTCCACGGAGTCGCTGGAGGTGGCCCGAAGCCGGCAGCTGTGCTCGTCGATCGCCTCGGGCGCGCCGACCCAGGCGGGCACACGGGCCGCGACGAACTCGGCCGGGGCGGCGAAGACGACGTCGAAGGCGTAGGTCTCCTGGCGCCCGTACATCGACCGCCGCAGGAACTCGGCGGCGTCCCCGTCCGGCAGTTCGCGCGGCACGAACCGGGCGCCGGTCGCGAAGGGCTCGGTCACCCGGTCGACGCGGAACGTCCGCCAGTCGCCGCGGTCCAGGTCGTAGGCGACCAGATACCAGCGGCGTCCGGTGGAGACCAGCCGGTACGGCTCGGTCAGCCGCCGCGACCCGGTCCCGTCCCCGGAGCGGTAGGCGAACCGCAGCCGCTCGGGCCCCGCGACGGCCGAGGCGATCACCGTCAGCGTCTCGGGCGCGATGCTCGCCCCGTCTCCGCTGGTCAGCGGGGTGGTCGCGGCCTGGAGCACGGACACGCGGCGGCGCAGCCGGGACGGCAGCACCTGCTCCAGCTTGGCGAGCGCCCGTACGGAGGCCTCGTCCACCCCCGCGACCGCGTGCCCGGCGCCGGCCCGCAGGCCCACCGCGATGGCCACGGCCTCCTCGTCGTCGAGGACGAGCGGGGGCATCGCCGTGCCCGCCACCAGCCGGTAGCCGCCGTCCGCGCCCTTGGACGCCTGCACCGGATAGCCCAGCTCGCGCAGCCGGTCGATGTCACGGCGGACCGTGCGGCGCGACACCCCGAGACGCTCGGACAGCTCGCCGCCCGGCCACTCGCGGGGTGTCTGGAGGAGGGAGAGGAGCTGGAGGAGCCTCGCCGGCGTATCCGTCGTCATGTCTCCCAGGGTGCCGGAGAACTAGGACATGATCTGACCTAATCGGACTCTAGGTTGGTCCCATGACCTCCACCGACCTCCCCGACACAGCTCTCGGCAGCCCGGCACCGGGCGCCGCGGCCGACCGACGGCGCTGGTTCGCCCTCGCCATCGTGATGACCGCGGCCTTCATGGACCTCGTCGACGTCACGATCGTCAACATCGCCATCCCGTCGATCCAGCGCGACGCGGGCGCCACCTTCAGCCAGATCCAGTGGATCACCGCGGGCTACGCGCTGGCCTTCGCCGCGGGCCTGGTCACCGGCGGCCGACTGGGCGACATCCACGGCCGCAAGCGGCTCTTCCTCCTCGGCGTGGCCGGCTTCACCGTCGCGTCGGCGCTGTGCGGTTTCGCGGTGAACCCGGAGATGCTCGTCGCCTCGCGCATCCTCCAGGGCGCCATGGCCGCGATGATGGTGCCGCAGGTCCTGTCGATCGTGCACGCCACCTTCCCCGCGCACGAGCGCGGCAAGGTCTTCGGCCTCTTCGGCGCGATCGTCGGACTCGGCGCGGTCTCGGGCCCGCTCCTCGGCGCGCTGCTCACCGAGTGGAACCTCTTCGGCCTGGAATGGCGGCCGATCTTCCTCATCAACCTGCCGGTCGGTGTGGTCGCGCTGATCCTGGGCCGCCGCTTCATCAGCGAGTCCAAGGCCCCGAGGGCGCTCAAGCTCGACCTCGTCGGCGTCGCCCTCGTCACGCTCGGCCTGCTGATGCTGCTCTACCCGCTGACCCGCGGCCGTGAACTGGGCTGGCCGCTGTGGGGATACGTGTCGATGGCCGGTTCCCTCGTGGTCTTCGCGGCGCTGGTGGCGTACGAGCGGCGCAAGACGGCGCGGGACGGTTCCCCGCTGGTCGAGCTGTCGCTGTTCAAGGTGAAGAGCTTCGCGGCGGGCATCGCCGTGCAGACCGTCTTCGGTGTCGCGCTCGGCATCTTCTTCCTGGTCTGGACGCTGTACATGCAGATCGGACTGGGCTGGCGTCCGCTGCGGGCGGGCCTGACCGGAGTGCCGTTCTCGATCGCGGTCTCGGCGGCGGCGGGCATGTCCGTGCAGCTCCTCGTGCCGCGCTTCGGGCGCAAGGTGCTCCAGGCGGGCGCGCTGATCATGGCGCTCGGCGTGCTGCTCTACATCTGGGAGTCCGACCGCTACGGCATGGGCATCGCCTCCTGGCAGATGGCCCTCCCGCTGGTGGTCATGGGTGCCGGCATGGGCTTCATCGTGGCGCCGCTGACGGACGCCGTGCTCTCGGACGTCCCGCGCGAGCACTCGGGTTCGGCCTCGGGCCTGATCAACACCGTGCAGCAGATGGGCAACGCGCTCGGCCTCGGCCTGGTCTCGGTCCTCTTCTTCGGCGAGATCGGCGACCGGCTGACCGCCGCCCAGGTGGGCCCGGCCTTCGTGAACGCCTTCCAGCACGCGCTGGGCTGGGTCGCCGCCGTACTGGCCGTCATCTTCCTGCTGATGTTCGCCCTGCCGAAGCGGCCGGCCCAGCACGTGGAGGGCGCGCAGGACGCGACGGGTCCCGAGGACGAGACGGACCGTCAGGACGAGACCGGCCCCCGGGGCCACGATCTGGACAAGGGCGGGGAAGCCGGCGAGGTCCGGGACCGGAAGCCGGAGTTCGTGAGCGGGGGCTGATCCCCGTGGGCCGGGGCTGATCCCGGTGGGCCGGGGCTGACACCCGCCCCGGTACGCCGTCACCCGTGTGACGCGGAGGTCCGAACGGGAGGGGCCCGGCACCTCAGGTGCCGGGCCCCTCCCGTCTCAGCCCAGACGCGCCGCCCGGCGCTCCATGGCGTCCCGGGCCGCGTCCTCGGACGCGTACACCTCGCACATGTGCCGCCGGTCCGGTGTCGCCGTGTGCTCGACCTCCCACAGGGAGATCTCCTGCCCGTCGCGCAGCAGGAACGCGTGCTCGTAGAGCGAGAAGCACAGGCCCGCCTGCCCCGCGCGGCAAGGACGCCCGAAGGCCTGGGTGATCTGGTGCGCGAACGCCTCCCGAAGCAGCAGAGACGTGAGATCGGTGTCCGGCCGGTCCGGATTCTCCGCGCGCCGCAGAAGCCGGCGCGCGTGATCGGCGGAGTCGTCGGGCACATAGGTGTGACGCGGCTCGGGGATCGACGACAGCTGCACGAAGACGGGCAGTTCGAAGTCCGGCGCGTCCGGCGGCAGCGGGAGCCGGGCCGTGGCGGTACGCAGCTCGTCCTCGTCCACATAGACCTCGTGCTGGGCGTCGCGACCGGTCGCCGTGTTGTGCACCAGCTCCCACAGCGTGACGGTGGAACCGTCGGCGAGCAGCCAGGTGTGCCGGTACGTCTCCCGGTGCAGCCCCGCGCTGTGGTGCGCGGAGTGCAGCGAACTGTCGTGCGCCAGCGCGCAGTCGAGCCGCCGTATCGCCTCGTCGGGCAGCTCGAACGAGTTCAGGGCGCGGCCCAGAAGTCGTGCGAGATGCTCCTCCGGAGACTCGGGCGACTCGGGTGGTTCGTACGCTGCTGTCTCGTACGGAACGCTCAAGGTTTCTCCCGGCGTTGCTGCATGTCACCTTGTGGGTGCATACCGTAGCCCCTCGGTCGGACATCATGTCCGCGAACCGAGAAAACGTACGGACGGAAAACGGGCGGGCCGCGCGACGAGTTCCCCCGCGGCTCGGGCGAACGTCAAAAGCCCCTCGTCACACGGCACTTCCGGCGGTCCGCGCGTCCCGCGAAAGGTTCCGGCCGTCGCTTCCATTGTCCGGCAAGGCGCCCTTGCCGCACCAGTTCCCTGCCGCTACGACCCGCCCGCTACGACCTCCCCGCTCCCGCCTCCCCGTACAGCTCCTCGTACGACGGCCACGCCCCGCCCGCCCCCTCCACCGGCTCCGCCGCGCGTACCGCGCGCACGATCGCCCGGGTCACCAGGTCCGCGCCCGCCGCGAGGATCTCGTTGAGCGCGAGCGGGTTGCCGGCGGCGAGCGGCCGGTCACCCGTGGCCAGCGCGAACACCGTGTCCCCGTCGTTGAGCAGATGCACCGGCCGCACGGCCCGCGCGATCCCGTCGTGCGCCGTGCCCGCGAGCTTCTGCGCCTGCGCACGCGTCAGGGCGGCGTCGGTGGCGACGACGGCGAGCGTGGTGTTCAACGGCGGCGGCGCGTTCCTCGCGGCGGCCTCCGAGAGCCGCAGCCGGGCGGCCTCGCGCACCGCGGCCGACGGAATCGCCGTACGGCCTCGCGTCAACTCCCCGTACAGCGCCCCCGTTTCCGGCTCCATCACCGAGCCCACCGCGTTGGCCACCACCAGCGCGCCCACCGTCACCCCTGACTCCAGCACGGCACTGGCCGTCCCGATCCCGCCCTTGAGCTGCCCGACCACCGCCCCCGTGCCCGCGCCGACGGAGCCCTGGAGCACCGGCGCCCGCAACCCGCTCGCGTCGGCAGCCCGGACCGCGTCGGCCCCGGTGGAAGCATTCGGCCGCGCCCGGAAGTCGCCGCCGCGCCCGAGATCGAAGACGCAGGCGGCGGGCACGACGGGTACGACATGGGTCGGGTCCGGGCCCACCCGCACCCCGCGCCCGCGCTCCTCCAGCCACGTCATCACGCCCGACGCCGAGTCCAGACCGTAGGCACTGCCTCCCGTCAGCACCACCGCCTCGATCTTCTGCACGAGGTTGCGCGGATCGAGCGCGTCCGTCTCCTTGGTGCCGGGCCCGCCTCCGCGCACGTCCACGGCGGCGATCACCCCGCCCTCGGGAGCGAGCACCACCGTCGTCCCCGTGAGCCAACCGTTCCCGCTGCGCGTGGCGTGCCCGACCCGCAGACCCGCGACATCCGTCAGAGCGTCAACTGTCATGCGCCCAGTCTTCCCCCGCCGAGCTCTCGCTCTCCCCTCTCTCTACGCGCCTCCCGCCGCTCCGGTCACCGCCTCCCCTGCCGCCGTCCGCGCCGTCATCAGCACCCCGGCCGCCACCGACAGCGCGGAGACGATGCCCGCGGTCAGGACCGCCCAGTCGCCCAGGAAGGTGCACAGGATGACGAGCAGCGCGGTGGCCGGCAGGACGACCTGCTGGGCGATGCCGACCTTGAAATGGCGGGAGTGCAGGACCCAGACGGCGAGGAAGAACAGGGCGGTCGGCAGGGTCACGGCGGCGGACGCCGAGAGCGCCGAGATGTGCGCGGTGCCGACCGTCTGCTCCACCGCGACTTCGAGTCCCGCCCCGATCGCGGCGGCCGACGAGAAGATCAGATAGTGGCCGTATCCCCACAGGAAGGCCTGTCCGCTGGAGCGCAGATGGCCGTGGATCGGCACCACGAAGTAGATCCACCATGCGGAGAACACGATC
This sequence comes from Streptomyces sp. f51, assembly GCF_037940415.1. Taxonomy (NCBI): domain Bacteria; kingdom Bacillati; phylum Actinomycetota; class Actinomycetes; order Kitasatosporales; family Streptomycetaceae; genus Streptomyces; species Streptomyces sp. f51. The sequence continues at coordinate 3,094,206 of NZ_CP149798.1, read as the reverse complement.
AGCAGGCCGCCCGCGGCGATGGGCAGCAGCTCGCCCAGGGCGTCGTGCTCGTCCACGGCCGACTTCACCGCGACGGTGGCCGCGGCGATCGTCTCGCCCAGCACGATGATCGTGAACAGTCCGTACCGCTCGGCGATGTGGTGCGGATGCCAGGACGTGGTGAAGTCCTTCTCCGCGTACAGCGGGACGCACAGCTCGGCCAGGGCCACCACCAGGAAGACCCACGGGCGGCCCGCCCCGGGCGCGATCAGCAGGCCGAGCCAGCCGATCTGGCACAGCAGGACGCCACCCGCGTACCGCAGTGCCGCCGTTCTCTCGGTCCCCTCCGTGGACCGGGCCACCCGCAGCCACTGCGCGATCATCGCGAGCCGCATGATGACGTAGCCGAGCCAGACGACCAGGAAGTCGTGGTTCTCGAACGCCTTGGACACCCCGGCCGCGAGGACCAGGACGCCGGCGATCTGCACCAGCGTGACCACGCGGTAGAGCACGTCGTCGTTGTCGTAGGCCGAGGCGAACCAGCTGAAGTTCATCCACGCCCACCAGATGGCGAAGAAGATCATCGCGTAGTCGAGGATGCCCTGGCCCGCGTGCCCCTCCGCCACGGCGTGCACCAGCTCGGCGCCCGCCTGGGCGATGGCCACCACGAAACACAGGTCGAACAGGAGCTCCAGCGGCGACGCGACCCGGTGCTCCTCGTCACGGCCGCGGGCGGTCATGCGGCGCAGCGGCCAGTGGCCCGCGGAGCGTGGTGACGCGGCGGATTCCGGAGCAGAACGCGAGGTCATGGGGCCAAGCACAGCAGAAAAGTCCCGGAAAATCTTGTGCCCGGCCCGGCTCGGGTGGGCCGCTGCCCCCGCGGCGTACCCTTGGGGCATGAGTCCCGCCCCCGCCCCCGAACCGCGCGATCCGAAGCCGGCCCTGGTCTTCGACGATCCGCTGAACCAGCAGTCCTCGGACGACACGGACCGCGGGTGGGGCGAGCGGGCCGACGGCACCGGTGACAGCGCCGCCGACCTCAAGCGCTTCCTCGACGAGAAGCCGCCCCACCACATCTGAGCCCGGCCCGGGGTGTTCCCGCCCCCGGGATCCCGGCCTCCGGCCCCGGCGCGACGGCGCCCACCGTGCTGGCGGGCCCGCGCACCCGGCTCCGCCGTCAGTACGGGCGGTGTCCCTGACCGCGCTGGGCGACCAGTTCGTTGCGGATCTCCTTCAGCACCTCCAGCTCGGTCACCTCGATGACCTCCCGCGTGCCGTCCTTCGCCTTCTGGCGCTCCGCCTGCCGGGCCAGGAACTTGGACATCGGGAGCACCATCAGGAAGTACACGACGGTGGCGGTGACCAGGAACTGGAGCGAGGCGCCCAGCACGGAGCCCCACATGATGCGGATGCCCTTGGCGTCCGCCCCGGTGCCCGTGCAGGGGCTCTCCAGGCAGGAGTAGTAGCTGTCGAGGTTCTTCGTGCCGACAGCGCCGATGAGCGGGTTGATGATCCCCTTCACCACGGAGTTGACGATGTTGGTGAAGGCCGCGCCGATGACCACGGCGACAGCGAGGTCGATGACGTTGCCCCGCATGATGAAGGCCTTGAAGCCCTCCCAGACACCGGGCTGATGATTGTCGCTCACTAGGAGGCCCCTCCGCGCAGGTTGTGGAACAAACAGCTCCGCAACCTACGGCAGGTCCTCCCCGGACCGGTGAACTGGGTGGCTCGTGCGAGGGACTTGAGACGGTTTCGTCGTTCATCGCAAGGTCACCGCCAGCCGTGACGTCGTGCCCGCGCCCGCCAGCCGCACGGCCGTCGCGCGGGGAACGGAGAGGACGACCAGGGCTCCGGTGCCGGTGGCGCCGACGTCCGGGACCCCGGTGACGCGCGCCCCGGCCGCGACCACCCGCACCTCGCCGCCGGCGTCCGCCGCCACCACGTCGACCCGGTCGCCGGGACGCAGCAGGCTCACCGTGGCGCCGTCGGCGATCCGGACCGGCGCCCGCACCGTCTCGACCGCGCCCGGACCACGTACGCGTGAGGAAGCGGTGGTTGGGGCGGACCGGGAGGCCGACGGCGGCGTGGACACGGGATGCCCGCGCCCCCGCCCGTCGTCCCCCGGGCCGGCCGCCACGAGCGCGGCGGCCGTCATGGCCAGACAGGCGGCGGCCGTCCGCCTCCGGTGCCGGGTCAGGAGCCGCAGCCGATGGAGCCCGCCCCGGACCCGGACGGGCGCGAACTGCGGCACCTCGCACGTCGGAGGAGTGTCCGCGCCCGGCGGGCGGATGTACTGGGAGAGCTGTGCCATGGTGACCACCACCTGCGACGAGGGACCGGCTTGCGATCCCACGATGCGCTCTCGCGGCGCGGCCCGCGGGCGCCGGTGGACGACCCGCGTTCTGTGGACAACTCCCTCACCCGAACGGGGAGTTCCGCCCACGCCCGCCCACGCGCACGCCCGCCCACGCCCACGCGCACGGCCGCCCACGCCCGCCCGCATCAGCTCGCGTCGACCGGTGCCCGCCCGTGCCCGCCCGTGCCCGCCCGTGCCCGCTCATGGGCAGCCGGTGCCCTCTTGCCCGAGCCCGGGTCAGGGCAGCGTGAAGCCCGGATCCATCCCGCCCAGCGCCTTCGTGCACAGGCAGTCCCGCGATCCGTTCGCGGGCAGCGCCGCGACCGCGTCGAAGAGCACGCCCCGCAGCCGGTCCACGTTCGCGGCGAACACCTTCAGCACCTCGTCGTGCGAGACGCCCTCACCGGTCTCGGCGCCCGCGTCGAGGTCGGTGACCAGTGTCAACGACGTGTAGCAGAGCTCCAGTTCGCGGGCGAGCGCGGCCTCGGGGTGTCCGGTCATGCCGACCACCGACCAGCCCTGCGCCTGGTGCCAGAGCGATTCGGCCCGGGTGGAGAACCGCGGACCCTCTATGACCACGAGCGTGCCGCCGTCCACCGGCTCCCAGCCGCGTCCCCGCGCGGCCTCCAGGGCGACCTTGCGGCCCACGGGGCAGTACGGGTCGGCCAGCGACACGTGCACCACGTTCGGCACCGTGCCGTCGGGCAGCGGCAGCCCGTCGAAGTAGGACTGCGAGCGGGCCTTCGTACGGTCCACGAACTGGTCGGGAACGAGCAGGGTCCCGGGCCCGTACTCGGGGCGCAGTCCGCCCACGGCGCAGGGGCCGAGGATCTGGCGGGCGCCGACGGAGCGCAGCGCCCACAGGTTGGCCCGGTAGTTGATCCGGTGCGGCGGCAGATGGTGGCCGCGGCCGTGGCGCGGCAGGAAGGCGACCCGCCGGCCGGCGATCTCGCCGAGGAAGAGGGAGTCGCTGGGCGGGCCGTAAGGGGTGTCCACCCGCAGCTCGGTCACGTCGTCGAGGAAGGAGTAGAAGCCCGAGCCGCCGATGACGCCGATCTCGGCCGAGGCAGCCGGCTGCTCGCCGGCGGCCGGGGTCTGTGGGTTCTCCGTGTTCGCCATGAACGGCACCCTACGGGCTGCCCCGATCGGGGGAGGCCCGAGGCGGCCGCGCCCGGTGGGCCCGAGGCAGCCGCGCCCAGGGGGCCCGAGGCAGCCGCGCCCGGTGGGCCCGAAGCCGCCGTGACCGGAGTCGATGGGCGAAGGGACGGTGACCGACCCGGCCGAGGCCCCCGTGACGGACGGACGCCGAAGACCCCGTCGTCGCGTACGACGGCGGGGTCCCGTGGAACGAGCCCTGTGAGGCGTTGCCGCCGTATGGCGAGGCCTTACAGCGAAGCCCTGCGGCGAGGCCTGGTGGCCACGGCGGGCCGGGGACCCCGGCGGACCGGGGAGTCCTTACGCGGCGGAGCTGCCGGCGGAGCCGGTGCCCGACGACTTCGCGCCCGAGGACGACGAGCCGGACGTCGACGACGAGGACTTGGTGTCCGAGGTCGAGGACGCGGACGTGGATGTCGACGGCTTCGACGCCGGCGAGCTGCTCGACGAGGAGCCGCGGCTGTCGTTGCGGTAGAAGCCGGAGCCCTTGAAGACAATGCCGACGGCCGAGAACACCTTCTTCAGGCGGCCGTTGCAATTCGGGCATTCCGTCAGGGCGTCATCGGTGAACTTCTGCACCGCCTCGAGGCCCTCGCCGCACTCGGTGCACTGGTACTGGTAGGTCGGCACTTGTCTTCCTCCTGGCACTCTCACTCAGTGAGTGCTAACGACGGTCCATACTGACGTATTCCGCGAGATCAGTCCACTGTCACCGGCACGCGGTGACCGACGCCACGCGCGACGGCACGGCTCGGGGCCCCTGGGGCGAGACGCGACCGCAGGGTCACGAGGGTCGCCAGAGCCAGTGCGGTACCGGCCATCGGGACCAGGAAGCCCGCGCCGCCCCACAGCCTGTCCTCCAGCTGTCCCGCCACCGTGACGGCCGCCGCCTGGCCGAGCGCGACGGCGCCGGTGAGCCAGGTGAAGGCCTCGGTGCGGGCGCCCCGCGGAACGAGGCTCTCGACCAGTGTGTAGCCGGTGATCAGGCTCGGAGCGATGCACATGCCGACCACCAGACCGAGGCCGGCGAGCACGACCACCGAGTTCGCGGCCCACAGCCCGGAGGCGGCCACCGCGAGGGCGGCGTACCCGAGGACCAGGCGTCGCTGCGGGGCCACCTTCCAGGCGACGGCGCCGCAGACGATGCCCGAGAGCATGTTGCCCGCCGCGAAGACGCCGTACAGGACACCGTTCAGGCCGGGCTCGCCGATCGACTGGCTGTACGCGGCCAGCGAGACCTGCATGCCGCCGAAGACGGAGCCGATGCCCAGGAAGGTCATGATCAGAACGCGTACCCCGGGGATCCGCAGAGCGGAACCGTGCTCCACGCGCGCGTGCCCGGCGGCGGCGACCGCGGGCTGCGTGCTCTTCTGCGCGGCGAACAGCAGACCGCCGACCAGGGTCAGCGACGCCTCGGTCAGCAGGCCCGCGGCGGGGGCGACGGCCGTGCACAGCGCCGTGGCGAGCAGGGGGCCGAAGACGAACGTCAGCTCGTCCGTGACCGACTCGAACGCGGCCGCGGTCGGCATCAGGGGCGAGTCCTGGAGCTTGACGCCCCAGCGTGCCCGCACCATGGGGCTGATCTGCGGCACGGAGGCGCCCGTCGGCACGGCGGCGACGAAGAGCACCCACAAGGGGGCACCCGCCAGCGCGAGCGCCGTCAGGGAGAAGCCGGCCGCGGCGTGCACGAGGACACCGGGCAGCAGGACGGCGCGCTGTCCGTGCCGGTCGGCCAGACGCCCGGTGAAGGGCGCGAACAGCGCCATGGAGACACCGGTGACGGCCGCGACCGCGCCGGCGGCACCGTAGGAGCCGGTGGTGTGCTGCACGAGCAGCACGATGGAGATCGTCAGCATGGCGAACGGCTGACGGGCGGCGAAGCCGGGGAGCAGGAACGTCCAGGCGCCGCGGGTGCGCAGCAGCTGTCCGTATCCCGGGCGGGAGGTGACCGTGGATGCCACGGCCCGTGCCTTTCTGCCGCCTGGTAGCGCGCCCGTGCGGGGGCGCCGAGAGCTGTCCTCTTGCGCGGATCTGCGGTAGATACCGGCGCCCCTGCGGAAGGACGTCACGGCCGCCATACGGTCGCGCCAGCTCTGCGTCAGGCAGAGTTGGTTCGATCAAGGTGTGCGTTCATCGTACAGCGGGTGGGCCCGGAGCCGGGCCTGTGAAAAAGAGCACGCCGCGGTCGCACGCCTGTGAATGCGCCCCATTCTCCCGCGTTCGTGTTCGAAGTCGTGTAAGAACGTCCCGGCCCGGTCACAGCCCTGTTCGGTGCTGTGTCCGGTGTTCCGCCCCGCCGTCACCGACGCCCAGCCAGTCGGCGAGCTTGCCGCCCTGGCCCACCGCGCGAAGCCGCCGCTCGGTCGCGTCGCGGACCGGGTCCGTCGCCACGACCAGCAGTTCGTCGCCGAGCCGCAGCACCGTCGTCGGCGCGGGCACGAAGGACTTCGCCTCGCGGACGACGAGCGTGACGGCCGCGCCCGGAGGCAGCCGCAGCTCGCCCACCTCGACGCCGTGCATCCGGGACCCCTTGGGGATCGCGACGGACAGCAGATGGCCGCGCAGCCGCTCCAGGGGCGCCGACTCGATGCCGAGGTCGGCGGCGCCGGTGGACTCCCCGAGACGGAGCTTGCGGGCCAGCCACGGCAGGGTCGGCCCCTGGATGAGGGTGTAGACGACGACCAGGACGAAGACGATGTTGAAGATCCGCCTGCTCTCCTCGATGCCGCTCACCATCGGGATCGTCGCCAGGATGATGGGCACGGCGCCGCGCAGCCCCGCCCAGGACAGCAGCACCTGCTCCTGCCACGGGATGCGGAACGGCAGCAGGCTCGCGACCACGCTCAGCGGCCGCGCCACCATCGTCAGCACCAGGCCGATGAGCAGGGCCGGGACGATGTCGTCGCCCATCTCGTGCGGGGTGACCAGCAGGCCGAGCAGCACGAACATGCCGATCTGGGCGATCCAGCCGAGCCCCTCGGCGAAGCCGCGGGTGGCGGGCCAGTGGGGCAGCTTCGCGTTTCCGAGCACCATGGAGGCGAGGTAGACGGCGAGGAAGCCGCTGCCGTGGGCGAGCGCGCCGGCGGCGTAGGCCGAGACGGCGATCGCCATGACGGCGATGGGGTACAGGCCGGAGGCGGGCAGTGCCACGTGCCGCAGTCCGTACGCGCCCAGCCAGCCGACCGCGAGACCTATGGCGGCGCCGATGGTCAGCTCCAGCGCTATCTCGCCGATCAGCGTGTACCAGTGCTCCACCGGGCCGGCCGTGGAGAACGCGACGACCAGGATGACCACCGGGGCGTCGTTGAAGCCCGACTCGGCCTCCAGGATGCCCGTCACGCGCGAGGGCAGGGGGATCTTGCGCAGCACCGAGAAGACCGCCGCCGCGTCCGTCGACGAGACGACCGCCCCGACGATGAGCGCCTGGCGCCATTCGAGACCGATCAGGAGGTGCGCGGCCGCGGCCGTGACACCCACGCTCACCGCCACACCCACCGTCGCCAGCGCGGAGGCCGCCGGCAGGGCGGGTCTGATCTCCCTCCACTTCGTGCCGAGGCCGCCCTCGGCCAGGATCACGACCAGGGCCGCGTACCCGATGACCTGGGTGAGCTCGGCATTGCTGAAGTGGACGTCGCCGATCCCGTCCTGGCCGATCGCGACGCCGATGCCCAGGTAGACGAGCAGCGTGGGAAGCCCGCTGCGCGAGGAGATCCGGACCGCCGCGACCGCGAAGAGCAGGACGAGCGAGCACACGAGCAGGAGCTGGTTGAGGTGGTGGACAGTCAGGGGCTGTTCCTTTCTCGCCGATCCGGTCCGCCGGGGGCGGCGTACGGATCCCAGCACCGGAAGCCGGCCACTTCAGTGCAAGTACTTCGTTACCTTACCTAACTCTTGACGCTTTCTTGACGTTCCCGGGGGCAAGATCGAACGGCCGTGCTTCCCGGTTTCCCACTCCGCGTCAAGGCGCGGTTGGCCCTGCGCCTATGGTTGCCCCAGCACTCCGTGACCGCCTGCCGCTCGCGTTAGGACAGCAAGGACAGCGATGCCCCCCAACACCACCGCCTCTTCCGGCCAGCAGCCCGGCAAGTCCGGCAGGAAGAAGGGGCGCAAAGCCCGACTGTTCTTGATTGTCCTGGTTCTCGCCATCATCGGAGGCATCGCCTTCGGCGCGTACTGGAGCGTCAGCACGGTGCGCGCCTCCTTCCCGCAGACGAAGGGCTCCATCCGGCTCGACGGCCTGTCGGGGCCCGTGACCGTGCAGCGCGACGGCAACGGGATCCCCCAGATCTACGCCTCGTCCGACGCGGACCTGTTCATGGCCCAGGGCTTCGTCCAGGCGCAGGACCGGTTCTACGAGATGGACGTGCGCCGTCACATGACCTCGGGCCGGCTGTCCGAGATGTTCGGCTCGGGCCAGGTCAAGAACGACGAGTTCCTGCGCACGCTGGCCTGGGGCCGGATCGCGAAGAAGGAGTACGACACCAAGCTGTCGGCCTCCACGAAGAAGTACCTCCAGGCCTACTCCGAGGGTGTCAACGCCTACCTCAAGGGCAAGAGCGGCAAGGACGTCTCCCTGGAGTACGCCGCGCTCGGCTTCACCAACGACTACAAGCCGACCCAGTGGACCCCGGTCGACTCGGTGTCGTGGCTCAAGGCGATGGCCTGGGACCTGCGCGGCAACATGCAGGAGGAGATCGACCGCTCCCTGATGACGAGCCGGCTCGGCCCGAAGCAGATCGCGGACCTGTACCCGGAGTACCCGTACAGCCGGAACAAGACGATCGTCCGCGAGGGCGCGTACGACAGCGTCACCGGGACCTACTCCTCGACCGGCTCCGCCTCGACGACCACGGCCGGCACCGGGCTCGCGGGCAACACCGCGGCGCCCACCGGGTTCCAGAGCCAGCTCTCGGGGCTCTACAAGGTCCTCGACGGCCTGCCCACCGCCGTCGGCGTGAACGGCAACGGCATCGGCTCCAACTCCTGGGTCGTCGCCGGAAGCCACACCATCACCGGCAAGCCGCTGCTGGCCAACGACCCGCACCTGTCGGCGTCGCTTCCCTCCGTCTGGTACCAGATGGGCCTGCACTGCACCGCGATCTCCGCCAAGTGCCAGTACGACGTCACCGGATACACCTTCGCGGGCATGCCCGGCGTGGTCATCGGCCACAACGCCGACATGGCCTGGGGCATGACCAACTCCGGGGTCGACGTCACCGACCTCTACCTGGAGAAGATCACCGGCGAGGGCTACGAGTACGACGGCAAGGTGCTGCCCTTCACCACCCGTAAGGAGACGATCAAGGTCGCGGGCGGGTCCGCCAAGACGATCGTCGTCCGGCAGACCCAGGACGGAATGCCGCTGCTCTCCGACCGCGACGACGAGCTCGTCCAGGTCGGCAAGAAGGCCACGGTCGACGCCGGGGCGCCCGACCGCGGTGACGGCTACGCGATAGCCCTGCGCTGGACCGCGCTGGACCCGGGCAACACCATGGACGCCGTCTTCGCGATGGACAAGGCGTCGAACTGGTCCGAGTTCCGCAAGGCCGCCGCCTCCTTCCAGGTGCCCTCCCAGAACCTGATCTACGCCGACGGCGCCGGCGCGAGCGGCAACATCGGCTACACGCTGCCCGGCAGGATCCCCACCCGCGCGAAGGGCGACGACGGCTCGCTGCCCTCGCCCGGCTGGGACTCCAAGTACCGCTGGACCGGCTACATCAAGCAGTCCGCGCTGCCGTACGAGTACAACCCCAAGCGCGGCTACATCGTGACCGCGAACCAGGCGGTGGTCGACCCCGGCAAGTACCCGTACACGCTCACGACGGACTGGGGCTACGGCACCCGCAGCCAGCGCATCACCGATCTGATCGAGGCGAAGACCAAGGGCGGCGCCAAGATCTCGACCGACGACATGCGCCAGATGCAGCTGGACAACAGCAGTGAGATCGCCAAGCTGCTCGTGCCCAGGCTGCTCAAGATCGACGTGGCCGACAAGGACGTCCGCGACGCGCAGAAGCTCCTGGAGGGCTGGGACTACACCCAGGACGCCGACTCCGCGGCCGCCGCCTACTTCAACGCCACCTGGCGCAACATCCTCAAGCTCGCCTTCGGCAACAAGCTGCCCAAGGAGCTGCGGGTCAAGGGCCAGTGCCTGTGGGTCGAGCGCGTCGACACCACCGGTCCCGCGGACGAGGGCCAGACGGTGCGCGAGTGCGGCGAGCGCGAGCCCGACCAGGCGCAGCCGGACGGCGGCGACCGCTGGTTCGAGGTGATCCGCCAGATCATCGACGACGAGCACAACGACTGGTGGAAGCTGCCCAGGACGCGCACCGAGGACGCGTCCACCAGCCGGGACAAGCTGTTCGCCCGGGCCATGACGGACGCGCGCTGGGAGCTGACCGCCAAGCTCGGCAAGGACATCGACACCTGGAACTGGGGCCGGCTGCACCGCCTGTTCCTGAAGAACCAGACGCTCGGCACCGAGGGCCCCGGCTTCCTCCAGTACATGCTCAACCGCGGCCCCTGGAACCTCAGCGGCGGCGAGGCGACGGTCAACGCGACCGGCTGGAACGCGGCGGGCGGCTACGGGGTGGTCTGGGTCCCCTCGATGCGGATGGTCGTCAACCTCGGGGACCTCGACAAGTCCAAGTGGATCAACCTCTCGGGCGCCTCGGGGCACGCCTACAGCGCGCACTACACGGACCAGACGGAGCTGTGGGCCAAGGGGGAGCTCCTGCCCTGGGCCTTCAGCAAGAAGGCCGTCGACAAGAAGACGAGCGACACTCTGGTCCTGAAGCCCTGAAGCCCCGGCGGTCGCGCCGGAACAGGTGTCTGACGCAAGAAGTGGCCCTCCACGCACGCGTGGAGGGCCACGTCGCGTCCGTGGGGAGCGCCACCTCGCGTCCGCCGCGCGTCAGCGGAAGCGGCGCACTCCGGAGGGGGTCACCGCCGCGTGGACGGGCCGGTCGTGGGCCTCGGCCGGGACCCGGTCCACCACCTCGCTGCCGTACAGGAGCACCACGAGCGCCGGATCGGCGCCCGAGCGCTCCAGACGGGCCAGTACGCGGTCGTACGAGCCGCCTCCGCGCCCGAGCCGCATCCCGCGGGCGTCGACGGCCAGGCCGGGCAGCAGAACGGCGTCGGCCTCCTGGACGGCCTCCGGCCCCAGCCGCTCGCCCGCGGGCTCCAGGAGGGCCATTCTTCCGCCGTGCCGGACCTCCACGAGGGAGTCGGGACCGGTGTACGCGCCCCAGTCCAGGTCGTTGTCGGGAAGCAGGACCGGAAGCAGGACGCGTACCCCGCGCGCGTGGAGCGCGTCGAGGAGCGCGAGCGTTCCCGGTTCGCTCCCCACGGACACGTACGCCGCCACCGTGCGGGCCCGCGCCAGTTCGGGCAGCTCCAGGGCGCGGGCGGCCAGCGCGGCGGCGGTCTCCCGCACGTCACCGGCCGTCAACCCGTTTCTCACCGACAGGAATCCCCGTCGCAACATTCGCTTGTCAGGCTCCGGTTCAGGTCCGGTGTTCGGCACAGGTGGCTCCTGTAGTTCTCTTAATCCGCTCATATGACTGTGAATTGTCCGGAGCCACAGATTCTGCACATAGCCACCGGTTATGGTTGCGGACATGACTGAGTCGCACCCCAGGATCACCAAGGCTGTCATTCCCGCGGCAGGCCTCGGCACCCGGTTCCTGCCGGCCACCAAGGCCACTCCCAAGGAGATGCTGCCGGTCGTCGACAAGCCGGCGATCCAGTACGTGGTCGAAGAGGCCGTGTCAGCGGGTCTCGACGACGTCCTGATGATCACAGGCCGCAACAAGCGCCCCCTCGAAGACCACTTCGACCGCAACTACGAGCTCGAGTCCGCCCTCCAGAAGAAGGGCGACGCGAGCCGGCTCGCCAAGGTCCAGGAGTCCAGCGACCTCGCCACCATGCACTACGTCCGCCAGGGCGACCCCAAGGGCCTCGGTCACGCCGTCCTGTGCGCTGCCCCGCACGTCGGCCGCGAACCCTTCGCGGTCCTGCTCGGCGACGACCTGATCGACCCCCGCGACCCCCTGCTGGCCCGCATGGTCGAGGTCCAGGAGCAGCACGGCGGCAGCGTCATCGCGCTCATGGAGGTCGCGCCCGAGCAGATCCACCTCTACGGATGCGCCGCCGTCGAACCCACCGGCGAGGGCGACCTGGTCAAGGTGACCGGTCTGGTCGAGAAGCCGGACACGGCGGACGCGCCGAGCAGTTACGCCGTCATCGGGCGTTACGTCCTCGACCCGCACATCTTCGACATACTGCGCAAGACCGAGCCGGGCCGCGGAGGAGAGATCCAGCTCACCGACGCACTCCAGCAGCTCGCCACGGACGAGAAGGTCGGCGGCCCCGTGCACGGCGTCGTCTTCAAGGGCCGCCGCTATGACACCGGCGACCGCGGCGACTACCTGCGTGCCATTGTCAGACTCGCATGCGAACGTGAAGACCTGGGCCCGGACTTCCGGACCTGGCTTCGCAGTTACGTAGCCGAGGAGATGTAGGGACTTTGAGCAGCGCCGCGACCCGCACCACCGGCCAGGATCACCTCTGGTCGGTGGACGACCACCTGGAGGACATCCTCACCACCGTCCGCCCCCTCGAACCCATCGAGCTCCAACTCCTCGACGCCCAGGGCTGCGTCCTGCTCGAGGACGTCACGGTGCCGGTCTCCCTGCCGCCGTTCGACAACAGCTCGATGGACGGGTACGCGGTCCGGGTCGCGGATGTGGCGGGCGCGAGCGAGGAGTTCCCGGCGGTCCTGACCGTCGTCGGCGACGTCGCGGCCGGCCAGGCCGAACAGCCCTACGTGGGGCCCGGCCAGGCCGCCCGCATCATGACCGGTGCCCCGCTGCCGCCCGGCGCCGAGGCCGTCGTCCCCGTCGAGTGGACGGACGGAGGACTCGGCGAGGGCCCGGTCTCCGGGATGCGCGCGCACAGCGCGTCGCCCGAGGGCTCCTACGGACAGGTCCACGTGCACCGCTCCGCCGAGGCACGCGCGCACGTACGCGCCAGGGGCAGCGACGTGAAGGCGGGCGACCGCGCCCTCGAAGCCGGGACCGTCCTCGGCCCGCCGCAGATCGGCCTGCTCGCCGCGATCGGCCGGGGCACCGTGCGGGTGCGCCCGCGCCCGCGCGTGGTCGTCCTGTCCACCGGCAGCGAACTCGTCCAGCCCGACGAGGAGTTGGGCACCGGCCAGATCTACGACTCCAACAGCTTCGCCCTGTGCGCGGCCGCCCGGGACGCGGGAGCCATCGCCTACCGCGTCGGCGCCGTCGCCGACGACGCCGAGACCCTCCGCTCGACCATCGAGGACCAGCTCGTCCGCGCGGACCTCGTGGTGACGACCGGCGGTGTGAGCGTCGGCGCCTACGACGTCGTCAAGGAAGCACTGTCGTCGGTCGCCGACGAGGACGAGGAGGGCGGCGGCATCGACTTCCGCACCCTCGCCATGCAGCCCGGCAAGCCCCAGGGCTTCGGCTCCATCGGCCCCGACCACACACCGCTGCTCGCGCTCCCCGGCAACCCCGTCTCCTCGTACGTCTCCTTCGAGCTCTTCGTGCGCCCCGCCATCCGCACCCTGATGGGACTGACGGACGTCCACCGGCCCACCGTCAGGGCGAAGCTCTCCGCCGACAAGGCGCTGACCTCGCCCAAGGGCCGACGCCAGTTCCTGCGCGGGACGTACGCGGACGGCGCCGTGAGGCCCGTCGGCGGCGCCGGATCCCACCTGGTCGCCGCCCTCGCGCACGCCGACGCGCTGATCGTCGTCCCCGAGCAGGACACCTCGGTCGAGCCCGGCGCCGAGGTCGAGGTGGTGCTCCTCGGCTGAGCGGGCGGGCCGGCCCGGCGCCCGCCGCGGGGCGTCCAGGTCACGCCGGGAGCGCACAGCCCCTGAGGGCGGCGTAGTGGCGGACGGGCGGGCGGTAACGTGTCGCGCACACCAGGCCCACGCGCCGCACCGCGACGGGCCCTGACCGGGAGCGCCCACGCACATGACTGTTCCGCCCCGGGGGGAGACCTCCGGACCGCCCGTGCAGAACCGGCTGACGCACATCGACGAGGCCGGCGCCGCCCGCATGGTCGACGTGTCGGGCAAGGACGTGACCGCCCGCACCGCGCGCGCGAGCGGCCGGGTCCTGGTCTCGCCGCGTGTCGTGGAGCTGCTGCGCGGCGAAGGGGTCCCCAAGGGCGACGCCCTCGCCACCGCCCGCATCGCCGGGATCATGGGGGCCAAGCGCACCCCGGACCTGATCCCGCTGTGCCACCCGTTGTCGGTGTCCGGTGTCAGGATTGACCTGTCGGTCGCGGACGACGCCGTCGAGATCCTCGCCACCGTGAAGACGACCGACCGCACGGGCGTCGAGATGGAAGCCCTCACCGCGGTCAGCGTGGCGGCCCTCACCGTGATCGACATGGTCAAGGCCGTCGACAAGGGAGCGGTCATCACGGACGTACGGGTGGAAGAGAAGACGGGCGGGAAATCGGGCGACTGGAGCCGGACATGAGCGGCGGCACCGACCTCGGCGCGGCTCTCCCGGCGGACTACAGCGCGCTCGTCGTCACGGCCTCGAACCGGGCGGCCTCCGGTGTCTACGAGGACAGGGGCGGCCCTCTGGTCGCCGCGGGCCTCGCGGAATCCGGCTTCGCGGTCGACGGACCGTGGGTCGTGCCGGACGGGGACCCCGTGGAGGAGGCACTGCGCGCCGGGATCGAGGCGGGCTACGACCTCATCGTCACCACCGGCGGCACGGGGATCTCACCCACCGACCGCACCCCCGAGGCGACCCTGCGCGTGCTCGACCGCGAGATCCCCGGAATCCCCGAGGCCATCAGGGCGTTCGGCAGGGACAAGGTCCCCACCGCGGCGCTCTCGCGAGGACTCGCCGGAGTCGCCGCGGGGACGCTGATCGTCAACCTGCCGGGTTCCACCGGCGGGGTCAGGGACGGCCTCGCCGTTCTCGAACCCCTCCTGACCCACGCCGTCGACCAGATCCGCGGCGGCGACCACCAGAGACCCGACGGCACCGGGGGTGCGAGCTGAACAGCCCGTCCTGGCCGGTCGAGCTGGTGGACGGCGATGTCGTCCTCCGGCCGATAAGGCTGCGCGACCAGCGGGCCTGGCGCGAGGTGAACCGGCGCAACCGTGACTGGCTGCGGCCCTGGGAGGCGACCATCCCGCCCCCCACGCCCAGCGGTCCGATCGCGCACCGGCCGACGTACCGGCAGATGGTCCGCCATCTGCGGGCCGAGGCCAACGCGGGCAGGATGCTGCCCTTCGTGATCGAGTACCAGGGCCGGCTCGTCGGTCAGCTCACCGTGGCCGGGATCACCTGGGGTTCGATGTGCTCCGGGCACATCGGCTACTGGGTGGACCAGTCGGTGGCGGGCCGCGGCGTGATGCCGACGGCCGTGGCGCTCGTGAGCGACCACTGCTTCCGCACGGTCGGACTGCACCGCATCGAAGTCTGTATTCGCCCCGAGAACGGGCCGAGCCGCAGGGTCGTGGAGAAACTCGGATTCCGGGAAGAGGGCCTGCGCCCGCGCTATCTCCACATCGACGGTGCCTGGCGGGACCATCTCGTGTTCGCGCTCACCGCGGAGGAAGTCCCCGAGGGGCTGCTCGCGCGCTGGCAGCGCAGGCGCTCGGCGCAGGGCCGCCCGGATCAGGCGGGATCGGATCAGGTGGGTCCCGAAGGGGCCGGCCGGCAGAACCGGGGCAAGCCCGGTAGCGCCGGAAAATGAAATAGGTGTTCGAAAATGATCGGCGGGCGATCGCGTCACGGCATTAAATTCGCGCTCGCGGTGGCCTGCTGATCGCATCGGTCACAAAAAAAGGTCGAAATATCAGCCGGATCGTGCGACACACCGGCTCAATTGGCAGATGGCCTCACACAAACCCCTCTACCGTGTGAGGCGTGAGCAGCAGCGGCCTCATCTACGCAGTCATTGTCGGGGCCTGGGCCGCCTACTTGGTGCCGATGTGGCTCCGTAGGCAGGACGAGCTGAACGAAGCCCGTCCGACGGAACGCTTCAGCACCGCCATCCGGCTGCTGTCCGGACGGGCGGGCATGGAGCGTCGATACGCCAAGGACCTGCGCGCACGCTCCGCCGAGGAGGAGGAGCCCAGCGCCGACCCGGACGGCGTCACCGATTCGGTGGACGTCCGGGCCTTCGCCGTATCCCCGAACCGGCCCCAGGCGACGGACCGGCACCGTTCCCACGCACAGGAACGGGTGCAGGTGCCGGAACCGGCCCAGGGGGAACCGGAGCCGGGCGCACGCCCGGCCGGCAAGGAGAGCGGCGGGTACGAGACCTCGGGCGGCGCCCGGTCCTCCGTACCGCACCAGGCGGGCACTTCCGCCCCGAGACCTCCGGCCAAGTCCGCGCCCCAGCAGGCCGCGCCGTCCACGCCCGGCGCGCGCCGGGCGGTTTCGGCGGAGGCCGCGGCGCGGGCCCGGCGCACCAAGGTCCTCGCGCGCCGTCGGCGCACCACGGTCCTGCTGTTCCTCGCCTTCACCCTCGGCGCGATCGTGGCGGCGGTGGGCGGGCTCACGCTCCTGTGGGCGCCCGCGGTGCCGGCCTTGATGCTGAGCTCGTACATCGTGCATCTGCGGGTCCAGGAGCGGCGGCGCTTCACCTACACCATGGACCGCCGCCGGGCCGAGGCCGCCGCGCAGCGGCTCCGGGAGCGCCAGCCCCGCCGACGGCCGTCCGTCGACCCCGTCGCGGACGAACCGGAGGAGGGCGCGGTCCCCGACACCGACCCCGGCCTGCTCGCGCTGGCCGCCGACCGGCGCGCCCTCGTCGAGCAGACCGACCACGCCGAGTGGGTCGACCAGCAGCGCGAGCGCCAGTGCGGGCCCGCGCAGGGGGACAGCTGGGACCCGGTGCCGGTTCCCCTGCCGACCTATGTGACCGCGCCGGTCGCGCCCCGGGCGACGTCCAGCGTGGATCTGGGCGCCCCGGACGCGTGGAGCTCCGCGCGTTCCAGCGCGGCCGAGCCGAGCGCGCACGAGGCGGAGCCGGCCGGCCAGGACCTCGCCGAGGACCCCGACGGCGCCGGGGCTGCGGACGATCCGCGCAGCGACGCCAGGCGCGCGGCCTCGGCACGGCGAGCCCGCGAGCGGGGCCGGACGCCGCTGTTCGACCAGTACGAGGACGGCGAACGGCCGCGCGCGGCCAACGAGTGACGGGTGGGGCGTCAGGGGTTCGGGGCTGTCCGGCTGACCAGGCAGGAAGGGATTACCGAGCACCTCGATCGGGATGCTAGAGTTTCACTCGTTGCAAGGGCCTGTGGCGCAGTCTGGTAGCGCACCTCGTTCGCATCGAGGGGGTCTGGGGTTCAAATCCCCACAGGTCCACCGCAGCAAAGAGGCCCGTTCCCATCAGTGGGAGCGGGCCTCTTGCCATGTCCGGGGGCCGGAAGCGGCAACTCCCGCCGGTGGCCCCGGGACTGGCGGTCCCTCGGTCAGCGCGCGACGGCGATGGACCAGCGGACGCCGGACGTGGCCGTCACGGTCACCGTCGCGTGGGCGTGGGCGGCGCCGTGCGGCCGGTCCAGGGTGTTGAGGACGCCGGTGACCTTTCCGGCGGTGCAGGTGACCGGGAAGCTCATGGCGGGCTGGTCCAAGGAGACCTTCAGCGTTCCCCGGCCCACGCAGTTCACGGCGATCGACAGTGATCCGGGCCCGACTCCCCCCGGTACGTCCAGCTCCTCGCCGCCGTGGACGTTCACGGCCCGCGCGACGACCTTGTGGCCGGGCAGGTCCGGAGCCCTGGTGACCGAGTCGCCGGGCAGGGTCCGGGTGCGGTCGGAGGCGGGCGACTCCTTCGCGGGGGGCGCCGCGGCCGACGGCGATCTGTGGACCGACGGCGCGGACGCGGTGGCCGGCGCGGAGCCGCTTGCGCCGGCCGTGCAGCCGGTCAGGGCCAGCGCGGCGGCGGCCAGCCCGGCCACCGCCGTCGTTCCGGTCCATGCGGAGGAAAGGGTTCGGGTCGTGGACATCGGTTCGGCCTCCGGGTGCTCGGTCTGCCGGGGCCGTGCCGGATGGACACCGCCCCGGTGACTAGAGGGCCTTGGCGTAGCAGAGGCTCAGTTCGTGGAAGCGGTAGTAGCCGAATTTCGGGCACGGTTCGTAGCCGCTGGACGCGTAGAGGGCCACCGCCTCGGGCTGCTTGGAGCCCGTCTCCAGGACCATGCGGGTACGGCCGGCCGCGCGGGCGTCGTCCTCCAGCGCGGCCAGCATGCGCCGCGCGAGGCCGAGACCGCGGGCCTCGGGGACCACGTACATGCGCTTGAGCTCGGCGTCTCCGTCCGAGTAGCCCTCGTCGTTCTCTTCCTGCGTGCGCCAACCACCCGTGGCCACCGGGCGGTCCCGCTCGTCGTACGCGATCAGATAGAGACCGAGCGGCGGCGCGAACATCCGCGCGTCCAGGTGCGTGGCGTCGCCGCCGTCGCCGTAACGCTCGGCGTATTCGGCCTGAACCTGATCATTGAGTTTCACGGCGTCGGGATGGTCGAAGGCGACCGGGCGGAAATTCATGCGTAATACCGTACATCTATGCGACAGCGGAATGGGCGGGCGGACGAGGTCCGCGGCCGGCCGCGCCGATGGAGATCGACTTCTGGACGGCCGGACGGATTAAGTATCGTGCCCGGGTGCTGACTGTGACCTCTGTGAATGTGAACGGGCTCCGCGCCGCCGCGAAGAAGGGTTTCGTGGAGTGGCTCGCGGAGACCTCCGCGGACGTCCTGTGCCTCCAGGAGGTGCGGGCGGAGCCCGGGCAGCTCCCGGAGGAGGTGCGAGCACCCGAGGGGTGGCACGTCGTGCACGCCCCCGCCGCCGCCAAGGGCCGCGCGGGTGTGTCCCTTTACACACGCCGGGAGCCCGACAGCGTCCGGATCGGCTTCGGGTCCGAGGAGTTCGACTCCTCCGGGCGGTACGTCGAGGCGGACCTGCCCGGTGTCACCGTCGCGAGCCTGTACCTGCCCTCGGGCGAGGTCGGCACGGAGCGGCAGGACGAGAAGGTCCGGTTCATGGACGAGTTCCTCACCCATCTCAAGGGGCTGAGGGAGCGGGCCGCCGCCGACGGACGCGAGGTCGTCGTCTGCGGCGACTGGAACATCGCCCACCAGGAGGCCGACCTCAAGAACTGGCGCGCCAACCGGAAGAACTCCGGCTTCCTGCCCGAGGAACGGGACTGGCTCGGCCGCGTCCTCGACACCGGGGACGGCGGCTACGTCGACGTCGTACGAGCCCTGCACCCGGACACGGAGGGCCCGTACACGTGGTGGTCGTACCGGGGGCGGGCCTTCGACAACGATTCAGGTTGGAGAATCGACCTTCAGGTCGGCACGCCCGGACTCGCCGGCAAGGCGGTGAAGGGCTTCGTCGAGCGCGCGGCGACCCATGAGGAGCGCTGGTCCGACCACGCGCCGGTCACGGTGGTCTACGAGCTCTGAGCGGCCTCGTCGCGTCCCTCGGGCCGGATGTCCCGGCCCCCGCGCGGGTCGCGGTGCTTGCGCAGGCGGCGGTCCATCGCCATCGACAGTTCCGCTTCGACCACGCTCTTCGCCAGGGGGCGCAGACGTTGGAGGTCGTCGGGGGTGCGGTCCTCGGTGAGGACCAGGGTGGTGAAGAGTTCGGCCAGGGCCTCGGTGTGCTCGCGTACGCGGCGGGCCGCCGTCAGGACGTCGGCCAGGGGGATGCCCTCGCGGACCAGGGCGGCCGAGACGTCGAGCAGACGGCGGCTGACGTGCACGATCTCGCCGCCGTCCGTGCCGAGATAGCCGAGGTCGAGCGCGGCCGCGAGGTTCTCGCCGGTCGCCTGGCCCGCGAAGACGTCGGCCAGTTCCTCGGGGGAGAGGCGGACCGGGGTCTCCTCGGTGGGCTCGCCGAGGCCGAGCAGTTCGCCGACGTCGCGGCCGTGGTCGAAGGCCTCGGCGAGTTCCGCGATGCCGTTCAGGGTGTGGCCGCGCTCCAGCAGCGCCGAGATGGTGCGCAGCCGGGCCAGATGGGTGTCGTCGTACCAGGCGATACGGCCCTCGCGCCGGGGCGGGGGTATGAGTTTGCGTTCCCGGTAGAAGCGCAGGGTGCGCACGGTGATCCCGGCCTCCTCGGCCAGTTCCTCCATGCGGTACTCGCGACGGCCGCCGGAGTTCGACGTCTCCGCGTTCCCTTCGCGCGTCTCCGCGCCGCGCTTTCCTGATCCCTCGGCCACGTCCGCACCCTACGTCGTACCCCCGGTAACTTTCCCGGTCGCGACCCCTACCCATGAGTACGAAGCTGCTCTACCCTCCCGATTGTGCCAGTGTTCACTGGCAGGGTCGTGCGGATCAGGGAGGCGTCGGGATGACCGAGCACGAGCATGTACGGGTGGCGGTGATCGGATCCGGTTTCGGCGGGCTGGGCGCAGCCGTGCGGCTGCGACGCGAGGGGATCACCGACTTCGTGGTCCTGGAACGGGCCGGCGGCGTCGGCGGCACCTGGCGCGACAACAGCTATCCCGGGTGCGCCTGCGACGTCCCCTCGCACCTGTACTCGTTCTCCTTCGCGCCCAACCCCGAATGGCCGCGCACCTTCTCCGGGCAGGAGCACATCCGCGCCTACTTGGAGCACGTGGCCGACGTCTTCCGGCTGCGCCCCCATCTGCGGTTCGACTCCGAGGTCAAGATGATGACCTGGGACACGGACAAGCTGCACTGGCGGATCGAGACGAGCGCCGGGTTCCTGACCGCGGACGTCGTGGTGTCCGCGACCGGGCCGCTCTCCGACCCCAAGATCCCGTCGGTCCCGGGCATCGAGACCTTCACCGGCGAGGTGTTCCACTCGGCCCGCTGGGACCACGACTACGACCTGCGCGGCAAGCGCGTGGCCATGATCGGCACCGGGGCCTCCGCCATCCAGATCGTGCCCGCCATCCAGCCGGACGTCTCCCGGCTGACCCTGTTCCAGCGCACCCCGCCGTGGGTGATGCCCCGGGTCGACCGGGCCATCAGCGGCGCCGAGCGGTGGCTGCACCGGCAGTTGCCCTTCACCGCGCAGGCCAGGCGCGGACTGCTCTGGGGCATCCGGGAGCTCCAGGTGCAGGCGTTCACCAAGCGGCCCGACGAACTCGGCCTGGTCGAACGGCTGGCCAAGCGGAACATCGCGCGGGCCGTCAAGGACCCGGAGCTGCGCGCGAAGCTGACCCCCGACTACCGGATCGGCTGCAAGCGCATCCTGCTCTCGAACACCTACTACCCGGCGCTGACCCGGCCGAATGTGGACGTGGTGGCCTCCGGACTAGCCGAGATCGACGGCTCCACGCTGATCGCCGCGGACGGCACCCGGGCCGAGGCCGACGCGATCGTCTTCGGGACCGGCTTCCACGTCACCGACATGCCGATCGCCGAGCGGGTCGTCGGCGCGGACGGCAGGACGCTCGCCCAGGCGTGGGAGACCGGCATGAAGTCGCTGCGCGGCGCCACCGCGGCCGGTTTCCCCAACTGGATGACGATCATCGGTCCGAACACCGGGCTCGGGAACTCCTCGATGATCCTGATGATCGAGTCCCAGCTGAACTACATGGCGGACTTCGTACGGCAGCTGGACGTCCTCGGCGGCCGGGTGGCCCTCGACGCCCGCCCCGCGGCCGTCGACGCCTGGAACCACCGGGTCCAGGAACGCATGAAGCGCACGGTGTGGAACACCGGCGGCTGCTCCAGCTGGTATCTGGACGCCAACGGCGTCAACACGACCGTGTGGCCCGGCACGACGACCGAGTTCCGGGGCGCGACGCGACGCGTCGACCTGGGGGAGTACGACGTGCTGCGCGCGGCGCGACCCGCATCCGGGGAGACGCCGGAGGACGCGCCCGAGCCGCGCACGAAGAGCACCCGCACCAGGAAGGTGGAGGCAGAAGCGTGAGCCGACCGACGTACGAGGCGCACGAGGCGTACGCGCATCCCGTGCCCGCCCGGGAACTGATCGCGCACTCCGCCGACGGCGCCCGGCTGCATGTCGAGGTGCACGGCCCCGAGGACGCGCCCCCCGTCGTGCTCGCGCACGGCTGGACCTGTTCGACCGCCTTCTGGGCGGCCCAGATCCGGGACCTCGCCGCCGACCACCGGGTCATCGCCTACGACCAGCGCGGGCACGGACGCAGTCCCGCGAGTGACGCGTGCAGCACCGAGGCGCTCGCCGACGACCTGGAGGCGGTGCTCGCGGCGACCCTCGCACCGGGCGAGAAGGCCGTGTTCGCGGGCCACTCCATGGGCGGGATGACGCTGATGGCGGCCTCGGCGCGACCGCGGTTCCGCGAACACGCGGCGGCGGCGCTGCTGTGCAGCACGGGGAGCACACGGCTGGTCGAGGAGTCGCGGGTGCTGCCCTGGCGCGCCGGACGGCTGCGGACGCGGCTGACCGGCGCCGTGCTCGGCTCGCGCGCGCCGCTCGGGCCCGTCACGCCCGTCGCCCGGTGGATCCTCAAGTACGCGACCATGGGCCCCGGTTCGTCCCCCGCCATGGTGGCGGCGTGCGCGCGGATCGTGCACGCCTGTCCGCGGGGTGTGCGCCACGCCTGGTCGGCCGTGCTCTCCACCCTCGATCTCGACGCGGGAGTACGGGAGTTGAGGGTGCCGACCGCGGTGATCGCGGGCAGTGTGGACCGCATGACGCCGGTCGTGCACGCGCGCGCCCTCGTGGCGGCGCTGCCGAACTGTGTCGGCAGCACCGAGCTGCCGGGCCTCGGGCACATGACCCCGGTGGAGGCGCCGGAACTGGTGACCGCCCGGATCAGGGAACTCGTCGCCACGTACGCCGTGAAGACCGCGGAAGCCGAGCGGATCGCAGAGATCAAGGAGGGCGCATGAGCAAGGTCAGCCTGGAGGGGCAGGTCGCCGTCGTCACGGGGGCCGCACGGGGTGTCGGTGAGCTCCTCGCGCGCAAGCTCTCCGCGCGGGGGGCGAAGGTCGCGCTGGTCGGACTGGAGGCCGAGGAGCTGAAGCGGGTCTCGGAGCGGCTGCGCGGCGAGAGCGACCACTGGTACGCCGACGTCACCGACCACGAGGCGATGGCGCGGGTCGCGCAGGAGGTCGAGCGGCGCTTCGGGAAGGTGGACATCGTCGTCGCGAACGCCGGTGTCGCGAGCGGCGGGCCCTTCGTGGACTCCGACCCGGTCGCCTGGCGGCGGGTGATCGAGGTGAACCTGATCGGATCGGCCGTCACCGCACGGGCGTTCCTGCCGGCGCTGACGGCGAGCCGGGGCTATCTGCTCCAGATCGCGTCGCTCGCCGCCATCACTCCCGCCCCCATGATGTCGGCCTACTGCGCCTCCAAGTCCGGTGTGGAGGCGTTCGCGCACTGTCTGCGCGCCGAGGTCGGTCACAAGGGGGTGCGCGTCGGCGTCGGGTATCTGTCCTGGACCGACACGGACATGGTCCGGGGGGCCGATCAGGACGACGTGATGCGGGAGTTGAGGCAGCGGCTGCCGTGGCCGTCCAACAAGACGTATCCGCTGGGACCGGCCGTCGACCGGATCGTGGCCGGGATCGAGCGCCGCTCCGTTCACGTGTACGCGCAGGGGTGGCTGCGCGGGATGCAGGGGATCCGGGGGTATCTGCCGGGGATCATCGGGTCGGTCGGGCAGCGCGAGATGCGGCGGTTCGAACCGCGCCTCGGCGGTGTGGGCACCGGGCTGGTCGGGGCGGGCGGGGCGGCCGACGAGCAGGAGCGGAAGTCGCCGGCTCCGTGAGGAAGCCGGGGGCCGACCGGGGGTGACGGGGGTGCCGTGGGGGGTGTTCCGGGGAGGTTCCCGGTGCCTCCCACCGGCGTGTCTCACGGTGAGTGACTGACCGAAATGCGTGCTGTGTCCGTGCGTGTCAATCTGGTCGAGGCCCGCACAACCGCCCTTGTACGCAAGGGAGGTCGAGGGCCGAACCTCTCACCCGCAACAGGAGTGAACATGAGCATGCAGGACCAGTTCAAGGACAAGGCCGAGCGGATGAAGCAGCAGCCCGGCAAGAAGAAGACGCGTCCGGAAGGCCGCCAGGACGAGGCGAACCGACGCGCCCCGGCCGGCCGTGACCACGCGATGCCGGAGGCCGAGCGCGCTCAGCACGAGGCCCAGGACCGCTTCGACCAGGACTACGACGCCTGACCGACGCACCTGCTCGGCCTGAACGGGGCGCCCTCTTCACGGAGGGCGCCCCGTCCTCGTGCCCGCGGGCCGCTCGTCCCGTTCCTCGCACAAGCGGGCCCTTCGCCCCCCCGCCGGGCGCCCGGCCGAACCGCCCGCCCGCCGGGCCTGAGCCGCCCGCCCGCCGAGCCCGAACCGCCCGCCCGCCGGGCTCAGTTCGCTCTCGGGGGCAGCTTCGGTCTTCTCCTGTCGGGCACGTCCGAGTGGTCCGGCGGGGAGGCCGCGGGGTGGGTGCGGAGCAGGTCGAGGGAGAGCTGGATGGCGTCGTCCAGCTGGGCGTGGCGGCCCTCCGCCCAGTCGAGCGGGGTGCGCAGGATCTCCAGGTCCGGTGTGACGCCGTGGTTCTCGACGGACCAGCCGTACGCGTCGAACCAGGCGGCGTTCATGGGCACCGTGATGACCGTGCCGTCGCCGAGCCGGTGCCGGCCGGTCATGCCGACGACACCGCCCCATGTGCGCTGCCCCACGACCGGCCCGAGCTCCAGCAGTTTGAAGGCGGCGGTGATCATGTCGCCGTCGGAGGAGGTGGCCTCGTCGGCCAGGGCCACCACAGGACCGCGCGGGGCGTTCGAGGCGTACGACACCGGCTGGGCGTCGCGTGTGAGGTCCCAGCCGAGGATCGTGCGGGTCAGCTTCTCGACGACCAGTTCGCTGATGTGGCCGCCCGCGTTGCCCCGTACGTCGACGATGAGGGCCGGGCGCGAGACCTCCATCCGCAGGTCGCGGTTGAACTGGGCCCAGCCCGAGCCGCCCATGTCCGGGATGTGCAGATAGCCGCAGTGCCCACCGCTCAACTCCCGCACCACCTGGCGGCGTTTGGCCACCCAGTCCTGGTAGCGCAGAGGGCGTTCGTCGATCAGCGGGACCACGGCCACCCGGCGGGAGCGGCCCTCGCCCTCCGCCGGGGTGAAGGTCAGCTCGACCGTCGTACCGCCCGCGCCCGCGAGCAGCGGATACGGTCCGGTGACGGGGTCCACCGGCCGTCCGTCGACGTGGGTGAGGACCGCGCCCTCGCGGATGCCGGTGCCGGCCAGCGGCGAACGCGCCTTGGAGTCGGACGAGTCACCGGGCAGGATCCGCTTCAGCATCCAACTGCCGTCACGACAGACGAAGTTGGCACCGAGCAGGCCCTGCCAGCGCTGATAGTGGGACGGCCCCTCGTTGCGGCGCGCCGGGCTCACGTACGCGTGCGAGGTGCCCAGTTCGCCGAGCACCTCGCGCAGCAGGTCCGCGAACTCGTCCGGGGAGGAGACCCGTTCGACCAGGGGGCGGTACTGCGCCAGGATCGCGTCCCAGTCGATGCCGCACATGTTCGGGTCCCAGTAGTAGGCGCGGATGATGCGGCCGGCCTCCGCGTAGGCCTGGCGCCACTCGGCGCACGGGTCCACCTCGTGCAGGATGCGGCGCAGATCGATCCAGACGGTGGAGTCGCTGTCGCCGGACTCGGTGGACGGCACGGCGCGCAGGTCGCCCTCGTCGACGACGACCAGCCGGGACCCGTCGCCGCTCACCGCGAACCAGTCGAGGTGGTCGACGAGTTCGGACTTCTTACCCTTGGTGATGTTGAAGAACTCCAGGGTCGGACGGCCTGTCGTGTCGTCCGGGTTGGCGAACGTCTCGCCCAGGGCGCCGGAGATCGGCCAGCGCAGCCAGACCAGACCGCCGCCCGAGACCGGGTGCAGCGCCGAGTACTTGGAGGCCGTGACCGGGAAGGGGGTCACCCGGCTCTCCAGGCCCTCGAGTTCGACGGTCGTCGCGCTGCCGTCGCCTGCCCCGTCCTCGACCGGGTCGAGGCCTCCCGCGGCGGGCCGCCCGTCGGGGTTCAGCGCGAACGGGGACGGGGTGGCGGAGGACAGGGGCACGAGGTAGGGGCGGCAGCCCAGCGGGAAGGACAGGTCCCCGGTGTGCACGTCGTACACGGGGTCGAAGCCGCGCCAGGACAGGAACGCGAGATAGCGGCCGTCCCGGGTGAACACCGGGTTCTCGTCCTCGAAGCGGCCGTTGGTGACGTCGACGATCAGCCGGTCCTTTATGCGCGCCATCTTGATCTGGCGCAGGGAGCGGCCGATCCCGGGATGCGACCAGGTCAGCCAGGCCCCGTCCGGGGAGAAGGCGAGGTCCGTCACGGGTCCGTTGATGGACTGGATGAGCTCGACGACCTCCCCCGCACCCGACGTCGCGCCATCCCCGGCCGGGCCCCGGCCGTCCTCGTCCCCGCCGTCCTCTCCCTCCCCGGACGCGGACCCGGCCCGCGAGGCACCACCGGACGCCCCGAGGTCACCGGATTCCCCGGCCTCACCCTCCCCGGAATCCCCGGCCTCCCCCGTCTCCTCCGCCTCGTCCATCTCCCCTTCCTCGTCGAGCACGCCGAGCCCCTCCGCCTCACCGGGCTCCTCCGTGGCGTCGAGCAGCAGCAGCCGCCCGTCGTTCGAGGCGATGGCGAGGCGTTCGCCCTGGGGGTCCGACACCAGTTCCTGTACGCGGCCGAGGCGGCCGGAGGCGAGGCGGCGCGGCTCACGGGCGCCGCTCGCGCGCGGCAGGTAGGCGATCTCGACGGCGTCCTCGCCGTCCGCATCGGTGACATAGGCGACCTGGCCGCCCGAGCCGAGCATCTCGGGGAGCCGGACCCGTACGCCCGGGGTGTCCGAGATGGTGCGCGCCGGGCCGTCGCGGTGGGTGAGCCAGTACAGGCTGCCGCGTACGACGACGGCGCCGGCCCGGCCCGTCTCGTCCACGGAGATGCTGTCCACGTGCTGGGCGGCCGGCACCGGGTAGGAGCGCCGCCCCGCGCGCGGACCGCCCAGGACGACGTCGATCCGGCGCGGGACCGACTCGGGGGACAGGTTGTCGACGATCCACAGGTCGCCCGCGCACTGGTAGACGACCCGGGTGCCGTCCGAGGACGCGTGCCGGGCGTAGAAGGCGTCGTGGTCGGTGTGACGGCGCAGGTCGGCGCCGTCGTACGAGCACGAGTAGAGGTTTCCGACGCCCTCGTGGTCGGAGAGGAACGCGATGCGCCCGCCGACGAACATCGGGCAGGCGAGATGGCCGCCGAGCTCCGCGACCAGTTGCCGGCCGTGCAGCCAGATGCGGCCCATGGCCCCGCCCCGGTAGCGCTTCCAGGCGGCCGGTTCGTGCGGCGGGGTGCCGGTGAGCAGCAGGGTCCTGCGCTCGCCGTCGATGTCGGCGACACCGATGTCCGAGACCGGGCCCCAGGGCTGCTTGCGGCCGGGGTCGCCGTCGGTGGGGACGGAGTAGGCCCAGGTGAAGTACGAGAAGGGCTGGCCGTGCGAGGCGACGGCGAGGATGTCGCCCTCGGGGGACCAGCCGCACACCTGGGTGTCGGCGCTGCCCCAGTAGGTGAGCCTGCGGCCGGGTCCGCCGTCCACCGGCGCCAGGTGGATCTCCGGGACGAGGCTGCGCCAGCTCGTGTACGCGATCCGCCGGCCGTCGGGGGAGAAGCGGGGGTGGCCGACCTTGGTGCGGTCGACGGTGAGCCGCCAGGCGCGTCCGCGGTCGCCGAGCGGGGCCAGCCACAGGTCGTCCTCGGTGACGAAGCACAGCCGGTCGCCGCTCAGATGCGGGAAGCGCAGATAGCCGGGGGAGTTCTCGTCCGTCGTCGCGTTCTCGTACTCGTGGCTCACCTCCCCATGCTTTTCCGCTGGAGTGACCCCGGCAACTCGTGGCACGGGGGGCGCGTTGTGGGACGTGGGAGCGGACGAGGATACGGATGGTGCGCACGGGGCGCCCCCGGAAACGTACGCGCCCCCTATGCGACCCCACACGCGACCGGCACGGTGACCCCATGCGCGACCCGGCACGGTGACCCCGCGCGTGACCCGGCACGTGCCATGACCCGGCACGTGACCCAGCACACGTACGAAACGGTTTCGTTTCGCTGGCCCCCGGGGGTATCTTCAGGGCATACGAATCCGTGTCGTTCGAAGCGGGAGAGGTGAGTGCGATGGCTGAAGCCGCAACGGCGCGACGCAGTCGGATCACGCCCGAGCGTGAGGCCGAGCTCTACACGGCCGTGCTCGACCTGCTTCGGGAGGTCGGCTACGACGCCCTCACGATGGACGCCGTCGCGGCCCGTACCCGTTCCAGCAAGGCCACCCTCTACCGCCAGTGGGGCGGCAAGGCCGAGCTCGTCGTGAAAGCGCTGCGGCACCAGAAGCCGCTGAAGTTCTCCGACATGGACACCGGGAGCCTGCGGGGCGACTTCCACGCCCTGGCCCTGCGCCAGGACGACTGCCAGATGGAACAGGACTCCGCGCTGATGCGGGGCCTGGCCATGGCGGCACACGGGAACCCGGATCTGCTGAAGGCGTTCCGGGAATGGCTGATCGAGCCGGAGTTGGAAGAGCTGCGCCGGGTGCTCCAGCGCGGTGTCGACCGAGGTGAGATCCGTGCGGACAACCCGGCGATGGAGTACGTGATGCACATGCTCATCGGCGCCTTCGCCGCCCGCACCATGATCGACGAACTCCCGCCGACGCAGGCCTTCCTGCATTCGTATGTCGACGCCGTGGTCCTCCCCGCTCTCGGCGCCTGACGCCCCACCCCCGACCTGCCCCACCCGGCCGGATCCCTGTCGTCGCACCCGGCGAGCAGACCTCCGCCCTCGCACCTGACGCGCCGCTCACGTCGTCGGGCTGATCCCCCCTGCCCCCACTCGGGTGATCACACCAGCCCCTGCCCTTCCACGACCTGACCGGGAGTACGCCCTCGTGGCCACGTTCCTCTACAAACTCGGCCGACTCGCCTTCCGGCGTCGGCATTTCGCCGCCCTGATATGGGTGGCGCTGCTGACCCTCGCGGGTGTCGGCGCAGCCTCCGCGCCCGTCGCGGGATCGTCCTCCTTCTCGATCCCCGGCACCGAGGCGCAGAAGGCCTTCGACCTGCTGGAGAGCCGCTTCCCCGGAATGAGCGCCGACGGGGCGACCGCACGCGTCGTCTTCAAGGCGCCCGCCGGCGAGAAGATGGCGGACAAGGACAACAAGGCGGCGGTCGAGCAGGCCGTCAAGGTGCTCGGCACCGGTTCCGAGGTCACCTCCGTCACCGACCCGTTCAAGATCCACGCCGTGAGCAAGGACGGCTCGATCGCCTACGCCTCGGTGAGGTACCAGGTCTCCGGCATGGAGCTGAAGGACGCCTCGAAGGACGCCCTGAAGGCGGCCGCCGAGGACGCCCGGCACTCGGGCCTGACCGTCGAGGTCGGCGGTGACGCGCTCCAGGCGACGCCCGAGACCGGTTCCAGCGAGGTCATCGGCATCGCGATCGCCGCGGTCGTCCTCGTCATCACCTTCGGCTCCCTGATCGCGGCCGGACTGCCGCTGCTGACCGCGCTGATCGGCGTCGGCATCGGCGTCTCGACGATCACCGCGCTCGCCAGCGCGCTCGACCTCGGCTCCACCACGTCCACCCTCGCGATGATGATCGGCCTCGCGGTCGGCATCGACTACGCCCTGTTCATCGTCTCCCGCTACCGGGCCGAACTGGCCGAGGGCCGCGAACGCGAGGACGCGGCCGGACGGGCCGTCGGCACCGCGGGCTCGGCCGTGGTCTTCGCGGGCCTGACCGTCGTGATCGCGCTGGTCGGACTGTCGGTCGTCAACATCCCGATGCTCACCAAGATGGGCGTGGCCGCGGCGGGCACGGTCGCCGTCGCCGTCCTCATCGCCCTGACGATGATCCCCGCGCTGCTCGGCTACGCGGGCCGCAGGGTCCAGCCGGCCGGGCAGAAGAGCAGGCTGCTCGGCGGCGGCCGTGCCGCCAAGAAGCAGGGCAGGCCCAACATGGGCACGCGCTGGGCGAGCTTCGTCGTCCGCCGTCCGCTCGCGGTGCTGCTGCTCGGCGTGGTCGGCCTCGGCGCGGCCGCGGTCCCGGCCGCCTCGCTCCAGCTCGGCCTGCCCGACGACGGCTCGCAGCCGGTGTCCACCACCCAGCGCCGCGCCTACGACCTGCTCTCGGAAGGCTTCGGGCCAGGCTTCAACGGCCCGCTGATGGTCGTCGTCGACGCCAAGGCGAGCGACGCGCCCAAGACGGCGTTCAGCACGGTCCACGACGAGATCAAGGACATGAAGGGTGTCGTGAGCGTGAGTCCGGCGGCCCCCAACAAGGCCGGCGACACCGCGATGATCACGGTGATCCCCGACTCGAAGCCGTCCTCCGTCACGACCGAGGACCTCGTCCACACGATCCGCGGCGCGGGTTCCGGCATCAAGGCCGAGACGGACGCGACGGTGCTCGTCACCGGCTCCACGGCCATGAACATCGACTTCTCGCAGAAGCTCAACGACGCGCTGATCCCGTATCTCGCGCTCGTGGTCGGTCTCGCGTTCCTGCTGCTGATCGTGGTGTTCCGCTCGATCCTCGTTCCGCTGAAGGCGGCCCTCGGCTTCCTGCTCAGCGTGACGGCGGCCCTCGGCGCGGTCGTCGCGGTCTTCCAGTGGGGCTGGCTGTCCGGGCTGATGGGGGTCGAGGAGACCGGCCCGATCATGTCGATGATGCCGATCTTCATGGTGGGCGTGGTCTTCGGTCTGGCCATGGACTACGAGGTGTTCCTCGTGACCCGTATGCGGGAGGCCTTCGTCCACGGCGAGAAGCCCGCCCAGGCGATCGTGACCGGCTTCAAGCACGGCGCCCGGGTCGTCACCGCCGCCGCGGTCATCATGATCGCCGTGTTCTCCGGATTCATCGGCTCCAGCGAGTCGATGATCAAGATGATCGGCTTCGGACTCGCGATCGCCGTCTTCTTCGACGCGTTCGTCGTACGGATGGCGCTGGTCCCGGCGGTGCTCGCACTGCTCGGCCGACGGGCCTGGTGGCTGCCGAAGTGGCTGGACCGGGTGCTGCCGAACGTCGACGTCGAGGGTGAGGGACTGCGCGCGCTCGACGAGAAGCCGCGCGACGACGACCGCGACCGGAAGCTGGTCGGCGTCTGATCCGCGACCGGAAGCCGGTCCGCGTCTGATCCGCGACCGGCTCTCCGGACCGATCCGGGTTCAGTGAGCCACCGGGGTGGCGGCCGTGTACGTACGGCGGAGGAAACGCATGAGCGCCTTCGTGTCGAGCTGCACGACCGCCACCCCTTGCGCGGAGTGGAACTCCAGGACGGCCTGGACGCGGCCGCACGGCCAGATGCGTATGTCGCCGCTGTCGACGGGCACCCGCAGGCCCCGTTCCAGCAGCTCGCGCTCGAAGATCCATTCATGCGGGCCCGGCAGCGTGATGCGGACCTGCCGCGGGTCCGTCTCCGGGTCGTACCGGAGGGCCACCGGGACGGCCCGGTGTTCGTCGTCGGCGGAGTCGGCCGTGTCCGTGACGATATGAGCGCGTGCGTACTGTTCGACGGCGTGCATGAACCGACTCCTTACGCTGCGTCACCTATGTGGAGGCTGTGAATCCCGTCACCATTCAAATGTCGCACATCTCGCGGAAACCGCTCTCCGGCCGTCCGTGACCCTCCCTCAGAGGACGCCTGCCCGATCGGGCGCCCGCCATGTGTGCGGCGGCGGGCACATCCGCCGCGGCCGTTCGCCGGTCCCGCCTCCCCGCGCCCGTGAAGTGCCCCCGTACGCCTGCGCTTCGCAAGCTGTTCGTCTGATCCTGCTCTTGCAAGTCGTTCGCAACAAGGCACTATCATCGGACGGTGCACGTTCCTGACGGATTCATCAATGCCCCGGTCTCCGCGGCCGCCGGCGTCGTCGCGGCCGGCGCCCTCGCCGTGAGCCTGCGAGGCGCCCGCCGCGAACTCGACGAGCGGACCGCGCCGCTGGCCGGCCTGGTCGCCGCCTTCATCTTCGCCGTGCAGATGCTGAACTTCCCGGTCGCCGCCGGGACCAGCGGACATCTGCTCGGCGGCGCACTGGCCGCGATCCTCGTCGGCCCCTTCACCGGCGTCCTGTGCGTCTCGGTCGTCCTGCTCATGCAGGGCATCCTCTTCGCGGACGGCGGTCTGACCGCGCTCGGCGTCAACATCACCGACATGGCCATCACCACCACGGTCGTCTCGTACCTGGTCTTCCGCGGCCTGGTGAAGGTGCTGCCCCGCAAGCGGCGCTCGATCACCGTCGCGTCCTTCGTCGCCGCCCTGCTCTCCGTGCCCGCCGCCGCCGTCGTCTTCACCCTCGTCTACGCGGTCGGCGGCACCACCGACGTCGCGCTCTCCAAGGTCGCCACGGCCATGGTCGGCGTCCACGTCCTCATCGGCATCGGCGAAGCGGTGATCACCGCGCTCACCGTCGGCGCCGTCGTCGCCGTACGGCCCGATCTCGTGTACGGCGCCCGCGGCCTCCAGCAGCGGCTCAAGCTGCGGGTGAACGGGGAACTCGTCGACACCCCCGCGGCCGTCGCCCCCGCCCCGGCCCGCTCCTCGCACCGCAAGGTGTGGATCACCGGTCTGGTCACCTCCCTCGTCCTCGCCGGGTTCGTCAGCTTCTACGCCTCCGCGAGCCCCGACGGCCTGGAGAAGGTCGCCAAGGACAAGGGCATCGACACCAGGACGAAGCCGCACGCCTCCGAGGACTCGCCGCTCGCCGGATACGGCGTCAAGGACGTCTCCGACGCCCGCCTGTCCGGCGGTCTCGCCGGGGTCATCGGCGTGGGCGCCACCGTCGCCGCGGGCAGCGGCGTCTTCTGGGTGGTCCGCAGGCGGCGCCCGGCCGACACCTCGCCCGCCTCCGTGCCGGACGGCGTCTGACGTGGGAGCGGGCCACGCGCACAAGCTGTACCGGCACGCGGACTCGCCCGTGCACGCCCTGCCGCCGCACACCAAGCTCGCCGCGGCCCTGGCCTTCGTGGTCGTGGTCGTCTCCACCCCGCGCGAGGCGATGTGGGCGTTCGCGCTGTACGCCGTGCTGCTCGCGGTGGTCGCCCACCGGGCCCGCGTACCGGCGGGCGTCCTGCTGCGGCGGCTGCTGATCGAGATCCCGTTCGTCGCGTTCGCGGTGCTCATGCCGTTCGTGGCGGAGGGCGAACGGGTGGACGTGCTGGGGCTGTCGTTGAGCGTGAACGGGCTGTGGGGCGCCTGGAACGTCCTCGCCAAGGGCACCCTCGGCGTCGCCGCCTCCGTCCTGCTGGCCTCCACGACCGGACTGCGCGAACTGCTCCTCGGCCTCCAGCGGCTGAAGCTCCCGCCGCTCCTCGTGCAGATCGCCTCCTTCATGATCCGCTACGGCGACGTCATCACCGACGAGATGCGGCGCATGCGGATCGCACGGGAGTCGCGCGGCTTCGAGGCCCGTGGGGTACGGCACTGGGGGGTGCTCGCGAAATCGGCGGGCGCCCTGTTCATCCGCTCCTACGAACGCGGGGAACGCGTGCACCTGGCCATGGTGAGCCGGGGGTACGCCGGTTCCATGCCCGTCATCGACGAGGTGACCGCGTCCCGGGCGCAGTGGTCGTACGCCCTCGCCCTGCCCTTCGCCGCCCTCGCCGTATGTCTGTTGGGATGGACCCTGTGACGTCTGCCGCACCTTCTCTGGAGGTCTCCGGCCTCGCCTTCGCCTACCCGGACGGGCACCAGGCCCTGTTCGGCGTCGACTTCCGGATCGGCCGCGGCGAGCGCGTCGCCCTGCTCGGCCCGAACGGCGCGGGCAAGACCACCCTCGTCCTGCACCTCAACGGCATCCTGACCGGCGGCGCCGGAACGGTGACGGTCGCCGGACTCCCGGTCGGCAAGCGGCACATGGCGGAGATCCGGCGCAGGGTCGGCATCGTCTTCCAGGATCCGGACGACCAGCTGTTCATGCCGACCGTGCGCGAGGACGTGGCCTTCGGGCCGGCCGCGGCGGGCATGAAGGGCGACGAGCTGGAGGAGCGGGTCCGCACCGCGCTGGAGCGGGTCGGCATGGAAGCCTTCGCCGACCGTCCGCCGCACCACCTGTCCTTCGGGCAGCGGCGCCGGGTCGCCGTCGCGACGGTGCTGGCGATGGAGCCGGAGATCCTCGTCCTCGACGAGCCCTCCTCCAACCTCGACCCCGCCTCACGGCGCGAACTCGCCGACATCCTGCGCTCGTTGGACGTCACCGTCCTCATGGTCACCCACGACCTGCCGTACGCCCTCGAACTGTGCCCCCGTTCCCTGATCCTCAGCGACGGCGTGATCGTCGCCGACGGCGCCACAGGCGGCCTCCTCTCGGACGACGAGCTGATGCGCTCCCACCGTCTGGAGCTGCCCTTCGGGTTCGACCCGCGCTCCGTGACAATGGGGGCGTGACCAAACAAGAGGACGTCGCGCCGCCTGCCGGGTCGCTGCTGCTCGACGACCAGCTGTGCTTCGCGCTGTACGCCGCCCAGCGGGCCGTGACCGCCGCGTACCGCCCGCTGCTGGAGGAGCTCGGCCTCACCTACCCGCAGTACCTCGTCCTGCTGGTCCTGTGGGAGCGTGGCGAGACCACGGTCAAGGACCTGGGTGCCGCCCTGCACCTCGACTACGGCACGATGTCGCCGCTGCTCAAGCGGCTGGAGTCGGCCGGGCTCGTACGCCGTGAACGCTCGGCCGATGACGAGCGCTCGGTCCGTGTCGCCCTCACGGGGCGCGGCGAACTGCTCAGGGAGCGCGCCGAGGACGTGCCGCAGGCGCTGCTGGCGGCGACCGGTCTGAGCGAGGCCGAGGTCACGCGGCTGCGCGAGGAGCTGTGGCGGCTGACGGAGCGCGCGCAGGCGGCGGCGCGCGGGCGCTGACGCGGCGGCGCGCGGGCGGGGACGCGGCGGCGCGCGGGCGTCGGCAGCTCGTTGCCACCCGAGGCTTCCCGGGGTCCATACCGGCCGGTACCTTGTGCACGATGCATTTGTGCGCGATGCGCCGGTGCGCGCTTCTGTTGCCCGCCTTGGGGGAGGTCCTGCCGTGATCGACGGCGCCGTAGTCGACACCCGTCCGACGAAGATCATGTATGTCGCCGAGGCGACCGCCCACGGCGGCCGCGACGGCTTCGTGACCAGTCAGGACGGGCAGCTCGAACTGAAGGTGGCGATGCCCCCGGCGCTGGGCGGCGACGGCAACGGCACCAACCCGGAGCAGCTGTTCGCGGCCGGGTTCAGCGCCTGCTTCCACAAC
Organism: Streptomyces sp. f51; assembly: GCF_037940415.1. Taxonomy (NCBI): domain Bacteria; kingdom Bacillati; phylum Actinomycetota; class Actinomycetes; order Kitasatosporales; family Streptomycetaceae; genus Streptomyces; species Streptomyces sp. f51. The sequence continues at coordinate 3,059,449 of NZ_CP149798.1, read as the reverse complement.
GCGCTGGTGCTGGTCGGCCGCCGCGCCGGCCTCGACCTCTCCGGCTCCACGGTCGCGGCCAAGGTCGGGATCGGCCCCAACAAGCGGCACGGCTACGGACTCGCGGTCGCCCTGAGCGTCTCGCTCCCCGTCCTCGACGAGGAGGTGGCGGCAGGACTCGTGGACGCCGCCCACGAGGTCTGCCCGTACTCGAACGCCACCCGCGGCAACATCGAGGTCACGATCCTGCTGGGCTAGCCGCCCTAGGAATCCAAGGCCGCGGACGCGTGTTCCACTCACCATCGGCAGTTTCGGCGGTGGTGAGGCGACAGGGAGCGCGGGCGTGGACGTGAACGGCACAGTGGCGGAGGGTTTCGAACCGGTCAGGGAGGCGTTCGCGGCCAACTTCGCGGCACCCGGGGACCGGGGCGCCGCCGTCACCGTGTACCGCGACGGGCACAGGGTCGTCGACCTGTGGGGCGGTACCCGTGACGTCGACGGCACCGAGCCCTGGCAGCCCGGCACCGCGCAGATCGTCCGCTCCGCGACGAAGGGGGTCGCGGCCGCCGTCCTCCTGCTGCTCGCCCAGCGGGGGCAGCTCGACCTCGACGCGCCGGTCGGCGCCCACTGGCCCGAGTACAAGGCACGCGGCAAGGAGCACACGCGCGTACGGCATCTGCTCGCGCACCGCGCCGGGGTCCCCGTCCTCGACCGCCCGCTCACCCCCGCCGAGGCAGCCGACCCCGACCGCGCGGCCGCCGCGGTGGCCGCCCAGACGCCCGTGTGGGAGCCCGGCACCGAGCACGGGTACCACGCGCAGACCTACAGCTGGCTGACCGGCGAGCTGGTCCGGCGGGTCACCGGGCGCACGATCGGCCGGTGGATCGCGGAGGAGATGGCCGGGCCGCTCGGTCTCGACCTGTGGGTCGGGCTTCCGGAGGCGGAGGCCGGCCGGGTGGGCCGGGTCGCGCAGACCGAGGCGCCGTCCACGCCGGGCGGCCTCAGGACCCGCCCCAAGCGGGCCGTCTCGGACGCGTACGCCGACCCGGACAGTCTCACCCGCCGCGCCTTCGCCGCGATCACCCCGATGCCCGACGAGAACGACCCCGCCTACCGCGCCGCCGTCCTGCCCGCCTCGAACGGCATCGCCACCGCCGACGGCCTCGCCCGCTTCTACGCCGCGCTGATCGGGGAGGTGGACGGCGTCCGGCTGTTCACCCCGGAGACACTGGCGGCCGCGCGCTCGGAGCAGTCCGCGGGACCGGACCGGGTCCTGGTCGTCAACACCCGCTTCGGCCTCGGCTACATGCTCCACGGCGGAGCCTCGCCACTGCTCTCCCCGGGCTCCTTCGGCCACCCCGGCCGCGGCGGCGCCCTCGGCTTCGCCGACCCCGAGTCGGGCATCGCGTTCGGCTACGTCACCAACGGCTTCCGCAAGAGCGTGACGGCGGACGCGCGGGCCCAGGCGCTGATACGGGCGCTGCGCACGTCCGTCGCGGGGTAGCCGCCCGGCCGGGTCGCCGTCCGGGAGGCGGGGTGGGCTGAGGCGCGTCTACCCGGCCCCCGTGTGCAGCATCAGACCTATCCCCGCGACCAGGAGACCCGCCGCCGCGATCCGGGGTGCGCCGAACCGTTCCTTGAAGAAGACGGCCCCGATGGCCGCGCCGACGATGATCGAGGACTCCCGCAGCGCCGCGACCGGTGCCAGTTCGGCGCGGGTCTGGGCCCACAGCACCAGGCCGTAGGCCGCGACGGAGAGGACCGCGCCGAACAGGCCGACGGCGGCGTGCGGCCGGAGCAGCGAGAGCGTCTCGCCGCGCCTGCGGTGGAGCATGTACGCGGGGATGGCCACACCCTGGACCGTCATCAGCCAGGCGATGTACCCGAGGGAGGTGCCGGAGGCGCGGACGCCCAGGCCGTCGACGACGGTGTACCCGGCGATCGCCACACCGGTCGCGAGAGCGGCGCCGATCGCGGCCCAGTTCGGGCGCCGGCCGCGCAGACCCCACAGCGCGACCCCGGTCAGTCCGGCGCAGGACAGCGCGACACCGGAGGCCGCCCAGCGGTCGGGCACCTCGTGGGCGAAGACGGCCGCGAGCACGGTGACGAGCAGCGGGGCGGTGCCGCGCGCGATCGGATACGCCTGCCCGAAGTCGCCGAGCCGGAAGGAGCGCATCAGCAGCAGCATGTAGGTGACGTGGACGCAGGCCGAGGCCAGCAGGTACGGCCAGGCCGCGGCCGCGGGGAGAGCGACGAACGGCGCCATGGCCAGTCCGACGAGCATCCCGCCCCCGGCGATCAGCGTGAAGCCGACGAGTTTGTCCTCGATGCGGTGGGCGAGCGCGTTCCAGCCGGCGTGGGTGACCGCGGCGAGCAGGACGGCCGCGGCGACGAGCGGGGTCACGCCATCGACTCGCGCACGTCCACCAGCGTTCCGTCCGCCTGCGCGACCAGACTCCTCGGGTCCATCGGGAAGACGGTGAACGGCACCCCCGCCGAGGTCCAGACCGTGTCGTGGCCGAGCAGCGAACGGTCCACCAGGACGCGGGTCTTCGTCAGGTGCCCGAAGGGCGGCACGGCGCCCGGCCCGTACCCGGTCGACTCGCGCACGAGGCGGCCCCCGGCCCGGGTGAGTTTCTCGGCGCCCAGCTCCCGGCGTACGCGTTCCATGTCGACGTGCGACGCGCCGTCCAGCAGGACCAGCACAGGAACCCCGTCCGCGGCGAAGAAGAGCGAGGTGCAGATCTGGCTCGGCTCGCAGCCCAGCGCCGCGGCGGCCTCGGCGGTGGTGCGGATCGCCTCGGGGAAGCGCCGGACCCTTCCGATCACCTCGCCGAGCCCTCGTTCCCGCAGGGCCTGCGCGAATCGGGGGTCGGGGTCGCTCACCACGGACGGCCGGCCCTCGCCGGCGTTCTGCTCGCTGACGTTCATGCAGGGCACGCTAGCGGCCGGTGTATCGGCCACGCGACCGGCCCCCGGCGGTCCGCCGCGACGGCGGGTCGTGGTCGGCCCCGGCCGGCCTGGGTCAGCCGCCCGAGCCCGCCTTCAGGAGGGCTGCCACGATCGGGCCCGCCGTGGTGCCGCCGTGGCCGCCCTGCTGGACCACGCCCGCGCCCGCCAGGTCACCCTTCCAGGCCGTGAACCAGCCGTTGGGCTGCTTCTGGTTGTCGACCTCCGCGGAGCCGGTCTTGGCGCCGAAGTCGGGGCCGAGTCCGGCCATGGCCTCGGCGGCGGTGCCGGCGGCGGCCGTGTACTGCATGACCTCGCGCAGCTGGGCCAGGGTGGTCGCCGACATCGTGCGGGACGCCTTGGCGAGCGTGCGGTGGTCGACCGACGCGGCGACCAGGTAGGGCTGGTGGAAGGCGCCGGACTGGACCGTGGAGGCGACGGACGCCATGTTCAGCGGGTTCATGCGGACCCCGCCCTGGCCCATCAGCGAGGCGGCCATCTGCGCGGCGCTCTGCACCGGCACCGAACCGTCCACCGAGGGCACGCCGATGGCCCAGTTGTTCATGCCGAGGCCGAAGACCTGCTGGGCCTGCTTGGTCAGGTCGTCGTCCTTCAGCTTCTTGGCCTGGGTGATGAAGGCCGTGTTGCAGGACCGCGCGAAGCTCGCCTTGAACGTGCCGTTCTTGATCTCGAAGTCGTCGTCGTTGTGGAACTTCCAGCCGCCGTACGTCGCCGTCTTGGGGCAGGGGTGCGGCTTGTCGGGGGAGGCCAGGCCCTTCTCGAAGAGCATGGACGCCGTGATGACCTTCATCGTGGAGCCGGGCGCGAGCGAGCCCTGGAAGGCGGTGTTGAAGCCGTGGTCGGTGTTCGCGACGGCGAGGATCTCGCCCGTCGAGGGGCGCATCAGGACCACCGACGCCTTCGGCTTGGCGGCCACCAGACGCTCGGCCTGCGCCTGGAGGGTCGGGCTGAGCGTCGTCTGCACCTTGCCCGGGGTGCCCGCGCTGAGGGTCAGCAGGGTCTTGTCCGGGGTCTTCTGGGTGCCCTTCGCCGCGGCCTTGCGGACCACGCGCAGCTCGATGCCCGCCTTGCCGCCGGCCGTCTTGCCGAACTTCTCGCGCAGCCCGTCGAGGACGGTGCCGAGGGAGGGGTACTTGGCGGCGGTCAGCTCGCCGCCGTGCCGGTCCAGGGCGGTGATCGGCGGTGTCCCGGCGTCGCCGGTCACCAGCCGGTCGCCGTCGCCGAGGTCCGGGTGGACGACGGACGGCTTCCAGCCGACGATCGCGACCCCGTCCGCGTGCCGCCGGACGACCGTCAGCTTCGAGGCGTACGACAGCGGCTTGGTCAGGCCCTTGTAGGTGACGGTGGCCTTGACGGTGAAGGGGACGTCGGCGCCCGCGTGCTTGCCGCCGGTCACGGTCACGCCGCTGATGCGGGCGTCCTTGGTGAAGCCGGTCAGGGTGGTCGTGGCGGCGGCCGAGTCGTCGGTGGCCGCGGCCGCCCGGGCGACGTCCCCGTTCTCCCAGGCGGTGAGGAAGGCGGTGGAGGCCATGGTGACCTCGGAGGCGGACAGGGGGCCGGTCTTGACGGCCTTGCGGGTGGTGGCCGTGATCCCCTCGCCGGCCGCCGCACCGCTGCCGTAGAGACCGTAGACGCCCAGTGCCCCGCCGACGACGGCCACGGCGATCACCCCGCCGAGTACGGCGGGCTGCTTCGTCTTCCGTCGCTCGGCGACGCGCCTTCTCTTGCCCACAGCCCTGTGTCCTCCGCCGTCCCCTGGTGCCCCGCGATGCCTTGTGATGCCCCCGTGCTCACGTGCCCCTCGTTTCTCACGAGAAGCACCACCCTAGGGTCACCTCCTGTGCGCAGCGACGTCAGCCGCCCGTTCGTAGCACAGCTGCGACGATCGGGCCCGCGGCCTGGCCGCCGTGGCCGCCCTCCTGGGTCATGGCGGCGGCCGCCATGTCGTTGCGGTAGCCGGTGAACCAGCTGTTGGACTTGGCCTGGCCGTCGACCTCGGCGGAGCCGGTCTTGGCCCCGACGCTGCCACCGAGCCCGGCCATGACCTGGGCCGCGGTGCCGCTGACGGCCGTGCGGTTCATCATCGCGCGCAGCTGGGCGACCGTACCGCCGGACAGGCCCTTGGCGGTGGCCAGTTCACGGCCGTCCAGGGAGCGCGGCACGATGACCGGCTGCCGGAAGACGCCCGTCATCGCGGTGGCCGTGACCGACGCCATGTTCAGCGGGCTCATCTGCACCTGGCCCTGGCCGATCATGTTGGCCGCGGTGTCCGGGCCGCCGGAGGCGGGGACCGAACCGTCGAAGGACTCGATGCCGGTCTTCCAGTTGTTCTGGCCGAGTCCGAAGCGCTGCTGGGCCTCATTGGTCAGCGAGTCGACCTTCACATCGTCCGCGTACTTCACGAAGGCGGTGTTGCACGAGCGCGCGAAGCTGTCGGAGAGCGTGGCGTCCAGCTGCGGCTTCATGCCCACGAGGTTGTGGAAGGTCTGGCTCTGCCAGGTCGCGGTGGGCGGACAGGTCGCGGGCCCGTTGGCTGTCGTGATGCCGTTGTCGATGAGGGTCGCCGCGCTGATGATCTTCATCGTGGAGCCGGGCGCGAGCTTGCCGAGGAAGGCGGCGTTGAAGCCGTCCTCGCGGTGGTTGGCGACGGCGAGGACCTCTCCGGTGCTGGGCTTCACCGCCACCACGGAGGACTCGGCGTACTGGGTGACGGCCTTCTCCGCCGCGGCCTGGGCGCTCGCGCTGAGGGTCGTACGGACCTTGCCCGCCCGCCCCTTGGCGAGGGTGAGCAGGGTCGTGTCGCCCGTGTCCTCGCCGCCGTGCCGGATCGACAGCTCGACGCCGGGCGTACCGCCCGCCTTGTCGCCGTACTTCTCGCGCAGCGCGTCCAGGATCGGCCCCAGGGACGGGTACTTCTCCTTCGTCAGGACAACGTTGTTCCGGTCCACGGCCTCGATCGCCGGGCTCGCGGACTCGCCCGTGACCAGGGTGTCCCCGTCCTTCAGCTCCGGGTGGACGACCGAGGGCTTCCAGTCGACCAGCGCCTTGCCCGTGGTCTCGCCGCGCACGACGGTCAGTTCGGAGTCGTACGCGAACGGCTTGCTCTTCCCGTCGTAGGACACCGTCGCCCGGACGGAGAACGGCACCGTGGCCCCGGACGCGGCGCCCGGGGTGATCCGCACGTCGGTCAGATGCGCGTCGGCGCGGTAGCCGGCGAGCAGCCCCTCGGCGTTCGACGCGTAGTTCGTGTACGCGGCCGCCTTGGCCGCGTCGCCCTTCTCCCAGGCCGCGAAGAACGCGCGGCTGGCTTCCTCGACCTCGGCGCCGCTCGGTGGCCCGGTCCGCACCGGGGCGGGCCCGCCGGCTCCCGTGCCGCCGTCCCCGCCGATCGCCGTCACCACGTTGTAGGCGCCGTATCCGGCGCCGCCCACCATCACCGCGAACACACTGCCTATGACGGCAGCCCTGGCCCCCTTGCGCATGGTGCGAATCCCTCCCCGTGAACCCTCCTCCGAACTTCTGAACGCGTTCAGAAAAGCCGGTCCACTCCGCACTGTAGGGGCGGACGGGATGCGTGGTGCAGACCTTCGCCGAATTGTTGCCCAAACCAGAGAACGCACCCATGAACGTCGTTCACGGATGCGCCCCTGGGCTTCTACCAGTCGGTCAGGTCGACGAGCAGATCGCAGTGCGGGTCGTCCGGTGCCTGCCGCCGGTACCGCCCCTCCTCGACGAGGGACGGCAGCGAGGCGATGAGCGCGGTCGCCGGTGTCTCGGTCAGGCGGATGTCCACGCCGGCGATGCCGGGCCGGCCGGCGCGCTGCACGTACAGACGCAACAGCCCGTCGCCGTGCATCAGGAAGCCGATCAGGAAGGGGTTCTCGTCCCCACCGGGGTCCGAGAGGGCACGCACGACGGTGAGCGCCCGGCCCTGTTCGGGCTCGGGGTCCGGAGCGATCCGCTCCGGCCGGAGCCGGATGAGGGTCATCCCCATGGCCTCGCCGACGTCGCCGTTGCCGTGGAGCTGGGGCCCGGACAGGAGGGCACGCAGCAGGCCGGGGACGTAGTACGGGGTCACCGTGTCGTTCGGGATCTCGTAGAGGAAGTCCCGGCCGTCCTCGTCGTCCCCGGCGCGGACGGCGACACGTACGGCGCCGGGCGCGGGCAGGACGCCGCGCAGGCGCCAGCCGTCGGCGAGCGGTGCGTTCAGGAAGTACAGCAGGCGGCGGGTGACATCCGCCTGCTGCTCCCGGTCCTCAGGGTCCGTCACGGACGCGCCCCTGCGCTTCTCTTCGCCGGGTCGGGTCGGCCTAGACCCAGGTGTCCAGCCACATACGTGACCGCCACTGGTCGATCGGGATGGCTGTGCCCGTGTACAACGGCCAGAAATAGATGAAGTTCCACAGGATCAGCAGGACCAGGACGCCCGCTCCCGCCGCGCCGACGACGCGGCGGCGTTCCCCAGCGCCGGGCGGGCCGAGGATCGCCCCGATCATCATGGTGACCCCAAGACACAGGAACGGCACGAAGACGACGGCGTAGAAGAAGAAGATCGTGCGCTTCTGGTACATGAACCAGGGCAGATAGCCGGCCGCGACGCCGCAGGCGATGGCCCCGGCCCGCCAGTCGCGGCGGAAGGCCCAGCGCCACAGCACGTAGACGATCGCGAAGCAGGCGGCCCACCACAGCAGGGGCGTGCCGAGCGCGAGCACCTCACGGGCGCACTTGTCGGCCGCGCCGGCCGGGCAGCCGTCCTTGCCGGGCATCGGGGACTCGTAGAAGTACGAGACCGGGCGGCCGAGGACGAGCCAGCTCCACGGGTTGGACTGGTAGGTGTGCGGCGACACCAGACCGACGTGGAACTTGTAGACCTCGTGCTCGTAGTGCCACAGGCTGCGCAGCCAGTCCGGGAGGAAGGTCCAGTTGCCGCCCCGGCCGTCCGTCACGGCCCAGTTGCGGAAGTAGCCGCCCTTGCCGTTGTCCGGAGACAGGATCCAGCCGGTCCAGGAGACCAGGTACACGGCCACGGCGACCGGGACCGTCGCCAGGAAGGTGATGCCGGTGTCGTGCCGCAGGGCCGCCGCGTAGGGGTGCCGGGCGCCCGCGACCCGGCGCGAGGCCACGTCCCACAGGACCGCCATCACACAGAACGCGGCGAGGATGTACAGCCCGTTCCACTTGGTGCCGATGGCCAGGCCCAGCATCAGGCCCGCCGTCCAGCGCCAGGGCCGCCAGCCCAGACGGGTCGTCTCGGCGACGAGCGCGTCGGGGCGGACGAACCCGTTCTCGTCGGCCGGCAGCGCCGCCGCCAGTCTCGCCCGCGCCTTGTCGCGGTCGACGACCAGACAGCCGAAGGCCGCCAGCACGAAGAACATCAGCACCCCGTCGAGCAGCGAGGTGCGGCTCATCACGAAGTGCAGGCCGTCCACCGCCATCAGCGTGCCCGCGAGGCAGCCGAGGAACGTCGAGCGGAACATCCGCCGCCCGATCCGGCACAGCAGCAGCACCGACAGCGTGCCGAGCAGCGCCGTCATGAAGCGCCAGCCGAACGGGTTGAAGCCGAACATCCACTCGCCGAGCCCGATGACGTACTTGCCGACCGGCGGGTGCACGACGTAGGCGGCGTCGCTCGGGATCCCCACGTGCCCGTTCTTCTGGAGGATCAGATCGTTGGCGTCCTTGGCCCAGTTGACCTCGTAGCCGCGGTGGAACAGCGCCCAGGCGTCCTTCGCGTAGTACGTCTCGTCGAATATCACCGCCTTCGGGCTGCCCAGGTTCCAGAACCGCAGCAACCCGGCGAACAGGGTCACAAGGAGCGGGCCCACCCAGCCCGACCAGCGGTTGAAACGGTCGGCGACCTCCTGACGCAGCCCGAGCGCGGCCCACATGCCGGGGCCTGGCTGGGCGTACGGCGGCACGAGCCGGTCGCGCACATCACTTCGGGGCGGCGCCGTGTAGCCGAATCGGCGCAGCCGCTGCTGCCACGACGGCCGCTGAGCGTCGGCGGCCTGGCCCTGCCCCTGCCGGGTGTCCGTGGAGGACGCGGTACTGGTCACCGCGCCATCGTAGGGAACAGGTCTGTGGGAGTCCCGTGCATGGGCCCTTCCGGCCGGATGAGCTTGCCGGGCCGCGCCCCTGCGAGGATGGACGCGTGACAGGAATCCTTGTGTTGGCGGGCACCCCCATCGGCGACATCTCCGACGCGCCGCCACGGCTCGCGGCGGAACTGACCGGGGCCGATGTCGTCGCCGCCGAGGACACCCGCAGGCTGCGCCGGCTCACCCAGTCCCTCGGGGCCCAGCCGACCGGGCGGATCGTGTCGTACTTCGAGGGCAACGAGGCCGCCAGGACCCCCGAACTCGTCGAGGCGCTCGTCGGCGGGGCGCGGGTCCTGCTCGTGACCGACGCAGGGATGCCGTCCGTGTCGGACCCCGGCTACCGCCTGGTCGCGGCCGCGGTCGAGAAGGACATCAAGGTCACCGCCGTGCCCGGCCCCTCCGCCGTGCTCACCGCGCTCGCGCTGTCCGGCCTGCCCGTCGACCGCTTCTGCTTCGAGGGCTTCCTGCCGAGGAAGGCCGGCGAGCGGCTGTCCCGGCTGCGGGAGGTCGCCGAGGAACGCCGCACGCTCGTCTACTTCGAGGCGCCCCACCGGCTCGACGACACCCTCGCCGCCATGGCCGAGGTCTTCGGCACCGAGCGGCGCGCCGCCGTCTGCCGCGAACTGACCAAGACGTACGAGGAGGTCAAGCGCGGTCCGCTCGGCGAGCTGGCCGCCTGGGCCGCCGAGGGGGTGCGCGGCGAGATCACCGTCGTCGTCGAGGGCGCCCCCGAGAAGGGCGCCGGGGAACTGGACGCCGACGAGCTGGTGCGCAGGGTGCGGGTGCGCGAGGAGGCGGGGGAGCGGCGCAAGGAGGCCATCGCCGCCGTCGCCGCCGAAGCGGGAATTCCCAAGCGGGACGTCTTCGATGCCGTCGTGGCGGCAAAGAACGCCGAACGAAGCGGCCCATAAAAGGGCAAAGGACTATCGTGGAAAGCAAAGATCAGGCCGCGTGACAGGAGCGTTCCGACAAGGAAAGGCCAAAACGACTCCAACACTCGACAGGCCGGATGCGTTCGCGCCGCTAGAAGCGTCCACTGGACGAAGGGACGTACCCGTCCCTCGCCTTCGGTGAATCGGTGGAATTCCGGGGGAATTCCACCGGCGGAGGCGCTTGTCCAGCGGACAAGAGGAGCTGGCATGAGTGAGACCACAGGACGGACCGGCGGTATCGCCGCCGGTCAGGTCACCGAACAGACCAGGCACCGCGGCACGGCGACGGCGGTCGTCCACGAATCGTATTCCTTCGCCTGCATGCGCTGCGGGCACGGCTGGGAACAGTCCTACGAGATCGAGCACCACCGGGACTCCGAAGGTGCCGAGTTCGTGGTGTACGTGGCGAACGGCGAGGTCGTGCCGTCGCCCCTCAGCCGGCCGACCTGCCTGAACTGCGACAGTCACGTGGTGCGCATCATGCGCGCCGGTCAGGTGTCCTCCGTCCGTGAATCCATGCACTCCATGAGCCACCGCGGCCGCCGGCCGGTGCCGCGCCGGCCCGAGGACGTCCAGGAGGGGGAGACGCAGACCGCGTCCCCGGACGTGCCGAAGGAGCCGCACCACTGGCATCTCTCGGACCTGCTGCACCCGTTCCAGCACCGCCGGGCGGGCTGACCCCGGCGGACGGGACCCACAGGACGGCCTGCCGGCTCCCCGCGAGGTGAGGCCGGGCATGCCCCCTTCGTAGGATCGGGGCATGCCTTCCTCCGCCTCCGCCGCCGACAAGAACGCAGCCCCGCCGCTCCCCGAGCCCCTGCGCGTACCCGTGGCCGACTCGCACACCCATCTCGACATGCAGTCCGGCACGGTCGAGGAGGCCCTGGCCAAGGCCGCCTCCGTCGGCGTGACCACGGTCGTCCAGGTCGGCTGCGACGTGAAGGGCTCGCGCTGGGCGGCAGAGACGGCCGCCACGCACGACGCCGTCCACGCCACCGTCGCCCTGCACCCGAACGAGGCGCCCCGTATCGTGCTCGGCGATCCCGACGGCTGGTCCAGGCAGGGCGCGCGGGTCCCGGGCGGCGACGCGGCCCTGGACGACGCGCTCGCGGAGATCGACCGGCTCGCCGCCCTCCCGCACGTCAAGGGCGTCGGCGAGACCGGACTCGACTTCTTCCGCACCGGGCCCGAGGGCAAGGAGGCGCAGGAGCGCTCCTTCCGCGCCCACATCGAGATCGCCAAGCGGCACGGCAAGGCCCTGGTCATCCACGACCGCGACGCCCACGCCGACGTCCTGCGCGTCCTGGCGGAGGAGGGCGCCCCGGAGCGGACCGTCTTCCACTGCTACTCGGGCGACGCCGAGATGGCCGAGGTCTGCGCCCGCGCCGGCTACTTCATGTCCTTCGCCGGCAACACGACCTTCAAGAACGCCCAGCCGCTGCGCGACGCGCTGGCCGGGGCCCCGCTCGAACTGGTCCTCGTCGAGACCGACGCGCCCTTCCTGACCCCCGCGCCGTACCGCGGACGGCCCAACGCGCCGTATCTCATTCCGGTCACGGTGCGCGCCATGGCCGCGGTGCGCGGCATCGACGAGGACACCCTGGCGACCTCGATCTCCGCCAACACCGCGCGGGCGTTCGATTACTGACCCGTAACGGTTCCTGGGGTTCCACCCCGTCGGACCGAGGTCTCCGACGGGGGAGTGTCGCGACACAGCGTAGCCGCGTTGCTTGGGAGAGTGACGGCCGCTCCGCTAGGTTCTGGTCGCCCGATCCGGACCCCTGGAGCGTGTCGTCGTGAGCAGCCCGCGGTACGAGCCGTACGAGCCGTACTGGATGTACGGACCGACCGGTGGCCCCGAGGCCACCACCGTCGTCACCGGCGCCCCCACCCTGGCCGGTGCGCCCGCCCAGGCGGACCCGCTCGGCACGGGAGCCCCGCCGGGAGCGGCCGGGGCGCCCGGGACGGCCGGGGCAGCCTGGGCCGGCCACGGGGCGTACGCGGGGCACGGGGCGTACGCGGGGCACGAGGCGTACGCGGGGCACGAGGCGTACCCGGAGCACGAGGCATACCCGGAGCACGGGGTGCACCAGGGCCACGAGACGGACGGCTTCGGTCACACGGAGTACCGGAACCCCTGGACGTACGGCGTCCACGAGCCCCCCGCCGACACCGGCCACGAGGCCCACGCCGGGCATCAGCCGTATACGGCTCAGCAGGGCTTCTCCGGTCCCTCGGCGTACGGGCCCGGGCCCGGGGGCCGTTCCGGTGATGCCCGGTACCGGACCCACGAGCCGTACGGCGGGGCCGCCCCGGACCCCTGGGGCCCGGTCCAGGAGACGCCGGCCGCCGTGCCGGCCGTGCCGCCGGTTCCTCCGTACGGGGTGCCGGGCGCCCGCCGGACGCGTGCCGTGCCGGTGGCGCCCGACGCGCCGACCGAGCCCCGGCTGCCCCGCCCGCAGCCCGGCACCCCGGCCGACGGCACGGGCACCCGCACCGGGCGGGCCGAGGCGCGTCGCGCGGGCCGGCGCAGGCGGGTGCCCGAGCGTCCCGAGACCCTGCGGCGGCTGCTCCCGCAGGCCCTGGTCGTGGCCTTCCTCGCCGGAGGCACCTCGGCGTTCGTCGCCAACGACAAGGCGATCGAGCTGAGCGTCGACGGCAGACCCCGCACCCTGCACACGTTCGCCGGTGACGTGACGGAACTGCTCGCCGACGAGGGCGTGAAGGTGGGCCCGCACGACATGGTCGCGCCGGCCCCCGGCACGGCCCTGGCCAGCGGGGACGAGGTCGCCGTGCGCTACGGGCGCCCGGTGCACCTCACCATCGACGGGGAGCGGCGCCGGGTGTGGACGACGGCCCACACCGTGGAGGGCGCGCTCAGCCAGCTTGGGGTGCGCGCCGAGGGCGCCCATCTCTCGGCCTCCCGCTCCCGGCGCATCGGGCGCGAGGGGCTGGAGCTCGACGTGCGCACCGAACGCGCGGTCACGGTCATGGCCGACGGCCGGGCGCGGACGATCCGCACGAACGCGGCGAGCGTGGCGGAGGCCGTCCAGGAGGCCGGGATCACCCTGCGCGGACAGGACACGACCTCCGTGCCGGCCGGGAGCTTCCCGCGGGACGGGCAGACGGTCACCGTCCTGCGGGTCACCGGGAGCAGGGAGGTCCGCGAGGAACGGATCCCCTTCGCGGTGCGGCGGGCCGAGGACGCCTCGCTGTTCAAGGGCGTCGAGGTGGTCGAACACCCGGGGCGGTACGGGGCACTGCGTCTGACGTACACCCTGCGCACCGTCAACGGCGTCCGGCAGAGACCGCGGCTCGTCGGCTCCGAGGTGGTGCGGCAGCCGCAGACCCGGATGGTCAGGGTCGGCACGAAGCCGCACCCCCCGTCCCCCGGCGGGGCCGACCACCTGAACTGGGAGGGTCTCGCCGCGTGCGAGTCCGGCGGCAGGCCCGGCGCCGTGGACCCCTCGGGCACCTACGGCGGCCTCTACCAGTTCGACACCCACACCTGGCACAAGCTGGGCGGCACGGGGCGCCCCCAGGACGCCCCGGCCGCGGAACAGACCCGCAGGGCCAAGAAGCTGTACGTACGCCGTGGCACGAGCCCCTGGCCGCACTGCGGGCCGCGCCTGCACGGCTGACCCCGGCACGGGCCCCGCCGGCGCGGGCCGTCCCGGCGCGACCGGGGTCGGCGGGGGCCGCCCCGGCGCGGTCCGCACCGCCAGGGCGGGCCGTGGCTGCACGGCCGGGGTCCGGCCCCCCGTACCCTTGGCTCGTGACCAGCCCCACCTCCGACGCCCTCCTGGGCCCCGCCGAGATCCGCGAACTCGCGGCCGTCCTCGGCGTACGGCCCACCAAGCAGCGCGGCCAGAACTTCGTCATCGACGCGAACACGGTGCGCCGCATCGTGCGGACCGCGGAGGTGCGGCCCGACGACGTGGTCGTGGAGGTGGGCCCCGGCCTCGGCTCCCTGACGCTCGGCCTGCTGGAGACGGCGGACCGGGTCGTCGCCGTCGAGATCGACGACGTCCTCGCGAGCGCGCTCCCCGCGACCGTCGAGGCCCGCATGCCCCGGCGGGCCGACCGGTTCTCGCTGGTGCACTCGGACGCCATGCTGGTCCGGGAACTGCCGGGCCCGCCGCCGACCGCGCTGGTCGCGAACCTCCCGTACAACGTCGCCGTGCCCGTCCTGCTGCACATGCTCGACACCTTCCCGAGCATCGAGCGCACCCTCGTGATGGTCCAGGCCGAGGTCGCCGACCGGCTCGCCGCCCCGCCCGGCTCGAAGGTGTACGGCGTGCCGTCCGTGAAGGCGAACTGGTACGCCGACGTGAAGCGGGCCGGCTCCATCGGCCGCAACGTCTTCTGGCCCGCGCCCAACGTCGACAGCGGTCTCGTGGCGCTCACGCGGCGCGCCGAGCCGATCCGTACGACGGCCACGAAGCGCGAGGTGTTCGCCGCGGTGGACGCCGCCTTCGCGCAGCGCCGCAAGACACTCCGGGCCGCCCTCGCCGGGTGGGCGGGCTCCGCCCCCGCCGCCGAGGCCGCGCTCGTCGCCGCCGGGATCTCGCCGCAGGCCCGCGGTGAGTCGCTGACGGTCGAGGAGTTCGTCCGGATCGCGGAGAACCGCGCGGCGGCGGACGGCGCCGACGCCGGGAACCCCGGCAGCCAGAACGCCACCGAGAACGAGGAGTCGACCCAGCCGTGACGGAGACGGTGACGGTACGCGTCCCTGCCAAGGTCAACGTCCAGCTCGCGGTCGGCGGCGCACGCCCCGACGGCTTCCACGACCTGGCCAACGTGTTCCTCGCGGTCGGCCTGTACGACGAGGTGACGGTCACCCCGGCCGACGAACTGCGCGTCACCTGCGCGGGCCCCGACGCCGCCCAGGTGCCCCTCGACCGCACGAACCTCGCGGCCCGCGCCGCCCTGGAACTCGCCCGCCGGTACGGCATCGACCCCGCCGTCCACCTCCACATCGCCAAGGACATCCCCGTCGCGGGCGGCATGGCCGGGGGCAGCGCGGACGGAGCCGGCGCGCTGCTCGCCTGCGACACCCTGTGGGGCACGAACGCCTCGCGCGAGGAACTCCTGGACATCTGCGCCGGGCTGGGCAGCGACGTGCCGTTCTCCCTGGTGGGCGGGGCGGCGCTCGGCACCGGACGGGGTGAGCGGCTGCGTCCGCTGGAGGTCGGCGGGACCTTCCACTGGGTGTTCGCGATGGCCGAGCGAGGTCTGTCGACCCCGGCGGTCTTCCGCGAGTTCGACCGGATGAACGAGGGCGTGCGCGTCCCGGAGCCGGTCGCCTCGCAGGACCTGCTCGACGCGCTGGCCAAGGGGGACGCGGGAGCTCTCGCGCGGACCGTCACCAACGACCTCCAGCCCGCGGCCCTCTCCCTCTTCCCCGCCCTCGCCGACACCCTCGCCGCGGGCGAGGCGGCCGGCGCGCTCGCCGCGCTCGTCTCCGGATCGGGCCCGACCACGGCCCACCTCGCGCCCGACGCGGAGACCGCGGACGCCATCGGCCGGGTGCTCCTGGACTCCGGCACCTGCCGGGCGGTCCGGGTCACGCGGTCCCCGGCGCCCGGGGCCACCGTGCTCGGCTGAGGGGGGCCGACAGCGCGCGGCGGGGGACGTCCGCCGCGCGGACTACCCTTGAGGGTCGATCGTCCCCCTTGTTCAGGAGAGAAATGGCCGTCAACCTGGTCAATGTCGAGTCCGTCAGCAAGGTGTACGGCACCCGTGCACTGCTCGACGGAGTCTCCCTGGGCGTCAGCGAGGGCGACCGCATCGGCGTCGTCGGCCGCAACGGCGACGGCAAGACCACCCTGATCCGCATGCTCGCCAAGCTGGAGGAGGCGGACACCGGCCGGGTCACCCACTCCGGCGGCCTGCACCTGGGCGTGCTCACCCAGCACGACTCCCTCGACCCCAAGGCCACCGTGCGCCACGAGGTCATCCGCGACATGGCCGACCACGAGTGGGCGGGCAACGCCAAGATCAGGGACGTACTGACGGGCCTGTTCGGCGGTCTCGACCTGCCCGGGTTCCCGCAGGGCCTCGACACCGTGATCGGCCCGCTCTCCGGTGGCGAGCGCCGCCGTATCGCGCTGGCGAAGCTGCTCATCGAGGAGCAGGACCTGATCATCCTCGACGAGCCCACCAACCACCTGGACGTCGAGGGCATCGCCTGGCTCGCCCAGCACCTGCGCGAACGCCGTTCCGCGCTCGTCTGCGTGACGCACGACCGCTGGTTCCTCGACCAGGTCTGCACCCGCATGTGGGACGTCCAGAAGGGCGCGGTCTACGAGTACGAGGGCGGCTACACCGACTACGTGTTCGCCCGGGCCGAGCGGGAGCGCATCGCCGCGACCGAGGAGGTCAAGCGGCAGAACCTGGTCCGCAAGGAGCTGGCCTGGCTGCGCCGCGGCGCGCCCGCCCGCACCTCCAAGCCGCGCTTCCGCGTCGAGGCCGCCAACGAACTGATCGCCGACGTCCCGCCGCCGCGCGACAAGAGCGAGCTGATGCGGTTCGCCAACTCCCGGCTCGGCAAGACCGTCTTCGAGCTGGAGGACGTGACCGTCCAGGCCGGACCCAAGGTCCTGCTCAAGCACCTGACCTGGCAGCTGGGCCCCGGTGACCGCGTCGGCCTGGTGGGCGTGAACGGTGCGGGCAAGACCTCCCTGCTGCGGGCCCTCGCCGAGGCCGCCCGCACCGAGGGCGAGCAGCAGCCCGTCGCCGGCCGGATCGTCACCGGCAAGACCGTCAAGCTCGCCTACCTCTCCCAGGAGGTCGGCGAACTCGACCCGAACTGGCGTGTGCTCCAGGCTGTCCAGGCCGTGCGTGACCGGGTCGACCTCGGCAAGGGCCGCGAGATGACCGCGGGGCAGCTCTGCGAGACGTTCGGCTTCAACAAGGAGAAGCAGTGGACGCCGGTCGGGGACCTCAGCGGCGGTGAGCGGCGCCGGCTCCAGATCCTGCGCCTGCTGATGGACGAGCCCAACGTCCTCTTCCTCGACGAGCCGACGAACGACCTCGACATCGAGACCCTCACCCAGCTGGAGGACCTCCTCGACGGCTGGCCCGGCTCCATGATCGTGATCTCCCACGACCGCTTCTTCATCGAGCGCACCACGGACAACGTGTTCGCGCTCCTGGGCGACGGCGCCCTGCGGATGCTCCCGCGCGGTATCGACGAGTACCTGGAGCGGCGCCGGAAGATCGAGGAGGTGGCCGCGGCCACCGTGCTCGCCGCCGCCCCCGCCCCGGTCAAGGCCGCGTCGGCCGCCGACGCCCGTGCCGCGAAGAAGGAACTCCAGAAGATCGAGCGCCAGCTGGACAAGGTCTCCGAGAAGGAGACCAAGCTGCACGCCCAGATCGCCGACAACGCCACCGACTTCGGGAAGGTCGCCCAACTCGACGCGGAACTGCGGGCGTTGGCGGGGGAGCGCGAGGACCTGGAGATGCGCTGGCTGGAGCTGGCCGAAGACGCGTGACGGACGGGTGACATCGAGGGGTGGCAGCCCCTTCGCCGGACGTGCGGTGCCTCCCGGAAGGGAGGGGCGTCGCACGTCCGGCGCGTTCGTACGGCGTGCGCGACCCGTGCCGTCGGCGCGCAAGTTCCGCCGGGCGCCCCCGAGTTGCCGGAAGCGCCCCGTGCGACGGCCACCGGCGGCGGTGAACTCGCCCCGCGCGCCCGGCGTGAAGGGCCCGTGAAGACGCGTAACGACGGCATCACAGCCCGGTCCTCCCTTGGGAACAGGGCGCGCACCGGCCCCCTGCCCGCGCCCCCCGGAGTGATAGAAAGAGCGGTCTGAGAACAGTCTGAGATCCACCGGGCGAGGCGCGAATCCGGCGCCGACGGTGGGGAGTCACATCAGTGAACAGGGGGACGCGCTGATGAGTCAGCCGCCGAGTCAGCCGCCGCAGGGCGGATTCGGAGCACCGCAGGACCAGCCGCCGACGGGCGGTGCCGACGCCACGCAGGACCCGCGGTCCCAGGGCGGCTTCGGCGCGCCGCAGGCGGTGCCGCAGGGCACACCGCCGGGCACCGGCCCGCAGGGCACGCCCCCTCCTCCCGCGCAGCCGCCCCAGGCGCCCGCGCCGCAGAACACCCCGCCCACGGGCCCCCCGCAGCCCGGCTACGGATACCCGCAACAGCCCGGCCCCTACGCCCAGCCGGGCCCGTACGGACAGCCGCAGCAGCCGGGTCCCTACATACAGCCGCAGCAGCCGGGTCCCTACGGGCAGCCGCAGCAGCCCGGTCCCTACGGTTACCCGCAGCAGCAGCCGGGCTACGGCTATCCGGCCCAGGCGCCCTACCCGGGCGCGCCCGGTGCGCCCGGCGTCCCGCAGCCCGGCGGCCCCGGCGGCGGCTCGAAGAACCCCTTCAAGGGAAAGCCCGCGCTCGTGATCGCCGCGGCGGTGGCCGGCCTGCTCGTCGTCGGCGGAACCGTCTGGGCCGTCACCGGCGCGGGCGGCGACAAGAAGCCCGTCGCGCGGCACAGCCCGAGCGGCGGCCCTTCCGCGTCCGCGCCCGCCTCGCCCGCCCCGGCCAACCCCGGTGACGGCAGCGGCGACGGAGGCCAGGAGAACGACGACCTGAACGCCGGCCGCAAGGCGGGAGAGGCGAAGGTCCTCTGGTACAAGTCCGCGCCGGACGCGCCCGGTTCGGGAGCCGACGCCCCGGGCATGTGGATCACGGGCAAGACGGCCGTGAAGGCCGCGTACAAGCAGCTCTTCGCCTTCAACGTCGGTGACGGCAAGCCGACGTGGCCCGCGCTGACCTTCCCGCAGAAGATCTGTGCGGCGACCCCGCAGAAGACGGCCGACGACAAGATCTTCATCGCCTACATGAGCGGCCCCGACAGCGGCGCCAAGTGCAACCAGCTCCAGCAGGTCGACCTGAACACCGGCGCCAAGGGCTGGAGCGGGAAGGTCGCGGACGGCACCCTGTTCGACAGCACGATCTCGATCGACCTGTCCCTCACCGGCAAGACGCTGACGGTCGGACGCTCGATGTCGGGGACGGGGTACGACGTCGCCTCCGGCAAGAAGCTGTGGGACAAGCGGAAGTACGGCGCCGGCTGCTACCCGGCGGGCTTCGCGGGCGGCGCCAAGCTGCTGGCCGTCTCGTCCTGCGGGGCCGGCAGCTCCACCGAGCACGACGAGGTGCAGGAGCTGGACCCGGCCACCGGCAAGGCCCGGTGGACGACGAAGATCCCCAAGGGCTGGCGGGTCGGCCGCGCCTACTCCGTGGACCCGGTCGTGCTCTACCTGACCAACGACGCGAAGAAGACGGTGAACATCACCGCCCTGAAGGACGACGGCCGTCTGCGCTCGCAGCTCAAGAGCGACGACGGCTTCGCGCCCGAGTGCGGCTTCGCGATCCTCGACCGCGACCTGACGGGCTGCTTCGGCGCCGTCGCCGACGCCGGCACGCTCTATCTGCCGACCGAGGCCAAGACCGGCCCCAACGAGATCGTCGCGTTCGACCTCGCGACCGGCAAGGAGAAGTGGCGCGTCAAGTCTCCGGCGGACGCGACGATGATGCCGATGAAGACGGACGGCACCCACCTCGTCGCGTACGTCGAGGCGTCGTACGACGGCGGTGGCCGCGTCGTGTCGATCCCGACCGGCGGCGGCTCCCACACCCCCGTGAAGCTGCTCCAGAACCCGGCGGGCACCGCGAGCATCGAGTCCGGTTTCTACTCGAAGGCCGTCGACTACGTGGACGGGCGCTTCTACATCTCCACCACCCGCCTGACGGGCAATGACCAGGCGAAGGAGAAGCTGATGCTGGCCTACGGCAAGTGACCGACGCCTCAGCCCCGTTCCGTCGCGCCCCGCACGCGCACAGGCCCGCCGTCCCTTCGTATTCCGAGGTATTCACGTCATGAGTCAGCCGCCCCCGCCGCCGAACGAGCCCCCGAAGGGCTTCGGCGCCCCGCAGGACCCCGCCGCGAACCCCCAGCCGAACCCGGACGGGGAGGCCCCCGCTCCGGACGCCCCGCAGCCCCCGGCTCCGCAGCCCCCGGCTCCGCAGGGATTCGGCGCCCCGCAGCCCCCGGCCCCGCAGGGCTTCGGTGCTCCGCAGGACCCGCCGCCGGCCTTCGGTGCCCCGCCGCAGGACTCGGCCCCGGGCGGGTTCGGTCCGCCGACGCCTCCGCCCGCCGCCGCGGGCCCCGGCTACGGCTATCCGCAGGCGCCGCCGCCCGCGGCAGGACCGGGCTACGGCTACCCCCAGACGGCCCCGCCCGCGGGCCCGCAGCAGCCCTACGGTTATCCGCAGACGCCGCCCCCGGGCCAGCCGGGCTACGGCTACCCGGGCCAGCCGGCCGCGTACGGCTATCCGCAGCCGCCGACCATGCCGATGCAGCCGCAGCCCCCGCAGGGAGGCGGCGGCCGCAAGCTCAACAGCCAGCTGCTCATCATCGTGGCGGCCGTGGTGGCCGTCGCGCTGATCGTCGGCGGCGGTGTCCTGTACGCGCACCGGTCCACGAGCGACACGCCCGCCGCCAAGGGGACCAGCGGCGGCAAGGGCGACGACAAGGGCGGTGAGAAGAAGGGCAGCAACGGCAAGGAGAAGGTGCCGGCGAGCACCGCCTCCTCGCTGCTGTTCCAGATCCCCGCGCCGCCCGTGCCGAAGGGCGTCACGAGCGTGGTCACGGCCGGCTCCTGGCTCACCGACAAGGTGTACGCCAAGACCGGCAACGCCGAGATCAACGGCTACGACCCGGCCACCGGCGCCAAGACCTGGACGATCAAGCTCCCCGGCCCGGTGTGCCAGGCCAGCCGTCACGCCACGGACTCCGACCGCTCGGCGATCATCTACGAGCCGGCCATGCCCACCAAGGCGCAGCCCTCGCACGGATGCACCCAACTCGCCGCCCTCGACCTCGACGCGGGCGTCAAGCTGTGGACCCGGACGGTCAAGTCCGGTGACCAGCAGATCAACCTCGACAACGTGACGATCAGCGGGAACACGGTCGCCGCGGGCAGCACGGGCGGTGGCGGCGCGTTCGACATCTCCACCGGCAAGGCGCTGTGGGCCCCGAAGACGGGCGACAGCTGCTACGACTCCGGCTACGGCGGCGGCGCGAAGCTGGTCGCGGTCCGCAAGTGCGGCGAGTACGGCAGCACGCGCCAGCTGCACATCCAGACCATCGACCCGAAGTCGGGGAAGGTGATCTCCGACTACAAGATGTCGCCCGGCATCGAGTACGCGAGCGTCGTCTCCACCGACCCGCTGGTCGTGGCGGCCGACGTCGGCGACTCCGCCGGTGACGGCAGCGGCATCTCGGACTTCTTCTCCGTCGACAACAAGACCGGCACGCTGCGGTCGAAGATCTCGGCCCCCGGCAAGACGTACGCGGCCCGCTGCGACGGCATCACCAGGATCGAGTACTGCTCGGGGCTTGCCGTCGGCAACGACAGGCTGTACATCCCGACGGAGGAGCACGACGGCAGCGGCGACTACAGCCGCACCAACGAGATCGTCGCCTTCGACCTGGCCACGGGCAAGCAGACGGGCCAGCGCGCGGACGCGGGCGACGGCTACACCATCACCCCGCTGCGCATGGACGGCACCAACGTCCTCGCCTACAAGCGGCCGCCTTACGACAAGGGCGGACAGATCGTCACCATCGACGGAACCTCCTTCAAGGAGACGAAGCTGATGGAGAACCCGGCGACCCAGTCCACCCGGGACGCGGAGTCGAGCATGCTCCCGGACTACGCCGAGATCCTCTACGGCGGCGGCCGGCTGTTCATGTCCCAGGTCTACGCGAACAAGCCGACCTCCGCGACGGACAAGGCGTACCTCGCGATCGCCTTCGGAACGAAGTAGAACGGCACCTTTCGAGTGAAACAGAAATGATCATCTCCGAAAGAACTCGGTGATCGTTTCTCCGGATTGATGTGCCGGGTCCGAAACACCGCGTGCGGCCCCGTCCCTGCTCAGGGACGGGGCCGCACGCGTACCCCGCATCACTTCCTATTGGGTGGGATTTCGATATTCCGGGGCACTTCTCTCCAGTAGGGGAAGCGCAACGTCGAACAAGCGTGTAGCTTCCGGGGGATGGAGAGCCGGGGGGCTCCACATCCACGGGGAACCAGTGGGGATGCTTGGGGGGACTGGGGGGTTGCCTGATGGGAGTCCGGCTCATGGTGGTCGACGACCACCGACTGCTCGCCGAGGCGCTGGCCTCGGCACTGAAGCTGCGCGGGCACCGGGTGCTCGCCGCGGCGGCACCCGCCGCGGGGGCGGCGGAACTGGTGATCACACGGGCACCCGAGGTGTGCCTGATCGGCACGGCGACGCCCGCCGAACCGGGGATGTTCGACCCGGTGGTGCGGATCAAGAGGGAGCGCCCGCAGGTGGCGGTCCTGGTGCTCGGCCCGGTACCGAACCCGCGCGGGATCGCCGCCGCGTTCGCCGCCGGTGCCTCCGGATACGTACGCCATGACGAGCGCATCGAGGGTGTCGAGCGCGCGATCATGAAGGCGAGGGCGGGTGAGGCGGCCGTGGCCCCGCAACTGCTCCAGGGCGCCTTCAGCGAGCTGCTCAACCCCGCCGCCCAGCCCGACGACGAGGGCCAGCGGCTGCTCCAGATGCTCACGCCCCGCGAGGTGGAGGTCCTGGTGCGGGTCGCCGAGGGCGAGGACACCCGGCTCATCGCGGCCGGCATGGGCATCGCCCCGTCCACGGCCCGCACCCATGTCCAGCGCGTCCTGATGAAACTGGGCGTGGGCTCCCGTCTGGAGGCGGCGGCACTCGCGGCCCGCACGGGCCTGCTGGACCGCGCGGGCCTGATCCCGGCACAGGCGCCGCACGGCAGCACGGACGGCGCCCGCTGAGACGGAGGGGCACCGGCCCACGGGCCCGCGGGTCCCTGGGCTGAAGGGCTACGAGGAGGGGGGCTTCCCCTCCTCGAAGCTCGCGAAGTACGCGGCCGCCATGTCCTCGTCCCCGTGGCCGAGGGCGCCCGCGCGGCCGAAGCGTTCGGCGGCGGCCTCGGCGACGTCGAGACGCACGCCGTGCCGCCGCCCCGCCTCCACGATCAGCCGGGCGTCCTTCTCGGCGGTGGTGACGGCGAAGCTCGCCGGGGACAGCCGGTCCTCCAGGACGAGGGCGGCCTTGGCGTGCAGATAGCCCATGTCGAGCGGGCCGCCCTCGATGAGGCCGAAGAAGTCCTTCGGGTCCACGCCGAGGCCCGCGGCCAGGGCGAGCGCCTCCCCGGTCGCGGCGGTGGCGGCGAGGACCCAGCTGTTGGCGACGAGCTTGAGCCCGGTGGCGCTGCCTCCCGCGCCGTCCTCGCCTGTCCACACGGTACGGGCCCCGACGGCGTCGAAGACGGGCGTCACCGTGTCGCGGGACGCGCTCGGGCCCGCGGCGAGCACGGTCAGCTGTCCGGCCTCGGCGGGGGCGCGGGTCCCGAGGACGGGCGCGTCGAAGAAGACGAGCCCGTGCGCTCCGGCGAATGCGGCGAGCTCGCCGAGCGTCTCGGTCCCGGCGGTCGTGGACTGCACCCAGACGGCCCCGGCGCGCAGCCCGGGTGCCGCCCGGCGCATGACGTCGAGGACGGCCGGGCCGTCGTGGAGCATGGTCAGGACGACGTCGGCGCCCCGCACGGCCTCCTCCGGGGTGTCCGCGACGTGCGCGCCGTCGCCGGCCAGCGGCTCGGCCTTGTCACGGGTCCGGTTCCAGGCGCGGACGCGGTGCCCGGCCCGGGCGATGTTGCGGGCCATCGCGGCCCCCATGATCCCGGTGCCGAGGACACTGACGGTGAGTTTGTCGGTCATGGGGTCAGCCTTCCCCGTCGGTGCTGTTCTTTATGTGGTTCAGGAGATGGACAAGGGCACCCGGGGCGGTCGAGAGACGGATTCCCGGGGTGTCGCTCTCGCGGAGGTGAGCGGTGCCGGGGGTGGAGGCGAGTTCCAGGCAGTTGTTGCCGTCGCCGCTTCCCGAGAAGGACGACTTCTGCCAGTTGTCGGGGGTGGTCACGGCGGACCTCACAGTTCCTTCGCCAGCCGGTGGATGAAGTCACGCGAACGGGTGGGTTCGAGCGACACAGCCTCCACCATATGGAAGAGCGTTCGAAAAGTGCCCAGTTGTGCCTCGGAGTCGATGAGCACCACGCCGTGCGGTGCGTCGCGTACCGCTGTGTCGAGCTTGGGCACGGCACCGCCCACGTACATCATCGCGTTCGTGGCTCCGGCGAAGCCGTCGAGCTCGAAGGGGATGACGCGCACGGTGATGTGGTCCGCTTCGGAGAGCTCCAGAATGCCCGCCAGTTGACGGTGAGCAGTTGTCCGGTCGCCGACCCTGATGCGCAGCGCCGCTTCGTGGATCACCGCCGTGTAGGGGACGGGGGCGTGGTCGGCGATGACAGTTTTGCGTTCCATTCGATGGCGGACGCGCAACTCGATCTCGTTGTCGGGCAGTCGGGGAACCCGGTACGCGAAGACGGCCCGCGCGTAGTCCTCCGTCTGGAAGAGGCCGGGGACGTGCAGGAACTCCACGTCGAGCCGGTGCGTGGCGTGGTGCTCCAACTCGGCCAGGTCCAGGAACGGCGTGGGCAGCAGGCCCCGGTACGCCTCCCACCAACCCTGTGTCCGGTCGGTCGCCATCCGCACCAGTGCTTCGATCAACTCCCCGTCCGCGCAGGAGTAGTGAGCCGCGAGACTTCGTACCCGGTCCTCGCTCACCCCCGCGATCCCGGACTCCATCTGGCTCATCTGGGCGGAGTCCGACCCGACGAGCGCGGCAGCCTCGCGTGCCTTGAGTCCTGCGGCCTCGCGCAGTTTCCGCAGCTCGATGCCCAGGCGCTCCTGGCGTGCGGTTGGCTGCCGTCTGCGCGGCATGGCTTCCTCCCTCGCCCCAACTGCCCTGAGGCAGTGACACCTTCGAGGGGAAGATTACGGCAGCGGCTTGCGCGGGCCCAAATTTTACCCATACCGTCGGTGACGCGACGCACACGCTGCGGAACCTCGGGGTACCCGGAAGCGCACCACTGCGTCCTGCCACGGCGGCTGTGACACTGCCACCGCCCGCGCGCCCAGCGAACTCCCGACTCCCCACACCCGAAACGGAGTTCAGTCATGCCCAAGAACGAGCCCTGGACCTACTCCCTGCACATCCCCCACGACACCCGCGCCGTCACCGTCTGCCGTCGCACCGTTCGCCTGGTCCTGACCCTGCACGGACTGATCCGCCTCGCGGACGTCGCCGAGCTGCTGGCGGCGGAGCTGGTCTCCAACGCCGTACGGCATACGAAGGGGCCCGCGGCCCTGCGGCTGGCCTGGCGGGGCGGGGTGCTGCGGATCGGCGCCTGGGACGCGAGCCCGGTGCCACCGCCGTACGACCTGCCGGGCACCTCCGACGCCGAAGCGGGCCGGGGTCTCGTCCTGGTCCGCGCCTGCGCCGACGACTGGGGCTGGCATCCACTGCGGCAGGGTGGCGACACGGGCAAGTACGTGTGGTGCGAGCTGGCCGCCGCCTAGCTCACTGGTAGCCGTCCTGGAGGATCTGCCGGGCCACCTTGGTGCGCGCGGCGGCCAGTTCCCCGGCGATCCGGCGCTCCCGCTCGTCGTCGGTCACGACCGCCGGGGGTACGTCCTCCCCGATCAGCAGGCAGGCATGGCGGAGATGGGTCGGCGGATGGGTCGAGTCGACGCTGTGGCCGCGCAGCGCGCCCACCCGCCGCAGACGCTCCCGCTCCCGCTCCGGAACGGACGCCAGTTCCGCGGCCAGACGCTGCCACAGCTCGTCCGCCCGGCCGGCGGCCTCTCGCCTGTCCCGCCCTCCGCGCGGGCCTTTCAGGGCGGAGAGGTTGGTCTCGCGCTGCAACACCACCGCGGCCGAGTCGGAGATGAGCAGCCGCTCCATGAGTTCCAGCGCGGCCCGGGTGGACCCCACCCGGGCGGCCGTCCGGTCGGCGAGATATTCGGCCCGCTGGGTGGAACGCAGGGTGAGGCCGTCGAGGACGGTCAGCATGCCGCGTACGAGCAGACGGGGTACGACGTAGAGCAGGTTGAGGATCACGGTGAACACGTCGGTGTCGTCGAGCGCGTCGGCGCCGACCGGCGCGAAGTAGTGGTACCAGGTCGCCAGCGAACGCTGGGCGGTCCCGACGACGAAGCCGTGCCGGGTGTCGCCGTTGACGAAGTGGCCCATCTCGTGGCCCAGCAGGGCGATCCGCTGCTGCGGTGTGAGGATTTCCCAGAAGGGCAGCCCCAGGGTGAGGAGCCGCCGCCCGCGCAGACCGTAGCTCTGGACGCTCGCGTTGATCTCGCTGTCGACCACGACGGCGTCGACACCGCGGGTGCCGGCGACGCGGGCGACCTCGTCGACGAGCGCGAAGAGTTCGGGAGCGTCGGCGCGGCGCAGGACGGGGGTGTTCTCCGGCAGCCTGTCGAACCGGGGCCGCAGCGACCACCCCAGGGCGAGGAGGAAGGCGCCCGGCAGCATCCCCCAGCCGCCCCGGCTCCCGACCAGGAACCAGACACCGCCCGCGGTCAGGGCCAGGGTCAGGGCGTGGACGGCGAGCGCGACCGCGAAGGCGAGACGGGCCGAGGAGTCCCCCCGGGCCTTCAGGGTTCCGCCCGCGGCCAGTTCGGCCAGCAGACGCTCACCGTGCCGTCGGGCCTGGGCCCGCCGCGCCTCGGCGAGCCGGCCCCGCTTCTCTTCCGGGCGTTCCGGGTCGACGTTCCAGTCGCAGACGGCGCACCACGAAGGAAAGCGGCTTTCCCCGCGGATCTCGGCCCCGCACTCGGGGCATGGCTGAACCGTCTCCGCCGCGGCGGTGTCCATCGCTGACTCTCCCCTGCCCCACGGCCCCTCCCCAGAGGCCGTCCGTACCTGTCCCGGCGAAGGAGATCACAGAGGTGTGGCGACGTAAAGTGCCAGGTCCAGGAGCTTTTCGTGCACCGGGGCCGGAGTTCTGAGCGAACTCCGGCCCCGGGTAAGGGAGTCAGGCCGTCGGGGGAGTCTGCTCCTCGGCCGGGGTCTCCGGTGTCGTCGGGGGCAGCGGCCGCAGCCACAGCCAGGCCAGGAAGAACAGGCCGAGGGCGAGCATGCCGAGGCCGGTCCAGAGGTTGATGTTGATGCCGCCGGCCTTGGTGAGGTCGGCGTCGGAGGCGGTGATGCCGGCGATGGTCACGATGACGCCGTAGACCACGAACAGGCCGCCGATGATGCGGCGGATGTCGAACAGACGGGCGGCGGTCGCGGACTTCTTCTCTAGGTCCGCGACCTGGCGCTGCGCGTCACTTTCCGAATAGTCGGACATGGTTTCTTGATGCTCCCTCGTCGGAGTGGGTCAGGACTCGTCGGAACGAGGTCAGAACGAGAACGGGATGTAGCAGGCGGCCGCCAGGATCATCGCGCCCCAGCCCAGCAGGGCGGGCTTGCGGTACCAGGCGTCGTCACCGGCGGCGGGAGGCTCGGCCATGCCGGGCGACACCGTGCCGTAGACCAGGCCTTCCAACTCCCGCGCGGGCTTGGGGGCGGTGAAGAGCGAGACCCCGACCATCACGACGCCGCCGGCCACGAAGGCGACGATCGCGGAGACGAAGTTGGCGCCCTGGTCGGAGGGGAAGCCGATGACGCCCTGCTTGTAGAGGACGAAGTAGTTCACCATCGCGGCCGTCGTCCCGGCCAGCAGGCCCCAGAAGCCGGACTTCACCGACGCCCGCTTCCAGAACATGCCGATGATGAAGACCGCGAACATCGGGACGTTGAAGAAGGAGAAGAGCGTCTGGAGGTAGCTCATGATGTTGGAGAAGGACGAGGCCAGGAAGGCCGTGCCGATCGACGCCAGGACGCCGATCACCGTGATGAGCCGGCCGAAGCGGACGTAGTAGCCGTCCTCCCGGTCCGTGACCACGTACTTCGCCCAGATGTCGGTCGTGAACACCGTGTTGAAGGACGAGACGTTCGCCGCCATGCCCGCCATGAACGCGGCCAGCAGGCCGGTCACCGCGATGCCGAGGACCCCGTTCGGCAGCAGCTCCTGCATCAGGTACGGGATCGCGTCGTTGTACTGGAGACCCGAGGCGCTCGTACCGATCTTCGGGACCAGGACGGCCGCCACCAGGCCCGGGATCATCACCAGGAAGACGATGAAGATCTTCGGGTAGGCCGCGATGAGCGGGGTGCGCTGGGCGGCGGAGAGGTTCTTGGCCGACAGCGCGCGCTGGACCTCGGCGAAGTTCGTCGTCCAGTAGCCGAAGGAGAGCACGAAGCCGAGGCCGAGCACGATGGTCAGCCAGTTGGCGCCGAGCGGGTTGTCGCTGCCGATGCCCGTACCGCCCCAGGCCGTCGTGAAGTCGGTGCCGTGGGTCTTGTCCAGGGAGGTGGTCAGGCCGTTCCAGCCGCCGACGCGGTGCAGGCCGAGCACGGCGATCGGGATGAGCGCCGCCAGGATCACGAAGAACTGGAGGACCTCGTTGTAGATCGCGGAGGAGAGTCCGCCGAGGGTGATGTAGGCGAGGACGAAGAACCCGGCGACCACGATCGCGACCCACTGCGGCCAGCCGAGCAGCGCCTCGACCACGATCGCGAGCGAGTAGAGGTTGACGCCCGCGATGAGGACGGCGGCGAAGGCGAACAGCACGGAACTGAGCAGGTGCGCCCATTTGTCGAAGCGCAGGAGCAGGAACTCGGGAACGGAGCGGACCTTGGAGCCGTAGTAGAACGGCATCATCACCAGGCCGAGGAAGACCATCGCGGGGATGGCGCCGATCCAGTACCAGTGCACGGTGTAGACGCCGTACTGGGCGCTGTTGGCGGCCATGCCGAGGATCTCGGTGGCGCCCAGGTTGGCGGAGATGAAGGCCAGGCCGGTGATCCAGGCGGGCAGGGAGCGCCCGGACAGGAAGAAGTCGAGGCTCGTCCGCACCGAGCGCCGGGCCGCGAAGCCGATGCCCAGGACGACCACGAAGTAGATGCCGAGGATTGTGTAGTCGAGTGCGTTCGTGGGGAGTCGCAGCTCGACGGCGAGCAGGGTGCCCGGTTGGGGCGGATGTGTGGGGGACTGCATCAGAACTCGCTTCGTCGCATGAACCTATCGGACCGGAATCTATGCCTCCGCATTCGCTGAACACACCCTTCCGGTGGTGACCTTTGTTTGATTGTGACGTTGACTGCGGTGGTGGCTTGTGGTTTGTTGTGTTCGGTTATGTTTGAAGGTTTGATCGGGTGCTGATGGGGAGTCCGACTGTGAAGAAGACCTCGACCCGGCTCGCCGACGGTCGTGAGCTCATCTACTACGACGCGGGCGACGACCAGGTGCGCGACGCGGTGGACCGGCGCCCGCTCGACCCGACCGTCACCACCTCCGAGGTGCGCCGCGACCCGCTGCTCGGCGACTCGGTCGCGATCGCCTCGCACCGCCAGGGGCGCATCTACCACCCCCCGGCGGACGAGTGCCCGCTGTGCCCGTCCTCGGGCGGCCGGCTGAGCGAGATCCCCGAATCCTCTTACGACGTCGTGGTGTTCGAGAACCGCTTCCCCTCGCTGGCCGGCGACTCCGGCCGCTGCGAGGTCGTCTGCTTCACCTCCGACCACGACGCCTCCTTCGCGGACCTGACGGAGGCGCAGGCGGCCCTCGTCCTGGAGGCGTGGACGGACCGCACCGCCGAACTCTCCCATCTGCCCTCCGTCCGGCAGGTCTTCTGCTTCGAGAACCGCGGCGCCGAGATCGGCGTGACGCTCGGTCACCCGCACGGGCAGATCTACGGCTACCCCTTCGTCACGCCCCGTACCGCGCTGATGCTGCGCTCGCTCGCCGCCCACAAGGAGGCGACCGGAGGGGAGAATCTGTTCGACGACGTCCTCGCGCGGGAGCTCGCGGACGGTTCACGCGTCGTCCTGGAGAGCGAGCACTGGGCCGCCTTCGTCCCGTACGCCGCCCACTGGCCCTACGAGGTCCACCTCTACCCGCGCCGCCGCGTGCCCGATCTGCTCGGCCTCGACGACGCGGCGCGCACAGAGTTCCCCCAGGTCTATCTGGAACTCTTGAGGCGCTTCGACCGGATCTTCGACGGACAGGGCGGTGGGAAAGACGGGACGGGCGAGCCGCCGACGCCGTACATCGCGGCGTGGCACCAGGCTCCCTTCGGCCCGCTGGAGGGGTTCGAAGGCGTCAACCGGGACGACTTCGCGCTCCACCTCGAGCTTTTCACCATTCGCCGCACTTCCGGCAAGCTGAAGTTCCTCGCGGGTTCCGAGTCCGGCATGAACGTGTTCATCAACGACGTGCCGCCGGAGACCGCGGCTCAGCGACTGCGAGAGGTAGCGAGTACATGAGTGGGAAGTACCTGGTCACGGGTGGAGCCGGCTATGTGGGCAGCGTGGTCGCGCGCCACCTGATCGAGGCCGGCCACGAGGTGACCGTCCTCGACAACCTCTCGACGGGCTTCCGCGAGGGCGTGCCCGCCGGTGCCGCGTTCATCGAGGGCGACATCCGCGACGCCGCCAAGTGGCTGGACCCCTCGTACGACGCCGTCCTGCACTTCGCCGCGTTCTCGCAGGTCGGCGAGTCCGTGGTGAAGCCCGAGAAGTACTGGGACAACAACGTCGGCGGCACCATGGCGCTGCTGGCGGCCATGCGCGAGGCGGGCGTGCGCAAGCTCGTCTTCTCCTCCACCGCCGCGACCTACGGCGAGCCCGAGACCACCCCGATCGTGGAGTCGGCGCCGACCCGGCCGACCAATCCCTACGGCGCCTCCAAGCTCGCCGTCGACCACATGATCACCGGCGAGGCCGCGGCGCACGGCCTCGGCGCCGTCTCGCTGCGCTACTTCAACGTGGCCGGCGCCTACGGCGAGAGCGGTGAGCGGCACGACCCCGAGTCGCACCTCATCCCGCTGGTCCTCCAGGTCGCGCAGGGCCGCCGCGACGCCATCTCCGTCTACGGCGACGACTACCCGACGCCGGACGGCACCTGCATCCGCGACTACATCCATGTCGCGGACCTCGCCGAGGCGCACCTGCTGGCGGTCGAGGCCGCCTCCCCGGGCGAGCACCTGATCTGCAACCTCGGCAACGGCAACGGCTTCTCCGTCCGCGAGGTCATCGAGACGGTGCGCCGGGTGACCGGACACCCGATCCCCGAGGTCGCCGCGCCGCGCCGCGCCGGGGACCCGGCGATCCTGGTCGCCTCG
Organism: Streptomyces sp. f51; assembly: GCF_037940415.1. Lineage (NCBI taxonomy): Bacteria > Bacillati > Actinomycetota > Actinomycetes > Kitasatosporales > Streptomycetaceae > Streptomyces > Streptomyces sp. f51. Next base: position 3,028,302 of record NZ_CP149798.1, on the reverse strand, counting down.
GCCGCGACCGCCCGTGAGCGACTCGGCTGGAACCCGTCCCGCGCGGATCTCGCGGGCATCGTCGCGGACGCGTGGGAGTTCGCACAGAAGAGCACGGCGAAGGGGTAACAGGTGGAGCAGGTGGGGGTACGTGAGGGCTTCGAGGAGCTGTACGGCGCCGCGCCCGAGGGCGTCTGGGCGGCGCCCGGCAGGGTCAACCTGATCGGCGAGTACACGGACTTCAACGAGGGGTTCGTGATGCCGCTCGCGCTGCCGCACACGGCGGTCGCCGCGGTGTCCCGCCGGTCCGACGGCGTACTGCGGCTGCACTCGGCGGACATCGAGGGACCCGTCGTCGAACTGCGCGTCGACGAGCTGACGCCCCGGTCGGACACCGGCTGGGCCGCCTATCCCGCGGGTGTGGTGTGGGCGCTGCGCGAGGCGGGCCACGCCGTCGGCGGCGCGGACATCCATCTGGCCTCCACGGTCCCCACCGGCGCCGGGCTGTCCTCCTCGGCGGCCCTGGAGGTCGTCACCGCCCTCGCCCTCGACGAGCTGTACGGGCTCGGGCTCACCCGGCCCGAACTGGCACGGCTCGCCCAGCGCGCCGAGAACGACTTCGTCGGTGTGCCCTGCGGGGTCATGGACCAGACGGCGTCCGCGTGCTGCACGGAGGGGCACGCCCTGCACCTGGACTGCCGTGACCTGTCCATCCGCCAGGTGCCCTTCGACCTCGCCTCCCAGGGGCTCGAACTCCTCGTCGTCGACACCCGGGTGAAGCACGCGCTCGGCGACGGGGCGTACGCCGAGCGGCGTGCGGGGTGCGAGGAGGGGGCGCGGCAGCTGGGCGTGTCCCATCTGCGGGACGTCGCCTACGAGGAGCTCGACGCGGCCCTCGGCCGGCTCTCCGACGAACGCGTCCGCCGCTACGTCCGTCACGTGGTCTCCGACGACCACCGGGTGGACCGGGTCATCTCCCTGCTGGACGCGGGGGACGTCCGGGCGATCGGGCCCGTCCTGACGGACGGTCACGCCTCGCTGCGGGACGATCTGCGGATCTCCTGCGCCGAGTTGGATCTCGCGGTCTCCGCGGCCAACGGTGCGGGTGCGCTGGGGGCCCGGATGACGGGCGGCGGTTTCGGCGGTTCCGCCGTCGTGCTGGTGGAGTCCGCCGATGTGGACGGCGTCACCAAGGCGGTCCTGGAGGCCTTCGCCGAGGCGGGGTTCACGGCTCCGCGGGTGTTTCCCGCCGTTCCTTCGGCCGGGGCCCGGCGGGTGGGCTGACCTCGGGGTTCTTCGCCCCCTCCGCCCCTACCCGTCCCGTACCCGGGGCTCCGCCCCGGACCCCGCTCCTCAAACGCCGGAGGGGCTGAAATTTCCCCGGCCGGGGCTGGAACTCCAGCGTTTTGTCAGGGTGTACTCCGTGATTCCCGGGGGGTAGTCGGGGATCACGGAGACCACCTCGTAGCCCTGTTTGCGGTAGAAGTCGGGGGCCTGGAAGTCCCAGGTCTCCACGCGGGCGGCGGCGCAGCCGCGTCCCGCGGCGGTCCGCTCCGCCTCGGTGAGCAGGCGGCTGCCCAGGCCCGCGCCCCGGTGGCGGTCGTCGACCCACAGGTAGGTGACGTGCAGCCAGGTCGTCCAGGTGTGCCCCGCCAGTCCGCCGGCCAGCCCGCCGTCCTCGTCCAACGCCCATACGTGGAGCGGGATTTCACGCTCACCTGGGGTTCCGCGCAGTGCGCGCAGCACCGGGGACGCCGCCGTGTTCGTGTCCAGGAGCCGCCTGCGGAGCAGATCCCGACGCTCCTTGTCGTCTTCTGTCTCGATACGAAACATACGACTCACCATAAACGCGCTGGCCAACCAGTTCTGCAAATTGCCTTCCGCTCCCCGTCCCCGGCCGTACTCTGATGAACAGTGCCGGTGGGGGCCGGTGCTGATCAGGGGGCGAGACAGTCGGGTACGACGCCCGAAGTGGGGGTAGCACTTCCAGCACGGCGGCGGCCGTGCGGTGGAGGCACCCCGTTTTCCGGGTCGCAAGCGGGCCCGGGATCACCTCGGGCGCCGTACCCGTACGGATCGTCCCCCGACAGTGGGGGTTTCTGTGGTTCGCATCCGAGTACTGGTCGTCGACGACCATCGCATCTTCGCCGAATCGCTCGCCGCCGCGCTCGCGGCCGAGCCCGACGTCGACGTGTCCGCCGCCGGCAGCGGTCCGGCCGCGCTGCGCTGCCTCGAACGCGCGGCGGCCGAGGGCCGCCGCTTCGACGTGCTGCTCGTCGACGCCGACCTGGGCGGCAATCTGCCCGGCATGCGTCCGGCGGTGCCCGTCCAGGAGAGCAACGAGGACGGTCTGGTCGACGGCATCTCGCTCGTCGCCGGGGTGCGCTCGGGGCAGCCGGGCGTACGGACCGTCGTGCTGGCCGAGAAGGACGACCCGCGCCGGGCCGGGCTCGCCCTCCAGGCGGGAGCCTCGGGATGGGTGGCCAAGGACTGCTCGCTCTCGCGCCTGCTCACGGTCATACGGGGTGTCCTGCGCGACGAGACGCATCTGCCGCCCGCCCTGCTCACCGGGGTGCTCCGTGAGCTCACCGCCGCGCGCAAGCACCGCACCGAGAGCGAGCGGCTGGTCGAGTCGCTGACGCCCCGTGAGCGCGAGGTGCTGCGGTGCATGGTGGCCGGGCTCGGGCGCAAGGCGGTGGCGGAGCGGCTGTTCCTGTCGCCGCACACCGTCCGCACCCATATGCAGAACGTCCTCGGGAAGCTCGGTGTGCACTCCACCCTCGCCGCCGTGGCCCTGGCCAGGCGTGCCGGGGTCGGACCCGTCGACCTAGCCGGGGATGTTGTCGAACGGGGCGGTCAACTGGCGTAGCAGTCCGGCCAGTTCACCGCGCTGTGCCCGGCTCAGCTCGGCGAGGATCGCCCGTTCCTGGTCGAGCAGACCGGCCAGCGCCTGGTCGGCGCGGTCGCATCCCTCGTCCGTGAGGCGGACGAGCACGCCCCTGCGGTCGCTCGGGTCGGGGAGGCGCTCCACCAGACCCTTCTTGGTCAGCCGGTCGATGCGGTTCGTCATCGTGCCCGAGGTGACGAGTGTCTGGGTCAGCAGTTGTCCGGGCGAGAGCTGATACGGGGATCCGGCGCGCCGCAGCGCGGTCAGGACGTCGAACTCCCAGGGCTCCAGGCTGTGCTCCGCGAAAGCGAGCCGGCGCGCACGGTCCAGGTGCCGGGCCAGCCTGCTCACCCGGCTGAGCACCTCGAGCGGTTCCACGTCGAGGTCCGGGCGCTCCCGGCGCCACGCAGCGACCAGCCGATCGACCTCGTCCTCCATGACGATCAGTGTAGTGGTTGTGTCGACATGAAGTCTCTTGAAGTGGAGTTTCTTGAGGACGAGTCTCTTGACGTCGAGATAGTTTTGCTGTGAGGCTTGGACAACGAACGGTCCGGTCGGCACCGCCCTTCGCACGGACCGCGACCCCGCTGCGACTTTCGAGGAGGCCCTCCATGGCTGCCGCCCCCACCTGGGACCCCGGCCAGTACCTGCGTCACTCCCGGCACCGGGCCCGCCCGTTCGCCGACCTCCTGGCCCAGGTCGGCGGACTTCCGGGCGACCCGGCCCGTATCGCCGACCTCGGCTGCGGCCCCGGCAACGTCACCGTCCAGCTCGCCGTCCGCTGGCCCACCGCGCACATCACCGGCTACGACAACTCCGCCGACATGCTGGCCCGCACCGAGGAGCACGCCGGTCCCACGGCCGGCGGGGGACGCCTCGACTTCGCCCACGCCGACCTCACCGACTGGGCACCCGCCGAGACGTACGACCTGATCACCTCGAACGCCGCCCTCCAGTGGGTGCCGGGACACCTGGAGTCCCTGCCCGGCTGGCTCGACGCCCTCGCGCCCGGCGGCACCCTCGCCTTCCAGATGCCGCACAACACCGACGCCCCGCTGCATGTCATCCTCCGGGAACTCGCCACCTCCCCGCGCTGGAAGGGCCTCCTCGGCGGCACCCTCCGCCCCGCCGACTCGGTCCACGACCCGCTCGTCTACCTGGACCGGCTGGAGGACGCCGGCTGCCGCACGGACGTCTGGGAGACCACGTACATGCAGCTGCTGACCGGTCCCGACCCCGTGCTCGACTGGGCGAAGGGGACCGCGCTGCGGCCCGTGCTGACCGCACTCGCGGACGACCCCGAGGCTGCCGACGCCTTCATCGGCGCCTACCGGGACCTGCTGCGCGAGGCCTATCCGGCCAGGCCCCACGGCACGGTGCTGCCGTTCCGGAGGCTGTTCGCCGTGGCCCGCAAGGAGGCCTGATGCTCACCGCGCTCGACCACGTCCAGCTCGCCGCCCCGCCGGGCTCCGAGGACCGCCTGCGCGCGTACTACGGAGACGTCCTCGGGATGACCGAGACGCCCAAGCCGCCCGTCCTCGCCGGACGCGGGGGCTGCTGGTTCGAGGCGGGGACCGTCCGGCTGCACCTGGGGATCGAGGCGTCCTTCCGTCCCGCGAGGAAGGCCCACCCCGGGCTGCGCGTCACCGGCATCGACACCCTCGCCGCCCGGATCGCCGCCACCGGCGCCCCCGTGACCTGGGATTCGGACCTGCCCGGCCACCGGCGCTTCTTCTCCGAGGACCCCGTCGGCAACCGCCTCGAATTCCTGGAGCCGCTCCCGGCCCGGAACTGAGCCGGGAGCGCACACGGCCATCAGGCCTTGCGATGCCCTATCAGCCGCGGCTTCGGCTCAAGACCGTCGAGACCGTGCCACGCCAGATTCACCAGGTGCGCGGCCACCTCCGCCTTGCGCGGCTTGCGGACGTCCAGCCACCACTGGCCCGTCAGCGCGACCATGCCCACCAGGGCCTGGGCGTACAGCGGCGCCAGCTTCGAGTCGAAGCCGCGGCTCTTGAACTCGCGGCCCAGGATGTCCTCCACCTGGGTGGCGATGTCCGAGATCAGGGACGCGAACGACCCCGTCGACTGCGGGATGGGGGAGTCGCGGACCAGGATGCGGAAACCGTCCGTGTACTCCTCGATGTAGTCCAGGAGGGCGAACGCCGCCTGCTCGCACAGCTCGCGCGGATGGCCCGCCGTCAGCGAACCGGTCACCATGTCGAGCAGCCGCCGCATCTCGCGGTCCACCACCACCGCGTACAGCCCCTCCTTGCCGCCGAAGTGCTCGTACACCACGGGTTTGGAGACACCGGCCTTCGCGGCGATCTCCTCCACCGACGTGCCCTCGAAGCCCTTGGCGGCGAACAAGGTGCGGCCGATCTCCAGCAGCTGCTGACGGCGCTCGGCGCCGGTCATGCGGGTGCGACGCGCGCGCCGCGGCTTCTCGGTGCTGCTCGGGGTGCTGCTGGAGTCGGTCGCCACGCCGTCAATCATGCCGCTTCAGCGGTTTCCGTCTTGCGTCGGGAGCCGTTCCCGTCGTCGTTGCGGCGCGAATCGATACGCGAGCGTGACGGCCAGCGCACGTCGTACGCCCAGCCGAGCTGCTCGCACCAGCGGATGATCCGCGCCGAGGAGTCGAGCTGGCCGCGGTCCACACCGTGCCGGGCCGACGTCGGGTCGGAGTGGTGCAGGTTGTGCCAGGACTCGCCGCAGGAGAGGACCGCCAGCCACCACACGTTGCCCGAACGGTCACGCGACTTGAAGGGACGCTTGCCGACCGCGTGGCAGATCGAGTTGATCGACCAGGTCACATGGTGCAGCAGAGCCACCCGTACGAGGGACCCCCAGAAGAACCCGGTGAACGCGCCCCACCACGACATCGTCACCAGACCGCCGATCAGCGCCGGCAGCGCAAGCGACAGCAGCGTCCAGAGGATGAACTGACGCGAGATCGCCCGGATCACCGGGTCCCTGACCAGGTCGGGCGCGTACTTCTCCTGCGAGGTCCGCTCCTCGTCGAACATCCATCCGATGTGCGCCCACCACAGGCCCTTCATCAGGGCCGGAACCGTCTCGCCGTACCGCCACGGCGAGTGCGGGTCGCCCTCGGCGTCGGAGAACTTGTGGTGCTTGCGGTGGTCGGCGACCCAGCGCACCAGAGGACCCTCGACCGCCATCGACCCCGCGATCGCGATGGCGATCCGCAGCGGACGCTTCGCCTTGAAGGAGCCGTGCGTGAAATAGCGGTGGTAGCCGATCGTCACGCCGTGACAGCCCAGGTAGTAGAAGAAGACCAGCAGGCCGACGTCCAGCAGGCTCAGCCCCCATCCCCAGGCCAGCGGCACCGCCGCGAGCAGAGCGAGGAACGGAACGGAGATGAAGAGGAGAAGAGTGATCTGTTCGAGTGACCCCTTCCTCTCGCCGCCCAGGGTCGCGGCGGGGAGCGAGGTGTCGTCGCCGGCCGCCCGCGGGGCGTCGTCGATCACATCGGAACTCGTGGTCATGGTGGCGTCCCCTGTGGGGTTCGAGGGTGAGGAACGACGGGGAGGTGTCCGGGTGCGCGACCCAGGGTCCCCCCGTCGTCCGACGGGAATACCTACGGGTCCGTAACCTACGGCGTCGTAAGTATGTCAGCGCGTAGCCCGGCGGCAAGAGCCCGTGAGCCTGCGCGTCCGAGGGGACACCTATCCTTGGAGTCGGTCGGACAGCGCGGTCCGCTCTGATTTCTTCCCGGATGCCACCTCCCTAAGCGGCACCCGCCGCGCGCGGTCGCCACCCGGGTTCCCTCCCAGACGAGCTTCAGACGAGATTCCCCACTCTTCAGACGAGCTTCACCACTGCAAGGAGCCGCACCTGTGAGCAGTGCCGACGACCAGACCACGACGACCAGCAGCGAACTGCGCGCCGACATCCGCCGCCTGGGCGACCTGCTCGGCGAGACCCTCGTACGGCAGGAGGGCACCGAGCTCCTGGAACTGGTCGAGAAGGTCCGCCGCCTGACCCGCGAGGACGGCGAGGCCGCCGCCGAGCTGCTGCGCGGCACCGAGCTGGAGACCGCCGCCAAGCTGGTCCGCGCCTTCTCGACCTACTTCCACCTCGCCAACGTCACCGAGCAGGTGCACCGCGGCCGCGAACTGCGCGCCAAGCGGGCCGCCGAGGGCGGTCTCCTCGCCCGGACGGCCGACCGGCTCAAGGACGCCGACCCCGAGCACCTGCGCCAGACGGTCAAGAACCTCAACGTGCGCCCCGTGTTCACCGCCCACCCCACGGAGGCGGCACGGCGTTCGGTCCTCAACAAGCTGCGGCGCATCGCCGCGCTCCTGGAGACCCCGGTCATCGAGGCCGACCGCCGCCGCCACGACACGCGCCTCGCCGAGAACATCGACCTCGTCTGGCAGACCGACGAACTCCGGGTCGTACGCCCCGAGCCCGCCGACGAGGCCCGCAACGCCATCTACTACCTGGACGAGCTGCACGCCGGCGCCGTCGGCGACGTCCTGGAGGACCTCACCGCCGAGCTCGAACGCGTCGGCGTCGCCCTTCCGGACGACACCCGCCCGCTCACCTTCGGCACCTGGATCGGCGGCGACCGCGACGGCAACCCGAACGTCACCCCCGCCGTCACCTGGGACGTCCTGATCCTCCAGCACGAGCACGGGATCAACGACGCCCTCGAACTCATCGACGAGCTCCGCGGCTTCCTGTCGAACTCCATCCGCTACACCGGCGCGAACGAGGACCTCCTGGAGTCCCTCCAGAGCGACCTGGAGCGCCTGCCGGAGATCAGCCCCCGCTACAAGCGCCTCAACGCCGAGGAGCCCTACCGCCTCAAGGCCACCTGCATCCGGCAGAAGCTGGAGAACACCAAGCTCCGCCTGGCCAAGGGCACGCCCCACGAGGACGGCCGCGACTATCTCGGCACCGCCGAGCTGCTGCGCGACCTCATCCTCATCCAGACCTCCCTGCGCGAGCACCGCGGCGGCCTGATCGCCGACGGCCGGATGAACCGCACCATCCGCACGCTCGCCGCGTTCGGCCTCCAGCTCGCCACCATGGACGTACGCGAGCACGCGGACGCCCACCACCACGCCCTCGGCCAGCTCTTCGACCGGCTCGGCGAGGAGTCCTGGCGTTACGTGGACATGCCGCGCGAGTACCGCGCCAAGCTCCTCGCCAAGGAACTGCGCTCCCGGCGCCCGCTCGCGCCGACCCCCGCGCCGCTCGACGCCGCGGGACAGAAGACCCTCGGCGTCTTCGAGACCGTCAAGCGCGCCCTGAAGATCTTCGGTCCCGAGGTCATCGAGTCCTACATCATCTCGATGTGCCAGGGCGCCGACGACGTCTTCGCCGCCGCCGTCCTCGCCCGCGAGGCCGGACTGCTCGACCTGCACGCCGGCTGGGCCAAGATCGGCATCGTGCCGCTCCTGGAGACCACCGACGAGCTCAAGGCAGCGGACACGATCCTGGAGGACATGCTCTCCGACCCCTCGTACCGCCGTCTGGTGGCGCTGCGCGGGGACGTCCAGGAGGTCATGCTCGGCTACTCCGACTCCTCCAAGTTCGGCGGCATCACCACCTCGCAGTGGGAGATCCACCGCGCCCAGCGCCGGCTGCGCGACGTCGCCCACCGCTACGGCGTACGCCTGCGCCTCTTCCACGGCCGCGGTGGCACCGTCGGCCGCGGCGGCGGCCCCTCGCACGACGCGATCCTCGCCCAGCCCTGGGGCACCCTGGAGGGCGAGATCAAGGTGACCGAGCAGGGCGAGGTCATCTCCGACAAGTACCTGGTCCCCTCGCTCGCCCGCGAGAACCTCGAACTGACCGTCGCCGCCACCCTCCAGGCGTCCGCCCTGCACACCGCGCCCCGCCAGTCCGACGAGGCGCTCGCCCGCTGGGACGCGGCCATGGACGTCGTCTCCGACGCCGCCCATTCCGCCTACCGCAGGCTGGTCGAGGACCCCGACCTGCCGACGTACTTCCTCGCCTCCACGCCGGTCGACCAGCTCGCCGACCTGCACCTGGGCTCGCGGCCCTCCCGCCGTCCCGGCTCGGGCGTCTCGCTCGACGGCCTGCGCGCCATCCCGTGGGTCTTCGGCTGGACCCAGTCCCGGCAGATCGTGCCCGGCTGGTTCGGCGTGGGCTCCGGCCTCAAGGCACTGCGCGAAGCCGGCCTGGACACCGTGCTCGACGAGATGCACGAGCAGTGGCACTTCTTCCGGAACTTCCTCTCGAACGTCGAGATGACCCTCGCGAAGACCGACCTGCGGATCGCCCGCCACTACGTCGACACCCTCGTCCCGGACAACCTCAAGCACGTCTTCGACGTCATCGAGGCCGAGCACGAGCTGACCGTGCGCGAGGTGCTGCGGATCACCGGCGGGGACGAGCTGCTCGACACCAACCCGGTGCTCCAGCAGACCTTCGCCATCCGTGACGCCTACCTGGACCCGATCTCCTACCTCCAGGTCGCCCTCCTCAAGCGCCAGCGCGACGAGGCGGCGGCCGGGCAGACGGCGGACCCGCTGCTCTCGCGGGCCCTGCTCCTGACCGTCAACGGTGTGGCGGCCGGTCTGCGCAACACCGGCTGAGCCGTTGTCCGCCGGCCCGGCCTGCGGACAGCGGAAGGCGCCCTTCGCGCTCGTACGGGTACGAGCGCGAAGGGCGCCTTCGTGTGTCCGGGGGGGGGGGGTCCGTCAGAGGGGGCCCTGGATGACCAGGCCCCGGGGTCGTCGAGGGGCCCTGGATGACCAGGCCCTGGACGAACCGGGTCCTAGATGGCCAGGAAAGTGGCTGTCAGCAGGGCCAGGCCCGCGCCCGCCATCAGCCAGGCGACCCGGGTCAGCCGCAGACCGCCCGCGACCACCACCGAGGCGAGCAGCAGCGCGCCCGCGAGGGGGATCCAGGCGTAGAGCAGTCCCGCGGGGCCGCTGCGGACGACCTCGTCGCTGCCGGGCTTCACCGTGACGGAGTACGTCCGGCCCTTCTCCACCGCCACCGACTGGTCGATGACGACGTGGGAGCGCGCCCGGGAACCGGGCGAGACCGGTGTGTACGGCCCGGTGCAGACGTCACCCGAGCACGACCGCACGGCGATCGTGCCCTGCTCCCTGCCCTTGCTCAGCATCACGTGCTGCGCGGTGCCCCAGGAGGCCCAGACGCCCGCGATCAGGATGAGCCCGGTGACCATGCCCATCGCCGCGAGCTGTCCGAGACGCAGCGCCGTGGTCGCGCTCTGACGAGAGGTGACGGCACGCATGGCGGGGATCATTGGCCATGGCCAAGCGCTCGGTCAACCCCGGCGGGGGACAAGTCGGCAGTTGTACGGGTACTTCGACCGGCCGGTGGCCTCCCGTGGCCCGTCGGGCCGGCCCTCAGGAGTTGTACGTGCTCTGGGCCCGCTCCAGGCCCTCGATCACCAGACACTCCACCGCGTCCGCCGCCCGGTCCACGAAGTAGTCCAGCTCCTTGCGCTCGGCGGACCCGAAGTCCTTCAGCACGAAGTCCGCGACCTGCATACGGCCCGGAGGACGCCCGATGCCGAACCGCACCCGGTGATAGTCCGCGCCCATCGCCTTGGTCATGGACTTGAGCCCGTTGTGGCCGTTGTCGCCGCCGCCCAGCTTGAGGCGCAGCACGCCGTAGTCGATGTCGAGCTCGTCGTGGACCGCCACGATGTTGGCCGTCGGCACCTTGTAGAAGTCCCGCAGCGCCGTCACCGGGCCGCCCGACAGGTTCATGTACGACATCGGCTTGGCCAGGATCACCCGGCGGTTCGCCGGACCTGGCGGCCCGATCCGCCCCTCGATCACCTGGGCCTGCGCCTTGCCCGCACGCTTGAACTTCCCGCCGACCCGCTCCGCCAGCAGATCGGCCACCATGAAGCCCACGTTGTGCCGGTTCATGGCGTACTCGGGGCCCGGGTTGCCGAGGCCCACGATCAGCCAGGGCGCGTTGGCGTCGGTCGTCACGTCCGTGTCTCCCTCGTGTCCGTGATACGCGGCAGCCGCCGCTCCCGGGAAGGAGCGGCGGCTGACACAGCTGAAGATTCCGGGAGGATCAGGCCTCGGCGGCCGCGTCGCCCTCGGCGTCGCCCTCGGCGGCCGGCTCCTCGGCCTGCGCCGACAGGACCTGGATGACGACCGCGTCCTCGTCGATCGCCAGCGTGGTGCCCTTGGGGAGCTTGATGTCCTTGGCGTGGATGGAGGCGCCGGCCTCCAGGCCCTCGATGGAGACGGTGACCGACTCCGGGATGTGGGTGGCCTCGGCCTCGACCGTCAGGGTGTTGAGCACGTTCTCGACGAGGAAGCTGCCCGGGGCCAGCTCGCCCTCGGTCTGCACGAAGACCTCGACGGTGACCTTCTCGCCGCGCTTCACGAGGAGCAGGTCGACGTGCTCGAGGAAGCCCTTGATGGCGTCGCGCTGGACGGCCTTCGGGATCGCGAGCTCGGTCTTGCCGTCCAGGTCCAGGGAGAGCAGGACGTTCGGCGTACGCAGCGCGAGCAGCAGGTCGTGGCCCGGCAGCGTGATGTGGACCGGCTCGGTGCCGTGACCGTAGACGACGCCGGGGACCCTGCCCTCGCGGCGGACGCGGCGGGCGGCACCCTTGCCGAACTCGGTGCGGGACTCGGCGGCGAGCTTGACCTCGGACATGTTCACTCCTCGTAGAACTGGGGAAGAAGGTCACCCGGCCAAACCATCGGCCTGCTACGAAGAGCGCGTCGATAACGGACCGCCGCACACAAAAGTGCGGCCTCCCTCGCCGAGCAACTGTGACAGCTTACGGGGCGGGGAGGCCGTACAAGAAATCGATCTAGGCGACCGGCTGGGCCGTGGCCTACTGCTCCTCGAACAGGCTCGTCACCGAACCGTCCAGGAAGACCTCGCGCACCGCGTCCGCGATGGTCGGCGCGATCGAGAGCACCGTGATCTTGTCGAGCTCCAGCTCGCCGGGCGTCGGCAGGGTGTCCGTGAAGATGAACTCGCTGACCTTGGAGTTCTTCAGACGGTCGGCCGCCGGGCCGGAGAGCACGCCGTGCGTGGCCGTCACGATGACGTCCTCGGCGCCGTGCGCGAACAGCGCGTCGGCGGCGGCGCAGATGGTGCCGCCGGTGTCGATCATGTCGTCGACGAGCACGCAGACGCGGCCCTTCACGTCACCGACCACCTCATGGACGGTGACCTGGTTGGCGACGTCCTTGTCGCGGCGCTTGTGCACGATGGCCAGCGGCGCGTCCAGGCGGTCGCACCAGCGGTCGGCGACCCGCACCCGGCCGGCGTCGGGGGAGACGACGGTGAGCTTGGAACGGTCGACCTTGGCGCCCACGTAGTCGGCGAGGATCGGCAGCGCGAACAGATGGTCCACCGGGCCGTCGAAGAAGCCCTGGATCTGGTCCGTGTGCAGATCGACCGTGAGGATGCGGTCCGCACCGGCCGTCTTCATCAGGTCCGCGACCAGACGCGCCGAGATCGGTTCACGTCCGCGGTGCTTCTTGTCCTGACGGGCGTAACCGTAGAACGGCACGATCACGGTGATGCTCCGGGCGGAGGCCCGCTTCAGAGCGTCGATCATGATCAGCTGTTCCATGATCCACTTGTTGATGGGAGCCGTGTGGCTCTGCATCAGGAAGCAGTCGGCGCCGCGGGCGGACTCCTGGTAGCGAATGTAGATCTCGCCGTTCGCGAAGTCGAAGGCCTTCGTCGGGACGACCCCGACACCCAGCTTGTGGGCGACCTCCTCGGCAAGCTCGGGGTGGGCGCGGCCGGAGAAGAACATCATCTTCTTCTCGCCGGTCGTCGTCTTGGTCCCGGTCACAGCACTGTCTCCTCAGAGGTCATCTCAGTGGGCGTGAGAGGCCTTCTCAGCTGGGTTGCGAGAGGGCTTCTCAGCAGGGGTGCGGGTCTGCACTTATCACGGTACGCCGTCCCGGACGTGCCGTTTTCCGGTCAGCCTTCGCCTTCCGGATCCCGGGAGGCGGTCTCCGCGGCCTTCGCGGCGGCGCTTCCGGGACGCTTGCGGGCCACCCAGCCCTCGATATTCCGCTGCTGACCGCGGGCCACGGCCAGCGAACCGGGCGGTACGTCCTTGGTGATCACGGAGCCCGCCGCGGTGTACGCGCCGTCCCCGACCGTGACAGGAGCCACAAACATGTTGTCCGAACCCGTACGGCAGTGCGAGCCGATCGTCGTGTGGTGCTTGTCCTGCCCGTCGTAGTTCACGAACACACTCGCGGCACCGATGTTCGAGTACTCGCCGATCGTGGCGTCCCCCACGTACGACAGGTGCGGGATCTTCGTCCCCTCGCCGATCGTCGCGTTCTTCGTCTCGACGTACGTGCCGACCTTCGCCTTCGGGCCGATCCGCGTGCCCGGACGCAGATAGGCGAACGGGCCCACCTTCGCCTCGGGGCCCACCTCGGCGGTGTCGGCCACCGTGTTGTCGACGCGGGCGCCGGCACCCACCCGGGTGTCCTTCAGCCGGCAGTTGGGGCCGACCTCGGCGCCCTCGGCGACGTGCGTGGCGCCCTGGAGCTGGGTGCCGGGGAGCACGATCGCGTCCTGCTCGAAGGTGACCGTCACGTCCACCCAGGTCGTCGCGGGGTCGACGACGCTGACGCCGGCCAGCATGGCCCGGGTGAGCAGCCGGTCGTTCAGGATGCGGCGGGCCTCGGCGAGCTGGACGCGGTTGTTGATGCCGGCGATCTCGCGGTGGTCGGCGGTCACGGCCGCGCCCACGCGGTGCCCGGCCTCGCGCAGGATCCCGAGGACGTCCGTCAGGTACTCCTCGCCCTGGCTGTTGTCCGTGCGCACCTTGCCGAGCGCGTCGGCGAGGAGCCGGCCGTCGAAGGCGAAGACGCCCGAGTTGATCTCGCGGATCGCGCGCTGCGAGTCGCTCGCGTCCTTGTGCTCGACGATCGCGGTGACCGCGCCGCTCGCGCCGTCCCGCACGATGCGGCCGTAGCCGGTGGCGTCGGGGACCTCGGCGGTCAGGACGGTGACGGCGTTGCCGTCCGCGCCGTGGGCCGTGGCCAGCGCGAGCAGGGTCGCTCCGCTGAGAAGGGGGGTGTCGCCGCAGACCACGACGACCGTGCCGTCCACATCGCCGCCGAGCTCTTCGAGGGCCATCCGTACCGCGTGCCCGGTGCCGTTCTGCTCGGCCTGCACCGCCGTCCGTACGCCCGGGTCGATCTCCGCGAGATGCCCGACGACCTTCTCGCGGGCGTGGCCCACGACGACGACCAGGTTCTCGGGGTCCAACTCGCGCGCGGCGGCGAGTACATGGCCGACGAGCGAGCGTCCGCAGATGTCGTGCAGAACCTTGGGTGTGGCCGATTTCATACGGGTGCCCTCACCCGCTGCGAGTACGACGACGGCGGCCGGGCGGATGGCGCTCACGGGGTTGCCCTTCGGCTGTGGATGACTGGGGTGTGGACATCCGCAGGATACCGGGGCGAAACAGGAGCGCTGTGGGAGAGGGGCCAGGGGGCGCCGCGGGAGACGGGAACGGTCGGGGCTCCCTCGCGTCGAGGCTCCCCCGCCAGGACTCGAACCCGGACAAATGGCACCAAAAGCCACGGTGCTGCCAATTACACCACGGGGGAATGAACCCGATCGAACCGGATATTCGGTCGGCTCGTCGAGTCGGCACCCAACACTATGCCGTACCGGATGCCCTCCGTGCGACGGTACAACTCGGCGCCTCCCGCGCGGCAGATGACCGCGTGGTCCCGGCGGCCGTCCCGGGGGCCCGCGCAGTTCCCGGGGCCGGTGATGCGCGGCGCGGTGAGGCCGGTGATTCCGGCGGGGCGTGGTGGAGGCCGGTCGGAGAAACTCACCGGAAATGGTCCGGGGCGCAACCGTACGCTGGAGCCATGACCACGACGGGGGAAGAGCACACCGCGGCCGGGACCGGGCCGTGGTGGTGGGTCGGATGGCGTAGCGCGGTGCTGGACGGCGGGCTCGCTCTGGCGTCCGCGTTCGAGTGCGGCAGCGAGGGGGTCCGCTTCGCGCACGACGCGGGACTGCCCGCACCGGTGGGGGTCGCGTTCGGGGGGATCTCCGGGTCCGTACTGCTGGTACGGCGGAAGTGGCCGATCGCGGTCGTCCTGGTGTCCATCGCGATCACGCCCGCCCAGATGGGGTTCCTGATGGGACTCGTCGGCCTCTACACGCTCGCCGCGTCCGAGCTGCCGCGGCGCATCACCGCCGCCCTGGCCGGGATGTCCTTCGCCGGCATGCTGATCGTCACGTTCGTCCGGGCGCACCAGAGCGTGGTGCGCGGGGACGTGCCGATGGGGGACTGGCTGGTCCCGTTCGCCTCCATCACGACGGCGATCGGGATGACCGCGCCGCCCGTGCTGCTCGGGCTGTACATGGGGGCAAGGCGGCGGCTCATGGAGAGCCTGCGGGAGCGGGCGGACTCGCTGGAGCGGGAGCTGATGCTGCTCGCGGAGCGGGCGGAGGAGCGGGCGGAGTGGGCGCGCAACGAGGAGCGCACCCGGATCGCGCGGGAGATGCACGACGTGGTTGCGCACCGGGTCTCCCTGATGGTCGTGCACGCGGCGGCGCTTCAGGCGGTGGCCCGGAAGGATCCCGAGAAGGCCGTGAAGAACGCCGCCCTGGTGGGGGACATGGGGCGGCAGGCGCTCACCGAGCTGCGGGAGATGCTGGGGGTACTGCGGACGGGGGACGGTCTCGACCGGCGGGTGCCCGCGGTGCCGCTGGCGGCGGTGGGGGCCGCGGCGGCGGCCGCGGCCTCGCGGGCTGCGGGCGACTCCGGGGGCGGGGAGGGGCCGAGTCTGGCCGAGATCGACGAGCTGATCGGGCAGTCCGCGGCGGCCGGGATGGTCGTGGCGCTGTCGGTCGAGGGGGACCTGCGCGCGTACGCCCGTGAGATCGAGCAGACCGCGTACCGGGTGGTGCAGGAGGCCCTGACGAACGTGCACAAGCACGCGGCGGGGGCCAAGACGTATGTCCGGCTGGCGCATCGGGTGTCCGAGATCGCGATGCAGGTGGAGAACGAGTGTCCGCCGGAGGCGGGGGCGGGGTCGTCCGTGGGGTTGCCCAGTGGGGGGAACGGGCTGCTGGGGATGAAGGAGCGGGTGGCCGCGCTCGGGGGTGTGTTCGTTTCGGGGCCTACGGATGCGGGTGGGTTTCGGGTGTCGGCGGTGATCCCCGCGTAGCCCTCCGGGGGTCGGCGTCGCGGGTTCGGCTCCGGTTTGGTGGGTGGGTCGGGGCCGTGCCGGTGCATCAGCCCGTCGCCGTTGGGTGAGGTGTGACCGTCGGTGGCGACGGGCATCGATGTACCGGCACGGCCCCTCGCGTCCGATTCCGGGTGCGGGTGCTTCGTAGTGCCCGGTCCACCTCCCAGCCCCGGCCGCGGAAGGGTTCAGCCCCCGGGCCGGCGAATCGTCAGCCCCGGCCGCGGAAGGCTTCAGCCCTCGGCCGCAGAAGGTTTCAGCCCCCGGCCCGCGCATCGTCAGCCCCGGCCGCGGAAAGATTCAGCCCCCGGCCGGCGAAACGTCAGCCCAGGCCGCCGCAACGTCAGCCCAGGCCGCCGCAACGTCGGCCCAGGCCGCAGCCATCCGATTTCAGCCCCGGTCGGCGAAGGTTTCAGCCCCTCCGGCGTTTGAGGAGCGGGGGCTGGGGCGGAGCCCCGGGGGTGGTCTCTCCGCCGGGTCGCCCCTTTGGGTTCCGGGGAGCGTTCAGCCCCTCCGGGGATTGAGGAGTGGGGGGTCCGGGGCGGAGCCCCGGGTTCGGGTTGGGTAGGGGCGGAGGGGGCGAGAGGCGGTTTTCAGGTGGTGGTCAGGCGGGGTGGGGGGGTGCCGGTGAGGAGGGTGGTGAGGGCCGCGTCGATGTGCGGGCCCAGGTACCAGTCGCCGGTGTGGTCGAGGGAGTAGACCCGGCCCTCGGCGTCGACGGCGAGCAGCGCGCGGGAGTCGGGCTCCTCGCCGAGCGGGCAGACCTCGGTGTCGAGCGCGCGCCCCAGATCGCCCAGGGTGCGGGCCATGTGGAGCCCGTGCAGGGGGTCGAGATGGAGCACGGCGGGGGCGAGCTGCCGCCCGGACCCGGCGGAGCCGACACGCAGCCCCCCGAACTCCGCCCACGCCTCGACCGCGGCCGGGAACACCGCGTGCCGGTGCCCGGCCGGTGACTCGTGTCCGCGCAGTTCGTCGGCCCAGTACTCGGCCTGCTTTATGTCCCAGCGTCCCGGCTGCCATCCCGCCGACCGCAGTACGGCGTCCACGGGTTCGGGGAAACGCGAGGCGGGTCCCCCCTGCCCGGGTCTGGAGAAGAGGCTGGAGGAGGAGCGTTCGGAGTGCATCTGCCCTTCGTTCGTCGAGGGATGGGACTCGGCGTCGGGGACGCCGTCATACGTACGGGTACGGGGGAGGGGCGGTTCAGGCGTCGGGTGCCGCCGGGTCGACGATGCGGACGCCGAAGTGGCCGCTGAGGGCCGTGCAGGAGCGGCAGGGGGCGGCGAAGCTGCCGTGCAGCGGGTCGCCGTCCTCGCGGATGCGGCGCGCGGTGAGCTTGGCCCCCTTGAGGGCCTTGCGGGCCTCGCCGTTGGTCATGGGCTTGCGGCCGGCGCGCTTGCTGCGTTCGGCGTCGGCGGCGGCGATCTGCCGGGAGATCAGGATGGCCTCGGCGCAGCGGCCGGTGAAGCGGTCGCGCTGCGCGTTCGTGAGGGTGTCGAGGAAGTCCTGGACCAGCGGGTGAAGAGCGGGTGGCTGGTCGCCGCGCGCGGCCGTGCCGGTCAGGGTGGCGCCGCGGACGGAGAGGGCCGCGGCGACGGTGGGGAGTATGCCGTCGCGGCGGTACAGCAGGGCGGGCGCGTGCAGCGCCTCGGCGCTGCTCCATCCGACCCGGGGATCCCCGGACGTGCTCGTATGCGTCGCGTTCATGATCGTCTTTCCCTCCCGTGCATCCCCCGGTGCGGAGACAGACTGCCAAATGCCGTGGCGGGAGCGGTAGCTGGGGCGCCGCGACACGCCAGGCCTTCGGCATACGGTCACTGCGGGGTGACGGCTGGTCACGGAACCGGAGGCCCGGTGACCGGTGTCGTACAACCGAATAGGCTGTCGACATCCGCGCTCCATCCAGCTCTTGAAGACGCCGTAACAGGGGGCAACCGCCATGACGACAGGTCGGCTCGGGCTGGGGGCACCTCCCAGCTCCCAGGCTGGGGGACAGGCCGCGCCGCCGAACGCGGCCTACGCCGGGCAAGTCGTGCACTTCCCGGATCCGGTCCGGGCAGCGCGCCACCCCAGAGGTGTGCGGATCGACGAGGGCGGTTATCCGGACTTCTCGCTCTACGCGCGTGCCGCGGCGGAGATCGCCGAGCCTCCGGAGGGCTTCGGCGTCGACGAGTTGAGGCTCACGGACTACGTCTCCGCGAACGCCGCTCTCGCCGCGTCCGGGCACGACCTGTGGGACACGATCCCCTCGGTCGCGACTCCGCACGGCTGGACGTGGCACCACGTGGCGGGCACCCGGCGTCTTGAGCTGGTGCCGGTCGAGGTGAAGGCGCTGCTCCGTCACCACGGCGGCGTCGCGACCGCGGCGGTCGACCATTCCAAGCGCGGGACGCGGCCGTTGCAGGAGACACGGCCCGCCCACTTCGGGCTGCCGAAGTCGTCGGTGGCGGTGACCGAGCAGCAGGTGCTGGCGGTCGAGGAGGACCTCGGATACCGGCTGCCCGGCGCCTACCGGTCGTTCCTGAAGGCCGCGGGCGGGTGCGCGCCGGTGGGTGCCGCGCTCGACGCCGAGCTCGGACTCCTGGTGGACCAGCCGCTGTTCACCGTGCGCGACGAGGCCGCAGTCAACGACCTCGTGTACGTCAACAAGTGTCTGCGCGACCATCTGACCAAGGACTACCTGGGCGTCGGGTTCGTGCAGGGCGGCCTGCTGGCGGTGAAGGTGAAGGGCGAGCGGATCGGCTCGGTCTGGTTCTGCGCGTTCGACGACGCCCGTGACCAGGACGCGTGGCCGGCCGCCGAGCGGGTGCAGCGGCTGCTGCTGCCGTGCGGTGACGACTTCGACCAGTTCCTGTCCCGGCTGGCCGGAAATCCGCCGGAGTTGGAGACGGTGGCGAATCTGATGGTGGACGGCGGTTTCGCGCACGCCGTGCCCGTCTCCTCGGTGTCTTCGGTGGGGGAGTGACGTCGCGATGGTGACCTTCGCGCAGGCGCAGGAGCGCGCGGAAGAATGGATCAACGGGGACGTGCCCGCGTACCAGCACCGCGAGGTGCGGGTGCGCGAGTTCGAACTCGGCTTCGTCGTATGGGCGGAGGACCGAGCCGAGGGGCCGCGTTCCGACGGGGGCGGGCAGCGGCTCGTCATCGCGCGGGACAGCGGTGAGGCCACCCTGTGGCCCGAGCTGCCGGTGGGTGAGGTCATCCGCCGGTACGAGGAGGAGTACGGGGTGTCCTCCGGGGCCCCGGAACCGGCACCGGCTCCCGCGGCCCGGGTCGACCTGAACCAGACGTCGTTCCTGCTGAGTCCTCCGGAGTGGTTGCAGGAGGCCGCGGACAAGATGGGGATTCCGGACCGGCGTGCCGGCTCGGGATCGTCCGGCTCCGACGGGGCGGGCTCCCGTCCCGCCGCCGCTTCGGCCGGCGGGTCCGCCAACGGGGCCGCCGGGAGCGGGAGTTCGCTGCCGGGTGCTCCGGGTGCTCCGGGTGCTCCGGGTGCTCCGGGTGGGGCGCCGGTTGCCGGTGGGGCCACCGCGTGGCCCGACGCCGCGACCGACGACGTACCCGTCCCGCGGGACGTTCCCGCCGACGCGACCCCGTGGGCGGGCACGGACACGAACGCCGATCCCGGTGACGACCGTTCCGTACCGCTGCCCGCGACCGTGTTCGCTCCGCCGCTGACGGACGTCGACGACGTGCGCACCCCGCCGCCCGGTGCCGCGTACGACCAGACCGCCATGATGTCCGGCGGCAGCCGGCTTCCGCGTACGACGGTGTCGCCCGTGGCCGGCCCCCCGAACTCCCCCGTGCCGTCCGACTCGCAGGGCCACGGACTGGCGGACACCGCGGCCTACGGCTATCCGCAGGGACCTGGCGCCGGTCAGGGCGCGCCCGGCGCGCCCGTCTCCGGCGGACCGCAGGGGACACCGCCTCCGGGTGCGCCCGGGTACGGCTTCCCCCACGGTCCGGGCTCCGGTCCCGGCACCCCGCCGCCCGGCGCTCCTTCGGCTCCGGGTGCTCCCGGCACCCCGCCGCCCGCCGCGCCGTCGAGGCCGCTGCCCCCGAACGCCGGTGACATCGCCGACGCCGCCACCAGCAAGGCACAGCCGCCCCGCGCGGCGCGCGGTGGCTCGGCCGGTGCCCCGCATCCGCCGAGCGCCCCGGGCGTTCCCGGCGCGCGGCCGGGCGGTCCGCCCGCACCGGGTGCCCCGGGTGCGCCCGCGGGCGGCTATGTGCCGACGCAGCTCGTCTCGCAGCTCGGGCCCGACGGACCCGAGGCGGTGCCCGGCGCGCCCCAGCCGCCCGGCGCCACACCTCCTCCGGGCGGTGTCCACCACGCCGCCACGATGCTGGCGGGCCCCCCGGCGGGCGGCCCCGGCGCTCCGCAGCCCCCGGGTGCCCCCGGGGTGCCCGGCGCCCCCTGGCAGCCGCCCGTTCCCGGTGCGCCCGTTCCGCCGGGCGCCACACCCCCGGGCGGAGCGCACCACGCCGCGACGATGCTGGCGGGTCCCCCGGTGGGCGGCCCCGGTGCTCCGCAGCCGCCGGGTGCGCCCGGCGTCCCCGGGGGCGGGCCCTCCGGTGAGGTGCACCACGCGGCCACGATGTTCGCCCCGCCGGTCGGGGGCCCGGGCACACCGCCGCCTCCGCAGGCTCCTGGTATGCCGCCGGGTGGCCCTCAGCCGCTGCCCGGACAGCCGATGCCCGGGCAGCCCATGCCGGGGCAGCAGCCGGCGTACGGCTATCCGCAGATGGCACAGCCGACCGTCGGGCCCGGCTATCAGGCCGTGCTGCGCTACCGGGCCCAGGACGGCTCCGAGCAGCAGCTGATCCGGCGGTCCGCTCCGGGTACACCGCACCCGGAGTGGCAGATCCTGCACGAGCTGCGGGCGATGAACGTGCCGCCGCAGCAAGTGCTGGAACTGCACACGGAGTTGGAGTCCTGTGAGCTGCCGGGCGCGTACTGCGCGCGGATGATCAGGGAGACCTTCCCGCAGGCGCGGATCACGAGCATCGCCCCGTACGGCACGGACCACGCGAGCCGTCAG
This sequence comes from Streptomyces sp. f51, assembly GCF_037940415.1. NCBI lineage: Bacteria > Bacillati > Actinomycetota > Actinomycetes > Kitasatosporales > Streptomycetaceae > Streptomyces > Streptomyces sp. f51. The sequence goes on along the minus strand of NZ_CP149798.1, from coordinate 3,007,198 downwards.
CAGGGGATGCACCAACTCCTCGCACACCAGGGTGAGTTGCACCAGGTCGCGGACGGACCGGCGCGTCCGGCGCCGGTGCGGGCGCCGATCCCGCCGGTGCAGCCCTCGCCGCCGATCCCGCCGGAGGCGATCGCGCAGGAGCTGGCTGCGGCGTTCGGGCCGGGCATGTTCCGGTTCGACCAGGCGGCCGTGTCGCGTCAGGGCGTGCCGCCGATCGTCGCGCACGTCCTGGTCGTGGCCGGACTGCCGGTCGACATGGGGCCGTTCTTCTGGGCGCAGGCCCAGCCGGGCCGTCCGGTGCCCACCCTGGCCGAACTCGCGCAGGAGCGTGGGGTGCCGGCTTCCCAGGACGCGGGCTCGTACCTCGTCATGGGCAGCGACTTCGGCAAGGCGATCTGTGTCCAGTACGGCACGGCGAACATCGTCGCCGTACCGGTGGAGGCCGGTCCCGGGGGAGCCCCGGTGCCGCCGCAGTTCGTGAACACCGGGCTGCCCGAGTTCGCGCGCTGTCTGGCCCTGCTCGGCCGGATGTGGCGGCTGCGGTTCGGCCTCAACCAGGAGCAGGCGGGCCGCTGGACCGTCGACTTCCAGGCCCAGCTCGCCTCGCTCGACCCGGCGGCCCTGGCCTCCCCGGAGAGCTGGTGGTCGGTCCTGCTGGAAGAGATGTGGGACGGACTGCTCTGACGGATTGCTCCAGGCCCGGCCGGCTGAAGGACCGGCCGGGCCAGGAGGACGACGGCGGTACGGAGAAGGCGCTCGGCCCGGGTCAGGGGCCGGGCGCCTCTTTCGTGCGTACCGGGGCCGCTGACCTCAAATGTCACGAGCCTGACCCGTCTCGGGCCGAATGGGCGGGCGGAGTGTCGCGTTATGAACACTTCCGCGTGATCCATCAAGATGTGCGCGAAATCGTCTTTTCGTGTGTGTCGGGCGGAGAGGGGTCCAAGGATGAGCAGCACACCGGTGTCGCCGTACGGCTTCGTGGCCGTACGGGGGCGTGGCTACCGTCCCGAACAGGTCGACGGGTACGCCGCCGCGCTCTCCCGGGACCGCGACGTCGCCTGGGAGCGGGCCGCCCGGCTCACCGTGCTGGCCAAGGACATGGAGGCCGAGGCCGAGCGGCTGCGGGAGGCCGTGACGCGGCTCGCCCCGCAGACGTACGAGGAGCTCGGCGAGCGGGCACGGCGGATCTTCGAACTCGGCGAGCAGGAGGCCGCGGCCCTGCTGGAGGAGGCCCGGCGGGAGGTCCGCGCGGAGGCCGAGACGGCCGAGGCGGTGGGGCGGGACGTGCGGGAGGCCGCGCGGGTGTACGCGGGCGAGGTGCGCGACGAGGCGGAGGAGTGGGCCCTGCGGCGGCTGCTCGACGCGCGGGCCGAGGCCGACGAGGTACGGGTCTCCGCGCGGCGCGAGGTGAAGGAGAACCGCGGGGAGGTGCTCACGGTGCTGCGGCAGGTACGGGGGAGGGCGGAGGCCCTGGTCGCCGCTCAGGAGGCGGAACACACCGTCCGGTCGGCGGAGTTCGAGCGGGCCGCCGCCGAGCGTGAGGCCGCGTCCGAGGCGGGCCGGGTCGAACGCGAGGCGCGTGCGCAGGAGTCGCTCGCGCGGGCCGAGCGGGGGCTCGCGGAGGCGAGGGAGTGGGACCGGCACCAGCAGGAGGACGCCGCCGCTCGTGCGGGTGGGCTGGTCGCCGAGGCGCGCGTCTGTGAGGAGCGGATCGCCCGGGAGACCGATCGGGTGCTGCGTGAGCACGGGGAGCGGTGGGATCACGTACGGGCCCATATGGACCACGTACGCAGCAGTCTCACGTCGCTCACCGGGCGGGCCCCGGCGGAGTAGCCCCCACTCCGCCGCTCCCCCACTCCGCGGCCCTGTCCCGCCCGCTCCGCGGTGCCTCCGCGCCGCTCCGCGGCGGGTTTCCCACCCGCCCGCCCGCCCGTCTCGGTCGGCTGCGTCCGCCCCCGTCGTCCCGTCGTCCCGGCCGGGTTCACCGGCCCTTTCGTATCGCTCCCGCCAGGATCCAGCCCTCCACCGCCTCGTACTGCCTGCGCTGTTCCTCCGCCGCGCGGCGGCCCGAGGCCATCGTTCCGAGCCAGCCGTAGGCGAAGCCCAGCGGGATCGAGACGATGCCGGTCGTGGTGAACGGGAACCAGTTGAAGTCGGCGTTCGGGAACGCGGCGATCGGGGAGCCGGAGACGAGGTTGGTGCCGGGCATGAGGACGAGGACGGTGAGGGTGCCGCCGATCAGCGTGGCGAGCAGGCCCGTGCGGGTGTAGCGGCGCCAGAAGAGGCTGTAGACGAGCGCGGGCGCGATCGCGGAGGCGCCGATGCAGAAGGAGAGGGTGACCAGGGGCTGAAGGCTGTGGTGCTGGGCGAGGGTGGAGAGCAGTACGGCGGGCACCCCCACGGCCAGCGCCGAGAGACGGGCGAGGAGCATCTCGCGGCGCGGGGAGAGCGCGTCGCCCCGGCGCCGTCCGCGGAAGAACCGGCTGTGCGCGAACAGGTCGTGGGCCAGGGAGTTGGCGCAGGCCAGGATCATCCCGGCGACGGACGCGAGCAGCGTGAGGAAGATCGCCGTCGTGACCGTGGTGAACAGCAGGGTCTCGGCAGTCGAGACCGAACCGCCGAAGGCCGCCCGGGAGCCCAGCAGATAGGCCGTGTTGCCCTGCGGATCGGCCGCCGCGATCGCGTCGCGGCCGATCATGGCCGTGGCGCCGAAGCCGATGACGCTGACGATCAGGACGAACAGGGCCACGCAGGGGATCGCCCAGGAGAGCGACCTGCGCACCTGGCGGGCGCTGTCCGCGGTGTACATGCGCATGGTGATGTGGGGGAGGCAGGCGCCGCCGAGGACGACCGTCAGCTCCGAGGTGATCATGTCCAGGCGTGGGCTGGCGCCGCCCGCGAACTGGAGGCCGGAGTGCAGGAAGGCCTTGCCCACACCGCTGTTGCCGGCGGCCGCGGTCAGCAGGCTGCCGGGGTTCCAGTCGAAGCGCTGGAGGACGAGCACGGCGACCACGGTGCCCGAGCCGAGCAGCATCACGATCTTGAGGATCTGGATGAGGGCGGTGCCCTTCATGCCGCCGATCGCCGCGTAACTGATCATCAGCGCGCCGAGGCCGATGATGCAGCCGGTCTTGAGGGAGTCGGCGGAGAAGCCGAGGATGAACGCCAGCAGGTCGCCCGCGCCCGCCAGTTGGACGAGCATCAGCGGCAGCAGCGCCACGATGGTCACCGCGCAGGCCGTGTTGCGGACGGCGCGGCCGGGCGTGCGCCGTGCGAGCGCGTCGCCCATGGTGAACCGCCCGGCGTTGCGCAGCGGTTCGGCCAGCAGGAACATCAGCAGCACCAGGGACAGGGCCGTGCTCAGCGCGAGGACCACACCGTCGTAGCCGGCCAGGGCGATCACGCCGCCGGTGCCGAGCACGCTCGCCGCGGAGATGTAGTCCCCGGCGATGGCGAGGCCGTTGCGCATCGGGGAGAGCGATCCGTAGCCGGTGTAGAACTCGTCCAGGTCGTCGCGGTCGGGGCCGGTCATGACGCACAGCAGCAGGGTGACGGTGGCGACGGCCGTGAACGCCACGAGTGACATGGTCTGCGCGGACGTGGTGAAGCCGGTCATCGTCCCGCCCCCCTCTTCGCGTCGAGTTCGCTCTGTCTGCGGATCCGGTCCGCGATCGGGTCGAGGCGCCGGCGCGCGGAGTGCTCGTACAGGGCGATGGCCAGGCAGGTGACGGGGACCTGGAGCAGGCCGAGCAGCAGCCCGGTCGACAGTCCGCCGGACACGGTGCTGGTCATCAGCGACGGGGCGAAGGCCGACAGGATGAGGAAAAGGGTGAAGTAGCCGAGGGCCGTGAGGCTCGCGACGCGGCGCTGGCGGCGGTAGGCGCCGCGCAGGACCCTGATGTCGCTGTGCTGTCCGAGCGGCCGGTGGCGCGGCACCCGCGGTTGCGGGGGCTCGGGCGGCCGCGGCCGGGGCTGCCAGGGGTAGGTCAGCCGGGTGGGGTCGGGGGGCGGCTCGGGCGGCGGATACGCGGAGTGCGACGGGTCGTCCGTGTACGGGTCGTACGGCTGGTACAGGGGTGCTCGTGGGGCCGGGGGCGGCTGGTAGGAGTCCTGGTGCGGTCGGTGCTGATGGGGCCTTGGGTGTTCGGGGGACGCGAACGGGTCGGGCATCCCGGTTCTCCTTGCGTGGCTCGGGTCCGGGGCGGGACCGCAGGGAGCGGGGGGTGAGCAGCGCGCACGCTACTCGTAGGTAGCGGGGCCGCGCGACCGTTTCGCCGAACTGGGCGGTCGGTACGCGCTTACTTCGGTGACCTGGGGTGTTACCCGCGTTTACCTGTGAAGTTCTGCTGGAGTCGCCCTGGAGGATCTCTGGTCCTCACGTGAGGGAAGCGGGTGTGACGTGCGGCGGGCGTGCCGGCCGCTCCGGACGCGGGCCGCGCCGGTCCTTCCGGGCGTCGGCCGCGCCGGTTCGTCCGGGCGTCCGCGGCTCCGGTTCGTCCGGGCGTCCGCGGCCGGGGTCAGTCCGCGGGGTCCTCGATCACGGGGAAGCGGCGCGGCGCGAGGAGCAGCAGGACCAGGAAGGCGAGGGCCGCGGCACCGGCGGCGCCCAGATAGACGGCGTGGACCGCGTCGGCGACCGCGCCTCGCAACTGCCGCGCCGGGGCGCCCGAGTTCAGGGCGCGGGTGACCGCGTCGAGATCACCGGCCCCGCCGAGCCCGGCGGCCAGCACCCCGTTGGCGACGGCGCCGAACAGGGCGGCCCCCAGGGTCTGTCCGGTCTGCCGGCAGAACAGGACGGAGGCGGTGGTCGTCCCGCGTTCGGCCCATCCGACGGTGGACTGGACGCCGATGATCAGGGGGAGCTGGAAGAGTCCGAGCGCGCCCCCGAGCAGCAGCATCAGCAGCGCGGGCTGCCACGGCCGGCCGGGGACGGGCAGGAAGGGGAAGGCGAGCAGGAGCAGGCCCGCGGCGGCGATGCCGAGCATCGCGGTGTTCCGGAAGCCGATACGGCGGTAGACGTGCTGGCTGAGCGCCGCCGACACCGGCCAGCTCAGCGTCCAGACGGAGAGCACGAATCCGGCGGAGACCGGGGCGAGGCCGAGGACCGCCTGCGCGTAGGTGGGAAGGAAGACCGTCGGCGCGACCATCAGCAGTCCCAGTGCGCCGAGCGCGAGGTTGACCGCGGCGATCGTGCGGCGGCGCCACACCCAGCCCGGGATGATCGGTTCCGCGGCCCGGCGCTCCACGGTCACGACGACGGCGAGGAGGCACGCGCCCGTGGCGAACAGGGCGAGCGAGGGGGCGGAGAGCCAGTCCCAGGCGACACCGCCCTGCACCAGCGCGGTCAGCAGGACACCGCCGCAGGCGAACACCGCGAGGGCGCCCGCCCAGTCGATCCGCGGCCGCCGGTCGGGGACGGCCCGCCGGGGCTCGCGCAGATGACGGACGATCAGCCACAGGGCGAGGGCGCCGACCGGCAGGTTGACGAGGAAGATCCAGCGCCAGTCGGCGTACGCCGCGAGGGCTCCGCCCAGGGCGGGACCCGCGATCGCCGAGACCGCCCACACGGTGGACAGCCTGGCCTGGATCTTCGGGCGTTCTCCGAGCGGGTACAGATCGGCGGCCAGGGTCTGCACGGTGCCCTGGAGGGCGCCGCCGCCCAGGCCCTGCACGACGCGGAAGGCGATGAGCGCGGCCATGTTCCAGGCGGTGGCGCACAGCAGCGAGCCGAGCAGGAAGAGCGCGGCGCCCGCCACGAGGACCGGTTTGCGGCCGAAGGTGTCGGAGAGCTTGCCGTAGACGGGGAGGGTGACCGTGACGGCGAGCAGATAGCCCGAGAACAGCCAGGAGAAGACGGAGAATCCGCCGAGGTCGCCGACGATCTGCGGAACGGCGGTGGACACGACGGTGGAGTCGAGGGCGGCGAGCGCCATCGCCAGCATGAGCGCGGCGACGACCGCGCGCCGCCGCCGGGTTTCGGTCCGGTCGGTCGGGACGGTGTGCTCGCGTACGACCGGTGTCCCGGTGTTCCCCTTGCCCACGGGATTCCTTCCCCCTGCACCTGTCGGCCGGGGACAGCTTCCCACTTGGGCCCCACGCGGGGGGAGGGTGGAGGCTCTGCGGGCCCCGGGGTGGAGCCGACCCCGAGGTGGTGTCCGCCGGAGGGTGGAGAACCCCTAGGGGGACCTCCGTACCAGGGCTCGGGGAGGGTTCGTCCCGTCGGAGGAGGAGACCGGCCGAAGCCGTTCTTAACCTGGTCTTACGTCGTCGGGAGCGCGTTCGGGTCGTGAGGACCGCACCCACGGGGGTGGGGTTTTCCCCAGCAGAAGACGGGGTCGTGCACCAGCGCGCACGACCCCTTCCCGGCACCAGACTTGACGATGTGGCCGGCGCACGGCGTCCGAACAGCGTGGACGTCCGCGGCCCGTCGTACCCGCTCGCAGACTTTCGCAGCCCGGCAGGTCCCCCTGTCGGCCGACTTAGGAGACATACCGTGACATCGGCTGTAAGCATTCCCAGGCACGAGGGCACTGGAGGGCGTACGGCCGTCGCCGCGCGGGCGCGACAGGTCGTCAAGGCGTACGGGTCGGGGGAGACCCGTGTGGTCGCCCTCGACCAGGTCGACGTGGACATCGCGCGGGGCCGGTTCACCGCGATCATGGGTCCCTCGGGGTCGGGCAAGTCCACCCTGATGCACTGCCTCGCCGGGCTCGACACCGTCACCTCCGGCCAGATCTTCCTGGACGAGACCGAGATCACCGGGCTCAAGGACAAGAAGCTGACGCAGCTGCGCCGGGACCGGATCGGTTTCATCTTCCAGGCGTTCAACCTGCTGCCCACGCTCAACGCCCTGGAGAACATCACGCTCCCCATGGACATCGCGGGCCGCAAGCCCGACCGGGCCTGGCTGAACCAGGTCGTGGACACGGTCGGGCTCAAGGACCGGCTCAAGCACCGTCCGACCCAGCTCTCCGGCGGCCAGCAGCAGCGCGTCGCGGTGGCGCGGGCGCTGGCGGCCCGCCCCGAGATCATCTTCGGTGACGAGCCGACCGGAAACCTCGACTCCCGGGCCGGCGCCGAGGTGCTGGGCTTCCTGCGGCGCTCGGTGGACGAGCTCGGCCAGACCATCGTGATGGTCACGCACGACCCGGTGGCGGCCTCGTACGCGGACCGGGTGCTGTATCTCGCGGACGGCAGGATCGTCGACGAGATGCACCAGCCGACGGCCGATCAGGTCCTGGACCGCATGAAGGACTTCGACTCCCGCGGGCGGACGTCATGACCGTCCTCAAGACCTCGATGCGCAACTTCTTCGCGCACAAGGGACGCATGGCCCTGTCGGCCGTCGCCGTCCTGCTGTCGGTGGCCTTCGTCTGCGGCACGCTGGTGTTCAGCGACACGATGAACACGACGTTCGACAAGCTCTTCGCGGCCACCTCGTCCGATGTGACGGTGAGCGCCAAGAGCGCCTCGGACACCGGCGAGACGACGTCCGACAACGGCAAGCCGCCGGTCATGCCCGCCTCGGTCCTCGCCAAGGTGCGGTCGGCGCCCGGCGTGAAGTCGGCGGAGGGCACCGTCTTCTCCAGCGCCGTGACCGTCGTCGACGCGGACAAGGACAGCCTGTCGCCCTCCAGCGGCGCGCCCACCATCGTCGGCAGCTGGAACGCCAACGAGGCCCGCACCATGAAGGTGACCTCCGGCGCGGCGCCCAAGGGCTCCGGCCAGGTGATGATCGACGCGGACACCGCCGACAAGCACCACCTGAAGCTCGGCGACGAGATCGGCGTGATCAGCGCGGTCGGCACCCACACCGCGAAGATCTCCGGCATCGCCACCTTCACCGTCACCAACCCCGGCGCGGCGATCTTCTACCTGGACACGCCGACCGCCCAGAAGACGCTCGTCGGACAGAGCGGCGTCTACACGAACGTCAACGTCACCGCGGCCGCCGGCGTCAGCGACGCCCGGCTCAAGCAGGACGTGACGGCCGCGACCGGCGGCCACTACAAGGTGCAGACCGCCAAGGAGACCGCCGACGCCAACCGCAAGGACGTGGGCAGCTTCCTGGACGTCATGAAGTACGCGATGCTCGGCTTCGCCGGGATCGCCTTCCTGGTCGGCATCTTCCTCATCATCAACACCTTCTCGATGCTGGTCGCCCAGCGCACCCGCGAGATCGGTCTGATGCGGGCCATCGGCTCCAGCCGCAAGCAGGTCAACCGCTCGGTCCTGGTCGAGGCGCTGTTCCTCGGCGTGACCGGATCGGCCCTCGGGGTCGGCGCGGGCATCGGCATCGCCGTCGGGCTGATGAAGCTCATGAGCATGACCGGCATGAACCTGTCCACCGACGATCTGACGGTGGCCTGGACGACCCCGGTCATCGGCATGGTGCTGGGCATCGTGGTCACGGTCCTGGCCGCCTACCTGCCCGCCCGCCGCGCCGGCAAGGTCTCCCCGATGGCCGCCCTGCGCGACGCCGGCGCCCCCGCCGACGCGAAGGCCGGTGTCGTACGGGCCGTCCTCGGTCTGCTCCTCACCGGCGCGGGCGGCTACGGCCTCTACCTCGCCGCCGACGCGAGCAAGGCGAGCCAGGGCTCGATGTGGCTCGGACTCGGCGTGGTGCTCAGCCTGCTCGGGTTCGTCGTGATCGGCCCGCTGCTCGCGAGCGGTGTGGTGCGCGTCCTCGGCGCCGTCCTGCTGCGGGCCTTCGGTCCGGTGGGACGGATGGCCGAGCGCAACGCGCTGCGCAACCCGCGCCGCACCGGTGCCACCGGCGCCGCCCTGATGATCGGCCTCGCGCTGGTCGCCTGCCTGTCGGTGGTCGGCTCCTCCATGGTCGCCTCCGCCACCGACCAGCTCGACAAGACCGTCGGCACGGACTTCATCATCCAGAACGACAAGGGGCAGCCGTTCACCCCGCAGGCCGTGCAGGCCGTGAAGAAGACGCCGGGGCTGGCCCGCGTCACCGAGTACAAGGCCACCGAGGGCGACTACACGACCCCCGACGGCAAGACGCTCAAGAACACCGACATCACGGCGGCCGATCCCTCGTACGCCACCGACCTGCGTACCAAGACGGTCGCCGGCAAGCTCCAGGACGCCTACCTGCCCGACTCGATGTCCGTGCACGAGAACTTCGCCAAGGCGCACGGCATCCACCTCGGGTCGAAGATCAAGATCGCCTTCAAGGGCGGCGCCACCGCCGACCTGACGGTCCGGGCCATCACCAGCAGTGACGCCGTCATCGACAAGGGCGCCAAGTACATGTCCATCGCCACGCTCGCCAAGTACGTGCCGGCCGACAAGATGCCGCTGGACGCGATGGTGTTCGCCTCGGCCAAGGACGGGCAGCAGGCCACCGCGTACAAGGCCCTGAAGTCCTCCCTGCACGACTACCCGCAGTACCAGGTGCGCGACCAGACGGACTACAAGCAGGCCCTGAAGGACCAGATCGGCCAGATGCTGAACCTGATCTACGGCCTGCTGGCCCTCGCGATCATCGTCGCGGTCCTCGGCGTGGTGAACACCCTCGCCCTCTCCGTGGTCGAGCGCACCAGGGAGATCGGCCTGATGCGGGCCATCGGCCTCTCGCGCCGCCAGCTGCGCCGCATGATCCGGATGGAGTCGGTGGTCATCGCCCTCTTCGGCGCGCTGCTGGGCCTCGGCCTGGGCATGGGCTGGGGCGCGACCGCCCAGAAGCTCCTCGCCCTGGAGGGACTGAACGTCCTGGAGATCCCCTGGCCGACCATCATCGCGGTCTTCGTCGGCTCGGCCTTCGTGGGCCTGTTCGCCGCCCTGATCCCGGCGTTCCGGGCGGGCCGGATGAACGTACTGAACGCGATCGCCACCGACTAGCGGTCCGTCGGGCGGTCGAAGGGGCCACCGTGGACGGGGGTCGCGGTGGCCCCGCGGGGCCCGGTCCGGGGAGACACACTCTCCCCGGACCGGGCCCCGCGGCGCGTCCGGGGAGCGGTCCGGTCCGGCGGACGCGGCGGGGCCGCGGTGCCCGGTGGTCACCCCGCGGGGCCTGACCCTCGGCCGACGGTCACGCGCGGGCGGGCGCGGAGTCGTAGGCTGGATGCCCCCGGCCCGTCCCACGTGTCGGGCGTCTCGCGTTGCCCACTCCCCGGGATGGAAGCCCTTCATGAGCCTGCACGGTCTGCTCGACGCCGTCGTCAAGGACGCCGCCCTCACGGAGGCGGTGAAGGCCGCCGCCGACGGCAACCGGAGGCATGTCGACCTGGTCGGCCCCCCGGCGGCACGCCCGTTCGCCGTGGCCGCGCTCGCCCGCGAGACCGGCCGTACGGTCCTGGCGGTCACGGCCACCGGCCGCGAGGCCGAGGACCTGGCCGCCGCCCTGCGCTCCCTGCTCCCGCCGGACGGCGTCGCGGAGTACCCCTCGTGGGAGACGCTGCCGCACGAGCGGCTCTCCCCCCGCTCCGACACCGTCGGCCGGCGCCTCGCCGTCCTGCGGCGCCTGGCCCACCCGCGCCCCGACGACCCCGAGACCGGCCCGGTCTCCGTCGTCGTGGCCCCCATCCGTTCCGTCCTCCAGCCGCAGGTCAAGGGGCTCGGAGACCTGGAGCCCGTCATCCTGCGCACCGGGGTGAGCGCCGACCTGGGCGAGACCGTCGAGGCGCTCGCGGCAGCCGCGTACTCCCGAGTCGAACTCGTCGAGAAGCGGGGCGAGTTCGCGGTCCGCGGCGGCATCCTGGACGTCTTCCCGCCCACCGAGGAGCACCCGCTGCGGGTGGAGTTCTGGGGCGACGACGTCGAGGAGATCCGCTACTTCAAGATCGCGGACCAGCGCTCGCTGGAGGTCGCCGAACACGGCCTGTGGGCGCCGCCCTGCCGCGAGCTGCTGCTCACCGAGGACGTACGGGCGCGGGCCGAGGCGCTCGCCGAGGCCCACCCGGAGCTGGGCGAACTCCTCGGCAAGATCGCCGAGGGCATCGCCGTCGAGGGCATGGAGTCGCTCGCCCCCGTCCTCGTCGACGACATGGAGCTGCTCCTCGACGTCCTGCCCGAGGGCTCCATGACGATCGTGTGCGACCCGGAGCGGGTGAGGACCCGGGCCTCCGACCTGGTCGCGACCTCGCAGGAGTTCCTCCAGGCGTCCTGGGCGGCGACGGCCGGGGGCGGCGAGGCACCCATCGACGTCGGCGCGGCCTCCCTGTGGTCCATCGCGGACGTACGGGACCGGGCGCGCGAGCTGGACATGATGTGGTGGTCGGTCTCGCCGTTCGCCGCCGACGGGGAACTCACGGACTCCTTCGCCGGCGGGGTGGGGGACACCCTCAAGCTGGGCATGCACGCCCCCGAGACCTACCGCGGCGACACCGCCCGCGCGCTCGCCGACACCAAGGGCTGGCTGGCCGAGGGCTGGCACACGGTCTACGTCACCGAGGCGCACGGCCCCGCGGCCCGCACCGTCGAGGTGCTCGGCGGCGAGGGCATCGCCGCCCGCCTCGACACCGATCTCGCCGACATCGGCCCCTCCGTCGTCCACGTGGCCTGCGGCTCCATCGACTACGGCTTCGTCGACCCGGCGCTGCGCCTCGCCGTCCTGACGGAGACCGACCTCTCCGGCCAGAAGGCGGCCGGCAAGGACGGCGCCCGGATGCCGGCCCGCCGCCGCAAGACGATCGACCCGCTGACCCTGGAGACCGGCGACTACATCGTGCACGAACAGCACGGTGTGGGCCGCTACATCGAGATGGTGCAGCGCACCGTCCAGTCCGCGACCCGCGAGTACCTGGTCGTCGAGTACGCCCCCGCCAAACGCGGCCAGCCCGGCGACCGCCTCTACATCCCCACCGACCAGCTGGAGCAGATCACCAAGTACGTCGGCGGCGAGGCCCCCACGCTGCACCGACTCGGCGGCGCCGACTGGACCAAGACCAAGGCGCGCGCCAAGAAGGCGGTCAAGGAGATCGCCGCCGACCTGATCAAGCTGTACTCGGCGCGCATGGCCGCCCCCGGCCACGCGTTCGGCGCCGACACGCCCTGGCAGCGCGAGCTGGAGGACGCGTTCCCGTACGCGGAGACCCCCGACCAGCTCACGACGATCGCCGAGGTCAAGGAGGACATGGAGAAGACGGTCCCGATGGACCGTCTGATCTGCGGCGACGTCGGCTACGGCAAGACGGAGATCGCGGTGCGGGCCGCGTTCAAGGCGGTGCAGGACGGCAAGCAGGTCGCGGTCCTGGTGCCCACGACCCTGCTCGTGCAGCAGCACTTCGGCACCTTCTCCGAGCGCTACTCGCAGTTCCCGGTGAACGTCCGCGCCCTGTCCCGCTTCCAGACGGAGACCGAGGCCAAGGCGGTCCTGGAGGGGCTGCGCGAGGGCTCGGTCGACCTCGTCATCGGCACCCACCGCCTGTTCTCCTCGGAGACGAAGTTCAAGGACCTCGGCCTGGTCATCGTCGACGAGGAACAGCGCTTCGGCGTCGAGCACAAGGAGCAGCTGAAGAAGCTCCGCGCCAACGTCGACGTCCTGACGATGTCCGCCACCCCCATCCCCCGTACGCTCGAAATGGCGGTGACGGGCATCCGGGAGATGTCCACGATCACCACCCCGCCGGAGGAGCGGCACCCGGTGCTGACCTTCGTCGGCCCGTACGAGGAGAAGCAGATCGGCGCGGCCATCCGCCGTGAACTGCTGCGCGAGGGCCAGGTCTTCTACATCCACAACCGGGTCGAGTCCATCGATCGGGCGGCCGCCCGCCTCCGCGAGATCGTCCCGGAGGCGCGGATCGCCACGGCCCACGGCCAGATGTCGGAACAGGCGCTGGAGCAGGTGGTCGTCGACTTCTGGGAGAAGAAGTTCGACGTCCTGGTGTCCACGACGATCGTCGAGTCCGGCATCGACATCTCGAACGCCAACACGCTGATCGTGGAGCGCGGCGACAACTTCGGTCTCTCGCAGCTGCACCAGCTGCGCGGCCGGGTCGGACGCGGCCGGGAACGCGGCTACGCCTACTTCCTGTACCCGCCGGAGAAGCCCCTCACGGAGACGGCCCACGAACGCCTCGCCACGATCGCCCAGCACACCGAGATGGGCGCGGGCATGTACGTGGCCATGAAGGACCTGGAGATCCGCGGCGCGGGCAATCTGCTCGGCGGCGAGCAGTCGGGCCACATCGCCGGTGTCGGCTTCGACCTGTACGTGCGCATGGTGGGCGAGGCGGTCGCGGACTACCGCGCCTCGCTGGAGGGCGGTGTGGAGGAGGAACCGCCGCTGGAGGTCAAGATCGAGCTCCCGGTCGACGCGCACGTCCCGCACGAGTACGCGCCGGGCGAGCGGCTGCGCCTCCAGGCGTACCGGTCCATCGCCTCCGCGAACACGGAGGAGGACGTCAGGGCCGTACGCGAGGAACTCGTCGACCGCTACGGCAAGTTGCCGGAGCCGGTGGAGAACCTGCTGCTGGTGGCCGGGCTGCGGATGCTCGCGCGGGCCTGCGGGGTGGGCGAGATCGTCCTCCAGGGCAACAACGTCCGCTTCGCGCCGGTGGAGTTGAGGGAGTCCCAGGAGCTGCGCCTGAAGCGGCTCTACCCGGGGACCGTCATCAAGCCGACGGCCCACCAGATCCTCGTCCCCCGCCCGAAGACCGCGAGGGTCGGCGGAAAGCCGCTGGTGGGACGCGAACTGCTGGGCTGGACGGGGGAGTTCCTGGCCACGGTGCTGGGGTCCTAGGCGGACGGGGCACCGGTGCCGGGTGCGGGTCGGCGCCGGTGCCGGACCGGTCCGGTGTCGGTCCGGTCCGGTGTCGGTCCGGCGCGGTCTGGCGCGGTGCGGTCCGGTGCGGACCGGTCTGGCGCGGTCCGGTGCGGACCGGTCCGGCGCTGCCCGGCGCGGACCGACCCACCCGGACCGACCCACCCGGACCGACCCACCCGGACCGACCCACCCGGACCGACCCACCCGGACCGACCCACCCGGACCGACCCACCCGGACCGACCCACCCGGACCGACCCACCCGGACCGACCCACCCGGACCGACCCACCCGGACCGACCCACCCGGACCGACCCGACCCGGACCGACCCGACCCGGACCGACCCGACCCGGACCGACCCGACCCGGACCGACCCGACCTGGGCCGGGCCGTGCCGGGTGTCGTGGGCGAACCGGGTGCCGGGTGCGGATCGTGCCGGGTGCCGGGTGCCCGGTGCGGACCGTGCCGGGCGTGGTGGGCGGGGCGGGTGTCGGGCCGGGGTGGACCGGGTGCCGGGTGCGGACCATGCCGGGTGCCGGGTGCGGGACGGGGGTTGGATGTGGCCCGGGTGTGGTGGGCGGGGCGGGTGTCGGATGTGTTCCGGTGCTGAACACGGTCCGGCGTGGGACGCGGTCCCGCGCCGGTTCGGGCGGGCGGCAGGGCGTCGGTCGGGGCGGGTCGGTCAGGGCTCCGGAGAGGGGAACAGCAGGCCCGTCAGGGAGTCGAAGACCTCGGCGGGGTCCTCCGCGCCCACCTGGCCGTCCAGCTGGTGGCCGATCAGCAGGGCGGCGAAGCCGTGGGCGAGCGACCAGACCGCGATGCCGGCGAGGTGGCCGTCGGTGCCGCGGCCCTCGGCGGGGAGCGCGGAGACGGCGTCCCGCAGCCGCCGGCCGGCGAGGGCCCGGGCCGTCGTCAGCTCCAGGTCGTCCTCGCGGAGCGGCTCCGGGGAGAACATGACCTGGAAGTGGGCGGGCTGCTCCCGCGCGAAGCGCACATAGCGCCCGCCCGCTTCGCGCGCGTCCCCGGTGTCGTCGAGCGCGGTGGCGAGGAGGCCGAAGCCCTCGGCGGCGATGGCCGTGAGCAGGCCGACGCGGTCCTTGAAGTGGTACGCGGGGGCGGCGTGCGAGACGCCCGCGCGCCGGGCCAGATCGCGCAGGCTCACCGCGGAGGGGCCCTCGGCGGCGATGACGTCGAGGGCGGCACCGAGGATCGCGCGGCGCAGATCCCCGTGGTGGTACGGACGCTCCGGGTCGCCGGGGTGTGCGGGAGCTGGACCCCCAGGGTTGGCGGGCGTCGGGTCGCCGGGGTGTGCGGGAGTCGGGCTCCCGGGGTTGGCGGGCGTCGGGTCGCCGGGGTGCGCGGGAGTCGCGCTCCCGGGGGTGGCCGGGGCCGGGTCGGTGGCGCTCCCGGTATCCATGACAGCAGCGTACGCCGTATCTAGGCAGTGCCAAGTTCTGTGGCGCGGGCCGCCACGGCCGCCACGAGCGCCGCGCGTCGGGAGCCGTGCGTCGGGAGCCGCGACGAAGTCGACCCCACCCGGCGGGGATGCCGTGGTGGGGCCTGGTGGGGATGGTGCTCGAATCCGAATCGCTCCGGCTACGGCTGTGGGGGCCGGTCGCGGTCCATGCCCATCGCGCCTTCCGCCTTCTGCTGCGCGTCGTCGACCTTGTCCGCGTACTTGTCGCCGGTCCGCTTGTTGACCTGCTTCTCGGCGGCATCGGACATGTCCGACGCTTTGTCCTGGGCGGTCCGGTTGTGCTTGAACTTGTCGAAGATGCCCATCCGGAGCTCCTTCCGGGGTGACTCACGACCGACGATACGCCCGGCGTGCGCCACTTGCCCAACGATGCCTGGTATGGCCGGGGAATGCGGGCCACTACCTTGGGCAGACGGGAATCACGCCCGATCGGGGCGGACCGGGGAGGCGAAGGGGAGGGACGCCGTGCTGCGTCTGAGGGGTGGGGCGGTGGCCGCCGCGCTGGTGGTGCTCGTCATGGGTGCCGGAGCCGGCGGATGCAAGAAGGACGCCCTGGGTTCGGCGGGGCCGCAGGAGACCGCGGCCGGCGGTGGCGGCGCTGCGCTCAGCGCGGCGGACTCGCTGACCGTCAAGGGGCGCGCGCCCAAGACCGGGTACACCAGGGAGCGGTTCGGCACGGCCTGGGCCGACACCGACGCGAACCGGTGCGACACCCGCGACGACATCCTCAAGCGTGACCTGGAGGACGTGAAGTTCAGCGACGGCAAGTGCAGGGTCTCCGGCGGGGTCCTGCGGCCCGACCCGTACGGCGGCCAGGACGTCACGTTCGTCCGCGGGCGCAGCCTCGTCGACATCGACCACCTCGTGGCGCTCTCGGACGCCTGGCAGACGGGCGCCAAGTACTGGGACGCGCGCAAGCGGATAGCGCTGGCCAACGACCCAATCAACCTCCGCGCCGTCGGCGCGAGCGCCAACCGCAGCAAGGGCGACGGCGACACCGCGACCTGGCTCCCGCCGAACAAGGCGTACCGCTGCACGTATGTCGCGGCGCAGGTCGCCGTGAAGAAGAAGTACGGGCTGTGGGTCACCGGCGCCGAGAAGGCGGCCATGAAGAAGGTCCTGGCGAGCTGCCCCGGCCAGAAGCTCCCCTCGGGCGGCAACCCGACGGAGGCACCGGCGAGGTTCCACGCGAAGTGACCCTCGCCGGTCGCGGAGCCCGGATGTCAGCCCATCGCGAGCAACACCCTTGACAGTGTGCGGAGTTCGTCGTCCGCGTGATCCTGGCCCGACAGGGGGGTGTCGGTGATCAGGCGTTCCGGGGAGGCGATGTAGGCGTGGAGGGCGGGGTGGAGGTCCTTCGGGGAACGGCCCGTCGCGACCAGGGCCCTGAGGGCGCTGAGGCCGACCGGGGTGGGGCCGGCCACGGCGGCGAGGACCGGGACGGCGCGGTCGGGTGAGCCGGTGATCCAGTGGTGGGCCTCGGCGGCCGCCGTGCGGGTCCAGTCGTGACCGGCTTCCAGCAGGGGCTCGATGAGGGGGAGCAGCGGGGCGGCGGCCGGGCCCATCGGTTCCAGGCCGCTCAGATACCAGTGGGTCTGGCCCTGGGAGGAGAGCAGCGTCTCGTAGGTGCGCAGCGCGGTGTCGGGGTCACCGGTCAGCCGGTGGTGGGCCACGGCCGCCGACGCCCTCAGCGAGGGGTCGCTGCCGCGCGTGGCGTCGAGCAGGAGGTCGGTGATCTCCGGTGTGCGTACGCCGTTGGCGCCGAGCCGGCGGGCGGCGACGATGGCCGCGCGGCGGGTTCCGAGGCAGTCGATCAGCTCGGGCTGGGCCGCCCGGGCCGCGGTGCCGAACGGGGTCAGCGCCTGGACCAGCGCGATGCCGTCGTTGCCGGTGGCGCCCGCGGCCAGCTCGCGCCGGATCACGGGTATCAGCCGTCGGCCGCTTCCGGGAAGTGCCGTGCCGCCGCCGCGAGCAGCCGGGCGCCGGGGCGGTCGAGCACCAGGTCCAGGGCACGCGGGTCGCGGGAGCGCACCAGCGCGAGGAGCGCGGGTTCGGCCGTCTCGCCGTCGGCCCGGGCGCGCTCGTGGAGTGCCTCCCGCAGGGCCGCGTCCGGCTCGGGCAGTCGCTCGACCCAGTAGCCGATCGTACGGAGCAGGGAGGCGGGCCTGCCCTGGTGGGCCAGCGCGGCCAGCAGCAGGTCAAGGACCTCGCGCTCGCGGTCGCGCCAGCGCTCGGCGACGCCTCCGGCCAGCCAGGAACCGCGCGAGCCGGTGTCCCCGGCCGCGATCCAGCGGGCGGCCACGGTGAGGGCGGCGTCCGGCTCCCGGGTGAGCAGGCCGGTGAGCCGCTCCTTCCGTGTGCTGGTGTCCGGCCAGGGGAACTCGTCCTCCCCCGGGTCGGGATCGGCGCCGTCCTCGGCGAAGACCGTCACGAGTTCGGGCGCGTACGGCGGACCGTTCCGTTCGGCGGCCAGCTGGGCGGCGGCGAGCCGCACCTCGGCCAGCGGACTGTCCAGGGGCTCCAGCACCGGGCCGAACAGGTTCAGGACGACCAGCGCGTCCGCCCGTACGGCGGGCACGGGATCGCCGGCGTAGAGTGCCTCGACCCGCCCGACGGCCAGGGCCCGGGTCTCCTCCGGGAGCAGGTCGGCCACGGAGGCGACCGTCCGGAGCGCGGCCCGGCGCACCCCTCGTTCGGGGTCACCGAGGCAGGGGAGCAGTTCCGGGAGCACCGCGCGGAGTTCGGCGCAGATCGCGGCGATGTCGCTGCCGTACCAGCGCGGGGAGCCGACCGCTGCGGTGTCGTGGTCGGCGAGGACGGCCAGCAGCATCAGCAGGTCCTCGCGGTTGCCCGGCGCGTGCAGGGCGGCGTGGGCGAGGAAGGGGACCGCGGGTGCCGAGGCCTCGTAGATCGTGCCCTGGTGGTAGATGTTGCCGTGGAACTCGTGGACGGCCTCGCTCGCGGCCTCCTCGTCGTCGCCGTACAGCGCCCTGATCAGCTCGGGTACGTCGTCGGCGGGGCCGTAGGCGTGGGTCAGCTCGGACCACCGGACGTCGTCCAGCTCGGCCGGAGATCTCATGCGCGCTCCTCGACTGATCGGGTGCGCCGACCCTACCGACCCCGTCCGGCAACGGACGCGGCCCGCAGAGCGGCCATGAGATCGGGGGAAGCAGCGGACCCGGCGGCCTCGCGGCCCGGCGGGTCCTGACGCCGGGTCCGCCCGGTGGATGCGGACGCAGGGTCCGTCCGGCGGGTCCTGACGCAGGGTCCGTCCGCTGGATCCGGGCGCCGGTCGCGTGGCGGGTGCCGGCCTCGCGGCGGGTGCCCGAGGCCGATGCCCGATGTGCCGCCGGGGTCAGCGCAGGTAGGGGTTGCCCGCCTGCTGGGCCGGCCAGGGCGCGGGGCCCGCGCCGACGGCCATGGCGTTGCGCGGGGTGGGCTTGTCGAACAGCGGGAACATCAGCATCCAGATGGCCATGCCGAACGTGATGATGGCGATCAGGCCCAGGGCTCCGTCTCCCCTGTCCGCCGGGACGTTCGCCAGCGACAGCGACCCCACCTCGTACAGCGCGAACGCGAAGAAGGCGCCCCAGTCGGACCCCCGCCCCCGGCGGATCGCCACGTACAGGAACGGCACCCACACCAGCAGGCCGAACGATCCGACCGCCAGAACCGACCACACCAGCCGCTGGAACCAGCCGGCTTCCAAGCGCTTGTCCATCACACCCCCGAAAACCCCACGAACCCCCCGAGAGGATTCCCGGGCCCCCGAGAAACCACTCGGGGGCGCCATGTTCCCATCCTGTGCGTCACGCGTGCGCGTGTTCGCCCTTCAGGGAGGTCACGATCCGGGCGGTCAGCTTCTTCGCCGTGGCCGCGCCGTTGTCGTGTCCGTCGGTGGACATCACCGTGACGACGTCCGTTCCGGACTGTGCGGCGATCAGGGTCGAGCCGTTCTGCCAGGCGCTGTTGGTCAGCGTGATCGTGTACGCGGCGTCGCCGAGACCCGCGGTGTCGGCGCCGGTGACCTTCACCTTGGTGTGCGTGTCCGAGTCGGTGTAGCTCGCGCAGGCGGCGACGGCCTTCTTCAGGTTCGCCATCACCGTCGCCGAGGTCGTGCCGCGGAAGGTGTCGACCTCCTGGGCGATGTCCTCGGACGTGTTCTTGCTGACGTAGTCGTTCTGGGCGAAGGAGACTCCCGCGTCGCCGGTGATCGATATCCAGCTGGTGCCGCCGAGAAGGGTGCAGTCCGGCTTCGCCGCGGGGGCGGAGCTCGGCGCCGTGTACATGGTGCCGGAGTCCCGCTCGCCCTTCGGGTCGACCGCGAAACCGGCGGCGAAGAAGGAGGCGGGCGCCAGCGTCTTCTTGAGCCGCGCGCCGGTGAGCAGACCGGCGTTGGGGTCCTTGGACGGCTTGGCCGCGGTGGCGGAGGAGGACGAGGTGCCGGTCCCGGAGGAGCAGGCCGTCAGGGCGAGCGGGAGGGCGGCGGCGATGAGCACTGCCTTGGCCGCGCGGGAGGGATGACGCATCGGAATCTGTCCTTCGAAGGTGGGGCCGGAACGGGTCGAGTGTCCGTCCGGGCGGGGGAGTTCGGTTGCGGGACTCTGAACGCGCGACGGGCCGGACAGAGTCGAAGCGGTGCGGTGCGGTGCGGTGCCTTGTGGTGCGTGAGGTCTGGGGTGGTGCGAGGTGCGGTGCGTGCGGCGCCCGTGCTGCGGGACGGGCGGGGTGGGTGCGGTGGGCGGTGACGGGTCAGCGGGTCTTCCCGTCCGTACCGGCCGAACCGGTGTGCTGCCCGGCGCGGGGCCCTGGGGACGAGGGCACCGAGCTCTTGTCGGCGCCTCCCGGGTGGCCGAGACCGTGGCCGTGGGTGCCGGCGTTCGCCGAGACGACACCGATGACCACGAGGCCCACCGTGGCACTCAGCGCGGCTCTGCCTTTCATGCCCACGACTGCTCCCTCCCCCCGGCGGACGCCTCCCCGGCAACCGCTCGTTCGCTGGGTCAATGACACCAGAGGCTGTGAATCGAGTCAACACGGTTCACGCAATCTCTTGTGTGCACACTGTGAACGGGTAGATCTTGGCCCCGTCGGTATGCTCGACATCGCACGGGGGACGATTCGCAACGAGGGGAGCGGAACGGGTGCAGGACAACGCGACCGAAGTGACTGCCGCCGGAATCGCGCGACTGGCCGGCGTCGGCCGCGCGGCCGTGAGCAACTGGCGCCGCCGCCACGCCGACTTCCCCAAGCCCGTCGGTGGTACGGAGACCAGCCCGTCGTTCGCGCTCGCCGAGGTCGAGGCCTGGCTGCGCCACCAGGGGAAACTCGCCGAAGTGCCGTTGCGTGAACGCGTGTGGCAGCAACTCGCGGGACACCCCGAGGGCCCGGCCACCGCGCTCACCCATGCCGGCTTCGCGCTGCTGCTCGTCCATGACCGGCCGACGGTCTGGCTGGAGGCGAGCGCCGGTTCCGACGAGCGTCTCGCCGCGCTGCTGCCGGCCGCGCTGGAGCAGGTGGCCGCACCCCGGTTCGCCTGGGCGCAGGGTGAAGACGGTGTTCACGCCGGGGCGGGCACGGAGACGACGCCGACTGTGAACCGACCGGTGACTGTGAACACTCCGGACACCGTTTCAGGAAAATCGGCCGCCCCGCACACCTCAGCTGCCCCGCACACCCCAGCCGCCCCGCACACCTCAGCTGCCCTCAGCGCCACGCCCACAACCACGCCCCTGGTGCCCGTCCCCACAGGTCCCCAGCTGTTCCCCTCCACCCCCCTCCTGCGCGGAGTGGCCGAACTCGCCGCGGAGCTGGGCGCCCGCCAGACCTTCGAGTTCCTGCTCGGCCGGCACCTCGACGCCAACCCGCGCCAGTACACGCCCACCCCCACCGAGCTGGCCCGCCTCATGGCCGACCTCGCCGGTCCCGCCCGGATCGTCCTCGACCCGGCCTGCGGCACCGGCGCCCTGCCGCGCGCCCTCGACATCCGCCCGGGACAGGAGCTGTACGTCCAGGACAGCGCCCCCGAACTCGCCGTGCTCACCGCCCTCAGGCTCGCCCTGCACGGACGGGCCCCCGTGCGCGCGGCCGTCGGCGACAGCCTGCGTGACGACGGCTTCCCGTGGCTGCGCGCCGACACCGTCCTGTGCCACCCCCCGTTCAACGAACGCAACTGGGGTCATGACGAACTGGCCTACGACCCCCGTTGGGAGTACGGCTTCCCGGCCCGCGCCGAGTCCGAGCTGGCCTGGGTGCAGCACGCGCTGGCCCGGCTGCGCGACGGCGGCACCGCCGTCCTGCTCATGCCGCCCGCCACGGCCTCCCGCCGTTCCGGCCGCCGGATCCGCGCCGACCTGCTGCGCCGAGGCGCGCTGCGGGCCGTCGTCGCCCTGCCGGTCGGGGCGGCGGCCCCGTACAACATCCCGCTGCACCTGTGGGTGCTGCGCCGGCCCGAGCAGGCGCCCGGCCGGCCCGAGGTGCTGCTCGCCGACGCCGGGCAGTTCACCGGCGAGGGGCGGGGCGGTCCCGACTGGCAGGCCGTCAGGGACGTCGTGCTCGACGCCTGGCGGGCCCACGACCGGGACGGCACCCTCCAGGAGCGGCCCGGTCTGGCGCGCTCGGTCCCCGTCATCGAACTCCTCGACGACGACGTCGACCTCGCCCCGGCCCGTCATCTCCCGCCCCCGGCGGCGGCCGACGGCGCCGAACAGCTCGCGGCCGTCCGCGACTGCCTCGACGCGACCCTGCGCCTGACCGCGGGCCTCACCCCGCCCCCCGCCGTGACCGCGCCGCCCGCCCGCTGGCCGCTGACCACGGTCGGTGAACTCGCCCGCGGGAGCGCCCTGGTGATGCGTACGGGCGGGTACGGCGGTCACGCGCGGGGGCCCGTCCTCACCGACCACGACGTGCTCGCCGGCACCGGCCCCTCGGGGACGCTGCCCGAGAGCGACGAGGAAGCCGTGCTGACGGAGGCGGGCGACGTGGTCGTGCCGGTGCTCGGCGGCGGCTCGGTGGTCCGGGTGGTCGACCCCGCCACGGCGGGCGCCGTCCTGGGGCGCAACCTCGTGCTCCTGCACCCCGATCCCGCGGCGCTCGACCCGTGGTTCCTCGCCGGGTTCCTGCGGGGCACCGCCAACAACCGCCAGGCCAGCAGCTACGCGTCCACCGCCACCCGGCTCGACGTGCGCCGGCTTCAGCTGCCCCGGCTCCCGCTGGACGAACAGCGGCGCTACGGCGCCCGGTTCCGCGCGCTCGACGAGTTCGAGAGGGCGCTCCGGCACGCGGGCCGACTGGGGGACCAGCTCGTACGGGGCATGTACGACGGGCTGACGGACGGGACGGTGCCCCCGGGCTGAGGCCCCCGCGCGCTCCGCCCGCGCGCCCGGCTGCCGAGGGTCCGTCCCCACACGTCACCTGCGGCGTCGTACGAAGTGATCAGCGCGACAACGGTTCCGTACAACCCGGGACCGGTCCTCCGTGTCGGCCTATACGCTCGAACTCCGACATCGGACCCAGGCCCGGGAGCAGTCATGTACGGCCACGACGGGGCGCCACCCACCCGTAGTGCGGGAACCGTCATCACCCTGCGCGTGCTGTTCGCCGCCGCGGCGATCCTGTCGTGCGGACTGCTCGCCTGCGTCCCGCTGTTCCGGGTCGCGCTCCAGCGCGGACGGTGGTTCGACTGGGCGGCGGCCTGGCTGTCGCTGCCGGTGACCATCGGCGCGCTCATGATCGTCGGCACGGTGCCCGAGAGCGACTCAAGGGGCGATGTCGCGCTGGCCGTGGCCCTGACCGTCGGCGCCGGCAGCGTCGCGTACTACCTGGTCAGCGACATCCGATTCCACGCCGTGGAGCGGCGGTTCACGGGCTACGCCTCGCCCTACGCGCAGACCGTCCGCGAGCCGTACGGCCATCCGCAGCCCGCGCCGCCGTACCAGGACCCGCCCGCACCGCAGCCTCCCGCACCGCAGCCTCCCGTACCGGGGCCGTACGTGCCGGGGCCGTACGTGCCGGGCACACCCGTTCCCCAGCCCCCGCCGCCGCAGCGTCCCGCGCCCGCCCGTATCGACCAGGTGCGTGCCGAGCTCGACGAACTCAGCGACTACCTGCGCAGGCACGGGAGTCAGGGGCACGGCGACCACGAGGGCGGACGGTGAGCGCGGCCGCACGCGTCGTCGCCGGCCGGTACGAACTGGCCACGCTCATCGGGCAGGGAGGCATGGGCCAGGTCTGGACGGCCTACGACCAGCGGCTCGACCGGCGCGTCGCGGTGAAGCTGCTGCGCCCCGACAAGGTCGTGGGCCAGGAGGCCGACGAACTGCGCCGCCGCTTCGCGCGCGAGTGCCGGGTGACCGCCCAGGTCGACCATCCCGGCCTGGTCACCGTGCACGACGCGGGCAGCGAGGGCGAGGAGCTGTTCCTCGTCATGCAGTACGTGGACGGCGCCGACCTCTCCGACCACCTCGCCGAGCACGACCCCTACCCGTGGCGGTGGGCGGTCGCGGTCGCCGCGCAGCTGTGCGCCGTACTGAGCGCCGTGCACGCCGTGCCGATCGTCCACCGTGACCTCAAGCCGCGCAATGTGATGGTGAAGCAGGACGGCACGGTGACCGTCCTCGATCTCGGCGTCGCCTCCGTCATGGACAGCGACACCACCCGCCTCACCCACACCGGCTCCCCCATCGGCTCACCCGCCTACATGGCGCCCGAGCAGGCCATGGGCGGCGCGGTCGGCCCGTACACCGACCTGTACGCGCTCGGTGTGCTGATCCACGAACTCCTCAGCGGCGAGGTGCCGTTCACGGGCTCGACGGCGCTCGGTGTGCTGCACCGCCATCTGTACGAGCCGCCGCTGCCCGTCCGCCGGCTGCGCCCCGAGGTCCCCGAGGCGCTGGAGAGCCTGGTGCTGCGGCTGCTGGCGAAGGACCCGCAGCACCGGCCCGCCTCGGCGCAGGAGGTGTACGAGCAGCTGGCGCCGCTCCTGCCCGCGCGCGGGACCCCCACCGGGGCTCCACTCGACCCAACGCGCCCGTTCCTGCGCCCGCACGCCCCCTGGCCGGACCGTGCGCGCACGCCCGCGCCCCGGCCCGCCCCCGCCGTGCGGGAGGCCGACCGGCCCGATGTCGCCGACGCCGTCGACGAGGTGAAGCGTCTTCTGGGCGAGGGCCGCATCACCCAGGCCGTCGACATCCTCGGCGCGATCCTGCCCACCGCCGCGCGGCAGCACGGCGAGCGCTCCCCGGTGGTACGCACCCTGCGCAGGCAGTACGCGGCCACGCTCATGGACGACGGCCAGTACCGGCGCGCGCTGCCCGAACTGCGCCGCCTCGCCGACGAACGCGCCGCCGAGGCGGGCCTGGCCGATCCCCAGTCCCTGCGTCATCGCTACGAATCCGCCCAGTGCCTGGAGCAGTTGGGCGAACCGGCGGAGGCGCTCGCCGAGTACCGCGCGCTGCTGCCGTACTACGAGAACCGGTACGCGGGCGCCGACCCGGAACTCGCCTTCGACGTCCGCCGCCGTATCGGGCATCTGCTGCTGGCGCTCGGCGACCGCGGCGCGGCCGGCGACACGCTGGCCCGGCTGCTGCACGACGTGGAGCGGCTGCACGGCCCCGGACACCCGCTCGCCTCCGAGATCCGGCGGACATTGCAATGGCTGGGGCAGGTGCGTGGCTAGATTTTGCCGTGCCCTGAAGGGATCTTGTGATTTTCCAGGGGCGTTCGTTTCCGAACGGGCATGCGTGGCCCGTTAAGTTGACCTGTTTCGTGCCGTGCGCGCCTCCTCGCGCGCTGTGTTCGCCGTCATCGCGCGACCGGCCGTACCACCGAACAAGCAGGGGTAGGTTCACTTGTCCGAGCATCGTCAGTCGCGCAAGCGCAGGTACGTCACCTGGGGAGTGGCCGGGGTCGCGGTCGTCGCCGGCGCCGGTGTCGCCGCGCAGACCTCCATGGCGGCCACGACCTGGCCCGCCCAGAAGACCTTCACGGGCCGCGCCTTCGACACCTGCGCCGCGCCCTCGCTCAGCGCGATGACGGCCTGGCACACCGGTTTCTACGGGGCCGCGGCCGTGTACATCGGCGGCAAGAACCGCGGGTGCAACCAGCCCAACCTCACCGCGTCCTGGGTCAAGTCGGTCAGCACCATGGGCTGGAAGCTCGTCCCGCTCTACGTCGGCGCCCAGCCCTCCTGCCAGACAGGGAGCAGCCCCGAGAAGATCACCGCCGCGACCGCCGCCTCGCTCGGCGCGGCCGACGGAGCGGACGCGGTCGCCAAGGCCTCCGCCCTCGGCATGAAGGCCGGCAGCCCGGTCTACCTCGACATGGAGTCGTACGACATCACGAACAAGGCGTGCAACGACGCCGTGCTCACCTATGTGCGCTCCTTCGACAAGGCCCTGCGCGCCAAGACGTACCGCTCCGGGTACTACGGCTTCACCAGCTCCAGCGCCAAGGCGATCGCCACCGCGGCCGACAAGACGGACCTGCCGGGCAACCTCTGGTACGCGCTGTGGGACAAGACCAACACCACCACCAGCGACTGGCCTTGGGGTTCCACCCAGTTCACGGACCACAGCCGTGCCCACCAGTACATGGTCAACAGCAAGGAGACCATCGGCGGGGTCACGATCACCGTGGACCGCGACGCCTGGGACGCGCCGGTCGCCATCACCGGCTGACGCGGGGGACGACCACTCGGGGGACCGCGGCGGCGGGGCGATCGGGCGACCGGTCGGCCCGCCGTCACCCGTACGGGCGGACAACGGCCGTTCCCCGAGGCGGGGAAGTCCCGGCGGTGCCCGAAGTCGTCGTGAATCGTTGGTCGAATGGCTGGCCGAGAGGCGGGCCACTGCCTACCATCGATCACCGCAAGACTTTGTGCACCGTCGCACAATCTCCTCGGGAGGCTTCCTTGCACCGCCGCCGTCGCACCGCGCTCGTCCTCTCCGCCGCGATCGTCGCCGCGGCCCCCTTGCTCACCGGCTGTGGCAGCACCGCCCATCCGGGCGCGGCGGCCGTTGTCGGCGACACCCGGATCACCGTCTCGCAGCTGGAGAGCCGGGTCGGCGAGGTGCGCTCGGCGCAGCGGGCCGCCAGCAAGGACGACGCCCAGTACGCGCAGGTCGTCGCGAGCACCGCGAGCCTGACCCGCGACACCCTGCACGGCATGGTGCTGGACCGGGTCCTCGACCGGGCGGCCAGGAACGCCGGTGTGACCGTCACCCGCAAGGACTCCCAGCAGATGCGCGCGGCCCTGGAACAGCAGGCGGGCGGCTCGAAGGCTTTGGAGACGGCCTGGCTGTCGAACTACGGCGTGGCTCCCAAGCGCCTCGACGACAGCCTCCGTACGGAGATCGAGGCCCGCAAGCTCGCCGCCGCGCTCGGCGTCGACATGAACACCACCGCCGGCAAGGCCGCCTTCTGGAAGGCCATGTCCTCCGCCTCCCAGCAGCTGCGGGTCGACCTGAACCCGCGCTACGGCGCCTGGGACGTCCAGAAGAGCAGCCGGGTCGACGCCAGGACGCCGTGGCTGCGCGAGGTCTCCGCGGCGGCCCCGCAGCAGCCCGCCTAGCCCGCCGGGGGGCGACGGACCGGCGGCGCCCCCCAGCCTGTGGACAACTCCGGGGGTGTCGGCGGCGTGGGTTACGTTCGAGGGGTGAACGCAACCAGTGAACCGACGGGGGCCGCTCAGGGCGGTCAGTGGAGTGCGGCCGGCCCGACCGCGGAGAGCGCGTCCGCGGCCGCCGTGACCGCGGCGGGCGACACCACCGCCGACGCGATCGCCGAGGAGGCGGGCGACGGCGGTCCCGGCCGGATCGTCCTGCTCACCACCAGCCACCGGGTCGCGCCGGGCCTGCTGTCCTGGCAGGCATGGCAGGCGCTGCACGCCGCCGACCGGGTGCTGTGCTCGGACGGCGCGCACCCGCAGGTGCCCTATCTTCGCGAGGCCGGCGTCGGCGTCGACACGGAGTCCCCGACCGCGCGGGAGCTGGTCGACGCGTGCGAAGGCGGGCGCACGGTGGTCGTCGTCGCCACCGGCGAGGGCGATGCCCGGCTCACCGACGGTCTGGCCCGTCTCGCGGGCTCCGGCCGCATACGGATGCCCGACCTGGAACTGCTGCCCGCCTCGTACGACCTGCCGGGTGCCCGGCTGCTCGACCTCGTCCAGGTGATGGACCGCATCCGCGCCGAGTGCCCCTGGTCGTCCCGCCAGACGCACGAGGGCCTGGCGAAGTACGGCCTGGAGGAGGCGTACGAACTCGTCGAGGCCATCGAGGAGGGTGACCGGGACGAACTGCGCGAGGAACTGGGTGACGTGCTGCTCCAGGTCGTCTTCCACTCCCGGATCGCCGAGGACGACCCGGAGGCCCCGTTCTCGATCGACGACGTGGCCGGGGGGATCGTCGCCAAGCTGATCCACCGCCACCCCCATGTCTTCGGGGACGAGACGGCCACCACGCCCGAGGAGGTCAAGGAGCACTGGCTGCGGACCAAGGCCGAGGAGAAGCGGCGCACCTCCGTGACCCAGGGCGTCCCGCTCGGCCAGCCGGGCCTGGCCCTGTCGGCCAAGCTGTCGTCCCGGGCGCGCACGGCGGGACTCGACGTCCCGCTGCCCGCCGGGGAGGGCGTGGGGTACGAACTGCTGGCGATGGCCGTACGGGCCGAGGCCGAGGGCGTCGACCCCGAGGCGGCCCTGCGCGCGGCGGCACGCACGTACCGCGACGCGATCCGCTCGGCGGAGGGCCACACGGAGACCATGGGGGACGAGGGTTTCGCCGAGGACCACGAGGACGACGGCGACGACTAGGACGACCGCGGGCGCGCCGGCCGGGGTGGCGGTGAGCGCGGCGGCCGGCGAGCCCGGCGACCGGGTCTTGGCGGGCACGGCGACATGGGTGCCGAGGGTGTGGCGGTCGTGGTGCGGTGGGCATGGCGACGCGGGTGTCGAGGCACGGCGGCCGTGGTGTGGTGGGCACGGCGCGCGGGGCGACCGCGAGGCCGGTGGCCGGGACGGCGGTGAGCCGGGCAGGCGACCGTCGGGCCGGGGCCGGGGCCGGGGCCGAGGTCGCGATCCGGTGGGTGTGCCCGGGGTGTCCCGGAAGCGGGCGGGCGGGAGGCCGTCGGCCGCTGCGGATACCGTCGGGGAGTGACCGAGCACGAAGCCACCTCCAGCGCCGCCCCCGAACTCTTCACCTGGGAGTTCGCCACCGACCCCTACCCGGCGTACGCCTGGCTCAGGGAGCACGCGCCCGTGCACCGCACCCGGCTGCCCAGTGGCGTGGAGGCATGGCTCGTCACGCGGTACGCCGACGCCAAGCAGACCCTCGCCGACCAGCGGCTGTCCAAGAACCCCGCGCACCACGACGAGCCCGAGCACGCGAAGGGCCGGACCGGGATCCCCGGGGAGCGCAAGGCCGAGCTGATGACGCATCTGCTGAACATCGACCCGCCGGACCACACCCGGCTGCGGCGGCTCGTCAGCAAGGCGTTCACACCCCGGCGCGTGGCCGAGTTCGCCCCGCGGGTGCAGGAGTTGACGGATCAGCTCATCGACGGGTTCGCGGCCCGGGGTTCCGCCGACCTCATCCACGAGTTCGCCTTCCCGCTCCCCATCTACGCCATCTGCGACCTGCTCGGCGTCCCGCGCGAGGACCAGGACGACTTCCGGGACTGGGCGGGCATGATGATCCGGCACGGCGGCGGGCCGCGGGGCGGGGTCGCCCGGTCCGTGAAGAAGATGCGCGGCTATCTCGCCGAGCTCATCCACCGCAAGCGCGAGGCACTGACGGCGGAGCCCGAGCCGGGCGAGGACCTCATCTCCGGGCTCATCCGCGCCTCCGACCACGGTGAGCACCTCACCGAGAACGAGGCCGCCGCGATGGCCTTCATCCTGCTCTTCGCCGGGTTCGAGACGACGGTCAACCTCATCGGGAACGGGATGCACGCCCTGCTGACCCACCCCGGGCAGCGGGAGCGGCTCCAGACCTCCCTCGCGGCCGGGGAGAGCGGGCTGCTGGAGACGGGTGTGGAGGAACTCCTGCGCTACGACGGGCCCGTGGAACTGGCCACCTGGCGGTTCGCGACCGAGGACGTGCGGATCGGCGGACAGGACATCGCGGCCGGCGACCCCGTGCTCGTGGTCCTCGCGGCGGCGGACCGTGACCCCGAACGCTTCGAGGATCCGGACACGCTCGATCTCTCACGACGTGACCTTCAGCACTTGGGCTACGGCCACGGCATCCACTACTGCCTGGGCGCGCCGCTCGCCAGGCTGGAGGGGCAGGCCGCGCTCGGAACGCTCCTCAGCCGGCTTCCCGACATCCAACTCGCCGGAGAATCGGCCGATTTGCGCTGGCGCGGAGGGCTCATTATGCGGGGATTGCGCACGCTTCCGGTGGAGTTCACCCCGGTCAAATAGGCCTTGATCGGCCCATCGCCGACCCTTCGTCACCCCTGCTGAAGTGATCCTTCCGCATACCGGAAAGAGCGCTCCCACGGCTACCGGAACATGACGGTCCATCAAATCTGTGATCTTCGCGTGATCTGTACTGCATCGACTTGTAACCAGCGATCGACTGCGGCTACGTTCACCCATCAACGCGGCACCCATGCTTCCGGATTGACGGGAGCCGCGCTGCTCCCCGCTGTCACGCGAAAGGCTTCCGCATGCTCTCCGGGAACGGCCGTCACCGTCGCCCTCGTCAGGCTCCCGCGCTCATCGTCGCCGCGGGGGTGACCGGATCGGCGATCGCCATCCCGCTGCTCGCCGCGGCGAGCGCGAGCGCCGCCGACGGAACCACCTGGGACCGGGTGGCGCAGTGCGAGAGCGGTGGCGCGTGGAGCGCCAACCAGGGCAACGGCTACTACGGCGGCCTTCAGCTCGACCAGGACAACTGGGAGGCGCACGGCGGCCTCGACTACGCCCCGACCGCCGACCAGGCCAGCCGCTCGCAGCAGATAGCCGTCGCCGAGAAGGTGCTCGCCGACCAGGGTCTCAAGGCGTGGCCGACCTGTGGTCCGCTCTCCGGGCTCAGCAAGGGCTCGGGCGAGATCAGCGTCGACACGGGCGTGGCCGGCGACTCGTCGGGCGGCGACGACTCCAGTTCCTATGTTTCCTCCGGTTTGTCGACTACGCCCAGTTCGTCCGCTTCGAGTGACGCGTCCGGTTCGGGCGGCTCCTCGGCCTCGGCCGACAGCACCCCGGCGCCCAGCGCCTCGCAGACCTCCGGCACCGCGGACGCGACGGCGGACAAGACCGACAAATCGGCTGATTCGTCCAAGTCGGTCCAGAAGAAAGCCTCTTCGAGCGCCTCCGCCACCCCGGGCAGCGGTACCGGACGGCACCGCGGCGAGGCCTCCGAGAACACGGCCGGCGACGCCGCCGACGGCTCCGCCGGACGGCACGCGGCGAGCGCCGGGAGCGACACCGCCGACGCCTCGTACGCCGCACAGGTCTTGGGCAGCATCTGGGACGGTTCCGACGACCTCGGCCTCGGTACCGACTGGGACAAGCTGGCCGCCGCCGACACGTCGGCCGCCGACAGTGGTCCCGGCCTCGTCGTCCCTGGTCGGAGCATTGCCGTCGTCGCCGAAACGGCCCAGCAGTAGCGGGAGTTCGCGTCACGGTTCGCTGCGGAATGTCCCATTTGGTGCAAGTGAGAGATGGGTCTCAGAAGCCCTGATCGTCTTTGAATTTCCGCCGATCGACTGCTTACGGTCGTGACCGCTCGCCACAGCGGGCCCCGACGGTCGCAACGCCGAATCCTGCCAACGGCCGTACGGGAACAGTCGTCGCGTCATGCGCCGTAGGCAGGAGCGGGGGACCCAAGGTAAGTGCCGGGCCCGGGAGTCGAGAGACGTCCGGGATCGGCTTGGGGTGAAGCCGCGTGCCGGATGTCCTGGAGACGGGATCCGAGGCACGTGGCCGGGCAACTCATTCGGCCCGAACCCGACAGCTCACCTCGCAGGCGTCGGTGAGGGGATCTCTCCATGCTGTTCTCCAGCAAGGGCAAGCACCGCCGCCCGAACAAGGCCACCCGCGTCGCCGCTCTCGCCGGTGTCACCGGTGTCGCCATCGCCGCCCCGCTGATGGCGGCCGGCAGCGCCTCCGCCGCCACCGCCTCCGAGTGGGACGCCGTCGCCCAGTGCGAGTCCGGCGGCAACTGGTCGATCAACACCGGCAACGGTTACTACGGCGGCCTTCAGTTCTCCTCCTCCACCTGGGCCGCGTACGGCGGCACCGCCTACGCCTCGAGCGCCGACCAGGCCTCGAAGTCGCAGCAGATCGCCATCGGCGAGAAGGTCCTGGCCGCGCAGGGCAAGGGCGCCTGGCCGACCTGCGGCACCGGTCTGTCGAGCACCCCGTACGGCGGCGGCTCGGCCCCGGCGGCCCCGTCCGCGCCCTCCTCGTCGAGCGCCTCGCAGAGCGCCCCCGCCACCCGTACGACGGAGCAGCCCGCCTCCCGTTCCGCGGAGCGCCCCGCCGCCCAGAAGACCGTCACCACGCCGACCGGCAAGAAGGTCAAGAAGGGTGACGGCGAGTACAAGGTCGTCAAGGGCGACACCCTGAGCTCGATCGCCGAGAAGAAGCACGTCAAGGGCGGCTGGCAGAAGCTGTTCAAGCTGAACAAGGACATCGTCGCCGACGCCGACGTCATCTACCCGGGCCAGCAGCTGCACCTCCACTGAGCAGTGCGGCACGCCGGCCGACCGGCCTCCTTCGGCGGAGGGAGGCCGTGGACCGGCGCCGCACCGCCCGCGCGAGCGAAAGCTCCCTCGTGAGGCCCCCGCACGGAGACCTCCGAGGTTCCCCGTCCCCACGGGCTCCCCGCTCCGGCGCGTGTTCCCCCGCACGCACCGGAGCGGGGTTTTTTATGTCTTTTTTTGTTCCGTTCAGGAACAATATGTACGCTCAGTTCCGCTCAAGGGGTGGTCGATCGCTGGCCGATCCCCGTGAGCCGGTTAGGCTCATCCCGCGGGGCTGCCAAGCTCCGCGTACCCGCGTCACATCCCATAAGGAGATGCTCGTGCCGTCCATCGACGTCGTCGTAGCCCGGGAAATCCTGGACTCCCGAGGCAACCCCACGGTCGAGGTCGAGGTCGGCCTCGACGACGGCAGCACGGGTCGTGCCGCCGTTCCGTCCGGCGCTTCCACCGGAGCGTTCGAGGCCATCGAGCTTCGCGACGGTGACCCCAACCGCTACCAGGGCAAGGGTGTCGAGAAGGCCGTCCTCGCCGTCATCGAGCAGATCGGCCCGGAGCTCGTCGGCTACGACGCCACCGAGCAGCGCCTGATCGACCAGGCGATGTTCGACCTCGACGCCACCGACAACAAGGGCTCGCTCGGCGCCAACGCCATCCTCGGCGTCTCGCTGGCCGTCGCGCACGCCGCCTCCGAGGCGTCCGACCTGCCGCTCTTCCGCTACCTGGGCGGCCCGAACGCGCACCTGCTGCCCGTTCCGATGATGAACATCCTGAACGGCGGCTCGCACGCCGACTCCAACGTGGACATCCAGGAGTTCATGATCGCCCCGATCGGCGCGGAGTCCTTCTCCGAGGCCCTGCGCTGGGGCGCCGAGGTCTACCACACCCTCAAGAAGGTGCTGAAGACCAAGGGCCTGTCCACCGGACTCGGCGACGAGGGCGGCTTCGCCCCGAACCTGGAGTCCAACCGCGCCGCCCTCGACCTCATCGTCGAGGCCATCAAGCAGGCCGGCTACGTCCCCGGCGAGCAGATCGCGCTCGCCCTCGACGTCGCCGCGTCCGAGTTCTACAAGGACGGCAAGTACGAGTTCGAGGGCAAGTCCCGCTCGGCCGCCGAGATGACCGAGTACTACGAGGAGCTCGTCTCCGCGTACCCGCTCGTCTCCATCGAGGACCCGCTGTACGAGGACGACTGGGCCGGCTGGAAGGTCATCACCGACAAGCTGGGCGACAAGGTCCAGATCGTCGGCGACGACCTCTTCGTCACCAACCCGGAGCGTCTGGCCCGCGGCATCGAGGAGGGCTCCGCCAACGCCCTGCTCGTCAAGGTCAACCAGATCGGTTCGCTGACCGAGACCCTGGACGCCGTCGAGCTGGCCCAGCGCAACGGCTTCAAGTGCATGATGTCCCACCGTTCCGGCGAGACCGAGGACGTCACCATCGCCGACCTCGCGGTCGCCGTGAACTGCGGTCAGATCAAGACCGGCGCCCCGGCCCGCTCGGACCGCGTCGCCAAGTACAACCAGCTGCTGCGCATCGAGGAGATCCTCGACGACGCCGCGGTGTACGCGGGCCGCTCGGCGTTCCCCCGCTTCAAGGGCTGAGCGAGCACGGCCTTCTAGGGCTGAGCCGCACGGCTCGTCCCGCGCCCTCCGTACGTCCCCGTACCCGGTCCCGTACCGTGTGCGGGGACGTACGCACGTGACGGGCCCCCACCGCGGGCCGGCAGCGGGGAGGCGGGACTCATGGCCGTGAAGGACCGGGACCGGTTCTCCACCTCGACCAGGCTGAAGCTGCTCGGCGAGCAGACGGCGGCCAGGGTCTACCGCTCCCAGACCAAGCGGCAGGCGCGCCGCTCCCGGCTCACCGGCCGGGCCGCGCTCCTCGCCATGGTCCTGTGCACCCTGATCGTCGCCCTCGCGTACCCGATGCGGCAGTACGTCTCCCAGCGGGCCCAGATCGGCGATCTGGAGCGGCAGCGGGAGCAAGCCAGGCAGCGGGTCGAGCAGCTGCGCGACCTCAAGGCGCGCTGGCAGGACGACGCGTACGCCGAGCAGCAGATCCGGCAGCGGCTGCACTATGTGATGCCGGGCGAGACCGGCTACGTCGTGATCGACCCGGACGCCGCGAAGCAGGCCCGCGCCCAACGGAGCACCGCCGACCGCCCCTGGTACACCAACGTCTGGGACGGCGTGGACAAATCCGACGCCGCAGACCGCTGACGACCATGAACTGACCAGAAAGACACGTGACTCACGGCATGGAAACGCCACCGCCCACCACCCCGCGCACCGAGCCCACCGACGCCGACGTCGAGGCCTTCAAGCAGCAGCTCGGCCGCCCGCCGCGCGGGCTGCGCGCGATCGTGCACCGCTGTCCCTGCGGCCAGCCGGACGTGGTGGAGACGGCGCCCCGCCTCCCCGACGGCACGCCGTTCCCGACCACGTACTACCTGACCTGCCCCCGGGCCGCGTCCGCGATCGGGACGCTGGAGGCCAACGGGGTCATGAAGGAGATGACCGAACGCCTGGCCACCGACCCCGAGCTGGCCGCCGCCTACCGCGCCGCGCACGAGGACTACATCGCGCGCCGTGACGCCATCGAGGTCCTGGAGGGCTTCCCGAGCGCGGGCGGCATGCCCGACCGGGTGAAGTGCCTGCACGTCCTGGTGGCCCACTCGCTGGCCGCAGGACCGGGCGTCAACCCGCTGGGCGACGAGGCCATCGCGATGCTGCCCGAGTGGTGGCGCAAGGGCGCCTGCGTCACCCAGGCCGGCGACACACCGAAGGCGGAGGGCTCCGCGGAGTCCGTGGAGGACGGCCGGTGACCCGGGTCGCCGCCGTCGACTGCGGTACGAACTCCATCCGCCTGCTGGTGGCCGACGTGGACCCGAGCACGGGCGAACTCGCCGACCTGGACCGGCGCATGACGATCGTGCGGCTGGGCCAGGGCGTCGACCGCACCGGGAGGCTCGCCCCCGAGGCGCTGGAGCGCACCTTCGCCGCCTGCCGCGCCTACGCCGACGTCATCAAGGAGCACGGCGCCGAGCGGCTGCGCTTCGTGGCCACCTCCGCCTCCCGGGACGCCGAGAACCGGGACGAGTTCGTGCGGGGCGTCCTCGACATCCTCGGTGTCGAGCCCGAGGTCGTCACCGGCGACCAGGAGGCGGAGTTCTCCTTCACCGGCGCGACCAGGGAGCTGACGGGACGCGACGACCTGGCCCTGCCCTACCTCGTGGTGGACATCGGCGGCGGCTCGACCGAGTTCGTCGTCGGCGACGACCACGTGCGCGCCGCGCGCTCCGTGGACGTCGGCTGCGTACGGATGACCGAACGCCACCTCGTCCACGACGGAGTCGTCAGCGACCCGCCCACCGCGGAGCAGGTCGCGGCCATGCGCGCCGACATCGAGGCCGCCCTCGACCTCGCCGAGGAGACGGTCCCGCTGCGCGAGGCGCGC
Organism: Streptomyces sp. f51; assembly: GCF_037940415.1. NCBI lineage: Bacteria > Bacillati > Actinomycetota > Actinomycetes > Kitasatosporales > Streptomycetaceae > Streptomyces > Streptomyces sp. f51. The sequence goes on along the minus strand of NZ_CP149798.1, from coordinate 2,971,840 downwards.
ACCCTGGTGGGGCTGGCCGGCTCCGTCACCACGATCGCGGCGATCGCGCTGGGCCTGGACGCGTACGACTCGGAGCGGATCCACCACTCCCGGGTCTCCCTCGCGCGCGTCCGCGAGATCACGGAGTGGCTGCTGCGCTCCACCCACGCCGAGCGCGCGGCGATCGGTTCGATGCACCCGGGCCGGGTGGACGTGATCGGGGCCGGCGCGCTCGTCCTGCTCTCGATCATGGAGCGGACCGGCGCGGAGGAGGTCGTGGTCAGTGAGCACGACATCCTCGACGGCATCGCGTTCAAGGCGGCCGAGGAGGCCGAGGCGGGCCGGCGGGGCGACTGACCGGCACACGCCGACGAACCCGCAACGGGCGTGCGACGGCCCCGGCTCCCCTTCCCGGGCGGCCGGGGCCGTTCGTGTCCCCGGTGGCCGCACAGAGCCTCTGACGCGCTCGTCCGGCGACGCCGCGCAGGCGTGGCACGGGTCTCCTTTGCTACCGATCAGTAGCCTCGGCTGAGCGGAACGGATAGCGTATGAGCGTGTCCGAGGGGGTCCTGGAACCCCTCCGACGGGGTCCCGCCGAGAAAGTTCGTGAAGTTCTTCACAAGGAAAAAGGCCCTGCTGGGCGACGAAGGGGCCACTTGGACCCTTTCCCGGGGCTCGGGCGGTCCGGCAGCATGATCCGTGAAGCGTTGCGGCCGCGTTTCGGGGCGGTGAAACACAGGTGCGGTCCGCTCGGCCGAACGGGTTGGGCCGCAGCTCACACGGTGTTGACAACGGTACGAACCGTACGGTGGTCCACCCGGGCTGCCATGGCCCCGATCGTGGGGGCCGCGGAGTGTAGCAGAGCCCCTGCCCGAGCTTGTGAAGGGGCGCACGAGCGACCCCCCTGAAGCAGGTGGATACTCGATGGCATGAGCACCACGGAGCGTCCCAGGATCCTCGTAGTAGGCGGTGGGTACGTAGGCCTGTACGCAGCTCGGCGCATCCTCAAGCAGATGCGCTACGGAGAGGCGACCGTCACGGTCGTCGACCCCCGGTCGTACATGACCTACCAGCCCTTCCTCCCCGAAGCCGCCGCCGGCAGCATCTCGCCGCGGCACGTCGTCGTCCCGCTGCGGCGTGTACTTCCCAAGGCGGAGGTCCTCACCGGCCGGGTCACCACCATCGACCAGGACCGCAAGGTCGCCACGGTCGCCCCCCTCGTGGGCGAGGCGTACGAGCTGCCTTTCGACTACCTCGTCATCGCGATGGGCGCGGTCTCCCGCACCTTCCCGATCCCCGGCCTCGCCGAGCAGGGCATCGGCATGAAGGGCATCGAGGAGGCCATCGGCCTGCGCAACCACGTCCTCGAGCAGCTCGACAAGGCCGACTCCACCACGGACGAGGACGTCCGCCGCAAGGCGCTGACCTTCGTCTTCGTGGGTGGCGGCTTCGCCGGCGCCGAGACGATCGGTGAAGTCGAGGACATGGCCCGCGACGCGGCCAAGTACTACAGCAGCGTGTCCCGCGAGGACATGCGCTTCATCCTCGTCGACGCCGCGGACAAGATCCTTCCCGAGGTCGGCCCCAAGCTGGGCCAGTACGGCAAGGAGCACCTGGAGAGCCGCGGTGTGGAGATCTACCTCTCCACCTCGATGGACTCCTGCGTCGACGGCCACGTGGTGCTGAAGAACGGCCTCGAGGTCGACTCCAACACGATCGTCTGGACGGCCGGCGTCAAGCCGAACCCCGTTCTCTCCCGCTTCGGTCTGCCCCTCGGCCCGCGCGGCCACGTGGACACCCAGACCACCCTCCAGGTGCAGGGCACGGACTACATCTGGGCCGCGGGCGACAACGCCCAGGTCCCGGACGTCGCCGCCCGCAAGGCCGGCGTCGAGAACGCCTGGTGCCCGCCGAACGCGCAGCACGCGCTGCGTCAGGCCAAGATCCTCGGCGACAACGTGATCTCCGGCATGCGGGGCTTCCCGCAGAAGGAGTACGCGCACGCCAACAAGGGCGCCGTGGCCGGTCTCGGTCTGCACAAGGGCGTCGCGATGATCGTCATGGGCAAGATGAAGATCAAGCTCAAGGGCCGTCTCGCCTGGTACATGCACCGTGGCTACCACGGTCTGGCCATGCCGACCTGGAACCGCAAGATCCGCGTCTTCGCGGACTGGACGCTCGCGATGTTCCTCAAGCGCGAGGTCGTCTCCCTGGGCGCCATGGAGACTCCGCGCGAGGAGTTCTACGAGGCCGCCAAGCCGGCCCCGGCCGCCCCCGCGGCGGCCGTGAAGACCGAGGAGAAGGCCAAGGCCTCCTGACCCTCCGTCACCGAACGCCCCGAAGGGGCCGCCCGCCATCCGTGGTGCGGGCGGCCCCTTCGGCGTTCCCCGCCCCGCGGCGCCCGGACCCGCGGCCCGCACGGCCCGCCGGCCCCTGCCCCGCCGTTCACCGCGTGGTGCGTACACACATTTTGCGAATCTGTGTCGCGGAAGCGGGACTGCGCGCTGAGCGGGTAGATGTTTACCGGGTGTCGGAGCGTTCGGGAGTGCTGTCTCGGAGGTGTACGCCATGCAGGACGCCGCGCCGCGGCTCAGAAGACTTGTCGAACAATTGCTGGGAGCCCCGCTCCCGTTGCGCGTCCGCGCCTGGGACGGTTCGGAAGCGGGCCCTCCCTCGGCTCCGGCGCTCGTCGTCCGCAACCGGCGCGCCCTGCGCCGGCTCCTGTGGAAACCCGGCGACCTCGGACTCGCCCGCGCCTGGGTGTCCGGCGACCTGACGGTCGAGGGCGACCTGTACACCGCCCTGGCCCTGCTGTCCGGGCTCGTCTGGGAACGCGGACCGGACGCGCGCGGGCTCGGCGCGGCGCTGCGCGACCCCGAGGTGCGCGCGGCGGTGCGCGGGCTGGTGAGGATGGCGGGGCCGCCGCTGCCGCCCGCCCCGCCCGCGGAGGAGGTGCGCCGCCGCCGCCACCTGCACACCAGGCGCACCGACCGACGGGCCATCAGCCACCACTACGACGTCGGCAACGACTTCTACGAGATCGTCCTCGGCCCGTCCATGGTCTACTCGTGCGCCTACTGGGAGGACGGCTCCACCCTGGAGGAGGCCCAGCGCGCCAAGCTCGAACTCGTCTGCCGGAAGCTGGATCTGAAGCCCGGTCAGCGGCTCCTGGACGTCGGCTGCGGCTGGGGCTCGATGGCCGTGCACGCCGCCCGCGACCACGGCGCGAACGTGGTCGGGGTGACGCTGTCGCAGGAACAGGCCGCGTTCGCCCGCAAGCGGGTCGCCGACGAGGGGCTGACGGACCGGGTGGAGATCCGGGTGCAGGACTACCGGGACGTCACCGACGGGCCCTACGACGCGATCTCCTCCATCGGCATGGCCGAACACGTCGGTGCCGAGCGCTACCTGGAGTACGCCGAGGTGCTGGGCAGCCTCCTGGCCCCCGGCGGGCGGCTGCTCAACCACCAGATCGCGCGGCGTCCCGAGCGCGACGAATCCTCGTACTCCGTCAACGAGTTCATCGACGCCTATGTCTTCCCCGACGGTGAACTGGCGCCCGTCGGGACGACCGTGACGCAGCTCGAACGGGCCGGGTTCGAGGTGCGGGACGTCGAGGCCCTGCGGGAGCACTACGGACTCACCCTGCGCCGCTGGGTCGCCAATCTGGAGGCGGGATGGTCGCGCGCCGTCCGGCTCACCGGGGCAGGCCGGGCCCGCGTCTGGCGTCTGTACATGGCGGCCAGCGCGGTCGCCTTCGAGGCCAACGAGATCGGCGTCAACCAGATCCTGGCGGTGAAGACTCCGGGCGCGACCGGCGCGTCCGGGATGCCGCTGCGGGCGAGAACCTGGAACTGAGGCCCGCGAAGCCGCAGGCGGAGGGGGTCCCGCTCCGGACGGAACGGGACCCCCTCGGCCTCCCGGCCGGTCCGCCGCAGCGGCCGGGCCGGACGCGTCCTGTCACTCGGACTTGATCGCCGTCAGCATGTTCAGACGGGCCGCCCGGCGGGCCGGCCAGAGCGCCGCGAGGACACCGACCGTGGCCGCGAGCAGCAGGAAGAGCGCCATCCGCCCCCAGGGCAGGACGAGTTCGTACGTCGGCATCCTGCTGCCCAGCAGCTCACCGGCCGCCCAGCCGAAGAACACGCCGAGACCGATGCCGAGGACGCCGCCGAACAGCGAGATGACCAGGGACTCCAGGCGGACCATCCGCTTGATGCCCTTGCGGTCCAGGCCGATCGCGCGGAGCATCCCGATCTCCTGCGAGCGCTCGAAGACGGACATCGCGAGGGTGTTGACGACCCCGAGGACGGCGACGATCACGGCCATCGCGAGCAGGCCGTAGAGCATGTTCAGCATCAGCGTGAACATCTGCGCGATGTCGTCGGAGATGTCCTGCTTGTCCTGGATCTTGACGGCCGGGTTGTCGCCGAGGGCCTTCGCCAGCCGGTCCTTGGCCGCGTCCGAGGCGCCGCCCGACGTCTTCACCATGACCTGCATGTCGGAGGCGTCCCGCTGGTGCGGGGCGAGCGTCGAGTTGTCGAGCATGATGCCCCGGATCATCTCGTTGGCCTTGTACACCCCGGCGACGGTCAGACTCTGCTTCGCGCCGTCCTCGTAGGAGACCCGGAAGTCCGAACCGGCCTTCCAGCCGTGGGACGTGGCCGTGTCCGAGTCGACCACGACCCGGGTGCCGCCGACCGTGAAGGCGCCTTCGGTGACGTCGAGGTCGGTGAGCTTCCCGATGGCCGAGCCGTTGACCCCGGTCAGGAACTCCGTCTGCCGGTCGATGCGGGAGGGCGCGTTGCGCAGCGGGCTGAGGTCGGTGACCCCGTCGACCGAGGCGAGCTTCTTCTCGACGTCGGGGGAGAGGGAGTTGCCGTTCGCCATCGACACGACGTAGTCCGCCCGGATCGCCGAGCCGGCCATCTTGTCGATCGACCTCTGGAGGCTGCCCGCCATCACCGTCATGCCGGTGATCAGCGTGAGCCCGATCATCAGCGCCGAGGCGGTGGCGGCCGTACGGCGCGGATTGCGCACCGAGTTCTGCCGGGCCAGCTTGCCGGAGATCCCGAAGACCCGCAGCACGGGGGCCGCCGCGGCGATCAGCGGACGCGACAGCAGCGGGGTCAGGACGAAGACGCCGATGATGAGTAGCACCGCGCCGAGACCCATCGGGGCCTGGCCGTCCGAGCCGTTCATGGTCGTGGCGTAGAGGACCACGGCGATGCCTGCGGCGGAGAGCAGCGCGCCGATCGAGTTCCGCAGGACCAGGGACTTCGTCGTCGCCTTCGCGTGGACGCTGCTCATCGCGGCGACCGGCGGGATCTTCGCGGCGCGGCGGCCCGGCAGCCACGCGGCCAGCATCGTGACGAGGACGCCCACGAGCAGGGCCGTGCCGACGGTTCCGGGCGAGACGACCAGCGGGCCGTCCGGCACGGTCGCGCCGAGGGTGCCCATCAGGGAGCGCATCGCGGCACCGATGCCGATGCCCGCGGCGAGTCCGCCGACGGCAGCGACCGCGCCGACCACGAACGCCTCGATCAGCACCGAGCGGGTGACCTGGCGGCGGGAGGCGCCGACGGCGCGCAGCAGGGCCAGCTCCTTGGTGCGCTGGGCGACGAGCATGGTGAAGGTGTTGGCGATGATGAACGTGCCGACGAACAGGGCGATCCCGGCGAAGACCAGCAGGGCCGTCTTCATGCCGCTCATCGCGGTGGAGATCTGCTCGGCCTGGTCGTCGGCGAGCTGCTTGCCGGTGATCGTGGAGGCGGTGCCCTTGGGCACGACGGCGTCGATCGCGGCGCGCAGCGCGTTCTGGCTGGTGCCCGGCGCGGCCTTCACGTCGATCTCGTCGTAGGAGCCGGCCGAGTGGAACAGGCGCTGCGCGGTCGGGGTGTCGAAGAGGGCGAGGCTGCCGCCCGCGGCGACGTTGCCGTCGTCGGTGCTGAAGACGCCGGCCACGACGGGTTCGAGGACGGGACCGTCCACGGACAGGCGCACGGTGTCGCCGACCTCGTACCCGGCCCGCCTCGCGGTCTCGGCGTCGATCGCGATCTCGCCGGCGCCGTGCGGCGCGTGTCCGGCCGTCAGCGGATAGCGGGGGTCCTTGTCGCCCCAGTAGTTGCCGCCCTGCGACTGGAAGCCGCCGCCGATGAGCTTGCCGTCCTTGTCGGCGATGGCGGTGAAGCCGTTGACGACACCGATCGCGGAGGCGGCTCCCGGGACCCCGGCCGCCTTGTCGAGCAGGGGCCGCGTCAGCTTGTGCGTCCGGCCGACGGTGTCGCCCGTGTCGGCCGCGCTCTCGGGGCGGACGGCGACGTCGACCTGGTCGAAGCCCTTGGCGGAGCTCTTCTGGTAGGCGTCCGAGATGGTGTTGGTGAAGACCAGGGTCCCCGAGACGAAGGCGACGCCGAGCAGGACGGCGAGCACGGTCATCAGGAGCCTGGCCTTGTGCGCGAACACGTTGCGCAAGGCGGTACGGAACATGGGTCTTCTCAGTCCAGGTGTACGAGGAGAGGAGTGGGGGAGCGTCGGGAGGGCCCGGCCCGCGTCAGCTCGTGCGGTTCTTGCCGTCGAATTCGGCGGTCCGGGGGTTTCCCCCGGGAAGGTTCCGCATGAGGTCCAGGACGGAGTCGGCGGTGGGCTCGAGGATCTCGTCGACGATCCGCCCGTCGGCGAGGAAGACGACCCGGTCCGCGTAGGCGGCGGCCACGGGGTCGTGCGTGACCATGACCACGGTCTGGCCCAGTTCCCGTACGGAGTTGCGCAGGAAACCGAGGACCTCCGCGCCCGAGCGCGAGTCGAGGTTTCCGGTCGGCTCGTCGCCGAAGATGATGTCGGGGCGGGAGGCGAGGGCGCGGGCGACGGCGACGCGCTGCTGCTGGCCGCCGGAGAGCTGCGAGGGCCGGTGGCCGAGCCGGTCCGCCAGGCCGATCATCTTGATGACGGTGTCCAGCCACTCCTTGTCGGGCCTGCGGCCCGCTATGTCCATCGGGAGGGTGATGTTCTCCAGGGCCGTGAGCGTCGGCAGCAGGTTGAACGCCTGGAAGATGAAGCCGATCTTGTCCCGGCGCAGCTTGGTGAGCTGCTTGTCCTTCAGCGAGCCGAGCTCGGTGTCGCCGATGCGCACCGAGCCCGAGGAGAAGGTGTCCAGCCCTGCCACGCAGTGCATCAGCGTGGACTTGCCCGACCCCGAGGGGCCCATGATCGCGGTGAACTCGGCCTGCCGGAAGTCGACGCTGACCCGGTCGAGCGCGACCACCTGGGTCTCGCCCTGTCCGTAGACCTTGGACAGTTCCGTGGCGCGGGCTGCGACCGCGGTGCTTGTGCCGGCGAGGGGGGTGGTGGTCACGGGAGGGTGCTCCTGTCGGGACGAGGACGGTGCTGGGGACGTGTTCCATCGTCCGTGCCGATCCACGGGATGTAGTCACCCGCTGTTCCGGTTCCGGGGGCAGTCTCGGGTCGGACCGGGAGCGGCGGTGTCATACCTGGGGATGACGGAGTGCCCCGAGAGCCGTCCGGGTCGGGCGCCGGGCGGGTGGAAGCGGAATCCGCCGCGCATCCCGCCGGGGACGGACCGGGCCGGCTGCGGTGGGGGCGTCGGGGCGTCCGGGGGCGGGACGTCGTGGGGGCGGGCGGACGTCTCCGGGGAAGGGCGCCGCCGGGGCACGGAGGGCGCGCGTCCGGACGCCTTGCTCCTGGAAGCACGGCCGGTACCTGGTCCGCGGCTCGTCGCGCTCGCGCTCGGACGGTGAAATTCCGTCAATCCGCGTACGGGGGCCCGGCGCGTCCGGGAGGCTGGTGGCAAGTGCTGACGGCCTGTGCAGCGTGCTGATGCACCCTCAGACGCCAATAAAATAAGACAACATCGGTACGCACGCCCGCTGTTCGGGTGACGCGTCCCGATAGGCTCGGAACCTCGATGCGGAGCCCATGGTCTGCCCGGATGGTGGAATGCAGACACGGCGAGCTTAAACCTCGCTGCCCCTCGCGGGCGTACCGGTTCAAGTCCGGTTCCGGGCACTTCCCGTCCCTGCGACGCAGGACGCGGGCCACAGTCGGAACTCTCCGGGCGTGGCCCGCCGGCTGCATCTCCGGTCGCCCCTCACCCTCTCCGCGCCACCCGTCGGCCCCGGTCCCGGCCGCTCCCGTTCCCTCTCCCCGCCGCCCTCTCGCGCACCCCGGCGTGACGCTGCGTGAACACCGCGCCCGCCCGTCGGCGGTGCCCGTGCGAGCGCGGCCGGGCCGCCGCCGTGAAGAGGGGTGTCACGGCTTCGTACCAGTGCGCGCATAGCAGGGGGCACACGCGTACGGTGGCACAACGAGGGAAAGATCCTCCTCAAGCACTAGGGTCATTCCTTTGCCTACCCATTACCCTTGACGCCAAGGCCACGCACGGTGGCCATGGAGGAGTGAAATGAGGAGCAGTAACCCGGTCTTCTCGCGACGGGGGTTCAGCCGCGACAACGGCTACGCGGGCTTCAACGCGGCGCCGCAGGCCGGGGGACCCGCTGTCGGCACACAGGGGAACCCGTACGCCCAGCAGGGCGGCAACCCCTACGCGCAGAACCCGTACGCACAGCAGGACCTTCAGTACGGCGCTCCGCCGCAGGCCCCGGTCACCACCGGCCGCATGACGATGGACGACGTCGTCGTGCGCTCGGCCATGACGCTCGGCACCGTCGTCGTGGGCGCCGTCCTGGCCTGGGCGCTGCTGCCGGTCTCCGCCACGAGCTACGGCCTGGCCATCGGCTCCGCGCTGGTCGCCTTCGTGCTCGCGATGGTGCAGTCCTTCAAGCGCACCGCCTCGCCCGCGCTGATCATCGGGTACGCCGCCTTCGAAGGCGTCTTCCTCGGTGTCGTCAGCGAGATGTACAACTCGCAGTGGCACGGCGCGCCCTTCCAGGCCGTCCTCGGCACCATGGCGGTCACCGGTGCCACCCTGCTCGTCTACAAGGCGGGCTGGATCCGGGTGACCGCGCGGTACGCGCGCATCGGCATGACCATCGCCATCGCCTTCATCGCCGTCATGGCGGTGAACCTGCTGCTGGTGGTCTTCGGTGTCGCCCCGGACGGCGGACTGCGCAGCAGCGGCCCGCTCGGCGCGATCGTCGGCATCCTGGCCATCCTGATCGGCGCGTTCTTCCTGACCCTCGACTTCAAGCAGATCGAGGACGGCATCGCCTACGGCGCACCGAAGGAAGAGGCGTGGCTGGCCGCGTTCGGCCTGACCGTGACGCTCGTGTGGATCTACCTCGAGATGCTGCGGCTGGTCGCCATCTTCAGCGGCAGGGACTGATCGCCGCCGGCGGCCCGACAGGCCGCCGGGTGAGCTGAGGGAAGGGCCCGCGAACCACCAGTTCGCGGGCCCTTCGTCATGGGTGCCGTCCGTGACGTGCGTGTCGTCGGATGCCTGTCGTCTCGGTGGTGCGCGCTCACAGCAGCTTGCGCGCGGCCCTCCTCAGGTCGTACTCGTGGATGATCGCTTTGGCGTGGCCGTACGCGAGGTCGTGCTCGGCGCGGAGCCAGCTGACCTTCTCCTCGAAGCGGAAGAGCGCGGGGCCTTCGTCGACGGTGCGAAGCCAGTCGGAGATCTCACGACCGGTGCAATGGGGGATGCGGGCGAGCAGGTTGCGATGGGTCTCCTCGGAGAAGACTTGGGACATCGGCGCCTCCGAACGCAAAGGGGATGTAAGCCGGTCCTTCACGCCACCGTGCCTGAGGGTTGGGTTGTTGGCAACAGTCCCGCCGCTGCGCGTAGTCTCGCGGCGTGCTGGATACGACGCCGTTGACCCGAGCCGTGGACCATTTCGCCGACCGGTTGCGGGCCGCACCGCAGAGCCGCCTGCAACGCAGCGCCGCGGCCGAGGCGCTGGGGCTGGCCAGGGAGTTCGCCGTGCGCGCCCAGCGGGTCGAGGACCCGTCGGGGGAGCCCCGGGAGATGCCGGACGCCGGGATGTTCGCCGCCGCCGACCAAATCACGGTCGCCGCGCACGACTTGGCCCTCGTACTGAAGAACGAGGAGGAACTGGCCGAAGCGGTCACGCTCGTGGCCGAGGCACAGAAACGCGCCGGGGTCTGACCTCTCGGTCGACTCCGGCGCGATGGGCCGTGCGGTCCGCCCCGCGGGGCGGACGCTACAGGGACGCTATGACGCGGTCCGCCAGGATGTAGACGTTCTCCTCGCCGAAGGCGAAGGTCAGGGCGTAGGCGCCCGAGACGCCGGAACCGCCGAGCAGGAACGGGGCCTGGCCGGCCGTCAGGGCGGCGGCGAGCCGCTGCGCGGTCTCGCGGTGGCCGGGCGTCATGCACAGCGTCGTGCCGTCGGCGAAGACGTAGACGTCGAGGGTGCCGAGCGGGCCGGGACGGACGTCCGCCAGTTCCGTACGGGACTCGGCGAGCTCCTCCAGGCGGGCCACCGTGCGTTCGTGGTCGTTGACCACGGGTGACTGGACCGGAACGAAGTCCGGATGCGAGGGGTGACGGCGGCGGGCCGCGGCGAGTTCGGGGGAGTCCCCGGCGGTACCGGTCTGGAGGAACTCCTCCAGGTCCGTGCCGGTCTCGGCCACCGGCTCCAGGTGATCGAGGCCCGCGAAGTCGGAGTGGCGCGGCAGGAACAGCTCGCTGTCGGGCAGCCCGAGCAGCGAGGGAGCGTCGGAGGCGTCACGCGCCTCCTGGGCGGCCCAGAAGGCCCGCGCCTCGGCGAGCTCCCGCTCCCGCTCGTCGGCCAGTGCCTCGGCCACGGCTGTACGTATCTCGTCCGCGTCGGCGCTTCCGCGCGCCGCGGGCACGAGAGCCCGCGCCGCCCCGGCACGGGTCGCGACGAGTTCACTGTGCAGGGCTGCGACCTGCCGACGCACACCTCTCAGGGTGCGCAGAACGGCGACGCCCACGGCCGCGCTCGCGGCGGTGGTGAGCAGCAGAGCAATCGGCATGGCGCTCACTGACGTACTCCCGGTTCAAAGTCGGCCCCCGACTTCCTACATCAGCTTGAAGGGCGAACCATCAAACTGTCAGTGCGTAACGTCACGAACAGGACAGGACTTTGTGCCCCAGGTTTAACCCTGCACGCATCTGACCTGCGGAAATACCCTTCCGAGGGGACATAGGTCACATCTTGGAAGGGATTGGATCACAAATCGGCCCAGAGGCCCGATGGTTCCGGGCTTCTGGGCCGATTCGTTCACGCTGGGTTCAAAACCCGTCACGGGAACGGGTCGTCGTGGTCAGCTGAGGCGCTCGATGACCATTGCCATGCCCTGGCCGCCGCCGACGCACATGGTCTCCAGGCCGAACTGCTTGTCGTGGAACTGGAGGCTGTTGATGAGCGTGCCGGTGATGCGGGCGCCGGTCATGCCGAAGGGGTGGCCGATGGCGATGGCGCCGCCGTTCACGTTCAGCTTGTCCAGCGGGATGTTCAGGTCGCGGGCGCTCGGGATCACCTGGGCGGCGAAGGCCTCGTTGATCTCGAACAGGTCGATGTCGTCGACGGTGAGGCCGGCGCGGCTGAGCGCCTGCTTGCTGGCCTCCACCGGGCCGAGGCCCATGATCTCGGGGGAGAGGCCGGTGACGCCGGTCGAGACGATGCGGGCGAGCGGGGTCAGGCCGAGCTCGCGGGCCTTCGTGTCGGACATGATCACGAGGGCGGCGGCGCCGTCGTTGAGCGGGCAGCAGTTGCCCGCGGTGACCAGACCGTCGGGGCGGAAGACCGGCTTGAGGCCCTGGACGGCCTCCAGCGTCACGCCGGCGCGCGGGCCGTCGTCCTTGCTGACGACCGTTCCGTCCGGGGTCGTGATCGGGGTGATCTCGCGCTCCCAGAAGCCGTTCTTGATGGCTTCCTCGGCGAGGTTCTGCGAGCGGACGCCGAACTCGTCCATGTCCTGGCGGGTGACGCCCTTGAGGCGGGCCAGGTTCTCGGCGGTCTGGCCCATCCCGATGTACGCGTCCGGGATCCGGCTGTCCTCGCGCGGGTCGTGCCAGGTCGAGCCCTCCGACTGCGCGACCTCGACCGTGCGGGCCTCGGCGTCGGCGAAGAGGGGGTTGTGGGTGTCCGGCATTCCGTCGGAGGTGCCCTTGACGGACCGCGAGACCATCTCGACGCCCGCCGAGATGAAGACGTCGCCCTCGCCGGCCTTGATGGCGTGCAGGGCCATGCGGGAGGTCTGGAGCGAGGAGGAACAGTAGCGGGTGATGGTGCAGCCCGGGAGGTGGTCCATTCCCATCTGCACGGCCACGATGCGGCCGAGGTTGTGGCCCTGCTCGCCGCCGGGGAGGCCGCAGCCGAGCATCAGGTCGTCGATGAGCTTCGGGTCGAGCTCGGGGACCTTGGCGAGGGCGGCCTGGATGATCGTGGCGGTCAGGTCGTCGGGGCGCACGTCCTTCAGAGAGCCCTTGAAGGCGCGGCCGATCGGGGAGCGGGCGGCTGAGACGATCACGGCTTCGGGCATCACGGCTCCATTGGCGTACGGGAAGTGTGCAGGGCTGCTTGGGAAGTTACCCGTACGTACCGTCGAGGTCACCGGTGCGGGGGTGTGACACCGGACGCACTTTTCTAAGCGCTTGCTTTTTCCTGGCGAGGGCGCCTTTCGCGGAGCGACCCCTCTCGGGGCTCTGCCCCGGACCCCGCTCCTCAATCGCCGGAGGGGCTGAAAATCCGGGCCGCGCTCCTCAGACGCCGGGCAGGGGGAACGGGGTCAGGGGCGCGGGGAACTGCGCGATCAGCCATCGCGTGCCCGCAGGCGGGTACGGCCCACCCGCCCCGGGCAGGCGCCGCGGGTCCGCGGCCGGGGTCAGGGGGACGGGGTCGGGGTCGGGTCGGTTGCCGGGAGGCGTTGGCGGCGGCGGCGTTTGAGGAGGGCCCAGGGTCCGCGGGGACCGGTGGGCATCGCGGCGGCGACCTCGGTGCCGGGCTCGGACGCGGCCTCCGCCGCCGCCCGCGCGACCGGCAGGAACCCCTCGTTGCGCGAGACGTCCGGCCGCTCCTCGTCGGCCGGCCAGAGCCCCAGCGCCGCGCAGACGGTGGGCAGGATCGCCATGGCCGCGGTCGCGTACCCCTCGGCCGAGGGGTGGTAGTGGTCGGGACCGAACAGCTCACGCGGGTTCGCCGCGAACTCGGGCCCCAGCAGGTCGCCGAGCGACACCGTCCGGCCCCCCTGCTCGACCGTCCCGATCGTCTGGGCGGCGGCCAGCTGCCGGGACGCGCGCCGCGCCAGCCAGCGCAGCGGCTGCTGGACCTGCTCGACGGTCCCCAGGTCGGGACACGTGCCGACGACCACCTCCGCACCGGCCGTGCGCAGCCGTCGTACCGCCGCGGACAGATGGCGTACGGAGCGCGTCGGCGGCATCCGGTGCGTCACGTCGTTCGCGCCGATCATGATCACGCAGACGTCGGGCAGCCGTGAGGTGTCCGTGAGGGCGAGCGCGACCTGCCGGTCCAGGTCGTCCGACTGGGCGCCGGGCAGCGCCACGTTGCACAGCTCCACCGGCCGCTCGGCCACCGCCGCGAGCCCGGAGGACAGCAGTGCGCCCGGCGTCTGGCGGGCCCGGCGTACCCCTTGGCCCGCGGCCGTCGAGTCGCCGAGCATCGTCAGCCGCAGCGGGGGTTCCCCGGCCGGGACGCCGGTGTAGTCGTACCCGTACAGGCCGTCCGCGCGCGGAGCGTAGGGAGCGTGTCCGTTGTTCACATGCCGCTTCACGAACTGCACCTCGGCCAGCACCAGACCGACCGCCGCCGCACCCACCAGCCCGACGCCGCCCCCGCCGTACGCCGCGCCCGCGGCGATCCGCCGGGCCACCCTCGCCCTCGACATGCTCGACATTCCTCGCCGCCACCTCCTGTAGCCGTACAACCACTGCTTGCCCCGAAGTGCGGGTGGGCCAATCTCAACCGCGGGTGAACGGCTGCTCAGGGCCGTAGGCTGACAAGACCATTCCTGTTGAAAACGCAGCTCCGGAGACAACGGTGCAATTCCACGACTCGATGATCAGCCTCGTCGGCAACACCCCGCTGTTGAGGCTCAACAACGTGACCGCGGGCATCCAGGCGACCGTCCTGGCGAAGGTCGAATACTTCAACCCCGGCGGATCCGTGAAGGACCGCATCGCCCTGCGCATGATCGAGGCCGCGGAGGAGAGCGGCGCGCTCAAGCCCGGCGGCACGATCGTCGAGCCGACCAGTGGGAACACCGGTGTCGGGCTCGCCATCGTGGCGCAGCAGAAGGGGTACAAGTGCATCTTCGTGTGCCCCGACAAGGTCTCCACCGACAAGATCAACGTCATGCGCGCGTACGGGGCCGAGGTCGTGGTCTGCCCCACCGCGGTCGACCCGGAGCACCCGGACTCGTACTACAACGTCTCCGACCGGCTGGTCCGTGACACCCCGGGGGCCTGGAAGCCCGACCAGTACTCCAACCCGAACAACCCCCTCTCGCACTATCACTCCACCGGCCCCGAGCTGTGGGAGCAGACCGAGGGGAGGATCACGCACTTCGTCGCGGGTGTGGGCACGGGCGGCACGATCTCCGGCACCGGCCGGTACCTGAAGGACGCCAGCGACGGCAGGGTGCAGGTCATCGGCGCCGACCCCGAGGGCTCCGTGTACTCCGGCGGCTCCGGCCGGCCCTACCTCGTCGAGGGCGTCGGTGAGGACTTCTGGCCGACCGCCTACGACCGTACGGTCGCGGACGAGATCGTCGCGGTGTCCGACAAGGACTCCTTCCAGATGACGCGCCGCCTGGCCAAGGAGGAGGGCCTGCTCGTCGGCGGCTCCTGCGGCATGGCCGTCGTCGCCGCCCTGCGCGTCGCCGAGCGCCTCGGCCCCGACGACGTCGTGGTCGTGCTGCTCCCCGACAGCGGCCGCGGCTACCTCAGCAAGATCTTCAACGACGAGTGGATGGCCGACTACGGCTTCCTGGAGGACACGGGCCCGAGCGCCCGTGTCGCCGACGTCCTGAACGACAAGGCGGGCGCCTCGATCCCCTCGCTGGTGCACATGCACCCGGAGGAGACCGTCGGCGAGGCCATCGAGGTGCTGCGCGAGTACGGCGTCTCGCAGATGCCGATCGTCAAGCCGGGCGCCGGTCACCCGGACGTGATGGCCGCAGAGGTCATCGGGTCGGTCGTGGAGCGCGAGCTCCTGGACGCGCTGTTCACCCAGCGGGCCTCCCTGGACGACCCGCTGGAGAAGCACATGTCCGCGCCGCTGCCGCAGGTCGGTTCCGGCGAGCCGGTCGCCGACCTGATGTCCGTGCTCGGCGGGGCCGACGCGGCGATCGTGCTCGTCGAGGGCAAGCCCACCGGGGTCGTCAGCAGGCAGGACCTGCTGTCCTTCCTGGCCAAGGGCGGCATCAGGGCCTGACGCCCGGGTCCGGTGCGCCGGTCCGGAGTCCGGGTCCGGCGCACCCCGCGCAGGATTTCCGTACGAAGTGCCGGATCCGTGTGGATCTTCCGGCTTCGGCCGGGGCGAACTTCGCGGAAGTGGTACGAGCGCGTCACGTCCGCGCAGCACCCGCTTAACACGGGTCCGGCACATTGGTGGGTGTCGGCAGGGCGGGAGCGGCTCCCCGCCCAGGCCGGCGCAGACGGCGCCAAGGACCTCCGGAGCGGCTCCCGGACCTCCATGGACGCCACGGACGCACAGCCCGGTCCTGACCCGGCTCGCGTCCCTCGCGGGGACCGCCGTCGTCCCGCCCCCCTTCACCGGGGGTGCGGCGGTCCCCGCGCATAACGTCGAAGGCCCCGGCGCTCGTCCCGAGCGCCGGGGCCCTTTCGTATGCGGCCCGGGCCCCTACTCCTCCCAGTCCGACTCCTGCCGGGACGCGCGGCGGCCGAAGAAACCGGGGGACAGGCGGGCCGCCTGGACCACGTTCACCCCGACGATGCCGGCCCAGGCCACCAGCAGGCCCGGCAGATGCGCGTTCGCCACCCCGATCGCGGACAGCGGGACCGCGAGGACCAGCGAGACGATCCCGAAGCCGAACCGCTCGCCCCAGGAGTCGGCCGACTGCGGGGAACGCGCGCCGCGCGCCACCACCATCTGCTGTTCGGCGAGCCGGCGCCGCACCCGGCGGTCGACGGCCCCGTCGAGGCGCTGCTCGACCTTCTCGAGGAAGGAGTCGACCAGCGCGGACTCGTACTCCTCGCCGAGTTCCCTGCGCGCGTGCAGGGTGGCGTCGAGTTCCTTCTTCAGCTCCGCGTCGTCATGGCGGGCGTTCATACCGGTCATGCCCATCACGTTAGGCAGCCGGGGCGCGCCTGGCACTGGGGATAGCCCCCCGATCGGGACTGGGCCGAACCCCCGGAAGGCGCCCCTTGCCGGGCCTGCATATCGTCATGCAGAGTTCTCGGTAGCTGAATAGAAGGGTGTACGTCATGTCGTCCGGGATCGTGGACACGCCGAGCGCGGTGACGCCTCCGGTGCCCGTCGCGCTCGTGGTCCTGGACGGCCGGAGCACCGGCGCCGACGACATCGTCCGGCTCGCGGACGGGACCGCGCGGCCCGTACCCGGCACGGACGCGATGAAGCGGGCCGAGGAGTCCTGGTGCGCCGCCCGGCGGATCGCCGCCACCGGGCGCGTCTACGGCCGCTCCACCGGCGTCGGCGCCAACCGGAACGAGGACGTGCCGACCGAGGCCGCGGCCGACCACGGACTGCGCCTGCTGCGCAGCCACGCCGGTGCCATCGGCGCGGAACTGCCCGCCCGGCAGATCCGGGCGATGCTCGCCGTGCGCGCCAACCAGCTCCTCGCGGGCGGCGCGGGGCTGCGGCCCACCGTCGTGACCGCGCTGTGCGCGGCGCTGGAGAGCGGCGCGCACCCGGCCGTCAACGAGTTCGGCTCGGTCGGGACCGGGGACATCGCCGCGCTGGCCCAGCTGGGCCTGGCCCTCGCCGGCGAACACCCGTGGCGGGGCCGGGACGGCTCGCCCACCAGCACCCCCGAGCCGCTCGCGCTCGACAACAACGACGCCCTCGCCCTCATCAGCAGCAACGCGCTCACCCTCGGGCAGTCCGCCCTCGCGCTGCACGAGCTGCGCGGACTGATCGGCGCCACCCAGGTCGTCGCGGCCCTGTCGCTGCTGGCGGTCGACGGGTCCCACGAGGCCTACGCCGCGCCCGTGCACGCCGCCCGCCCGCACCGGGGCTCCGTCGAAGTGGCCCGCCGGATGCGGGAGTTGACCGGCGCCGCCGACCGGCCCACACCACCGCTCGGACGGATCCAGGACCCGTACGGCTTCCGCTGCCTGCCGCAGATCCACGGCCCCGCGCACGACGCGGCCGACGCCCTGGAGGCGGTCCTCGCGGTGGAGATCAACGCCGCCGCGGAGAACCCCCTCATCTGCCCCGAGGACATGGCCGCCTACCACCACGGCGGCTTCTACCAAGCCCAACTCGCCCTGGCCCTCGACCACTTCAGACTCGCCGTCACCCAGGTGGCGCGCCTGTCGACCTCCCGCCTCTCCACCCTCAACGAACCCGCCTACACCCGGCTGCGCCCCTTCCTCGCCGACCACGAACCCGCGGCCTCCGGCGTGATGATCCTGGAGTACGCCGCCGGGGCCGCGCTCGGTGACCTGCGGGCCTTCTCCGCGCCCGCCTCGCTCGGCCACGCTGTACTCTCCCGGGGCGTCGAGGAACAGGCGAGCTTCGCCTCGCTCGCCGCACGCCAGACGCTGCGCGCGTGTGGTGCGTACCGTCTCGTCGTCGGCTGCGAACTGGTCGCCGCGGTGCGGGCGCTGCGCCAGCGCGACCTGCGGCCCGACCAGGGGCTGCCGGCCGCGCGGGCACTGGAACTGGCCGAGGCGGTGCTCGACGCGGAGCAGGCCGACCGGCCGCTCACGGACGATGTGGCGGCGGCCGCCGCGCTGCTCGACCGGTTCACGGACATCTGGAGGGGGACCACGTCATGAGCACGGGCAGTGACAGGGCCGGAGGCGGCGTGAACGGGAACGGCGGGGCGATGACGGTCGGCGGGACGACGGGGGACGGCGGAACGATGCCGGAGGGCAGCGCGATGCGGGACGGCGGAACGATGCCGGACGGCAGCGCGATGCGGGACGGCGGCGCGGAGAGCGACACGGGTGCGGGCGACAGCCCCGCCGGACGGCTCCAGGCCCTCTTCGAAGGACGCAGGCTCACCCCGACCCAGCGGCGCATCGCCCACAGCATGGTGCGCAGCGCCGCCGACGTGCCGTTCCTGTCCAGTGTCGAACTCGCCGAACTCGCCGGAGTCAGCCAGCCCTCCGTCACCCGCTTCGCCGTCGCGCTCGGCTTCGACGGCTACCCGGCGCTGCGCAGGCATCTGCGGGAGGTCGCTCCCAGCGAACCGGCCACCGACACCGCCTCGTACAACGAGTACCAGCAGGCCGTCGAGGCCGAGATCGAGAACCTGCGCCATCTCGCCGCCGTGCTCGCCGATCCGCGCCCGGTCGCGAGGGCGGGGCGTCTGCTCGCGGCCTCGCGCCCGCTGCCCGTCCTCGGACTGCGCGCCGCCGCGTCCCAGGCCTACGGCTTCGCCTACTTCGCCGCCAAGGTGCACCCCGACGTCCGGCTGCTGCACGAGGGCGGCACCATGCTCCAGGACCGCATCGACGCCGCCGTCCGGGCCGGGGCCACGGCCCTGCTGTGCTTCGCCCTGCCCCGGCACCCGCGCGAGGTTCTCGACGCCCTCGGCCACGCGAAGGAGGCCGGACTGACCGTCGTCACGGTCGCGGACTCCGCCTTCGCGCCGGTGGCGAAGGTGTCCGACCTGCTGCTCCCCGCCGCCGTCGGCACCGGCCTCGCCTTCGACACGGCCTGCGCGCCGATGCTGCTGGGCCGCGTTCTGCTGGAGGCCATGTGCGACGACCTGCCGGACGCTCAGGCGCGGCTGGAGCAGTTCGACGCGCGGGCCGCCGTCCGCGGACTCTTCGTGGAGTAGACGGCGTTGTCGCGACCTGGGGCCCGGGCGCCGGTTCGGGTGTTTCTCAGACGCGTCTCACGTTCCGTGGCTAGCCTGCCCGCCCAAGGCATACGGGCGTGACGGCCGTCGTCGGCGCGCCCGTGGACGTGCAGGCGCTGAGTCGGGAGGCGGATCGTGGCGCGCGGAGGACAGGGACTGGCCCGGGTGGCCGTCGTGGTGCGGGCGGGAGCCGCGCCGCTGTGGTGGTGCGGGGTGACGGCCGCCGGGATCGGAGTGGTGCTCCCCGGACTGACCGGACGCAGGATCGGCGTCATGGCGGGGGCCGTGCTGTTTCTCGTCACGGCGGCCGTGGTGGCGTCCTGGCGCCGCAAGCGGTACGACGCCCTGGTCCGCTCCGCCGCCCGCGCGGGCAAGCACGATGTGCTCCAGGACCGTGCCGTGACCGTGCGCAACTGGCGCCGGGGTCACCGCTGGTGGCCGCTGCTCGCCTTCGCCGGCGCGCTGGCCGCCTCGCTCGCCGTGCCCGCGGCGGGCGGCATGCTGCTCGCCGGCGCGGGTGTCGGACTGTGGTTGAAGGCCGGTCGGCTCGGGCGTCTGGAGCGTGCCGAGCAGGCCCTGATCTGGGTGCGCGTCGACTGGCTCGGCCCGCGCGCCGGTGCCCCCGTGGGCAAGCCGGTCCGAGCCGTACGGGCCACCGGGGTGGCCGCGGGTGACGCCGCGCCCGGTGGGGCGCGGCGTCACTGACCCGAACGGGCTTCGCCTGGTGGGTACTAGACCTCGAGATCGTTCTCGATCCGCTTGAGCTGGTGCCTGGCCATCGCCAGGTTGGCCCGCTTCTGGTCGAGGACCAGGTACAGGAACAGACCGTTCCCGCCGCGGCCCTTCATCAGCCGGATCAGGTGGTACTGGTCGGACAGAGTGATCAGGATGTCCTCGATGTCGCCCTTCAGGCCCAGGTGTTCCATCGTGCGCAGTTTGGCGCGGACGACGTCGGTGTTGCCGGCGGCCGCGACCGTGAGGTCGAAGCTCTTGCTGCCACCGATGGTGCCCAGCGCCATGCCGCTGGTGTAGTCGACGAGGGCGGCGCCGGTCGCGCCCTCGATGGACGCCAGGGCCTCTTTGAGGGCGGTCTCGGTGTTCGTCATGATGGGGTGCTCCTTCAGCTCTCTGATGTTCTCGGGTGGTTGGTGGCAGGGGTGGACGTGGTACGCGGCGTGGTGCCGCGTGGGGTGCGCGTGCGCAGCGGGGTCTTCGCGGAGGGCTTGGCGGGTTCGGCGGGGGCCGGCTCGCCCCGGGCCGTGGCGGCGTCGACGAGTTCACCGATCCGGGTGCCGGAGCGCCGCCCCTCCAGGTGCAGCCGGCCGACGTTGACCCGGTCCTGGGCGAGCAGCGTCAGCACGGCGGAGCCGCCCGCCGCGTACGTCGCGACGTAGCCGTGGACTCCGCGCACCAGCAGCTCGCGCAGGTCGCCGTGGCCGGTGGACTCGGCCATGCGGATGGCGACCCCCAGAGCGGCCGCGGTCAGCGCGGCCAGGCCGTCCGGCTCGACGCCGGGTGTGTCGTGGGCGAGGACGAGACCGTCGGCGCTGGCCGCGAGCGCTCCGGTCAGCTGGGGCACCCGGGCCCTCAGCCGATGGAGTTCGTCCAGGACTTCGGCCTCCGCCGCCATCAGCAGTCTCCTCTCGGCACGCTGTCGTAGCGCGCGGATCACAAGGCCTCCCGCGGGGTTGGGACTCACAAGGCCTCCAGCGCGTCTCTGAGGCGTCGCAGCAGCGCGACGTCGGGATCGGTGGAGGTCTGGGTGAGCACGCTGGGCGGGGGAAGCGGCTGCGGTTCGGGCGCGGCCGTCACCAGTCCGGCGGCGGCGAGCCGGCGCAGGTCGACGAGCGTGTGGAAGGCGGGCCGTCCCAGGGCGAGGGACACCTCGGCCGCGGTGCGGACGCCGTCCACCCGGTCGAGGACGGCCTCCTGACGCGCCGGCACGCTCGGCCCCGCGGCGAGCGGGGCGCGCCGCAGCGGCGCGGTGTCGGTCGCCGGGTCGGGCCAGATCCGGTGCAGGAGTTCCCGTCGGCGCACCGTCTCGCGCTCCAGCGCGGCGACCGGGACGGGCCGGAGCGGACCGAACCAGTGCGCGGCCCCGTACCGGAAGCGGCTCGGGGTGCTGCTCGGCCCGAGGACGAAGTAGGCGGCGTCGTACAGGGAGCCGAGGTGGCACAGTTCCAGCGCGCCCTCCGCGATGCGCCCGCTGTCGATCAGGAACCGGCCCACCCGGCGGCGCGCCCCGGCGGTGGCGACCGCCTCCCGCCACACCTCGGGGGCCAGTACGCCGTGGACGGAGAACAGCACGTCGAGCCCGGGTGTGGCGGGGCTCTCGGCGTGCACCACCTCCCCGTCGGCGAGATAGAGGGTGCCGCGCTCGCGGATGAGGACGCCGGTGGCCCGCTCGTCGGCGAGGCGGCTGAGCATCGGTGAGGCGCCGCCGGCGGCGCCCGGTGCCGGGTCCCGTATCGGGAGCCGGGGAGGGGGAGGTGTCCTGACGGTGGTCATACGAGCACCAGCCGTCCGGCCATCTCGCCCAGCCGGATGCGGGCCAGGGCGAGGTTGCCGTCCGAACGGGCCAGCCACAGATGCAGGAAGACGCTGCTGTCGAAGGCGGTCCGCACGAACCGCAGGACGTGGTAGCTGTCGCGGTTGCTGATGATCAGGTCTTCGATCGGGGTCTCCTGGTCGGACCACTCGGACCAGTCGGAGCCGCCCTTGGGGGCGAACGAGCGGTTCTCCGCGGCGAGCCGGGCCAGTTCGGCTGCCTCCGCCGCGGTCGTCTCGTGGTCGTCGCCCGGAGCGTCGCCGACCGTGCCCAGAGCCAGGCCGCTGGTCCAGTCGACCACCGAGGCGCCCCGGGCCCCGGGCAGTGTCATGGCCTCCAGCAGGCACTCGTCGATACCGGGCACCGTGTCTCCCTCCCGCCAAAGGGTTCGGCCGAGTGACGCCGAAGTTACGCACTGTGTGCACGGGAAGGGAGTGATCCGGCATTTTCCTGTGGAAAATGCCCGTGATGACTAAGGTGGGTCGACTGACCACATTCTCCGGCGGGCGCAAACCTGTCGGGGGCGATTTGTGCTGCCCTGGGGCGGGGTGGTGGGGGCGTACGTGAGTGCGGGTGGGCGCACGCGGTTCGTGTGCGCCCTGGAGGGGACCGGTCGGTCCCGGTGCCGCCCCCGTGGATTCGTTCCTCTGTCTCCGGTCGTCCCGTGCGCGGGGCTCCGCCCCGGACCCCGCTCCTCAAACGCCGGAGGGGCTGAGTCTTCCCGTGGCCGTCGGTTGGCCGGAGGGCCTGGATCTTCCTGCGACTCTCGGGCAGCCGGAGGGCTGAGTCTTCCCGCGGGTCTCGGTTGGCGGGTCTCGGGCGGCCGGAGGGCCTGGGTTCGGGCTGGACTCTTGCTACAGCGTGGTGAGGGAGTCGGTGTGGGGGCCGCCTGACTCGGTGACGATCTCGGGCAGGGTCTGGGGCTTTCGCACGACCGCGAAGCGCGTGGTGTCCCCGGCGGGGGCGAAGCCGTAGACGCCGGGGCGGGCAAGGGAGTTGTAGGCGTAGTGGTGGGCGAAGTAGTACGCGCCGGTGTCCAGCGCGGCCACGTGGTCGCCCTGTTCGAGCAGCGGCAGCGAACGGGCCTCGGCGAGCAGGTCGCCCGCGAAGCAGGCCGGGCCCGCGACGTCCTGGACGACGTCCGGCCCCTGCTTGGGCCGGCCCTTGGCGTCGTACGCGGCGATCCGCAGCGGCCACGACCCCGGCGCGTACACCGTGCGGGTCGCCACCTGGACCCCGGCGTGGGTGACCGCGACCGCCCGGCCCCCGGCGGACTTCGTGTACTCGACCCGCGCCAGCACCGTCCCGTGCTTGGCCAGGAGCGACCGCCCGAACTCGGTGACCAGCCCGTACCGCCCGTCGAACAGTCCGGGTGCCGTCTCCGCGAGCAGTCGCGCGTACCGCGCGTACGTCGGTGACGTGGCGTCGGAGCCGAAGTCGACCGGCAGCCCCCCGCCGATGTCGACGGTGTCGACCTGCCGTCGCCCGACGTGCCGGTTGATCTCCTCCGCCAGCGTGTACGTCTCCGCCACGCCCTGTGCCATCAGCGGGAGCGGCATGCCCTGCGAGCCCGAGTGCACATGCAGCCGGGTCAGCCAGGGGCGGTCGGCGTACGCCCGCACGATCCAGGCGCGGGCTCCCTCGTCGCGCAGCGCGACCCCGAACTTGGAGGTGGCCGTCGCCGTCGACAGTGCCCCGATCGAACCCCCGCCGACCTGCGGGTTCACCCGGATTCCGACCGGGGAGGCGGAGGCGGCCGCGCGGACGAGGGCGTCGATGCGGTCCAGCTCCTGCCGGCTGTCCGCGTTGACCGCGACGCCCCGTGCCAGCGCCTCGCGCAGCTCGGCGGGCGTCTTGGCGGGCGAGTCGAGCACGGTCCGCTCCGGCGGGATCCCGGCCGCCGCGGCGAGCGCGAGCTCTCCGGGACTCGCGACCTCCGCGCCGACGCCCTGCTCGCGCAGCAGGCGCAGCACGGGCACCAGGGGTGTCGCCTTCACCGCGAAGGCGTGCAGCACCGGAGTGCCGGGAGCGGTCACGGCGGCGAAGGCGGTGTGCAGCGCGGCGGCCGAGGCCCGGATGCCCGTCACGTCGAGGAGCGCGACGACGGGCTGGTCCGCGGTGAGGAGCCCCTGCTCCACGGCGGCCCGCACGGCGTCGTCGCGCCGTGACGCCCGTGCCGCGTCCGCGTCCTGTGCCGAAGGCATCGCAGCCCCGCCCGCCCTGTGGTCGTCCGTCCGGTCTCCCGCCCTGTCCATGTCTGCGCCCATGCGTCCCAGCCAAACATCCGGCGGGAGCGCGTGCGGTGCCGCGCGCCTATTGACTAGCCTTATTCAAGAAGTCAGGATGTGAATATCTACAGAAACAGTCCGCTAGGAGGCAGACCATGTCAGGACCCCGCCCCGTCCGAGCGCCGCGCGGTACGGAACTGAGCGCCCTGGGATGGCAGCAGGAAGCCGCCCTGCGGATGCTCCAGAACAACCTCGACCCCGAGGTCGCCGAGCACCCCGACAAGCTCGTCGTCTACGGCGGCACCGGCAAGGCCGCCCGCGACTGGCGCTCCTTCGACGCCATGGTCCGTACCCTGCGCACCCTCAAGCAGGACGAGACCATGCTGGTCCAGTCCGGCCGCCCCGTCGGTGTCATGCAGACCCACGAGTGGGCCCCGCGCGTCCTCATCGCCAACTCCAACCTGGTCGGCGACTGGGCCAACTGGGAGGAGTTCCGCCGCCTTGAGCAGCTGGGCCTGACCATGTACGGCCAGATGACGGCCGGTTCCTGGATCTACATCGGCACCCAGGGCATCCTCCAGGGCACCTACGAGACCTTCGCCGCCGTCGCCGCGAAGAAGTTCAACGGCACCCTCGCGGGCACGATCACCCTCACCGCAGGCCTCGGCGGCATGGGCGGCGCCCAGCCGCTGGCCGTGACGATGAACGACGGCGTCGCCATCTGCATCGACGTCGACCCCCGCGCCATCGAGCGCCGGATCGAGCACCGCTACCTGGACGTGCGGGCCGACTCCCTGGAGCACGCGCTCCAGCTCGCCGTCGAGGCCCGCGACCAGCGCAAGCCGCTCTCCATCGGCCTGCTCGGCAACGCGGCGGAACTGCTGCCCCGCATGCTCGCCGAGGGCGCGCCCATCGACATCGTGACCGACCAGACCTCGGCCCACGACCCGCTCGCCTACCTCCCCGTCGGCGTCGACTTCGACGACATGGCCGACGCGGCCGCCAAGGACCCGGCCGGCTTCACCACCCGCGCCCGCGAGTCCATGGCCCGCCACGTCGAGGCGATGGTCGGCTTCATGGACGCCGGCGCCGAGGTCTTCGACTACGGCAACTCCATCCGCGGCGAGGCCCAGCTGGCCGGGTACGACCGCGCCTTCGCCTTCCCCGGATTCGTCCCCGCCTACATCCGCCCGCTCTTCTCCGAGGGCAAGGGCCCCTTCCGCTGGGCGGCCCTGTCCGGCGAGGCCTCCGACATCCACAAGACGGACAAGGCGATCCTCGACCTCTTCCCCGAGAACGAGTCGCTGCACCGCTGGATCAAGCTGGCCGGCGAGCGCGTCCACTTCCAGGGCCTTCCCGCCCGTATCTGCTGGCTCGGCTACGGCGAGCGCGACAAGGCCGGCGAGCGCTTCAACGACATGGTGGCCTCCGGCGAGCTGGCGGCCCCCCTGGCCATCGGCCGCGACCACCTCGACTGCGGCTCCGTCGCCTCCCCGTACCGCGAGACCGAGGCCATGCTCGACGGCTCCGACGCCATCGCCGACTGGCCGCTGCTCAACGCCATGGTGAACGTCGCCTCCGGCGCCTCCTGGGTCTCCATCCACCACGGCGGCGGCGTCGGCATGGGCCGCTCCATCCACGCCGGGCAGGTCTCCGTCGCCGACGGCACCAAGCTCGCCGGCGAGAAGATCCGCCGCGTCCTGACGAACGACCCCGGCATGGGCGTCATCCGTCACGTCGACGCCGGCTACGACATCGCCGAGTCCGTCGCGGACGAGCGTGGCGTGCGCATCCCGATGCGCGAAGGTCACGAGGGCGGCGACGCGTGACGTTCCACAGCATGTGGGCGGAGCTGCTGCCGATCGGCCGCAGCTCCGCCTCGGGCGGCTACCGCCGGTTCGCCTGGACCGGGGCCGACACCGACTGCCGCGCCTGGTTCCGGCAGCAGGCCGAGTCCCGCGGGCTCACCTACGAGCTCGACCGCAACGGCAACCAGTGGGCCTGGCTCGGCGACCCCGCCGCCGGCGACGCCGTGGTCACCGGCTCGCACCTGGACTCCGTGCCCGACGGCGGTGCCTTCGACGGCCCCCTCGGTGTCGTCTCCTCCTTCGCCGCCCTCGACGAACTCCGCGCCAGGGGCGTCCGGTTCGCCAAGCCCCTCGCCATCGTCAACTTCGGCGACGAGGAAGGAGCCCGGTTCGGTCTCGCCTGCGTCGGCTCCCGGCTCGCCGCCGGACAGCTCACCGTCGAGCAGGCGCACCGCCTCACCGACGCCGACGGCATCACCCTGCCGCAGGCCATGGAACGCGCAGGACACGACCCCGCCGCCATCGGCCCCGACCCCGAACGCCTCGGCCGGATCGGCGCGTTCGTCGAACTCCACGTCGAGCAGGGCCGCGCCCTGGACCTCAGCGGCGACCAGGTCGGCATCGCCAGCGCCATCTGGCCGCACGGCCGCTGGCGCTTCGACTTCCGCGGCGAGGCCAACCACGCCGGCACCACCCGGCTCGTGGACCGCCACGATCCGATGCTGCCGTACGCCGAGACCGTCCTCGCGGCCCGCCGCGAGGCCCGGCTCGCCGGCGCCGTCGCCACCTTCGGCAAGATCGCCGTCGAGCCCAACGGCGTCAACGCCATCCCCTCCCTGGTGCGCGGCTGGCTCGACTCCCGTGCCACCGACCAGGCGACCCTCGACACCGTCGTGGGCGGCGTCGAGAAGGCCGCCCGCGAGTACGCCGAGGCACAGGGCGTCCAACTCGACGTCGTCCGCGAGTCGTTCACCCCCGTCGTCGAGTTCGAGCACGCCCTGCGCGACGAACTCGCCCGCATCCTGGGCAAGGAGCGCGACGCCGCCCTGACCGTGCCCGTTCTCGGGACCGGGGCCGGACACGACGCCGGAATCCTCTCCGGCACCGTCCCGACCGCCATGCTGTTCGTACGCAACCCCACCGGTGTCTCGCACTCCCCGGCCGAGTACGCCGCCGAGGACGACTGCGTGGCCGGGGTGACCGCACTCGCCGACGTACTCGAAGGGCTGGCCTGCTGGTGACGCAGACGTACTGGCTGGAACACGCTTGGCTCGACACTCACGTCGAGCCCGGCGTCGCCGTGACCGTGTCGGCCGCGGGATCCGGTGCCGACGGCCGGGTCACCGACGTCCGCACCGGCGTCGACACCCCGCCGCCGGGCGCCGAGATCCTGCGCGGACTCACCCTCCCCGGTCTCGCCAACGCCCACTCCCACGCCTTCCACCGCGCCCTGCGCGGCACCGTCCAGGTCGGCTCCGGCACCTTCTGGACCTGGCGCGAGATCATGTACTCCTTCGCGGACCGGCTGACCCCGGAGACCTACCACGCGCTGGCCCGCGCGGTGTACGCGGAGATGGCGCTCGCCGGAGTCACCGCGGCCGGCGAGTTCCACTACGTGCACCACGCCCACGACGGCACCCCCTACGCCGACCCCAACGCCATGGGCGAGGCCCTCATCGCCGCCGCGGCCGACGCGGGCATCCGCATCACCCTGCTCGACACCGCCTACCTCTCCTCCGGCTTCGGGCAGCCGCCCAACCCGCACCAGCGGCGCTTCTCCGACGGCACCGCGGACGCCTGGGCGGAACGCTCTTCACTTCTCAAGGACCGTGATCACGCACGGATCGGCGCGGCGATCCACTCCGTACGGGCCGTGCCCGCCGGACAGCTCGCCACCGTGGCACGCTGGGCCGAGGAGCGGCGCGCCCCGCTCCACGTCCACCTGTCCGAGCAGACCGCGGAGAACGAGGCCTGCCAGGCCGCCCACGGCCGCACGCCCACCCGGCTGCTCGCCGACCACGGCGTCCTCGGACCGCGCACCACCGGCGTCCACAACACGCACCTCACCGATGAGGACATCGCCCTGCTCGGCGGATCGGGCACCGGCACCTGCATGTGCCCCACCACCGAACGCGACCTCGCCGACGGCATCGGCCCCGCCGTCGCCCTCCAGCGCGCGGGCTCACCCCTCTCGCTCGGCTCCGACAGCCACGCCGTCATCGACCTCCTCGAAGAGGCCCGCGCGATGGAACTGAACGAACGGCTGCGCACCCGCACCCGCGGTCACTGGACGGCCGCCGCCCTGCTGCGCGCCGCCTCCGCGGACGGCCACGCGGCCCTCGGCTGGGACGACGCGGGCACCATCGAGGCGGGCGCCCTCGCCGACTTCACGACGATCGCCCTCGACTCGGTCAGAACCGCGGGACCGGTGCCACGCCTCGGCGCGGAGACAGCCGTATTCGCGGCCACGGCCGCCGATGTCCGGCACACGGTCGTGGCGGGCCGGCACGTCGTGCGCGACGGCGCGCACACGCTCGTCCCCGATGTGCCGACAGCGCTCGCGGACGCCGTCCAGGCACTGCGCTCCTGACTCCCGGGCGGGCGGGAGTCACCGCCCGCCCGACACCCCCCACCAGCAGTCCCGCCACCCCTGAGGACGCCATGAGCAGCACGACCGTCATCACCAACATCGCCAGTCTGGTCACCAACGATCCCTCCCTCGGCGACGGTTCCCCTCTCGGTCTGATCCAGGACGCGGCCGTCGTCATCGACGGCGACCGTGTCGCGTGGACCGGTGAATCAAGCAAAGCACCCGCCACTGACAACCGGGTCGACGCCGGCGGCCGCGCGCTGATCCCGGGCTTCGTCGACTCCCACTCCCACCTGGTCTTCGCGGGCGACCGCACCCAGGAGTTCAACGCCCGCATGTCCGGCCGCGCCTACAGCGCCGGCGGCATCCGCACCACCGTCGCCGCCACCCGCGCCGCCTCCGACGAGGAACTGGAGCGCAACCTCACCCGGTACCTGCGCGAGGCCCTCCGCCAGGGCACCACGACCTTCGAGACCAAGTCGGGCTACGGCCTGACCGTCCGGGACGAGGCCCGAGCGCTGCGCATCGCCGCCTCGCACACCGACGAGGTCACCTACCTCGGCGCGCACATCGTCTCCCCGGACTACGCCGACGACCCGGCCGGCTATGTCGCCCTGGTGACCGGCGAGATGCTCGACGCCTGTGCCCCGTACGCCCGTTGGGTGGACGTCTTCTGCGAGAAGGGCGCCTTCGACGGCGACCAGGCGCGCGCGATCCTCACGGCCGGCAAGGCCAAGGGCCTGCACCCGCGCGTGCACGCCAACCAGCTCTCGTACGGACCCGGTGTCCAGCTCGCCGTCGAACTCGACGCGGCGAGCGCCGACCACTGCACGCATCTGACGGACGCGGACGTCGACGCCCTGGCGAGCGGCGACACCGTGGCGACGCTCCTGCCCGGCGCCGAGTTCTCCACCCGCGCCGAGTGGCCGAACGCCCGCAGGCTGATCGACGCCGGTGTCACGGTGGCCCTGTCCACCGACTGCAACCCCGGTTCGTCCTTCACGTCCTCCGTGCCCTTCTGCATCGCGCTCGCGGTGCGCGACATGCGGATGACCCCCGACGAGGCCGTGTGGTCCGCGACGGCGGGCGGCGCGCGGGCGCTGCGCCGGGACGACGTCGGCCGGATCGCGCCGGGTGCCTACGCGGACCTGACCCTGCTGGACGCGCCCAGTCACGTCCACCTCGCCTACCGCCCGGGCGTCCCGCTGGTCACCGGTGTCTGGCGGCGGGGCGTCCGCGAGATCTGAGCGAACCGCGGAACGACGGGCCCCGTCAGGCGTTGCCCGCGCGCCAGCGCTGGCCCGTGCCGCCGTTCAGCGGGACCAGGGAGAGCCCGTCGTCGCCGTCCGGTGTCATGGCCGTCTCGATGGCCACGGCCGGGCGGATCGAGCCGTCCGGGTCGACGGTGAACCGGAGGTTGTCGCCGTGGCCGCCGTCGAGCGAGGAGCACTCCCAGATGCCCACTCCGTTGTCGACGGAGCCGCGGCTGTCGAGGCAGAAGTCGTCGTCGGCGGCCGACCGGAGGGAACCGCTGTCGACGCGCCAGCGCTGGGTGGCGGAGGACGTGCAGGGCGCCGTGACGACGTCGGTGCCCTTCTCGAAGTCGCCGTCGCGGACGTCCAGGCACAGGCCCGAGGCGACGTTCACCACCTGGGTGGCGGCGCCGCCCGGCGGGCGGAAGACGACGGTGGGGGACGGCTTCGGGCTCGGTGACCTCGGGGGCGCCGAACTGCGGGACGGCGAGGGCGACGCGGAGGTCGCCGAGGGCGACGGCGAGGCGGAGGGCGTGGGAGCCGACGGGGTGACCGGAACCGTCGCCGTGACGGTCACCGGGGGCGGGCCCGATGGCGTGCCCACCGAACCCGCCGCGCCGGTGGACGGCGTCCCGCCCGAGGAGAGCAGCAGGAACAGGACCGGCGCGAGGGCCACGCCGAGCGCCGCCGCCGAGGTCAGCACGACCCGCCGGGACGGCGGCCAGGGCAGCGCCGAGGCCCGCGGTCGTGCGGGAGGCCCGGGCGGGACGGGCGCCGCCCCCGGCACCTCGTCCGTGACGTACGCCGTGCCCGCCCAGGGCAGCAGACCCTCGGCCAGGGCGGTGCGCGGATGGTCGCGCAGGGCGGTCAGTTCCTCGTAGGCGGCCGAACAGTGCGCGCAGTGCGCCATGTGGGTGTTGAGGTCGGTGCTGGTACGGGGGTTGTCGGGCCGCACCGACTCCTCGATCAGCCGGCGGAAGTCCCCGCAGCGCGGATCGTCCGACGCGGCCAGCCGGTACCTCAGACAGGCCTGGCCCAGGGACTGGAGAGCCTGGTCGGTGCCGTACGTGACGTCCTCGGGGGTGAGGCCGAGCAGGACCGCCGTCCGCCGCGCGGGCTCGCGCTCCACGACGGCGTACCAGATGAGGCCCTGGGCGCGGGACGGGAGCGACTGGAAGGCGGGGAGCAGGGAGGGGACGGGGCCCGAGGGGCCCGCCGTGCTCAGGACGAGGAGCAGACCGGGGTCGAGTCCCGCGGCCCGCTGGTCCCGGGCCCAGGAGGCGGCCGTCCGTCCCGCGAGCAGCAGGAGCTGGTGCCGCCAGGGAACGTTCGGGTCGATGCCGCGCGCGGTCTCGCGGGCGGCGAGGGTGAAGGTCTGCGCGGCGAGCTGCCCGGCTCCGGCCTCGCCGGTCGTGCACAGCCGGGCGTAGGCGAGGACGGGGGCGCGGTGGCGGGCGCGGAGTTCCTGGAGAGCGGTGTACGCGGTCGAGGTGCCGGCGCGCAGCAGCTCGGTCAGCCGTGCGTCGGACGCGTCCGCGGCCCGGCCTTCCCCCTCGGCCGCGGTTCCTCCGCCGGCAGGGTCGTCCTGCGCCATGTTCGTCCGCCTCCCCGCCCTTGGTGCGTGCTCGTCCCGTCCTGACGTACCGGCCAGTTTGGGATGCCCATAGTGACGGGATCGGCCTTGTGGGGAAAGAGTTGCCGGACAAAGATTCCGTGGGAGCGCTCTCAACCGCTCTGCGTGCCACTGGAGTTGTCCGTTACGGGCGGAGGCCGTCGGTGGATGGAGGCCGTCGATGGGCGGAGGCCGTCGGTGGGTGGAGGCCGCGCCCGGTGGGGGGTGGGGGGGCCTGGTCCCCGCACCTGGTGCCCGGTCCTCGACAGGCGGCCGGAAAAGACGGAGCGGTCCGGCGCTCTCGGCGCCGGACCGCTCGATTGCGCGGCCTCGTGGGCCGCGAAGTCCTGTCACTCCTCGACGGTCAGGCCCTTCCGGAGTCGCACGAGGGTGCGCGACAGCAGCCGGGAGACATGCATCTGGGAGATGCCGAGTTCGTCGCCGATCTCGGACTGGGTCATGTTCGCCACGAACCGCAGGGAGAGGATCTGCCGGTCGCGCTGCGGGAGTTCCGCGATGAGCGGCTTGAGGGACTCCACGTACTCGATGCCCTCGAGTCCGTTGTCCTCGTAGCCGATGCGGTCCGCGAGCGCGCCCTCGGAATCGTCCTCCTCGGGCTGGGCGTCCAGCGAACTGGCGGTGTAGGCGTTCGACGCGGCCATGCCCTCGACGACCTCGTCGCGGCTGATGCCGAGCCGTTCGGCGAGTTCGTTCACGGTCGGCGCGCGGTCGAGGCGCTGGGCCAGTTCGTCGCCGGCCTTGGCCAGGTCGAGCCGGAGTTCCTGGAGCCTGCGGGGCACCCGCACCGACCAGGACGTGTCACGGAAGAAGCGCTTGATCTCGCCGATGATCGTCGGCATGGCGAAGGTGGGGAACTCCACGCCGCGGCTCAGTTCGAAGCGGTCGATCGCCTTGATCAGGCCGATGGTGCCGACCTGGATGATGTCCTCCATCGGCTCGCTGCGGGAGCGGAAGCGGGAGGCGGCGAACTTCACGAGCGCGAGGTTGAGTTCGACCAGGGTGTTGCGGACGTACGCGTAGTCGTGCGTGCCCTCTTCGAGGGATTCCAGCCGTGCGAAGAGCGTCTTGGACAGAGCCCGCGCGTCCACCGGCCCCACCTCGTCGAACGGGGGGATCTCCGGAAGGCCGGCGAGTCCGGTGAGTGCGTCGGTTCCGTCGGTTCCGGGTCCGTCGACGTGCTCCGCGGATCGCGGAGAAGGTGCCGACGTCGCCGTCAGGGTCTGCGATGCGTCGAGCCGGGGTGACATGTGTCCTCCATCGTTCTCGGCATATGGCCGCCGATGCCGATACGTGCACTGCGGTGTGCGGCGCCTCCAAAGCCGGCCGGGTCGGATAGGTGTCTCTACTAGCCCTACCCGGTTTCCCGAACTCACCGCAAGTGTCATAGCTGGTGAAATGTCCATTTTGGTAGGGTTGTTCGGGTGTCGGGTGCCGTAGAGAAGGCGTAGTGTTCCAGTGCGTACGTCAGTAGTCGCGACACTCGGGAGAGAGACGGCATGGACCGCGGGACGGTCGGCAGCACACAATCTGGCCGGCTTCTTGTCGAGGTGCGGGAAGAGGGCACGAGTGCTGTCGTGACCCCCGCGGGTGAGCTCGATCACCACACGGCCGATCTGTTGCGTGAGCCACTCGAGGGCTGCCTCGAAAAGGGGTATGCGCGACTGGTCATCGACTGCTCCCGGCTGGAGTTCTGTGACTCCACCGGGCTCAATGTGCTGCTCGGTGCCCGGCTGAAGGCCGAGGCCGCGGGTGGCGGGGTGCATCTGGCCGCGATGCAGCCGGTGGTCGCGCGCGTCTTCGAGATCACCGGGGCGGAGGCCGTCTTCACCGTCCACGACACGCTCGAAGCGGCCCTGTCCGGCTGATCCGCGGCCCTTCGGCCATGTCCCGGCTCCCGTCCCGGAACCCCCTGCGTGGCCGGCGCGTTACTCGCGTCACAGGCTCCGAGGCGAATACGTGGGTGTTCGCACGGTTCCGTCGGGCAGGAGACATCCTGGACGGGTCGGTGGTCCAGGGGCCGACGCGGCGGAAGTTGTTGATCCACAAGCGGCGAAAGCCGTTGATCCATCCGTACTGAGTACTGCGTACTGAGTTTTGAATCGTGAACCGGTGAATCGGTGAGGTGAAGCGCTGATGAGCACCACCCGGCCCTGCTCGCCGGGCGACCGCGGCCCGGAGTCGGGCGACGGCGGCGCTTCCGCGGTGTCCGCGCGGAGCGGGGCGCCCGTGGACAGCATGACGCCCGTCGACGACGCGGGCCCGGCCCCCGCGTCCGTCGGCCGACAGGTCCGCACGCTGGGCCTCGTCGGCGAGAGCGGTGTCGTGCCGCTCGCCCGCGACTTCGCCCGGCAGGCGCTGTACGCGTGGGGCTGGCTGCCCGCCGCGAGCGCCGATCGGCGTGCGGCCGCCGAGGACGTCCTGCTGGTCGTCTCCGAGCTGGTCACCAACGCCTGTCTGCACGCCGAGGGTCCGGACGAGCTCCGGATCTCCTGCGACAACAAGGTGCTGCGCATCGAGGTCTCCGACCGGGGGGCCGGCCAGCCCGCCCCGCGCACCCCGCACCGCGCCGGCCGTCCGGGCGGCCACGGCATGTTCATCGTGCAGCGGCTCTGCCTGGACTGGGGGGTCGTACGGATGCCCGGAGTGGCCGGCAAGACGGTCTGGGCGGAACTGGGCGCCCCGGCGTAACCACCGGGCACCGGGCCCGCACCGGCGTGCGGCGGCCCGACCCACCGGCCCGCGTCGGCGTGCAGCGGCCCGACCCACCGGCCCGGCGATGGCCCGTTCGAGGGTGCCGCGGTCCGGCCCGTCGGCCCGCGCCGGTGTGCAGCAGTCCGCCCACCGGCCCACGTCGCCGGTGTGCAGCGGTCCGGCCCGCTGGTGTGCCGCGGCCCAGTCCGTCCACGCTGGTGTGCCCGGCTCCGCCGACCCGGCGCACGCCCTTGACGCCGGCCCCGACTCGTCCGCCCACTCCGGTGTGCCGGCTCCGACGGCCGACCCGGCGTGCCCGACCCCTGCGCCGATCCCGACTCGTCCGCCCGCCCGGTTGGCATGCCCTTGGCCCCCCGGCCTGTCGAGGTCGGGACCGGACCGGAACCCGCAGCGGCCCAACGTCCACGGCCCCCGGCGCCTCGGCCCCCGGCCTACCAGCGCCCGC
Source organism: Streptomyces sp. f51 (assembly GCF_037940415.1). Classification (NCBI taxonomy): domain Bacteria; kingdom Bacillati; phylum Actinomycetota; class Actinomycetes; order Kitasatosporales; family Streptomycetaceae; genus Streptomyces; species Streptomyces sp. f51. The sequence continues at coordinate 2,937,706 of NZ_CP149798.1, read as the reverse complement.
AGCCGCGACCCTCAGGGCCCGGTCCCCGGCACCCAGCGCCCGAGGCCCCGAAACCCAGGCCCCGGTGCCCGGCACCCAGCGCCCGAGCCCCGCCGCCCGGCGTCCGAGCCCCGAAACCCAGGCCGGTCCCCGGCACCTAGCGCCCGAGGCCCCGAAACCCAGGCCGGTCCCCGGCACCTAGCGCCCGAGGCCCCGAAACCCAGGCCCCGGCCCCCGGCACCCAGCGTCCGAGCCCCGCCGCCCGGCGTCCGGCGTCCGAGCCCCGGTCCCCGGTCCCCGGCCCCCGAGCCCCGAGCCCCGCCGCCCGGCGTCCGCAGCTCCCCACCCCCGGCGCCCCGGCGCCCCCGCTGCCGTGGATCCGGGGTGTGCTTTGTCTTCCCTCTACAAGGCGCCGGGCGTACCTTGACGGCCGATCTGATGTTCCGTCAGGAAAGGGCAGGCCCGTGTCGTACCGGACGTACCAGAAACGAACCGCCGCGCTCGCGTTCGCCGCGGCCCTGGCCGGCTCGGCGGTGCTGACGGCCGCCCCCGCAGCCCAGGCCGACGTGGTGGACGTCAACTACCAGTGCAAGACGCCGATCGGCGACAAGAGCGCCGTCTCGCCCATCGACATCAAGGGCGTCAAGAGCGGCAGCTCCTACAAGCTCACCATGTCCTGGCAGAAGGGCGTCTCCTCCAGCCCGGTCGAGCTCGGCAAGGGCGCGATGACACCGAGCGCCGTCATCAAGGTGGGCGGCGCGGACAGCGGCACGGTGGCGGTCAGCGGTGCGGCGAACGCGGCCGCCATCCCCGCCAACACCCCCATAAAGATCAGCGACTTGAGCGGAACCTACACACCGAGGAAGTCCGGCAAGGTCACCTTCACCGCGGGTGTCCTCACCATCAAGGCCCTCGGCACCACGACCACGTGCACCCCCTCGAACAGCCCGGGCCCCTCCCTGACCCTCGACGTCACGGCCTCCGGCGGTTCGGGATCGTCGGCCTCGGGCTCGTCGACCTCGGGTTCGTCGGCCTCGGGCTCCTCGGGTTCCGGCTCCAGCGGGACCGGCTCCGGCGGCACCCTCCCGCAGACCGGCCCCGAGGACTCCGTGATCGCCCTCGGCACCCTCGGCGGCACGGTGCTCCTCGCCGGGGCGGCGGGCGTGCTGTGGCTGACGCGCAGGCGTCAGGCGGTACGCCGCTGACCGTCCCGCACCACGACCTGGAGCCGCCGCATGCGCTACGCACTCCCCGCTGCCCGCGCGCTGGGCCTGACCCTGGTGCTGCTCGGCGCGGCACCGACGGCCCTGGCCGCCGAGGGCTGGTCCGTCGTGCCGGCCGCGGACGGCGCGGCCGACGGACGGCCCTCCGTCTACGCGGAGGGCGCGCCCGGCACGGTTCTCCAGGACGCGGTGTCCGTGCTCAACCCGGGGGCGCAGCCCCTCACCGTGCGGCTGCGCGGCGCCGACGCGGACGACACCACCGACGGCGCCTCCACCGTGCGGGAACGGGCGCCGGACGCGGGTGCCTGGATCGCCTTCGCCGGACAGGCGCACGGCCGCAGGACCGCGGTGCGGGAACTGTCCGTACGGGTGCCGGCGCACACCCGCGCCGACGTGCCGTTCACCATCGGCGTCCCGGCCGGGGCCGTGCCCGGTGACCATCCCGGCGCGATCGTCGCGAGCGGCGGCGGGCGCACCTCGGCGGTCCCCGTCCGGCTCCGGGTTCCGGGCCCGGCGCTGTCGGCGCTGACCGTCGAGCACGTCGGGGTGGGCGGCGGGCGGATCTCGTACGAACTGGTCAACCGCGGCACCACGGTCCTCGCCCCCTCGCTCGCCGTGCACGCCGACGGGGTCCTCGGCACCCTGCTCGACCGGGGCCCGCGCGCCCTGTCCTTCGAGCTCCCGCCGGGCCGCCGGGTCACGCTCCACGAGCCGTGGTCCGATCCGCCCGCGCTCGACGCGGCCGAGGTGCGGCTGACGGTGACGGCGGCGGGCGGTGTGCGGTCGACGGGAACCGCGTCGGTCCGGTTCGTGCCGTGGGGGACGGTGGCCGGGGTGGGCGGCGCCCTGGCGGCGCTGGGGGCCCTGGGGGCCGTACGACGGCGGAGGCGGGACGGGGCGCGCGGGCCCTGGCGTCGCGGGCGCCGGGCGCGGGACGACGGACCCGGTGAACGTCCGGGCACGGAGGTCGAGTTGACGGGAGCGGTGTCGTGAACGTCCTGAGCGTCCTGGGCGGCAAGATGCGGGCGGTGGCGCTGGGGGCGGCACTGGCGCTGGCCCTGGTCCAGCCGGCGGGAGCGGCCGCGGCGGTCCCGGCGTCCGCCGCCGCGAAGCCGGGCGTCACGCTGTCCAGGTCCGAGGCGGGGACGGGCGGTTCGGTCACCGTGACCGGCAGCGGATGGCGGCCCGGAACCCTGCTGATGATGCTGATCTGCGGGCAGTCCGTGCCCTCGCGCGGGGTGATCGGCGGCACCAACTCCTGCGCCAACTCCGACGGACGGGCCGTCACCACCGACGCGAAGGGCGGCTTCAGCAGGAAGCTGCCGGTGGCCGAGCCGCCCAGGCCCTGTCCCTGCGTGGTGCATGTCGCCACCGTCACCGGCGAGAAGGCCGAGGCCGACGCCGTGTTCATGGTGGCGGGACACGCGGTCGAGCCGCTGCCGAAGCAGGAGGGCGGCGGCCGGATCGCGGTGCTGACCGACACCCGGCTCGACGGATCGAGCGGTCTGCTGACCTGGTTCGGCTCGCCTCCCTCGCGCACCCTCGTGCTCACCGTCGGCAACGTGGGCACCGCCCCGGTCAAGAACCCGGTCTTCCAGGTCGGCACCGCCCACGGGGTGTTCGCCCCGCAGTGGGAGGAGCAGGAGTGGCGCGGCACCATCGCGCCCGGCCGCAAGGCGCAGATCCGGATTCCGGTCGAACTGTCGGCAGGGGCACACGGCGACTACACGATCTCGCTGCGCCACGACGGGAAGGTGATCGCCGAGCAGCCGTGGGGCGTGGGCCGCCCCTGGGGCGTCACCCTCTTCTGGATCCTGCTCTGCGTGGTCGTCCCGGCCGCGCTGTTCCGCGTCGGCATGGCCGTGGTGGACCGGGCGCGTCCCCGCCGGTCGACCGGGCGCCCCGGCCGCCACCGGGGGCTGAGGCCGGCCGAGCTCACCCTGCGCCTGCCCTGGGCGCACCCCGGACCCTGGCCGCCGGAGGACCCCGCGGCCTCCGGGGTTCCGGCCCTGCCTTGGTTCATCCCCGGCAACGATCCGGGGACCGGGGCGAACCGTCAGCTCTCCGCACCGCACGAGAACGGTCCGACGACGCAGACGAGAAAGGGGCACACGTGAGCACGCTACGGAGAGTCGTACCGGCCGGAGGCCGCAGGGCGGGCGCGGCCGGGGTCGCGCTGATGCTCGGCGGTGCGGGCATCCTGCTGGGGGTGGCCGCCGTTCCGGCGCAGGCCGCCGAGGTGTCGTACGGCACGGAGTGCATTCCGCCCGCGATCTCCGGGCTGCCCGCCGTGGAGGGCACCACGAAGGTGGAGATCACCGCGCCCGCCGAGGCGAAGGTGGGCGACGAGGTCACCATCACCTGGAAGTTCGCCCAGGCCGCCTCGAAGAACCCCGACGTCCTCGATCTGGACGCGAACACCGTCAAGCCCACCGGCACGCTGAAGGCGGGCGGGGCGCAGACGGCCGACATCGCGATGGAGGGGCCGCGCACGAACCCCGCGATCCCCAAGAACAGCGACATGAAGCTGTCCGACATGACGGGCAAGCTGAAACTGACGGCGGCGGGGGACGTCACGCTCACCCCGGACGCCTACGACATCAATGTCAGCAAGCCGATCTCCACCGACACCAAGTGCACGCCCAAGGAGACGGTGAGCCCCTCGGCGACCATCAAGGTGACGAGCGGCGGCGGCACGGGCGGCACCCCGACCCCGACCCCCACGCCGACTCCCACACCGACCCCGAGCGGCTCGGTCACCCCGTCACCGAGCGGCAGCGCGACCGGCGGAGGAAGTGACACCGGCGGGTCCGGCGGCGGGCAGACCGATTTCACGGGCAAGGAGGTCGCCGTCCCGTACGCCTGCAAGACGCCCATCGGGGACAAGAACGCCACCTCGCCGGTGCAGATCGACGCCAGGAAGAACGGCGGGAGCTACGACCTCACCGTGCGGTTCAAGGGGTCCGTGATGGACAGCCCGGCCGACATTCCCGCCGACTCGGTCAAGCCGTCGATGCAGGTCGTGCTCGGTGGCGCCGACAAGGGCACCGTGCATGTCGAGGGCCCGGCCAACTCCGCGCCGATCAAGTCGGGCGACCCGATCGAGATCCCCGATCTGACGGGCACCTACAAGCCGGGCGCGACCGGATCGTCGACGCTGTCCCCGGGCGTGCTGACGGTGATGGCCCTGGGCACGACGACGACCTGCACCCCGACCAGGTCGGAGGTCTCGCTGACCCTGGACACCTCGGAGCAGGCGAGCGGCGCCTCGGGCGGCGGGTCCACCTCGTCCGGCTCGGGTTCCGCCGGTGCGTCCTCCAGTGGCGGCCTGGCGGAGACGGGTACCGACAGCCATGGCGCGCTGGAGGCGCTCGCCCTGGTCGCGGGAACGGTCGTCCTGCTGGGCGGCGCGGTCTTCACCTTCATGCCGGGCCGCCGGGGCCGGTGACGGCGGCACCGGGCCGGTGACGGGCACCCGCAGGACCCGGCCGCGGCAACGGCGAAGGGCCGCCGCACCAGACGGTGCGACGGCCCTTCGCCGGATGCCGGAGCGGACGTCAGTGGACGTCGCCCATGAGCGCCTTGACCTTCTTGCGGTACATCCACACCGCGGCACCGGCGATCACGGCGAGCGTGGCCTCCAGAGCGACGATGCCCGTCTTGTTGAGGTCGACGTTGGCGATGGAGAGCAGACCGGTCGTGGCGTCACCGGCGGTGACGGCCAGGAACCAGACACCCATCATCTGGGAGGCGTACTTCGCCGGAGCCATCTTCGTGGTGACGGAGAGGCCGACCGGGGAGAGCGTCAGCTCACCGACGGTCTGTACGAAGTAGATCGCCACCAGCCACATCGCGGCCGCCTTGTGACCGCCCTCGGCGATCGTCAGCGGGGCCAGGAAGAGGAAGAACGAGGCGCCGATCAGGATCAGACCCGAGGCGAACTTCGTCGCCGTGCTCGGCTCCTTGCCGCGCTTGTTCAGCCACAGCCACGCCCAGGCGAAGACCGGGGCCAGCGCCATGATCATGACCGGGTTGACCGACTGGTACCAGGAGACCGGGAACTCCCAGCCGAAGATCGTGTTCTTCGCCGACTCGTCAGCGAAGATCGACATCGTCGAGCCGCCCTGGTCGTAGATCATCCAGAAGACGGCCGCGGCGACGAAGAACCAGATGTACGCGGACATCTTCGACTGGTCGGCACGGTCCAGGGACTTGTCCCGCTTGATGCGCCCGATGACCATGACGGGGATGAGCAGACCGGCGATCGTGATCGGGACCAGCAGCCAGTTCAGCGTGTAGTGGCCGGAGAAGCCGACGATCGCGTAGAAGACGACGGCGACAGCGGCCCACAGCGCGGACTTGCGCAGGGTCGAGGACTTCTCCTCGGCCGTCAGAGGCGTGGGGACCTCGTGCGAGCGGGCGCTGAGGTGACGGCCGCCGAGCAGGTACTGGATGAGACCCAGCGCCATGCCGAGCGCGGCGAGGGCGAAGCCCAGGTGCCAGTTGACGTTCTCGCCGACGGTGCCGATGATCAGCGGCGCGGCGAAGGCGCCGAGGTTGATGCCGACGTAGAACAGCGTGAAGCCACCGTCACGGCGCGCGTCGTCCGGACCGTCGTAGAGGTGGCCCACCATCGTGGAGATGTTGGCCTTCAGCAGACCGGAACCGATCGCCACGAGGCCGAGGCCCGCGTAGAAGGTTCCGGAGGAGGGCAGAGCCAGCGTGAGGTGGCCCAGCATGATGATCACGCCCGCGACGGCGACCGTCTTGCGGGGGCCGAGGACACGGTCGGCGAACCAGCCGCCCGGGAGGGCGAGCAGGTACACCAGGGAGAGGTACACCGAGTAGATCGCGGTCGCGGTGGCCGCGCTGAGGTGCAGACCGCCCGGTGCCACCAGGTACAGCGGGAGCAGTGCCTTCATTCCGTAGTAGGAGAAACGCTCCCACATCTCGGTCATGAAGAGAGTGGCCAGTCCGCGGGGGTGGCCGAAGAAGGTCTTCTCGGAGGAACCGGAGATTCCCGGATTCGCCGAGTCCTTCGTCAGGCTGGACGCCATGGTCGATCCTTGCTGGTCGGGACGCGCTGTTGGGGGGTCCCCGAGCCCAGGTGGAAACCGGGAGCTCGGCGGAATTACGCGCCCATGGGGGGCGGCCGGCACCGGCGGGGTTCGGCGTTCCTCCCCACGCCCACGGGGAATCCGCCCCGGAATGCGGGAGCGGTGAACGGCGACCACCGGGATCCACGCCCGTCACGCTTCAGCGCGTACGGGCCCGGCCACAGGTCATTCCTTCAAGGCTGGCTGACACCAGCCCGCACGCAGAAGAGACCTTCAGCATCAAGTTCCAGCCAAAGGTCCCGAAGCAGTGCATCAGGCGTCCGGTCACCATACGACATCACAATGCCCTATATGGAAGGACTTGAGACATGGATCACAGGCGATCGTGGAACCACGGACGATCATTCGAAGGTGTTCATCAGGATCTCATCCCGAACCCACAGGTAAGAAACACCCGGACGGAGGGTGTGAACCAGGGAGGCGGATCGCTGCCCGGGCGTGCTCCACGGCGGACTACCATCACCCCATGACCCGTGTACTGCTCGCCGAGGACGACGCGTCCATCTCGGAGCCGCTGGCCCGTGCCCTGCGCCGGGAGGGTTACGAGGTCGAAGTCCGCGAGGACGGACCCACCGCGCTCGACGCCGGAATGCAGGGCGGCGTCGACCTGGTCGTCCTGGACCTCGGACTGCCCGGCATGGACGGCCTGGAAGTCGCCCGCAGGCTTCGCGCCGAGGGCCACACCGTGCCCATCCTCATCCTCACCGCGCGCGCCGACGAGGTGGACACCGTCGTCGGCCTCGACGCCGGCGCCGACGACTACGTCACCAAGCCGTTCCGGCTCGCGGAACTCCTCGCCCGCGTACGGGCGCTGCTCCGGCGCGGCGCCGCCGAGCCCCAGCAGCCGCCCGCCACCCACGGCGTACGGATCGACGTCGAGTCGCACCGCGCCTGGATGGGCGACGAGGAACTCCAGCTCACGGCAAAGGAGTTCGACCTCCTGCGGGTCCTGGTCCGGGACGCGGGCCGCGTCGTCACCCGCGACCAGCTCATGCGCGAGGTCTGGGACACCACCTGGTGGTCCTCCACCAAGACCCTCGACATGCACATCTCCTGGCTGCGCAAGAAGCTCGGCGACGACGCGGCGAACCCCCGCTACATCGCGACGGTACGAGGCGTCGGCTTCCGCTTCGAGAAGAGCTGACCCGCCGGCCTCCACCTCGTCGCGCAGCGCGGCGGAGGGACGGGGCCCACGGGAGCACCTGAGGCCCGTCCGGCGGGCGGCGGGGGGAAACCCGCGCCCCCGGACCGGCGCTCCGCTCGGGCCGGAGCGGCGAACGTGCACACTGGTCCCGGTACAGCCATCTGCCCGGAGGGCCCCGTGCGTCGCCGTCTCATCCAGTCCACCCTCGCCGTCGTCCTCGTGGTGATCGCCGTCTTCGGCGTCTCGCTCGTCATCGTCGAGACCCGCACGATCAGCAACAGCGCCCAGGAGCGTGTGGACTCCGAGGCGCTGCGCCTGGCCAGCATCGTGGACAGCCGCATCCTCGGCGACGAGAACATCACCGGCGAGACGTTCAAGAACCAGGTCACCGACCGGCGCTACGCCGTGATCAGGATTCCGGGCCGCGACCCCATCGAGGCCGGCACCCAGCCCACCGGTGACGTCATCCAGTACACCGCCAGGGGCGAGTCGGGCGAGACCGTCACCGTCCAGGAGCCCCGCTCCTCGGTGACCAAGGAAGTCGGCCGCACCCTCCTGGTCATCGGCGCCGTCGCCCTGCTCGCGATCATCGCCGCCGTCCTGCTCGCCGTACGCCAGGCCAACCGCCTCGCCTCCCCGCTCACCGACCTCGCCGAGACGGCGGAACGACTGGGCTCGGGCGACCCCCGGCCGCGCCACAAGCGCTACGGCGTCCCCGAACTCGACCGGGTCGCCGACGTCCTGGACAGCAGCGCCGAGCGCATCGGCCGCATGCTCACCGCCGAGCGCCGCCTCGCCGCCGACGCCTCCCACCAGCTGCGGACACCGCTGACCGCGCTCTCCATGCGCCTGGAGGAGATCACCCTCACCGACGACCCCGACACGGTCAAGGAGGAGGCGACGATCGCGCTGACCCAGGTGGAGCGCCTCACCGACGTGGTCGAGCGCCTGCTCACCAACGCCCGGGACCCGCGCACCGGCTCCGCCGTCTCCTTCGACCTCGACGAGGTCATCAAGCAGCAGCTGGAGGAATGGCGCCCCGCCTACCGCAGCGCGGGCCGCGCGATCGTCAGCTCGGGCAAGCGTCATCTCCAGGCGGTGGGCACCCCGGGCGCGGTCGCCCAGGTCCTGGCGGCACTGATCGAGAACTCCCTCATGCACGGCGGCGGCACCGTCGCGCTGCGCACCCGCGTGATCGGCAACCAGGCCGTCATCGAGGTCACGGACGAGGGCCCCGGCGTCCCCACCGACCTCGGCGCCCGCATCTTCGAGCGCACCATCAGCGGCCGCAACTCCACCGGCATCGGTCTCGCCGTCGCCCGCGACCTCGCGGAGGCCGACGGAGGGCGTCTGGAGATGCTCCAGGCGCAGCCGCCCGTCTTCGGCATGTTCCTGTCCCGCACCCCGCTCAAGCGCCCGCCCCGGCTCCCCGAGGACGACGAGGAGCGCACGGTCAGGTAGCGCCGGGCCCGGCTAGTTCACGCGGGCCCGCGAACGGCGGGTCTCCGGCACGGGCACCTCGTCCAGGAACGATTCGGCGCTGGCCACCGCCTCCCGGGCCGGAAGCGTCTGGAACACCCAGGTGCGGTAGGACCAGAAGCGGAACAGCGTCGCGACGCCGATGCCGACGAACTTGAAGACGTTGCTCTGGAGCGGGCTGTCCCAGCCGAAGCCGTACGTCGCCGCGTACAGGACGCCGTTCTCGATGACCAGGCCCACCACGCTGAACAGCAGGAAGAGCGTCAGCTCCTTGGTGCGCCCGCCCTTGTCGCGGTCCCGGTAGGTGAAGTAGCGGAACCCGATGTAGTTGAAGACGATCGACACGACCGTCGCGACGACGCTGGCCCGCACGACCTGGAGGCCCGTGAGATGGCGTACGAGGTTGAACACGAGCAGGTTGACGAGCAGCCCCGCACCACCCACCGCGCCGAACTTGGCGACCTCACGGACGAGCAGGTCGAAGCGCTGCCGAACCGCGCTGCGGGGCCCCTCTTGAGGCCCCGATGAAGCACTGCCCATGGTGTCGCCTGCCCCCGTCGGTGGGTCTTGTCGTCTGCCGTACCGGTGAACGCACGGTGTCGTGCGCCGATCAGCCCATGCTAACCAGCGGTCCCGCACGGTGCTTGTGCATGTGCTCACAGGTAAGAAAAGAGGCGGTCACCGACAGGGAAAATCGGGGCGTATCACCGCGCAAATCGGCCACCGTGGCGTGGCCGATACTCTTGGAGCGTGACGTTCCCGGTAGTCGGCATGGTCGGCGGTGGCCAGCTCGCTCGTATGACACACGAGGCGGGCATCCCGCTCGGCATCAAGTTCAAGCTCCTCAGTGACACTCCACAGGATTCCGCGGCGCAGGTCGTCGGCGAAGTCGTCATCGGCGACTACCGCGACCTCGACACGCTGCGCGACTTCGCGCGGGGCTGCGACGTGATCACCTTCGATCACGAGCACGTCCCCACCGAGCACCTGCGGGCCCTGGAGGCGGACGGCATCCCCGTCCGGCCCGGCCCCGACGCGCTCGTGCACGCCCAGGACAAGGGCGTCATGCGCGCGAAGCTCGACCAGATCGGTGTGCCGTGCCCCCGGCACCGCATCGTGACCGACGTCGCGGACGTGGCCGCGTTCGCCGCGGAGGGCCTCGCCGACGGAGACGAGGGCGACGGCTTCCCCGTCATCCTCAAGACCGTCCGCGGCGGCTACGACGGCAAGGGCGTCTGGTTCGTCCGCTCCCTGGAGGAGGCCGCCGACCCGTTCCGCGCCGGCGTTCCCGTCCTCGCCGAGGAGAAGGTCGACTTCGCGCGGGAGCTCGCCGCGAACGTCGTCCGCTCCCCGCACGGCCAGGCCGTCGCGTACCCCGTCGTCGAGTCCCAGCAGGTCGGCGGCGTCTGCGACACCGTGATCGCCCCGGCACCCGGCATCGCCGAGGAGCTGGCCCTGGAGGCGCAGGAACTGGCGCTGCGCATCGCCAAGGAACTCGGCGTCGTCGGCCACCTGGCCGTCGAGCTCTTCGAGACCCGCGACGGACGCATCCTCGTCAACGAACTGGCCATGCGCCCGCACAACTCCGGCCACTGGACCCAGGACGGCGCGGTCACCTCCCAGTTCGCCAACCACGTCCGCGCGGTCCTCGACCTCCCGCTCGGAGACCCGCGCCCGCGCGCCCGCTGGACCGTCATGGCGAACGTCCTCGGCGGCGACTTCCCCGACATGTACTCCGCGTACCTGCACTGCATGGCCCGCGACCCGCAGCTGAAGATCCACATGTACGGCAAGGACGTGAAGCCCGGCCGTAAGGTCGGCCATGTCAACACCTACGGCGACGACCTGGACGACGTCCTTGAGCGCGCCCGGCACGCAGCCGGCTACCTGAGAGGCACGATCACCGAATGAGCCCCGTTGTAGGCATCGTCATGGGTTCGGACTCCGACTGGCCGGTCATGGAGGCCGCCGCCCAGGCGCTGGACGAGTTCGAGATCCCCTACGAGGTGGATGTCGTCTCCGCGCACCGCATGCCGCACGAGATGATCGCGTACGGCGAGCAGGCCGCGGAGCGCGGGCTCAAGGCGATCATCGCCGGCGCCGGCGGCGCGGCCCACCTGCCCGGGATGCTCGCCTCGGTCACCCCGCTGCCCGTCATCGGCGTGCCCGTCCCCCTCAAGTACCTCGACGGCATGGACTCGCTGCTCTCCATCGTGCAGATGCCGGCCGGCGTGCCCGTGGCCACCGTCTCCGTCGGCGGCGCCCGCAACGCCGGTCTCCTGGCCGCCCGGATGCTCGCCGCCCACGACGAGGAACTCCTCGGCCGCATGCGGGAGTTCCAGCAGGAACTGAACGACCAGGCCACCGAGAAGGGCAAGCGGCTGCGCGCCAAGGTCGAGGGCGCCACAGGCGGCTTCGGCTTCGGGAAGTGACGCGGATGACCTCGTCCTCCCTGCCCTCGGTCGAGCGCGCCCGCGCCCTGCTCGACGAGTTCCCCGTCGTCGACGGACACAACGACCTCCCGTACGCCCTGCGCGAGCAGGTCCGCTACGACCTCGGCGCCCGCGACATCGCCACCGACCAGAGCGCCCACCTGCACACCGACCTCGCCCGGCTGCGCGCCGGCGGCGTCGGCGCGCAGTACTGGTCCGTGTACGTCCGCTCGGACCTGCCGGGCGCCCTCACCGCGACGCTGGAACAGATCGACTGCGTACGGCAGTTGATCGACCGGTACCCGGCCGACCTGCGGGCCGCGCTGACCGCCGCCGACATGGAGGCGGCCCGCGCCGAGGGCCGTATCGCCTCGCTCATGGGCGCCGAGGGCGGTCACTCGATCGACAACTCCCTCGCCGCCCTGCGCGCGCTGTCCGCGCTCGGCGTCCGGTACATGACCCTCACCCACAACGACAACATCGCCTGGGCGGACTCGGCGACGGACGTCCCCGTGGTGGGCGGCCTGTCCGCCTTCGGCCGCGAGGTCGTACGCGAGATGAACCGCGAGGGCATGCTCGTGGACCTCTCGCACGTGGCCGCGACGACGATGCGCGACGCGCTCGACACCTCCGTCGCGCCGGTGATCTTCTCCCACTCCTCGGCCCGCGCCGTGTGCGACCACCCGCGCAACATCCCCGACGACGTGCTGGAGCGGCTGCCCGCCAACGGGGGAGTGGCGATGGTGACGTTCGTGCCGAAGTTCGTCCTCCAGGCGGCCGTCGAGTGGACCACCGCGGCCGACGAGAACATGCGCGCGAACGGCTTCCACCACCTCGACACCACCGCCGAGGCCATGAAGGTCCACCGGGCCTTCGAGGAGGACAACCCGCGCCCGATCGCCACCGTCTCGACGGTCGCCGACCACCTCGACCACATGCGCGAGGTCGCGGGTGTCGACCACCTCGGCATCGGCGGCGACTACGACGGCACGGCGTTCACCCCGGCCGGTCTCGACGACGTCTCCGGCTATCCGAACCTGATCGCCGAACTCCTGGACCGCGGCTGGTCCGCCACGGACGTGGCCAAGCTGACCTGGCAGAACGCCGTGCGCGTGCTGGGCGCCGCGGAGGACGTCTCCCGCGACCTCCGTGCCCGCCGGGCCCCGTCCAACGCGACCCTGGAGCAGCTGGACGGCTGAGGAGCCGGACGGGACGGCGGGGCACCCGGGGCGCGTTCAGCAGGCGCAGAGGCAGAACGGGTGCCCGGCCGGGTCGGCGTACACCCGGAACGTGCGCGACCGGTCCTCCGTGTCCAGCGGGGTCGCGCCGAGTTCCAGCACGCCCTTCTCCGCCACGTCCAGGTCCTCGACCGTCAGGTCCAGATGCAGCTGCTGCGAGCCGTCGGGCGAGGGCCAGCGCGGCGGTACGTACCCGGGCGCGGCCTGGAACGCCAGCTTGCGGCCGCCGGGCAGGTCCAGGTCGATCCAGTCGGTCTCCTCCGTGATGGTGCCGCCCAGCACCCCCGCGTAGAACTCGGCGAGCGCGCGCGGGTCGGGACAGTCCAGGACGACGACGTCCAGTGTGGCGAGAGCCATGACTTCCTCCGTGGGATCTCCGGCATACCGATGCGTTACCCGTCGTTACCTGTAAACGGTTCTTGCGGGTAACGGTTACTGCATGCTCCCGCATAGGAGGTAACGTCGCAACCATGAATGACCGAGCGCCCGCACCCGGCGGTCTCGCCCTGGTCCAGGCGCTGGTGAACACCCTGGACATCGAGTCGGGCGCCGACTCCCTGGACACGCCCGAGGGCCTGGCCCGTCTCGGCCTGGCGGCGGACGAGGCGGACGGGGCCCGTGAGCTGCGCGAGTCCCTGCGGGCGGTGTGCTTGGCGCACGCGGGTCATCCGGCGCACCGGGACGTGACCCCGCTCGGGGAGCTACTCGCCCGTGCGCCCCTGCGGGTGACGCTGGACGGACCCGGAGGCACCGCCCGCCTGGTCCCGGCCGTCGGACACCCCTCGCCGGCTCCCGCCCCGGCCGCTCCGACACCCCTGGCCGATCCGGCGTGCCCGGCCGATCAGGCTCCTCCGGCCGATCCGGCGTGCCCGGCCGATCAGACTTCCCCGGCCGCTCCGGTGCCGCTGGCCTTCCGTGTCGCCGCCGCGATCGCCGAGTCGCTGGTCGAGGGCACCTGGCCGCGGCTGAAGGCCTGCGAGGCCCCGACCTGCCACTGGGCGTACTTCGACCGCTCACCCGCCGGCCGCGGCCGCTGGTGCTCGATGTCGGTGTGCGGGGCGCGGGCCAAGATGCGCCGCTACCGCGCCAAGTAGCCTCCGCGGCGGAAGATCCTGCGGGCGCCGGCGCCGGCGCCGGCGCCGGCACCGGCACCGGACACCGGACACGGTCCGGCGGTCTCCGGCATCGACACAGCGAAGTGGTGCAGAATGCAACCGGCGCCGCTCCGGCCGACTGAGCCTCGGCCGGAGCGACGTCACCCACGACGACCCGGCCGACGCCTGTCCGGCAAGAGGGCCCAGCGCCCCTCGTCAAGGGGCTCAGCGCCCCTCGGTAAGGGGCTCAGCGCCCGTCGGCGAGAGGGCTCAGGCGGTGGGGCGGCCCATGGCTCGGTAGGTCCAGCCCGCCCGGCGCCACGTCTCCGGGTCCAGGGCGTTGCGCCCGTCAAGCAGCACCCGGGACGTCGCCGCCTCGCCCAGCACCGCCGGGTCCAGCTCGCGGAACTCGCGCCACTCCGTGAGGTGCAGGACGACATCGGCGCCCCGCACGGCCTCCACGGCGGAGTCGGCGTAGCCGAGCGTCGGGAACAGCCGCTTGGCGTTCGCCATGCCCTTCGGGTCGTAGACGGTGACCTGACCGCCCTGGAGGTGGATCTGGCCGGCCACGTTCAGCGCCGGGGAGTCGCGCACGTCGTCCGAGTCCGGCTTGAACGTCGCGCCGAGCACGGCGACCCGCTTGCCGAGGAACGAACCGCCGCCGAGCGCGTCGCGGGCCATCTCCACCATCTGCCCGCGGCGCCGCATGTTGATGGAGTCGATCTCGCGCAGGAAGGTCAGCGCCTGGTCGGCACCCAGCTCACCCGCGCGTGCCATGAAGGCGCGGATGTCCTTGGGCAGGCAGCCGCCGCCGAAGCCGATCCCGGCGCGCAGGAACTTCTTCCCGATCCGCTCGTCGTGTCCTATGGCCTCGGCCAGCATGGCGACATCGCCGCCCGCGGCCTCGCAGACCTCCGCCATCGCGTTGATGAAGGAGATCTTGGTGGCGAGGAAGGAGTTCGCGGACGTCTTCACCAGCTCCGCGGTCGGGAAGTCGGTCACGACGAACGGCGTGCCCTCGGCGACCGGCGTCAGATAGACCTCGCGCAGCAGCTTCTCGGAGCGCTCGCTGCGCACGCCCACCACGATCCGGTCGGGGTGCAGCGTGTCGTTCACGGCGAAGCCCTCGCGCAGGAACTCCGGGTTCCAGGCCAGCTCGGCGTCCTCGCCCGCGGGCGCCAGCTCGGCGAGCCGGGCGGCCAGCCGCTCCGCCGAGCCGACCGGCACGGTGGACTTGCCGACGACCAGGGCGGGGCCGTGCAGATGGGGCGCCAGCGCCTCGAAGGCCGCGTCCACGTACGACATGTCGCAGGCGTACTCGCCGTGCTTCTGCGGTGTGTTCACGCACACGAAGTGGACGTCACCGAAGGCGCCGACCTCGGCCCAGTCCATGGTGAAGCGGAGCCGGCCCGTGGAGCCCTCGATCCCGGCCACGTGCTTGCGCAGCAGCTCCTCGAGACCGGGCTCGAACATCGGGACCTCGCCCCGCTGGAGCATCTCGATCTTCTCCGGCACCACGTCGAGCCCGAGGACCTCGAAGCCGAGCTCGGCCATGGCCGCGGCGTGGGTGGCGCCGAGGTAGCCGGTGCCGATCACGGTGATCTTGAGGGCCATGGATGCTCCTGAGGTGTGCGGCGCGTAGGTGCGCGCCTGAGCATAGTCGGGGCTTCGGGGAGCGCTTTCACGGGCAGTTTTCCCCCTGTCGCCAACCTCACGTATCCGTCCCGCGGGCGGGGGCCTAAAATTTGTGTTACTTAACGGTAGTTAGCGCCGCCAGCACAGCACCTTTTGGAGCGTGAGAGACCTTGGCCGGATCGGCTGATTTCGACCTGTACCGCCCGTCCGAGGAGCACGACATGCTCCGGGACGCGATCCGCTCGCTGGCCGAGGCGAAAATCGCGCCGTACGCGGCCGCGGTGGACGAGGACGCCCGCTTCCCGCAGGAGGCGCTGGACGCCCTGGTCGCCAACGACCTGCACGCCGTGCACGTCCCCGAGGAGTACGGCGGCGCCGGCGCCGACGCCCTCGCGACGGTCATCGTGATCGAGGAGGTGGCCCGCGTCTGCGTGTCCTCCTCGCTGATCCCCGCGGTGAACAAGCTGGGCTCGCTGCCGGTGATCCTCTCCGGCTCCGAGGACCTGAAGAAGAAGTACCTGAGCCCGCTCGCCAAGGGCGACGGCATGTTCTCGTACTGCCTCTCCGAGCCGGACGCCGGTTCGGACGCGGCGGGCATGAAGACGCGGGCCGTCCGCGACGGCGACTTCTGGGTCCTGAACGGCGTGAAGCGCTGGATCACCAACGCCGGCGTCTCGGACTACTACACGGTCATGGCGGTGACCGACCCGACGAAGCGCTCCAAGGGCATCAGTGCGTTCGTCGTCGAGAAGTCCGACGAGGGCGTGTCCTTCGGCGCCCCGGAGAAGAAGCTCGGCATCAAGGGCAGCCCGACCCGCGAGGTCTACCTCGACAACGTCCGCATCCCCGCCGACCGCATGATCGGCGAGGAGGGCACCGGCTTCGCGACCGCCATGAAGACCCTGGACCACACCCGCATCACCATCGCGGCCCAGGCCCTCGGTGTCGCCCAGGGTGCCCTCGACTACGCCAAGGGCTACGTCCAGGAGCGCAAGCAGTTCGGCAAGGCGATCGCGGACTTCCAGGGCATCCAGTTCATGCTCGCCGACATGGCCATGAAGATCGAGGCCGCCCGCCAGCTCACGTACGCGGCCGCCGCCAAGTCGGAGCGCGGCGACAAGGACCTCACGTTCCAGGGCGCCGCAGCCAAGTGCTTCGCCTCGGACGTCGCCATGGAGGTCACCACGGACGCCGTCCAGCTCCTCGGCGGCTACGGCTACACCCGCGACTACCCGGTCGAGCGCATGATGCGCGACGCGAAGATCACGCAGATCTACGAGGGCACGAACCAGGTCCAGCGCATCGTCATGGCGAGGAACCTGCCGTAGTACGCCGTCTGCCGGCAGCGGAGGCGAGAGGCGCCCGGTGCGCCTCTCGCCTCTCGCGTTTCCGGGTCAGTCCTTCCGGGCCCGGACCCAGGTGAGGCCGAAGCCGTAGGCGGTGTCCATCTGTTCCTGGACCGAGTGGCGCGGAGTGCCGGTGAACCAGCGGACCTCGCGGGTGACCGTGAGGCCGCCGTCCCCGGGCACGGCCAGCGCGACGGCGCAGCCCGTCGCTCCCTCGGGGGAGTCGTCCAGGGCGATGCGGAAGCCGCCGGAAGGGGCCGTCACGGTGGCCGTGGCGCCCAGGCTCCGGAAATCCACGGCGCCGCTGTACACGTAGACGTGGAAGAGCAGGAGCCGGAAGAGCTCGCGCCGCTCCAGGTCCACCCGGACCGTCTCCCCGTCGGGGGACGCTCCGGTGCGGTCGTCCTGGTCGAGTCGCATGTACGGCCACTCCGTCAGCGAGCCGAAGGCGTTCCCCAGCGGCTGTACGGCCGCGCGGCCGCCGTCGCGGAACGCGGCCATGCACCCGAGGTCGAGGTCGGCGCCGGTCCCCGGCGGCCGGTTGAGGTTCACCTGGAGGACCCCGCGCCCCGTGACGTGGGCCCGCGGAGCGGACCTGGTCAGCGTCGTCTCGGCGCGCGCGGCGGGAACACGCGGTGCCTCACGGGCCGGCGGGGCCGCGCGCCCGGCGCCGGTCCCGGGCCGGGAGCCGGGCGCGGGCCTCAG
Organism: Streptomyces sp. f51; assembly: GCF_037940415.1. NCBI lineage: Bacteria > Bacillati > Actinomycetota > Actinomycetes > Kitasatosporales > Streptomycetaceae > Streptomyces > Streptomyces sp. f51. Next base: position 2,920,314 of record NZ_CP149798.1, on the reverse strand, counting down.
GCGGATGGTCGCCCGCGGACGGTCGTCGTTGCTCAACGGTTCCCCCTCGCGCCGCCGTCGGTGGGAAGTGGCGGGTGTCGTGAGTTTATGCGCGGAGCGTGTCCGCTGGAGTACTCTCTGTGCCCTCGGTCGCGCGTCCGGTGCGTGTGAACCGGCGGGGGCAGGGCGGCACATGACACGGGTGGGGATCCAGCGTCGCCCCGACACGCCTCCGCGTCCGTCGTGTTGTGGGGGTGGGCATGCCGTCAGGCGCCCTGATGGACCGTCATGTGATCGCGAAGAGCGTCGAGGAGCTCGCCGAACGTCCGGCGCTCGCGCCCCGGAAGGAAGAGCTGGCCGCGCTCGCGGTGGCGCTGCGGAACCAGGATCCCGCCGGGCTCGACCCGTGGTCCGAGCTCGATCTCCTCGCCGCCTACGCCCGCCCCGAGAGCCTCCGGGCCACCGGCGTCCGGGACGGCGGGCACCCGCTGTGGTCCTACGCCGAGGGGGTGCTCGGCGCGCTGGTCTTCGTGCCGCTGATGCTCACCTGGTACGGGCTGACGCGGGCGTCGAGCGCGTACGGGGCGCTGACGGGCGCGGACCCCGGGGCCGCCTCCCGGCCCTTCCTCCAGCTGTGGCAGTCCGGATTCGAGGGGCACCTGACCGGTGCCTTCACCTTCGGGCATGTGGCGATGAGCGCCACCGTGGCCATCGCGCTGCTCTTCTCGCTGGTGCTGACGCACGGTCTGCGGCGGTCCTCCGTCGCCCGCCGGGAGGAGGCAGCCGACCGCGGCTCCGAGGAGCTGATGGCGGCGCTCGTCCCGGCCCTGACCCGGGCGCAACTCGTGCTGAACGGGCGGCGGTCGAGCTCCCCGCAGCGCTTCGCGGCCGAGCTCACCGAGGCCGCGGGGACGCTCAGGCGGCTGGGCGACAAGGCGGTCCGGGTCCAGAAGGACCTGACGTCGGCGGCCTCGGCCGTCGGTGACGCCGTGCAGGGCGCCGAACGCGCGCTGGCCGGGGTCGACACCTCCGTCAAGCCGCTCGAAGCCGCCGTGGGCCGGGTCGAGGCCGCCGTCAGCGACGGCGGGGACCGGGTGCGCAAGGCGCTCGACGAGGTGCGCGACGCGAGCGGCGAGGTGCGGCTGGCGGTGCGGGGCGCCGGGGACCGCGTCGAGGACTCCGTGACCGTGCTGGCCGCCTCCCAGCGGGCGTACGCCACCGGTATCGAGGTGTCGTCGGACATCTCGGCCCAACTCCTCGGTCGGTTCGGCGAGGTGGCGGAGAACACGGCCCGCGCGGTCGAGGAGTCCCAGCACGCCGTCCGTGAACTGAACCACCAGAGCGGGGCTTTGAGGGCGGTGGCCGAGGAGTTCGCCCGGCTGGTCGCCGAGTTGCGCGCGGACGGGAGGACGGGCGACGGCGGCCCGACCGCGTCGCCGGGTGGGTGGGGCCGGCCGGACCGGGCCGGGTCGCCGGGCGGTCCCGCCCACGGCCACAGCCGATCCGCCGACGCGGGCCACGCCCCCTCGACCGACACGGGCCACGCCCCAACGGACCGCCCCGGCACGCCCGTCGACGGATTCGGTACGGGTGTGGAACAGGCGGAAGGTCCCACCGACCGGTCCGGCGCTCCCGCCGACCGGCCGGGCGTTCCCACCGACCGGTCCGGCGCTCCCACGGACAGGTTCGGCGTTCCCGTGGACCGCACTGGAACTCCCGCCGACCGGCCGGGCGTTCCCGTGGACAGGTTCGGCGTTCCCGCGGACCGCCCCGTCACTCCCGCCGACCACCCCGGCCCCCCGGCGCAAAGGCCCGGCACTCCCGCCGACCACCCCGGCCCCCCGGCGCAAAGGCCCGGCGCTCCCGCCGACCGGGGCGGTGTCCCCGGTGGGCATGCCGGCCCTCCCGTCGACGGCCCGGGACGGGGTGGGTCCCCGCGGCCCGATCCCCGTCGTGAACCCCCGCAGCTGCCTCCGTCGTCCCGGACCGAGGCCCGATGAAGCGCGGCGGGAGGTTCCAGCCGCTGCACATGGCCGGGTGGCTGTTCGCGGACATGCTGCTCGTCCTCGCCCTGGTGGCCATGGGGGACCAGGGCGACCCGCAGGCCGCCGACAAGCGCCCCGCGTCGTCGTCCTCGGCCGCCGGGAGGAAGTCCCGGCACACCGGCCCGCGGGCGGTGGTCCGCACCCCGGTCAAGGTGGCCGTCGACGCGTCCGCGGGCGACGACACGGGCATCGTGCGCGCCCTGCGCACCGCCACCGCGCGCTACCGGGGCCGGCAGGCCGCCTTCGTGCTGACCTTCGGACGCCACACGGACCCGGGCGCCGGCGGCGCGTACGCCCACGAGGTCAACTCCCTGCTGGAGAAGGCCCGTCCGGACATGTTCCGGGCCGCGACCACCCGCGACTTCTGGAAAGGCGGAGCCTCCCCGGGCCACGCCGACATCGAGATCTACTTCTACACGTACTGACCCGGAGGTACGAGACCTTGCAGATCCTGCCCTTCTACCTGCTCTGCGACGAGTCCGGGTCGATGATCGGCGAGCCGATCGACGCCATCAACGGCGCGCTCCCCGACCTGCACCACGAGATCAGCACCAACCCGACCGTCGCGGACAAGACCCGCTTCTGCCTGATCGGCTTCTCCGACACCGCCACCGTGCTCCAGCCGCTCGTCGACCTCAGTGACATCGACTCCGTCCCGGCGCTCGCGGCGGGCGGGCTCACCTCGTACGGCGACGCGTTCCGCACCCTGCTGCGCTGCGTCGAGGCCGACGTGGCGGCGCTGAAGGCGGAGGGCCACGAGGTGTACCGGCCCGTGGTCTTCTTCCTCTCCGACGGCATCCCCACGGACCCGGACTGGGACCAGGCGTACAAGGAGGTCACCCAGTCGCGGTTCTGCCCGAAGATCATCGCCTTCGGCATCGGGGAGGCGCAGGAGTCGACGATCGCCCGCGTCGCGAACTTCCGGGCGTTCATGCAGAAGGACTCGTCGGTGTCGCCGGCGCAGGCGCTGCGCGAGTTCGCCTCCAGCCTGACCCGGTCGATCGTCCGGTCCGCCGGGAGCATCGGCGCGGACGGCGGCAACGGATTCACGCTGGCCGTGGACGACACCGTGCCCGGCTTCTCCCTCGTCTCTCTCGACAAGCTGTGAGGTCGCGCCGATGGAGAACGACATGAACACCCCCGGCCCGTCCCGAACGAACCCGCACCGGCCCGGCCCGCACCAGCCGGCCCCGCACCAAACCGGCTCGCATCACCCCGGGCCCCAGCAACCGGCCCCGCACCACCCCACCTCCCGCAGACCGGACCCGTACGAGACGGAAGAGCGCGAGCCGGACGTGCGGCGGGCGGAGGCCGGACAGGCGGACGCGGGGCATCCCGCGGGATGTCGGCACGACGTGGGCGGAACCGAGCCAAGCTGGCCGGACGCGCGCGAGCCCGACCCGCTGGACGCCACCTGGCAGAGCGTCGACCAGTTCTTCAACGACCAGCCGGAGCCGGTGCCCCTCGCCCCGGCCGACCAGCCCACCGCACCGACGACCGCAGGACCGAACCCGCCCCTGTCCTACGGACCGCTCGCGCAGCCGTCGCCCCCGACCCCCACCTCGTACGAGCCGGCACCGACGCCTCCGTTCCCCCAGCCCGGCTTCGCACAGCGGCCGGAGCCGCGACCGGAGCCGCGACCCGAGCAGCGGCCGCTGCCGCAGCCGTCCCCGCACGGCCCCGTGCCCGTGCCCGACGCGCCCGCCCCGCGGATCGGGACGCTCCCGGTGCTCGGGGCCCCGCGCCACTCGGGACCCAAGCCCCCGCTGTACGCCCCGGAACCCCGTGAGCTTCCCTCGGTCCGGGAGGACCCGACCGCGGCGCTGACCCCCGACATGGTGGTGGACGGCGCCGGATACGGCGCTCTGACGGTCCGGGCGGCGTCGGTGCGCGGCGACTCGCACCGCTATCAGGGCGAGCCGCGCCAGGACTCCCTGGCCGTGGTCCGCCTCGGGACGGACGGCCCGGACGGCCTGCTGCTGCTCGCCGTGGCGGACGGCGTGGGCTCGGCGGCCCGCTCGCACATCGGCTCGCAGGAGGCCTGCCGGCTCGCCGCGATGGAGCTGGACGGCGTGGCGGGGGAACTCTGCGAGACCCTGCGCTCGGGCGACCGGACGGGGTTCGCCGCGCTGGTGGACACCGCCGTGGGCCGGGTGGCGACCCTGCTCGCGCACCGTGCCCGCGAGCGCGGCGACGACCCCGCCGCGTACGCGACCACCCTGCGCGCGCTGCTCGTACCGCTCGATCCCCGCGTGCGCACCCGCGGCTTCCTGGCGGTCGGCGACGGCGGCACGGCACTGCTGCGCGCGGGGGAGTGGAACCTGTCCCTCACGGACCCCGAGCACGACGGCGACGGAATGATCGACACCCGTACCGCCGCCCTGCCGCACGGCCACCGCGCCCGCGCCCTGCTCCTCGGCCCGGCCCTGCCCGGTGACGTCCTCGTGCTCTGGACGGACGGCCTGTCCACGCCGCTCGCCGGGGAGGCGGGGATGCGGGACTTCCTGGCGTCCGGCTGGGGGCAGGGGGCCGCGCCGGCACCGGCGGACTTCCTGTGGCAGGTGCAGTACCGGGTGAAGTCGTACGACGACGACCGCACCGCCGTCGTCCTGTGGGAGGCCGTGCCGTGAGCGCCGACGACGGCGCCGACGTGACGCTCGGCTCGCTCGCCCTCGGCACCCGGGTCGGCGACGGCGGCCAGGGCGAGGTGTACGACGTCACCGGTCCCGGCCGGCTGCTGTACAAGAGCTACCGCGAGCCGGGGAAGGCCGACGGCGCGGAGCTGGCGGCGCTGGTGGCCCTGCGCCAGGGGCTCGGCCCGGCCGACCGGGACCGTCTGGACCGGGAGACGGCGTGGCCGCTGTGCCGGGTCCTGGACGGGGGCAGGGCGACCGGGTTCCTGATGCGCAGGGCGCCGGACTCCATGACCTGGCGGACCTCGCGCGGCGAGGCCCGGCTGACCGATCTGTCGTATCTGCTCCGGCCGCCGAGGGCGGCCTGGCAGGGTGTAGCCCAGCCCTCGCCCGCCGAGCGGTTCGCGCTGGTCGTGGCCGTCGTCGGGCTCTTCCACTGGCTGCACACGCTGGGTCTGGTGGTCGGTGACGTGTCCCACGCGAACGTGCTGTGGACCGTCAGGCCCGCGCCCGCCCCGTACCTCCTGGACTGCGACGGTGTGCGCATGGCCGGGCGGCCGCCGGTCCTGGAACAGGCGGACACCCCCGACTGGCACGACCCGCTGGCCGCCGCGGGCGCCGCCACCGTGGACAGCGACCGCTACAAGGCGGCGCTCGTGGTGGGCCGGGTCGTGAGCCAGGACGCCTACGTGACGCCCGGCAAGCCCCTGCGGCCGCTGTCCGGCGTGCTCGACGACCGGCGGGCCGACGCCGTGCGGGATCTGTGGGAGGAGGCGGCGGGCCCGCGTGGCACCCGCCCGCACCTGGCCCAGTGGTGCACCGCCCTCGCGGGCCGGGACACGATCCGCCTCATGGCCGCGGAACCCGCCGGCAGGCCCGTCGTCGACCGCTCCAAGCTCGACGGTCCCCGCACCCGGGGCCGCATCACCCTGCGCACCTCACGCAACTGACCCACCGCTGCCGCGGAGCGCGGTGGCGGTGGGTCGGGGGCCGGCGGCCTCGGGCGGTGCCCGGTCGGGCCGCCGGCGACGGGGCGCGGAATCGGGTCAGTTGCCCGACACCGTGACCTTCTCGTCGTTCTTGAGCTCGTTCACCAGCGTCTTCATCTTCGTCTTGTCCCAGACGAGGTTGCCGCCGACGGAACCGGAGATGGGCATGTTCATGGACTTGCCGTCGCCGCTGGTGACGCCCTTCATGGCCCAGAACATGTCGGCCAGGTCCCACAGGCTCATGTCCTTGTCGACGACCAGCGAGTCGAGGCCCGCGCCCATCGTCGGGTACAGCTTGAAGGGGTTCAGGACCGTCGAGGGGGTCGCGACCTGGTGGGCCAGGGCGGACAGGAACTTCTGCTGGTTCTTGGTGCGCTGAAGGTCCGAGGCGGCGAAGGCGTGGCGGGTACGGACGAAGGCCAGGGCCTGCTCGCCGTTCAGCGTCTGCTTGCCCGCCTTGAAGTCGGCGCCGGAGTACTTGTCCTTGAAGCCCTGGTCGAGGGTCATGTCGACACCGCCGACCGCGTCGACGATGCCCGCGAACCCGGCGAAGCCGATCTCCACGTAGTGGTCGATGTGCAGACCGGTGTTGTACTCGATGGTCCTGACCAGGAGCGTGGGGCCGTCGAAGGCGTAGGCGGCGTTCAGCTTGTTCTGGCCCAGCGGGCCCTTGATCTTGCCGGACTCGGAGCCCTGGAACTTCGGGATCGTGACGTTCGAGTCACGGGGCAGCGACAGCAGCGTGGAGCCGTTGCTGCCGGTGTGCAGGATCATCATCGAGTCCGTGCGCTTGCCCTCGGCGGAGCCGGTGTGCAGCTTCTTCTTGTCCGCGGCGGTCAGGCCGGCGCGGCTGTCGGAGCCGACGATCAGGTAGTTCGTGCCCGAGCCGGTCTCCGGCCTGTCTATGACCTTGGAGAGATCCACGTCACGGTGGAGCTTGGAGTCCGCCCAGAAGTACGTGCCGACGGAGACCACGACCAGCGCCGTGACCAGCGTGATCGCGGTCCACTTGATCCGCTTGCGCCAGTTCGGCGCGGGGAGCCGCGGGTACGCGCCGCCGTCGCCGGGGCCCTGCGGACCGCCGGGGCCGCCCGGGCTCCCGTACACCTGGCCGGTGCTGTAACCGGAGTCGTAGCCGTTGTCGTAGCCCTGGCCCTCGTCGTAGCCCTGGCCGTCGACGTACGAGGGCTGGCGGGGCACCCCGGCGCCGTACGGCGGAGCGCCCTGGCCCGGAGCGGGTGCGGACGGGCCGCGACGGACCTGTCGCATGACGCGGGCGCTCTCGGGCTGTGCGCCTGCGCTGCCGCGTCCGTAGCGGTTGCCGCCGTTGCTGCGGTTGTCGTCGGACCATCCGTCGGGCCATTCATTCATGCGGACCAGTGTGCAGCTCTCCACCAGGTCTCTTACAAGAGAGCCGGGAGATCTGGGTCACGCCTGTTGCAGAGCTGATGCAAAGAGACCGCCGCCCGCGCGGCATAAGGTGGAGGACATGACAGACCAGGCCACCACCCCGGAAAACGACATCCCGGGCAAGCCGACATCGGCGTCCCGCACCACCCTGAGCCACATCATGACCCACAACGACACGAACCTTCTGGGCTCGGTGCACGGTGGCGTGATCATGAAGCTCGTCGACGACGCGGCGGGCGCGGTGGCCGGTCGGCACTCCGGTGGCCCCGCCGTCACCGCCTCGATGGACGAGATGGCCTTCCTCGAACCCGTACGCGTGGGTGACCTGGTCCATGTGAAGGCCCAGGTCAACTGGACCGGGCGGACCTCGATGGAGGTCGGTGTGCGGGTCCTGGCCGAGCGCTGGAACGAGTCCACCCCGCCGCAGCAGGTCGGTTCGGCCTATCTCGTCTTCGCCGCCGTCGACGCCGACGGCAAGCCCCGCAGGGTGCCGCCGGTCGTCACCGAGACCGAGCGGGACGAGCGCCGCTTCCAGGAGGCGCAGATCCGCCGCACCCACCGGCTGGCCCGCCGCCGGGCGATCATGGACCTCCGCGAGAAGCGGGCGGCGGAGGGCCTCGACGACTGAGGTCCGCGGCGGCCCGGAGCCATCCGCGGCCGCCCGGAGCCGGGGGCGCGGTCAGGGGCACACCACCTGGTCTCCCGTCACCACGCCCGGCTCGCTCCGGGCCGGTTCCTCCGCCCGTACCCGTGTCACCTGCTTGAAGTCGGTGCCGGCGGTCACCTTCAGGAGGGGGCCCTGTCCGGGGACCGCGCGCAGCTCGGCGCCGGGAAGCGCGGCCGCGAGGGACTTCGCCGAACGGTCCCAGCGGGGGTCGTAGGAGACGACGGTGCGCCGGACCGTGGTGTCGGGGGCGGTCGTGGGCCGGCCCGTCGTCCTGAACCCGGTGGCGGCGAGCGCGCCGTCGACCCGCTTGCCGAGACCGGTCGTGGCGGTCCCGTTCTCGATCTGCACCCGGATCTGCTGTGGGGCCACCGCGACCCGGACGGCCTGGGCCCGCGGCGCGTGGGGCGTCGCGAGCGGCTTGTCCTCGCGCAGCGCCGTGAAGAGCGTCCGTGCCTTCGCCTCGTCCCATTTCAGGGTCGATCCGATGCCCTTGACGGCGTAGGCCATCTGTCCGATCGGCACGGTCGTGAACTCGGACGAGGACGGGGAGAAGTTCCGCATCGCCCGGCCCAGGTCCAGCATCTCGTCCGTGCCGAAGCCCTTGTCGGCCCGTACCGAGCCGAGCACCGCCCGGGTCACGTCCCGGAACTTCATCGGGTTCAGCAGCACCCCGGACGACGTGGCCCGGGAGACGAGCGCCGCGAGGAAGCGCTGCTGGCGCTTCATCCGGCCGAGGTCGGAGGAGCCGTCGGTGTGCCGGGACCGTACGTACTGGAGCGCCTGCCCGCCGCCCAGCAGATGCGAACCGGCCGCAAGGTCGAGGCCGGTGTACCGGTCCTTCAGCGGCTGCGCGGTGCAGATCCTGACGCCGCCGAGCACGTCGACCGTCTTCATGAAGCTGGTGAAGTCGACCTCCAGATAGTGGTCGATCTTCACATGAGTCATGTTCTCCACGGTCCGCACGGTCAGGGTGGGGCCGCCCTCGGCGTAGGCCGCGTTCAGTTTGAGCGGGTGCGGGCCGTGCCGCTGTCCGGTGACCTCGTCGGTGTGCGCGGGCGCCTCGGCGTAGGAGTCGCGCGGCAGGCTGACGATGCTGGCCCGGTCCCGGTCCTCGGAGATGTGCACGATCATGACGGTGTCGGTGCAGTGGCAGGGCGCGCCGCCGAGCCGGAACTTCCGCCGTTCCGCCTCGGTGATCTTCTCCCGGCCGTCGGTGCCGACGAGCAGCAGATTCATCCCGTGCCCGGCCTCGGGCCGGTTCTTCATGTCCTTGAACGGGTCGACCCGGGCGATGCCCGCGTCCAGGCCGCTGAGCACCGCGTGCCCGATGCCCGCCGAGGCGAGGACCACCACGGAGACGGTGGTCAGGGCCCGTACGGCCCAGCGCGGCCTCCTGCGCCGTACGAGGCGCACGGGGCGTCCGTCGGAGCGCCGGGCGGGCCGCCGCGCGGGGGACGGCCGCGGGGGACGCGGAGGGCGGACGGGGGAGCGGGGCGGCGTGGGCAAGGGAACACCTCCACTGGGCGGGACGGGGGAGGGAAGCGTTCCGCGGGCCGGACGGAGCCGCGTTCCGCTGGGCGTGGGGATCCGTGAGCACGGTAGGCCGATACGATCTGCGGCCCGGTCCTTACGCCGGGCGGCGCGCGACCGTGTCCCCCGTTCGCGGTAACGTGAGCTCCGATGAGCGAGAAGTCTGGCGTGCGGTCTCCCGCCGTATCTGTGATCATGCCCGTCCTCAACGAGGAGCGGCATCTGCGTGGCGCTGTCCGAGCGATCCTGGCGCAGGAGTATGACGGCGAGATGGAGGTCGTGATCGCCATCGGTCCCTCCACGGACCGGACGGACGAGATCGCCGCCGAACTCGTCCGTGAGGATCCGAGGGTCCACACGGTGCCGAACCCGACCGGCCGTACGCCCGCGGCGCTGAACGCCGCGATCAAGGCGTCCCGGCACCCCGTCGTCGTGCGGGTCGACGGGCACGGCATGCTCTCCCCGAACTACATCGCCACCGCGGTACGGCTCCTGGAGGAGACCGGCGCGCAGAACGTCGGCGGCATCATGCACGCCGAGGGCGAGAACGACTGGGAGCACGCCGTCGCCGCCGCGATGACGTCGAAGATCGGCGTGGGCAACGCCGCCTTCCACACGGGCGGCGAGGCCGGGCCGGCCGACACCGTCTATCTCGGGGTGTTCCGGCGCGAGGCGCTGGAGCAGCAGGGCGGCTACAACGAGGAGTTCATCCGCGCCCAGGACTGGGAGCTGAACTTCCGCATCCGTGAGGCCGGCGGGCTCATCTGGTTCTCGCCCGAGCTGCGGGTGTCCTACCGGCCGCGGCCGTCCGTCAGGGCGCTCGGCAAGCAGTACAAGGACTACGGCCGCTGGCGGCACGTCGTCGCCCGCTATCACGAGGGCTCCATCAACCTGCGCTACCTCGCCCCGCCGGCCGCCGTCTGCGCGATCGCGGCGGGCCTGGTCGTCGGCGTGGCGCTGACGCCCTGGGGTCTCGTCGTCCCGGCCGGCTACCTCGCGGCGATCGGGCTCGGCTCGCTGCCCGCGGGCAAGGGGCTGCCTGCGAAGGCCCGGCTCCAGATCCCCGTGGCCCTCGCGACGATGCACATGTCGTGGGGCTGGGGCTTCCTCACCAGCCCGAAGGCGCTGGCCCGCAAGGTCATCGCGTCCCGGCGTCCCGCGGTGCTCAGCGGCGCCAACTGACCCTGTCCGTAACGGAGCCGGGCCCCTCTCGCACGCGAGAGGGGCCCGGTTTCCGTTGTCCGCCGGGTTCTACGACCAGGTGTAGTTCGGGTCCACGTGCATGCAGGCTCCGGTGTCCGCGCCCTTGTCGAGCTGCGCGGACTCAGGGGTCGAGTCGTCCTCCGCGGGCGCCTTGTACGTGGTGCCGTCCCGCCAGTCGGCGCCGACGATCAGCGTGACCCCGGAGACGTCCGCCGACTTCTCCACCGCGTGCGTCGACATCCCGAGGGCCTTGGCGACCCGCAGGGCGTCACCCTCCAGATCGGCGCTCGGATAGCGGATCACCGTGGTGGCCTCGGTCGTCACCGTCGAGGGGTCGGCCTTCGACTGCGTGAACCCCTTGCCGACGAGCAGGGCGCTCACCGCGCTCGCGCGTCCGGGCACCGGGGCCAGCACGTCGGTGCGGGTGCCGTTCTCCACCTGCACGGCGATCCGGTCGTCCGCGGCGGCCGGGTCAGAGGTGGTCTTCCCGGCGGGCTTCTTCTTGTCCTTGCCGTCCAGCGCGATGTCCTCGCGCAGCAGCCGCCAGACCTTGTCGGCGTCCGTCGGCTTGGGCAGCACCCGGTTGCCGTCGCTGGAGTACACCCACGGCATGGTGGTCATGGTGATGCGGCTGGTCGGGACCTTCTTCAGCTCGTTGCTGAGGTCGTAGAGCTTGGTCACCGATCCGAGGCCCCGGTCGACGGTCAGCGCGCTGGTCGCCGTCTCGGCGAGGTTGCGCAGCTTGTCCGGGTTGCTCAGCGTGGCGTTCTCCCGCAGCTGGCGCACCATCGAGTTCATGTACTGGTGCTGGGCCTTGGTGCGGCCGATGTCGCTGCCGTCCTCGAAGCCGTACCGCGTGCGCAGCCATTGCAGGGCCTGCTTGCCCTTGACGGACGTGGTGCCCTTCTCCAGCTTCAGCCCGGAGCCGTGTCCTGTGGAGGTGTGCGAGTAGATGTTGGCGTCCACGCAGACGGGGACGCCGCCGATCGCGTCGGCCATCGAGACCACGCCCGCGAAGTCGACCATGATGAAGTGGTCGATGTGGATGTCGGTCGTCTTCTCCCAGGTGGCGACCGTGCAGCCGGGGCCGCCGCGGCCCAGCGAGTCGTTCGTCATCGTGAGCGAGGTGCTCGCGGCGTAGGTCTTCCCGGTCTTCGGGTCCGTGCAGTTGGGTATCCGCAGCAGGGTGTCGCGCGGCATGCTCACGACCGACATGTTGGTGCGGTCCGCGGACAGGTGGAGCAGCATCTGGACGTCCGCGCGGGGCGGGGTGTCGAAGGTGTCCTTCGCGCCGCCGAGCTTCTGGTTCTCGGTGGAGTTCCGGGCGTCCGAGCCGATCAGCAGGATGTTCAGCGGGGTCTGGCCCGCCGCGTTCGGTTTCGTCTTCGCCGCGCGGTCCTTCGCGTCGCCGATGTTCAGGTCGCCCTGCTTGAGGTTGCTGTTCAGATGCCGGTAGTAGAGATAGCCGGCACCGGCGGTGCCGAGTATCAGGACCGACAGCACCATCGCCGACCAGCGAAGTATTCGGCGTCTGCGCCGGGGACGGTCCTTGGTCCCGTGCCGTCCGTCGTCGTCCCCGCCGTTCGGACCCCGCCCCCGGGGGTCGAGCGGCTCGGTGCCGTCGGCCGGATGCGCGCCGTCGTCACCGTCCTGCCGGGCGCGGCCGTCCTCCGCCGTCCGAACGGACCGGCCGCCCTCCTCGTACATGCTGTCGTCCCAGCCCAGTTCGCCGGCTCGTGGGACACGTGGCCGTGCTCCCTCCCCGCGCACACTGCTTTGCGCCATCTCCCAGCCTCTCCCCACCCTGCGCCTGACAAACGGGTCCGTCGAACGTCCGGCCGGGCGTTCGCACGCCCGGCCGGACACTGCTCGCGCCCTGTAGGACGCTTGACGAACCCGCTAGGTCACTTCGCGCACACTGTTTTGTCCGCAGTGGACTTCTCCACGTCCGGCGCCTTCGTCGGAGCGGTCAAGGGCACTCCGGCGCCCTTGAAGTCCTTGCCCAGGGTCAGCACGATCGCCGGCAGCCCCTGTGAGTTCTTCTCGCTCTTGCCGGGCTTCAGCGCCGAACCGGACAGCCCCATGAGATCCGCCAGCTTGCGTGCCTGGTCGGCCTGGTCGGGGGAGTACTCCAGGGTCGTCCTGCTCAGCGGTGCGTCGGCGTTGCCCAGCTGGCTGGACTTGAGCACGCCCTCATCATTCTGTAGCCAGTTGAGAGTTTCCTGTGCGGAGCCCGCCTCGGCGCCGCCGTTGTAGATGTCGACGCGGATGTCGGACGCGGCGGAACGGGAGCCCTTGAGGCGGGCGGTCTCCGCGGCCTTCTCCTTCTTCGCCTTCTGCTTCACGGCGGTGAAGGAGACGTCGTTCTTGATCGCGTCGAACACCGGCTTGGCCGTCGTCGGGTTGACCACGACGGTGGCGTGCACCTTCTCGGCCGGATTGTCTATCACCGGAACCGTGGTGAAGGTGATGTTCTTCGGCGGCACCTTCTTCAGCTCCAGGGCCATGTCCTTGAGCGTGCTGACGCTGCCGATGCCGGTGTCCACGGTGAGCGCCTTGGTGGCGGCCTCGGCCAGCTTGATCAGCTTGGTCGGGCTGGTGAGGGTGTCGCTCGAACTCATCTTGCGCACCAGGGAGCCGATGAACTGCTGCTGCACCTTGATGCGGTCGAGGTCGCCCGCGTTGCCGAAGCTGTGCCGGGTGCGGACGAAGGCGAGGGCCTGCTCACCCTCGACCACGTGCTTGCCCGCGGAGAGCTTGAGATGCGAGTTGGCGTCGTCGACGTTCTTCGCGAGACAGACCTCGACACCGCCGACCGCGGTGGCCAGCGTCTTGACGGCGTTGAAGTCGGCCATCATGAAGTGGTCGACCGTGATGCCGGTGACCGCCTTGACGGTGTCCATCGTGCAGCCCGGATTGCGGTCGTCCTGGCCGAGGCTGGTGTTGAAGCGGACGTTGTCCGTGCCCTTGATGATCTCCTCGGTGCCGTCCGGCTGCTTCGTCCTGCACTCCGGGATGTTGACGATGAGGTCGCGCGGGATGCTCAGCGCGGTCGCGTTCGTCCGGTCCTTGGAGACGTGCAGCAGGATGTTCGTGTCGGCGTGCCCGAGGCTGTTCTTGTCGCCGTACCCCGTGTTGCCCGCACCGGTGCGCTTGTCGGTTCCGATGATGAGCAGGTTGAAGGCCTCGTCCTTGCTGAAGCCGCTCTTGCCCGAACTGCCGACGTCCGTCGTGGTGACGTTGCCCTCGAGGTGCTTGAGATAGGCGTACGCGGCGCCGGACACGGCGACCAGGACCAGCGCCATGGTGCCGCCGGTCCACAGCAGTATCTTCTTCGCCTTCGACTTCTTGGGCGGCTTGCCGCCGCGCCCGCGCCGCCGTCCCGGAAGGGGCTCCGGCGGCTCGGAGCGCCGCCGGCGCGGCCCCGGTACGTCGGGGCCGGACGGCTCGCGCTCCCGCCTCGGCGCGTCACGTTCCCGCCCCGGTGCCGCGCGGTCCCTGCCCGGGGCGCTCCGGGTGCGCGTCGCCGCGGAGGGTGCGCCCCTCCGCGGTCGCGGCACGCCCGATTGCGCTCCGGAAGGGGGCAGTCGCAGTTCGTATTCACCAGTGTTCGGGTTGAGTACCCACTGGTCTGCGGGGTCGATGTCGTCCGCCCGCCCACGGCCTTGCGCGTCCACGGTTGTCTGAATCCTCCGTCGGGGCCACGCGGCGCCCTTTCCCCCTCAAAAGGCGCTCGGGTCTCGGTCAAACAGTGCGCGGCCCCCAGGACTGACCTCGTGGCCGGGTGCACCGGATCGCTCACACTATCCGCCCAGTTCAGCGCGGAGCGACGGCCGTGACAAATTCGACGTCCCTACAACCGGGCAATCCGCCCTATTTTCAGAGACTTCTTAGCTCGCCTGTTCCCCGCCTTGGCGCGCGCTTTACCCGCAGGCGTCCTGTGCCGCCGTGTTGCCTCGGAAAGTCGGAGCCGGATCCGGTGTGCCGGAGAGGAGGGCAACTCCTATTGCCGTCGGCATTCCGTCACTGTCCGACTCCCCTTCGTAGTCGTGCGAGGAGTTCCCGGACAAAGTGTTCCCGTACAGGCTTACGGAATGCGGGGACCGGCCCTGGGCCGCCCTCGGCCGTTTCGCGACCGCGACCGGCTCGTCCGCGCGCAGCCGTGCGAACAGCCGGGCCGCGTCGGGCTCCACGAGCTGGTCGCGGTTGGGGTCGAGGACGTACGACGTCCGGGGCACGGTCAGGAACCGGATGTCCTTCGTGGGGATGTCCCGCATGCCGCGGACCAGGTCGTACAGACCGCGCAGGCTCGCGAGCCCCGGGTCGGTGGTCAGCGACGAGGTGGCCGCGTCCAGCACCGGATACAGCTTCGCCGGGTTGAGCAGGACGTCGTCGCTGCGCACCTTGCTGATGAGCGCGCCGAGGAACTTCTGCTGGCGGTCCATGCGGTCGGTGTCGCTGCCGTTGCCGATGCTCTTGCGGGCCCGCACGTAGCCGAGCGCCTGCTCGCCGTCGAGCACGACCTTGCCCGCGGGCAGCCTCAGCTTCGCCGCCTTGTCGTCGATCGGCTTCCGCAGGCACACCTCGACGCCGTCCACGGCGTCGACCATGTCCTTGAACCCGTGGAAGTCCACCACCATGTGATGGTCGACGCGGATGTCGGTCAGCCTCTCCACGGTCCGGATCGTGCAGGCCGAACCGCCCACCTCGAACGCGTAGTTGAACATGGCGAGCATGGGGCGGGTGCGGGTCCCGTCGGGGCGCCGGCAGCCCGGTACGTCCACCATCAGGTCGCGGGGCAGCGACATGGCGGTCGCGCTGCGCCGGTTCGCCGAGAGGTGCAGCAGGATCGTCGTGTCGGACCGTTCCGTCCCCGAGTCCCGGCCGTACTTCCGGTTCCCGGCGCCCGAACGCGAGTCGGACCCGATCAGCAGGATGTTCTGCGCGTCGCGCACCAGCGCGGTGGGCCGTTCCTTCTCGTACCGGGCGAGCTCGGCCGCGGCGTCGTTGTCCGCGGTGATGTTCCCGTTCAGCTTCTCGTACGCGACCCAGCCGGCCGCCACGGCGCCCAGGACCAGCACGGCCACCCCGGTCGCCGTCCGGCGCACCCAGCGCCGTCGCCTGCGCCGGACCCCGGCCCCGGTGGGCGACGCGCCCCGTCCCCGCTCCTCCGCGCCTTCGGAGTCGGTCACCTCGGGACCACCACCCCTCATGGCGTACGAGCGTGTCGGGCTGCTCCTACGACCATGTCCCGGCGCGACGGCCGAGGGGGGCCGGTGATGGGCCGAACGGGGGACGCGCCCGGCGCCCCTCCGGGACCGGCCGGCCGGGGGCCGCCGCCGGGGGCCGCCCTAGCGGGCCGTGGCGGTCACCCGCTCGCTCTCGATCCGCCGGGCGAGCGCGTCCTCGTCCAGGAGGCCGAGGTTGCGGCACAGCACCACGGACCCGCCGGTGGCGAGGGGCGCGTACAGACCCGCGGCCACGCCCTCCCAGGTGTCGTACGGGAGCGCCGACAGGATGCGTGAACCGGGGCCCGTCAGATCCAGCCCCGGGGCGTCGGCGCGGGCCTGCTCCACGACCTCCGCGCCCGTGTACGCGGCCCCCGCGACGACCAGCGCCCGCTCCTCCGGGTCGACCGGCGCGTACGGCGCGAAACGGTCGCCCTGGCTCGGCACCTCGACGGCGTAGTCGGCGTACCCGGCCGGAGGCGTCGGGAAGCGGCGGCCGAGCGGGGCGAGCGAGAGGGCGATCCGCTCACCGGAACAGGCGAGCCCGGCCTCGAACCGGCCGGGGCCCGCGACGACATGGTCGGCGGCCGCCGGGTCCCCGCCGAGATCCGCGACGACGCCGACCGAGGAGCAGGCGAGCAGCCACACCGCCGTCTGCCAGTGCGCGGGCAGCAGCAGCGCGACCCGCTCGCCGGGCTCGGCGGACAGCTCGCCCTGGAGCAGATTGGCGGTCTTGGCCACCCAATTGGCGAAGGTGGCCACGGACAATTCGACCCGTTCGCCCGTCTCGTCGTCGTAGAAGGTCACCAAAGGACGCGCGGGGTCCTCGGAGAGCGCGGATCGCAGCAGGTCGGCAGGGGTGCGGTCGGTGGCTTTCACGCGCGCAAGCGTACGCGGGGCCGCCGCGCGGCACGGGCCGAGCGCGCCACCGGTTCGGCGCAGCGCGTCCGACGGTCCGTCAATTCCGCAATGGACAGATATCTATGATTATGTCCAGGATCAGGAGCATGCGTGGATTCCTTGGTTCCTCGGTCGGCGTCACCTGCGCGGCCGCTCTCGCCCTTCCGCTCACCCTGCCCGCCACCGCGGCCCAGGCAGGGCCGTCGACGGTGACGTCGGAGGCAGCCGCCCCCGGCAGCACCCAGTCCCTGCCCCTGGTCCCCCTCACCCGCAAACGCTCCCTCGGCCCGAGCGCGCAGACGCAGGGCCTCGCCCGCCGCGACGTACGGCCGTTCTCCCTGGTCGGTGTGATCTGGGACGACCCGGCCAGCGAGCTGAACGGCCGGGTCCAGGTCCGCACCAGGACGGCCGGCACCGGCGACTGGTCGGACTGGCAGGACGTCGAGACCCACAACGACGAGCACGCCCCCGACCCGGACACCGCCGAGAGCACCTCGCGCCGGGTGCACGGCTCCACCGCCCCGCTGTGGGTGGGGAACTCGGACGGCGTCGAGGTCCGCGTCGAGGCCGAGAAGGCGGCGCGGGACGCCGCACAGGGCCCGGAGGAGGACGGCGCGGACGGACCGCGGGACAGGAGCCTGGCCTCCCCGGCGGCCGCGCCCCTCCCCGGCGGCCTGCGCCTCGAACTCGTCGATCCCGGCGGAGATCCCCCGGCCCCCGGCACCCGGACGGCCGGACGGGCCGCGGGCGCGCCCTCGGGCCTGCGCGCCAGGGGCGTGCACGCGGGCGCGCGGGGAGCGGGAGTGTCGGCCGGCGACGGCGCGGCGGGCAGCGAGGGCGCGGCCGGCGGCGAGGGTGCCCGGGCCACCGTGATCCCCGCGCTCTCCCGGCAGGAGACCGAGCGCACGTACTTCCCCGACGGCAGGACCGACCGGCGCGCGACGCCGTACATCGGCCCGCGCCCGACGATCATCACGCGGCGCGGCTGGGGCGCGAACGAGAACCTCCGCGAGCGCGGCTTCCTCTACACGAAGACCGTCAAGGCGGCCTTCGTGCACCACACGGCGTCGGGGAACAAGTACACCTGCTCCCAGGCGCCTTCGGTCATCCGCAGTATCTACCGCTACCACGTGGTGAGCAGCGGCTGGCGCGACATCGGCTACAACTTCCTCGTCGACAAGTGCGGGAACATCTACGAGGGCCGGGCCGGAGGCGTCGCCAAGGCGGTCATGGGCGCCCACACCCGCGGGTTCAACACGAACAGCATGGGGATCGCCGTGATCGGCAGTTTCGGCAGCACCAAGCCGACCGACGCGGCGCTCAAGGCCATCTCCCGGCTCACGGCGTGGAAACTCGGTCTCTACGGTGCCGATCCGCGTGGCAAGACATACCTGAAGTCGGCCGGTGGCAATCTCTACCGAAAAGGAAAGAACGTACGACTGAACGTGATCTCCGGCCATCGGGACGGATTCGCCACGGAGTGCCCCGGACGGCTTCTCTACGGCAAGCTCGGCACGGCCAGAACGACGGCGGCCCGCTACCAGGGCCGCTAGACCGCCCCGCGGTCACCCGGAACGGCCCGGCCGGCGACGGACCGGCGGGGCCGCGCCGGCCGGGATCACCCGACGTCACGGCAGAGGCCCGTCGAAGGACTACCGCACGGCCATCGAAGGCGCCATCGAACGGTCTGCATAAACTGGCCGGCCGAAAGACAGTTCGGCCGGTCCCGGCAGGAAGCAGAGACGACAGGTGACAGAAGCGATCCTCCTGGTCGGCGGCAGAGGCACCCGGCTGCGCCCGCTCACGGTGCACACCCCCAAGCCGATGGTCCCGGCGGCCGGGGTCCCCTTCCTCACGCACCAGCTGGCGCGGGCGCGCGCCGCGGGCGTCGACCACATCGTGCTGGCGACCTCCTACCTCGCCGAGGTCTTCGAGCCGTACTTCGGCGACGGCTCCTCGCTGGGCCTGCACATCGAGTACGTCACCGAGGAGGAGCCGCTGGGCACGGGCGGCGCCATCCGCAACGTGGCCTCCCGGCTGCGCTCGGGCCCCGACGACCCGGTCCTGATCTTCAACGGCGACATCCTCACCGGCCTGGACATCCGGGCTCTGGTGACGACCCACGAGACGACGGGCGCGGACGTCTCCCTGCATCTGACCCGGGTGGAGGACCCGCGCGCGTTCGGCCTGGTCCCCACCGACGCCACGGGGCGCGTCACGGCCTTCCTGGAGAAGCCGCAGAGCCCCGAGGAGATCGTCACCGACCAGATCAACGCGGGGGCGTACGTCTTCCGCCGCTCCGTCATCGACACGATCCCCGCGGGCCGCCCCGTCTCGGTGGAGCGGGAGACCTTCCCGGAGCTCCTGGCCACCGGCGCCCACCTCCAGGGCATGGTGGACTCCACCTACTGGCTGGATCTGGGCACCCCCCAGGCCTTCGTCCGCGGCTCCGCCGACCTGGTGCTCGGGCGCGCCCCGTCCCCGGCCGTTCCCGGCCGCTGCGGCGACCGGCTGGTCCTGCCCACGGCCACGGTGGCCCCCGACGCCAAGCTCACCGGTGGCACGGTGGTCGGTGAGGGCGCCCGGATCGGCGAGGGCGCCCGGATCTCCGGCAGCACGATCCTCGCCGGAGCCGTCGTCGAGTCCGGCGCGGTCGTCACCGACTCCTTCGTCGGAGCCGGCGCCCGCATCGGCGAACGCACCCACCTGACCGGCACCGTCATCGGAGACGGCGCGGTCGTCGGCCCCGACAACGAACTCCGCGAGGGAGTCCGGGTCTGGTGCGAAGCCCGGATCCCGGCGGCGACCCTCCGCTTCTCCTCGGACCAGTAACCCGACGAAACCCCGCCGGAGGGGCAAGGATCCAGCCCCTCCGGTCCGCACTCTCAGCCCCTCCGGCGTTTGAGGAGCGGGGTCCGGGGCGGAGCCCCCGGGACGGGCAGGGGCGGAGGGGGCGAAATCCGGCTTGCGACGAGGCACGCCGACGCTCGGCGCAAGGCGGGCGAGGACAGGACAGGACAGGGCCGGGCCGGTGGAGGCGGGACGCCAGGTCAGAGCAGCCCGATGTCCGTGCGCGGCATCTTCGGCGTACGCCGGGGAGGAGTACGCCCGGACAGCAGGATCAGCCGAGCGGCCCGATGCCGCTGCCCGGCATACGGCTCAAGCAGCTCCAGCATCACGGCGTCGTCGGCGTCCCGGTCCCCGGCCAGCGCGTACCCCACGATCCCCGGCAGATGCAGATCCCCGACGGTCACCGCATCCGCCGAACCATGACTGCGCTGCACGACCTCGGCCGACGTCCACGGCCCGACCCCCGGCACCAGCTCCAGCCGCCGCCGGGCCCCCTCGGCATCGAACCCGACGCCCTCCTCCAGCCGCGCAGCGACCCGCACGGCCCGCAGAATCGTGCCGGCCCGCTTGTCGTCGACCCCGGCCCGGTGCCACTCCCAGGACGGGATCAGGGCCCACGTCCGCGGCGCCGGCATGACGTACATCCGCTCGGGGGCGGGCCCCGGCGCCGGCTCCCCGAACCTCCGGACCAGCAGCCGCCAGGCCCGGTACGCCTCGTCGGTGGTGACCTTCTGCTCCAGGACGGACGGGATCAGCGACTCCATCACGAGCCCGGTCCGCACCAGCCTCAGACCGGGCCGCCGGTGCCGGGCGAGCGCGACCAGCCGGTGCCGCGGCTCGAAGGCGGCGGGGTCGTCGGCGGCGCCGAGCAGGTCCGGGAGCCCGTCGAGGAGCCATTCGGCCCCCGGCCCCCAGGCCTCGCCCCGGGCCACACCGCCGCGCAGGGCGACCCGCAGGGTTCCGGGCCCGGCGGGCGTACGGCTGGTCCGCCACACCGACCCGTCGGGGGTCGTACGGAAGGTCGGATCGCCCGGTCCGCGCCGCAGCGGTCCGAGCACGAGCCCGAGATCGAGTGGCCCGTCCGGCGTCCACGTCCGCACGCGTCCGGGCCCCGCCGTCTGGTGGGGCACCGCGCCCGCCGGCCGCCCGCCGGCCGCGCCGGGCACCACGACATGACCGCCGCGCACGCTCGTACGCGTCGGCCGGGGAGCGAAACGTCCGGACAAGGATGAGGTCCTAGGAAGACACAGGGGCTGTCCTACGAGAGTAGGCGCTCCCCCGCACCCCCGAGCCGGAACACCCCGAAAGCGCCCCCGCCCGACGGGCGACCCGGGCCGGTCAGCGAACGGCGACGAAGGCGGCCGCGTCCCGCTCCGGCCGGTCCCTCGGCGCCTCCGCCGCGTGTCCGACGGCCACGGCTCCCATCGGGTCCCAGTCGTCCGGAAGCTCCAGGACCTCGCGCACGACGTCACGGCAGAACATCGTCGACGACACCCACGCGGAGCCCAGCCGCTCCCCGGCCAGCGCGACCAGGAAGTTCTGCACGCCCGCTCCGGTGGCGACCACGAACATCTCGCGCTCGGCGCCGTCCCGCCGTGCGTCGCCGTACGTGTGCGAGCCGTCCATGACCAGACACGGCACCACGAGGTACGGCGCGTTGCGCAGCACGTCACCGCGGCGGACCCGCTTGGCGATGGACTCCTCGCTCTTCCCGTCGGCCCGCAGATCCGCGATCCAGGCGTCCCGCATGGCGTCCAGCAGCCGTGTCCGCGACGCCTCCGACTCCAGGAGCACGAACCGCCAGGGCGTGGTGTGGTGCGGCGCCGGTGCGGTCACCGCCGCGGCGACCGCACGGCGTACGGCACCGGGGTCGACGGGCTCGTCCGTGAAGGCCCGTACCGTACGCCGTTGGGTCACGGCCTCCCGCACGGCCTCCGAGGTGCCCAGCCGGAACATGTCGTCCCGCGCCCCGCGCACCATCGCCCGTGCCCCCGTGCCGTCCTCGGCGCCCACCAGGTGGGCCAGCCCGCGCACGACCGCGACGGGCAGCCCGGAGGACTTGCCCTTGACCAGGTCACCGGCGGCGGCGAGTTCGTCGGCGGTGGCCACGACCGTCGCGCTGAGCGGATTGCCGTGCGCGTCGGTGCCGCCGCGCAGGTCGTCCAGGACCTCGACGCCCGCGGCGCCGATCGCGACGTCGGTGAGCCCGGTGCGCCAGGGCCGTCCGAAGGTGTCCGTGATCACGACGCCGACGTCGACACCGAGCGCGTCCCGCAGTCCGGCGCGGATCGCCCGCGCGGAGCCGTCGGGGTCCTCGGGCAGCAACAGCACCGTCCCGGCGGGGGTGTTGGAGGCATCGACGCCGGCCGCGGCCATCACGAGACCCTGCCGGTTCTCGACGATCCGCAGCGCGCCGCGCCGCGCCACGACCCGGACGGTCTCGGCGTCGATGGCGGCCTCCCGGTCGGTGGCCTCGACGATCCGGCCCTCGGCCTTCGACACGATCTTGGAGGTGACGAGCAGCACGTCGCCGTCCACCAGTCCGGGCTCCGCCGCGGCGACGAGCTTCGCCAGATCGTCCCCCGGACGCACCTCGGGAAGCCCGTCCAGCGCCCAGACACGGTAGCCCGTGCCGACGGGCCGCTCGGGCCGTTCCGCTCCCGCGTGCCCTTCCGCGTTCCGGGCGTCTCCGGCCGCCGCCGCGTCCATCGTGCTCATGACGTCCGTACCTCCTCCGCCAGTGCCAGCGCTTCCCGCGCCATCTCCGCCGTCGCGTCGAGGTCGGACATCATCAGCGGTACGGCCCGGCAGCGGATGCCGGCGCTCCGGACGCGTTCCACGGAGGGGGCGTCCACGGTGTCGACGAGCCAGCCGTCCAGCAGACCCGAGCCGTAGTGCTCGGCGACCGCGGCGGCGGTGGACTCGACGCCGACCGCGGCCAGGACCTTGTCGGCCATGCCGCGCACCGGGGCGTCACCGACGATGGGGGAGAGGCCGACGACCGGCACCCCCGCCTCGGCGATGGCCTCGCGGATGCCGGGCACGGCGAGGATGGTGCCGACGGACACCACGGGGTTGGACGGCGGGAAGAGGATGACGTCCGCCTCCGCGATGGCCTCCAGCACCCCGGGAGCGGGCTTCGCCTGCTCGGCGCCCACCGGCACGATCGCCTCGGCCGGCACGGAGGCACGCAGCCGGACCCAGTACTCCTGGAAGTGGATCACCTTGCGCTCGCCCGCGGCCCCGGACGGGTCGCCCTCGGGCAGGGTGACGGCGACATGGGTCTCGACCCGGTCGTCGGACATGGGGATGAGACGCACGCCCGGCTTCCACCGGTCGCACAGGGCCTCGGTGACGGCGCTGAGCGGATAGCCCGCGCCCAACATCTGCGTCCGCACGATGTGCGTCGCGAAGTCGCGGTCGCCGAGCCCGAACCACTCGGGTCCGAGGCCGTACGCCGCGAGCTCCTCCTTGAGATGGAAGGTCTCGTCGGCCCGCCCCCAGCCCTGCTCCTCGTTGATGCCGCCGCCGAGCGTGTACATCACCGTGTCGAGGTCCGGGCAGACCTTCAGCCCGAAGAGATGGATGTCGTCGCCGGTGTTGCCGATGACCGTGATGTCCGCGTCCGGCACGGCCCGCTGGAGACCACGCAGGAACCGTGCACCACCGATACCGCCTGCCAGAACCACAATGCGCATGGGGCTCAGTCTCGCAGGCGGCTACGACATCGTGTCAGCCGGTTACGACGGGCCGCCCCGGCCGACGGCTCGAACACGTCACCCGTCACACGGTCCCGGCGACCGCGCACCGCCCCGCGCACCGCCCCGAGAACCCCTCACACCGTCTCGGCGACCGCGCACCGCGCCGCGTGCATCGGCATCTCGGTGAGACCCGGGTAATAGACGTGCAGGCTGACGGCCGGTTCGAGCGAGTCGTTGACGACCTCGTGGACATAGCCGGGCGCGAACACCCGCTGCGCGCCGGAGCCCAGGGCGCGTGTGCCCCGCTCGGTGCGCTCGGTCAGCGCGCCGTCCAGCACGGTCAGCACGCCGGAGGAGCCGCCGTGGTCGTGCAGCCCGCTGCCCTGTCCCGGCACCCAGGACAGGAGCCACACCTCGTAGCCGGGTCCCGTGTGCAGCCGGTGGTACCAACGCGAGGCGGCGTCGTAGCGGACGAGGTGTTCCCACCGGGAGCGGTCGGCGGCGATGGAGCGCGCGAGACCGGCGAACTCGGCCACGGTGGCCGGGTGTTCGCGCGGCGGCTGGAGCAGGTGCGGGACTTCGAGGATGTCGCCGGCGATCTGGAGGTCGCTGTCGCTGTTCATGGGTGCGGTGGTTCCTCGGCGGGAGAGTGCTGGGGTGTCGCTGGCCGTTTCCGCCCGGGTCGCGAGCGGGGGTTCCGCCCTGGTCGGGAGCGGAGAGGAGCCCGGGTGAGGGCAGTGGCCCCGGTGAGGGGCGGGGATTCGCCTCAGTGGCGGCGAGGCAGCCGGAGCGCGGTAGGGCTCAACAGCTGGGACAGCAACAACAGCTACAGCGCGCGCGGGCAGCACCGAGGGACCCGGCGGTGCGGGTCGAGGTGGGAGCCAAGTGCGCGAACATGCCCACAAGGACACCGGTTCACACCTCCACTGTCAACTGCATGTCCGGTATGTGGGAGATGTTTCACCTCATCCGGTTCATCTGACAGGCGAAAGGTTTGTTCAGTGGGCTCCCCGGACACATGGCGCACAACCGGGTGAACAAACCTCGCCGCGATCCCGTGATCTAAATGTGATCCGATTCGCTTCGGGGTCTGCGTCGGAACGAGATCGAACGCCTGGACGTCCTCCTCTGTGAGGGATGGGCGTCTGACCTGGACCTCTTGGGCTGTCAGGGTTTATGCCGATTTGAACACTTTCCGCATAGCCTTGGTTCCGCAGAGTGAATAAGGGGCCTAATAGCAGATCTCGGCTTGACTGGCCCGGATCGGCACACTTGTAATTTCACTCGTGTCGTTCAGCCGGAACAGGTGACGGCAGCATCACGGGGACGCGAAAGACAGACGAGGGGCGCACATGACCGAGCTGGTGCAGCAACTGCTGGTCGACGACGCGGACGAGGAACTCGGCTGGCAGGAGCGCGCGCTGTGCGCCCAGACCGACCCCGAGTCGTTCTTTCCCGAGAAGGGCGGCTCCACCCGCGAGGCCAAGAAGGTCTGCCTCGCCTGCGAGGTCCGCTCCGAGTGCCTCGAATACGCGCTCGCCAACGACGAGCGGTTCGGCATCTGGGGCGGTCTGTCCGAGCGGGAACGGCGCCGGCTGAAGAAGGCCGCCGTCTGAGAACGGTCGTACGGAGAAGCGGACCGGGGACACCGGTTCGCACCGGCGGGTGCCACCGACCAAACGGCACACACTCTTACGTAAGGAACGGCCCGTCGCACGTGGGTTATCCACAGGCGGCGGGCCGCCGTCTTTCCCAGCCGTTAGTGTGGGCCCTCGTCCGAGACGTCCCGCTGTCCCCGCCGGACACAGACGTCCACCGCAGTCCATCGAACCGGGGCCCGTACCTCGATGTCCGTGCACAGCCTTTCGGCAGCCAGTAACGACGCCGCTGCCACCCCTGAGTTCCCGCGCCATGTAGTGACCGCGGTGCTCGTCTCCCACGACGGCGCCCGCTGGCTGCCGCAGGCGCTCGCCGGGCTGCTCGGCCAGGACCGCCCCGTGCAGAACGCGGTGGCGGCCGACACCGGCAGCGCGGACGAATCCGCCCAGCTGCTCACCGAGGCGCTCGGCGCCGACCGTGTGCTCCACCTGGCGCGGCGCACCGGTTTCGGCCAGGCCGTCGAGGAGGTGACCCGCACCGCCCCCGAGCTGACCCCGGACGACCTTCCCTATCTGAAGCGTCCGAGCGGCTGGGACCCCGTCACCCGCAGCTGGCGCGACGACACCTACGACATGCCGGACCTTCCGCACGGCGAGCCCGAGCAGTGGCTGTGGCTGCTGCACGACGACAGCGCCCCGGAGCCGGACGCGCTGGCCCACATGCTGCGCGTCGTGGAGAGCGAGCAGGAGGCCGGCCAGGACGTCGCCGTCGTCGGCCCCAAGCTCCGCGGCTGGTACGACCGCAGAGCCCTCCTCGAGGTCGGCGTCACCATCGCCAACTCGGGCCGTCGCTGGACCGGTCTCGACCGGCGCGAGCAGGACCAGGGACAGCACGACCACGTCCACCCCGTGCTGTCCGTGTCCACCGCCGGCATGCTCATCCGCCGCGACGTCTTCGAGGAGCTCGGCGGATTCGACCGCCGGCTGCCCCTCATGCGCGACGACGTCGACCTGTGCTGGCGCGCCCAGGCCGCGGGCCACCGGGTCCTCGTCGCCCCGGAAGCCGTCGTACGGCACGCCGAGGCGGCCTCCCGCGAGCGCCGGGCCGTCGACTGCGTGGGCCGCACCGCCGCGTCCCCGCACCGGGTCGACAAGGCGGGCGCCGTCTACACCCTGCTCGTCAACGCCCGTACCGCGCAGGTCCCCTGGATCATGATCCGCCTGGTCCTCGGCACCCTGATGCGCACGGTCGCCTACCTCGTGGGCAAGGTCCCCGGACAGGCCGTCGACGAGATCCGCGGCCTCCTGAGCGTCCTGCTGCGACCCGAGCGGATCATCGCCGGACGGCGCAGGCGCGGCCGCCCGCAGGTCGACAAGGGCGAACTGCGGCCCCTGTTCCCGCCCCCCGGCGCCACCGTGCGCGCCACCTTCGAGCAGGTCGCGGGCAACCTGACGAGCGGATCCGACGCCGAGGCCACCACGGGCGCCGGACGGCACGGAGGTGCCGTCGAGTCCGGACCCGGCGGCGACGACGGGGACTTCCTGGAGATCGAGCAGTTCGCCCGGATCAAGCGCATCGCGCGCAACCCCGGCCCGATGCTCTTCCTGGTGCTCCTGTTCGTCTCGCTCCTCGCCTGCCGCCAACTGCTCGGCGGCGGTGCCCTCGCGGGCGGCGCGCTGCTGCCCGCCCCCTCCGACGCCTCCGAACTGTGGGCGCGTTACCTCGACGCCTGGCATCCGGTCGGCGCGGGCTCCACCCAGTCCGCCCCGCCCTACCTCGCGCTCGTCGCCCTCCTCGCCTCCACGCTCCTCGGCTCCACCGGCCTCGCGGTCACCGTGCTCCTCGTGGGATCCGTGCCGCTGGCCGGCTTCGCCGCGTACTTCGCCTCGCGCCCCCTCGTCGAGTCCCGGCTGCTCCGCGCCTGGGCGTCCGTCGCGTACGCCTTCCTGCCCGCCGCCACCGGAGCCCTCGCCGGCGGCCGCATCGGCACCGCCGTCCTCGCGATCCTGCTGCCGCTCATCGCGCGCGCGGGCATCGCGGCCAGCGGTCTCACGAACGGCTCCCGCGCGCGCGGCAGCTGGCGCGCGACCTGGGCGTACGCCCTGCTGCTGACCTTCACCACGGCCTTCACCCCGATCGTGTGGCCCATCGCGCTCGTCCTCGGCCTCGCGCTCCTGGTCGTGCGCCGCAGGGAGATCCCCGCCTACGGACTGCGCTTCCTGGCCCAGCTCGGCACCCCGCTGCTGGTCCTCGCCCCCTGGTCGCTGACCCTGCTGCCGTTCGGCTTCTTCAAGCAGGCGGGCCTCGACTACGGCACCGGCGCGGCCTCCGCGCTCGACCTGCTCAGCGCCAGCCCCGGCGGGCCCGGCACCGTCAGCGGACTGATGCTCTTCGGCATCGTGCTCGCCGCGCTGGCCGCCCTGCTGCGCTCCGAGCGCCAGGCCGGGATCCGCACGGCCTGGGTCATCGCCATCGTGGCACTCGTCTTCGCGGCCCTGTCCAACCGCTCCACCTGGGCGGGACCCGCGACCCTGGTGTACGGCCTCGCGCTGCTCGCCGCCGCCGCCGTCGGCTCCGACGGGGCACGCGCGCGCGTGGCCGAGCAGAGCTTCGGCTGGCGTCAGCCGGTGGCCGCGCTCATCGCCTTCGCCTGTGCCGCGGGCCCGCTGCTCGTCGCCGCCGGCTGGATCATCCGCGGCGCCGACGGACCCGTGGAGCGCCGCGACCCGGTGCAGGTGCCCGCGTTCGTCGCGGAGGAGAGCGGCACCCGCGACCAGGCCCGCACCCTCGTCCTGGACAGCCGCTCGCCCGCCGAGGTCGGCTACGTCCTCGTCCGCGGCTCCGGCGCCCGCCTCGGGGACGCCGAACTCGCCTCCTCCAGCGGCGAGAACACGAAGCTCGACAAGGTCGTCGCCAACCTCGTGGCGGGATCCGGCGCCGACCAGGCCGACGAGCTCGGCGGCTTCGCCGTGCGCTACGTCCTGGTCCGCAAGGGTGCGCCGCGCGAGGTGAGCCGCGTCCTGGACGCGACCACGGGCCTGTCCCGGCTGAGCCAGCAGGACGGCAGCGCCCTGTGGCGCGTCGACCAGCAGGTCTCACGCGCCGCGATCGTCCCCGCGTCCGGCGCCCCGGAGTCCATCGCCGCCGGCCCGGTCGAGGTGCACACCACGATCCCCACCGGACAGGACGGCCGCGTCCTGCGCCTTGCCGACAGCGCCGACCCCGGCTGGACGGCGACGCTGGACGGCAAGCCGCTCACCGGCACCACGGTCGACGGCTGGGCCCAGGGCTTCCGGCTGCCCGCCGAGGGCGGGAAGCTGGACATCACGTTCGACGCGCCGCTGACCCACACGGCCTGGCTGTGGGCGCAGGGTGCCCTCGCCCTGGTCCTCGTGGTGCTCGCCCTGCCCGGGCGGCGCCGGGACATCGACGACGACCTCCCCGAGGAACAGCAGCCGGTGACCGCCGAGGACCTGACGGGCGACGGCCGCCGTGCCCGCCGTCTGCGCGCCCAGGCCGAGGCCGAGGCGGAGTCCGGGCAGCCGGACGAGGACCAGGAGTTCGACGACGGGTTCCGGGCGGACGCCGACGAGGACGAGGACCGGGAGGCCCCGGCCGTCTCCGTCCCGCACCAGCAGTCGTACGGCGACTGGGACGACGCGAGCTACGCGAACGCCGAGTACGACGGCTACGGCGGCGATCGGTACGAGGGCCAGCAGGCGCAGCAGGGTCAGCAGGGGTACCCGGCGGGCACCTACGAGCAGCAGTACGGCTCCGATCCCTACCAGGGCGGCCAGTACGACCCGTACGCCTACGGCGGCACGGCGGCGTACGACCAGAACTACGGCCAGGGCTACGACGCGAACGGCGTGCCCTTCGACCCCCGGGGCCAGGGCTACGACACGGGCGAGCAGGGCTACGACCCGGCGTACGACCCCACCCGGCCGCACGGCACCGACCATGAGCGCCCCGACGGGAGCCATCAGTGAACCGCACCACCCTGTCCCTGATCGCCGCGGTGACCGCGCTCGGCGCCGTCACCGGGTTCGCGACCCTCAAGCCGTCCGGCACGTCGGGCACCACCGGCGTGGCCGCCACGGCCGCGCGGCTGCCCGTGGAGCGCACCAGCCTGCTGTGCCCGCAGCCGAGCACCTCCGACATCGCGGACACCTCGTACACCTCCTACACACCCGTCGTGGAGGGCGCGAGCGGCAGCGGCAAGGCCCAACTCCAGGCCGCCGCCGAGGAGTCGGTCGACGGGACCGGCTCGTCCGGCGGCAAGAGCGGCAAGAAGGGCGGAGCCAAGACCGCCAAGCCCGTCGTCCAGCCCAAGGAGCCCGGCAAGCCGGCGACCGGCGACCTCTCGGGCTCCGACGCGCCCGCGCTCGTCGGCCTCGCGTCCGGCAAGTTCGCACCCGGCTGGACGGTCCAGCAGAGCACCGAGGTCGTCGCGGGCGTCGGACGCGGCCTGCTCGGCACCAACTGCACCGCCCCGGACACCGAGTTCTGGTTCCCGGGCGCCAGCACCGCGGCGCAGCGCACCGATTACGTGCACCTGACGAACCCGGACGACGCGGCGGCGGTCGTCGACATCGATCTGTACGGCAAGGACGGCACCCTCAAGTCCACGGTGGCCGACGGGATCACGGTCCAGGCGCACGCCAGCGAGCCGATCCTGCTGAACACCCTCGCCGGCGATCCGCAGAACGACCTGACCGTGCACGTGAAGGTCCGCAGCGGCCGGGTCGGCGCCGCCGTGCAGGCACTGGACGCCAAGACGGGCGGCGACTGGCTGGGCGCCTCCACCGATCCGGCGGACAGCCTCGTCATGCCGGGCATCCCCAAGGACGCCACCTCCGTGCGCCTGGTCGTCTTCGCGCCCGGTGACACGGACGCCGACCTGAAGGTCCGGCTCGCCTCGCCCTCGGGGACGATCACTCCGGCGGGCAACGAGACGCTGCACGTGAAGGCCGGCATGACCACCGCCGTCGACCTCGGGGACGTCACCCGCGGCGAGGCGGGCTCCCTGGTGCTCACCCCCACCGGCTCCTCCGTGCCGGTCGTCGCCGCCCTGCGGGTGGTGCGCGGCAAGGGCGCGAACCAGGAGAGCGCGTTCATCCCGGCCACCGCTCCGGTCGGCGCGCGCGCGACCGTCGCCGACAACACCGCCAAGGGGTCCACGCTCGCCGTGACCGCCCCGACCGGGGGTGCCACGGTCAAGGTCACCGCGTCCGCGGGCAGCGGGGGCGGCACGGCCGTCTCGAAGACGTTCACCATCAAGGGCGGAACCACCCAGAACGTCGAGGCGCCCGTCCCGAGCGGCCTCAAGGGCACGTACGCCCTCACCGTCGAGCAGGTCTCCGGGGGCCCGGTCTACGCCTCCCGGATGCTCTCGGCGACCCAGGAGGGTGTCCCCGGCTTCACCATCCAGAACCTCCCGGACGACCGCGGGACGGTCTCGGTGCCGGACGCCCAGCAGGATCTGTCGGTGCTGCTCAAGCAGTGACGCGGGACTGACATGTGCGGGAACGGTCCCGTCCGGGGCCGTTCTCAGTCCTCGCCGTAGCGCGGGTCGACCGTCTCCGGCGTCAGGCCCAGCAGCTCGGCGACCTGTTCGACGACGACCTCGTGCACCAGGGCGGCGCGCTCGTCGCGCCCCTTGGTGCGGATCTCGATCGGACGGCGGTAGACGACCACGCGCGCGGGACGCCCCTCGCGCGCCGCGATCGTGCCGCCCAGCGGCACGGCCTCGTCGCTCCAGCCCTCGCCCGAGCGTTCCAGGCGCGGGACTTCGAGGACCATGAAGTCGATGTCGGCGAGCTGCGGCCAGCGTCGTTCCAGCCGCTCCACGGAGTCCTGCACGAGGTCCGCGAAGACCTCGGAACGGCTCGCCGCGAGCGGAACCTGGGGCGGCGCCACGGGGCCGCGCATGCCCCTGCCGTGGCGGTCACGGCGACGAGGACCGGCTGCTGCGGCGCGGGGCGGTACGGGGTTGTCCATCACTGACGAAGAGTAGTCCCCGCCCGGCCCGGCCGCCCGGCCCCACGCGCGGGCCGCTCCCGCACGGGATCACCGGGGCCAGGGCCCCGTCCGTCTTCCGGGCGACGCGTGATGGCCGTTCCCGGCAGGAATCAGCTCGATTCCGTATCTCTCCAAGACCATCTCTGACATGGCAATTGACATGATTCGCACCAAGTGGTGACCGGATTCAGGTGTGTTCGGTATCCCGGCACCCGATGTCGCCCCAGGTCAGGGTGTGATGCTCCGCAACCGGTGTGGGGCGTCTCACAGGACGACACGGTGGGGTGACCTGGGGGAGAGTCGTCGCGGCCCGCTCAAGAGTGCGGTACCGTCCAACGTCGTGAGCCTTGTACGTCGCTGTTCGCGCACCGCTTGCGGCCGTCCCGCCGTCGCGACGCTGACGTACGTCTACGCCGACTCGACCGCGGTTCTCGGCCCGCTCGCCACCTACGCCGAACCCCACTGCTACGACCTGTGCGCCGAGCACTCCGAGCGCCTGACCGCGCCGCGCGGCTGGGAGGTCGTCCGCCTCGCCGACTCCTCCGGCCCCGCGCGCCCCAGCGGCGACGATCTGGAGGCCCTGGCGAACGCGGTGCGCGAGGCGGCCCGTCCGCAGAAGCGCGCGGCGGAGGCCGGCGGCAGCGCCCGCTCGGCGGACCCGATGGAGGTCGCGCGCCGCGGCCACCTGCGGATCCTGCGCTCACCCGACAACTGAGCGCCGCCTCAGCGCCCCACGCGGCCCCGAGCGGCCCACGCTCTCCCCGCCGCAGGGCCCGCGTCGACCGCCGTACCCCGTGCTCTCCCGCCCGCCGACTCGCCTTCACCGCCGTCCAGTTCACGGCGTACATCCCGGTTTGCGCACAACTCGCCGAGGTGAACGCCTCCTTGGCCGTTCCGCCCGCCCCGATCACCGCGCCGCGCGGGCGCGGTGGGGAACCCGGCGGGCGGGACGCGTGCCGCGAACTCGCGCGCGACCAGGCCCCGTCCGGCGGACCGCTCCCGGACGCCGCTCTGAGCAGGTAAGCGCCCCGCCCGGGCCGGGCACCGCCGGCCGCCGGGCGGACGGGTAGTTTGGGGTGACCGAAGTGGACTTCTGGAGGGTTGGCCGTGACTGCTGATCTGTCGCAGCTCGTGAAGGCGTACGACGTACGCGGGGTGGTCCCCGACCAGTGGGACGAGCCGCTCGCCGAGCTGTTCGGCGCCGCCTTCGTCCAGGTGACCGGAGCGGACGCCATCGTGATCGGGCACGACATGCGGCCCTCGTCGCCCGGTCTGTCCCGTGCCTTCGCGCGCGGAGCCGCCGCCCGCGGGGTGGACGTGACCGAGATCGGCCTGTGCTCCACGGACCAGCTCTACTACGCCTCGGGCGCGCTCGGCCTGCCCGGCGCCATGTTCACCGCCTCGCACAACCCGGCCCAGTACAACGGCATCAAGATGTGCCGGGCCGGCGCGGCCCCCGTCGGCCAGGACACCGGCCTCTCCGACATCCGCCGGCTCGCCGAGACCTGGCTCGACTCCGGTGCCCCGGCCTCGGACGCCACGCCCGGAACGATCACCGGGCGGGACACGCTGGAGGACTACGCGGCCTACCTCCGCTCGCTCGTCGACCTGACCTCGATCCGCCCCCTGAAGGTCGTCGTCGACGCGGGCAACGGCATGGGCGGGCACACGGTGCCGACCGTGTTCTCCGGTCTGCCGCTCGAACTCGTCCCGATGTACTTCGAGCTGGACGGCACCTTCCCGAACCACGAGGCCAACCCGCTCGATCCGGCGAACATCGTGGACCTCCAGAAGCGTGTCCGCGAGGAGGGCGCCGACCTCGGTCTCGCCTTCGACGGCGACGCCGACCGCTGTTTCGTCGTCGACGAGCGGGGCGAGCCGGTCTCCCCGTCCGCGATCACCGCGCTGGTCGCCGCACGCGAACTGGCCAAGAACGGCGGCGGCACGGTCATCCACAACCTCATCACCTCCTGGTCGGTCCCGGAGGTCGTCCGCGAGCACGGCGGCACACCGGTCCGCACCCGCGTCGGCCACTCCTTCATCAAGGCCGAGATGGCCACCTCGGGCGCGATCTTCGGCGGCGAGCACTCCGCGCACTACTACTTCCGCGACTTCTGGAACGCCGACACCGGCATGCTGGCCGCCCTCCACGTCCTCGCGGCCCTCGGCGGCCAGGACGGTCCGCTGTCCGGACTCGTCGCGGAGTACGACCGCTACGCCGGCTCCGGTGAGATCAACTCCGAGGTCGACGACCAAGCGGCCCGCCTCGCCGCCGTCAGGGCCGCCTACGAGGGCCGCGAGGGAGCCGTCATCGACGAACTCGACGGCCTGACGGTCACCCTCCAGGACGCCTGGTTCAACGTCCGCCCCTCCAACACCGAGCCCCTCCTCCGCCTCAACGCCGAGGCCCGCGACGAGGCGACGATGACAAGGCTCCGCGACGAGGTCCTGGCCATCATCAGGGCCTGACCCCGGCCGCGGATTCCGCACCCCACCAGGCCCACGGTCCACCGCCCCGACCCCGACGACGTGGAGGCACGCGTCCCACCGGGACACTTCCGGCCCTCGGGCCTGCTCCGTCCACCGGGGAGGTGCGTGTCCCACCGGGGCACTTCTGGCCGTCGGGCGTGCTCCGTCCACCGGGGAGGCGCGTGTCCCACCGGGACCCTCCCGCTCCCTGGGCCTGACCGGGCCACCGGGACGGGGGTGTGACCGGCTGACCCGGCCATCGGGACGGGAGCGTCCCCGGAACGGCCGAGGTCCGGGGCCGGCCCCGGACGCCGGGGCGGGTGTCGGGGCCGGGCACCCGAGGCCGGTTCACCCGATGCGCGCGCCCACGAACCGTGGGCGCGCCCCGGCACCGGGCTTCCCGCAGCGGTACCCTGACCAGGCCGCATCCACCGTTTCGGAAGGACACCCCATGCCGCTCGAAGCCGGCCTCCTGGAGATCCTCGCCTGCCCGGCCTGCCATGCCCCGCTCAAGGAGCAGGACACCGAACTGATCTGCACGGGAGCGGACTGCGGCCTCGCCTACCCGGTCCGCGACGGCATCCCCGTACTCCTGGTCGACGAGGCCCGGCGCCCCGCGTAACCGACGCACCCCCCTCGCGCGCGGCGGCACCGCGACCGCCGTACGCGAGAGGCCGTCGCCGCCCGAGGGCCGGCCACGGCGCGGCAGGCACGAAGACGAGCCACGACACCCGACGACGAGCGCGGGCACCGAGCCGCCCGCGCGGACGACGGCGACGCGGCCGTCCCGATCGGCGGCCGGCGCACACCGGCCGGCATCCGGTCCGACCCAGCGCCGCTCGGCACCTCGCGCCGGCGACCCCGTGCAAGTGACCCCGGTGGCTCACGCGCAAGCGCCCGCCCCCGGCGATCGGAGGCTACCGACCCCATGCTCGACGAATCGCTCCTCGACGATCCCGACGCGCTCACCCGGGCCGACCGGCGGGCCCTGCTCCGCGGCGCCGCCGAGGCGGGCGCCCGGGTGCGCACCGCGGTCCGGCACGCCGCCGAGGCCGGCATCTCCGAGCTGAAGCCGGACGGCCGCCCCCGCTCCGTCCTGATCGCGGGCCCCGGCATGGCCGCCACCGGCGTCGCCGAACTGCTCGGCACCCTCGCCGGAGCGAGCTGCCCCCTCACCCGGATCACCCCCACGGGCGTCGCCCCCGCCGGAGGCGCCCTGCGCTGGGACCTGCCCGGCTGGGCCGGCCCCGTCGACCTCCTGCTGATCGCCACCCCCGACGGCAGCGAACCCGGCCTCGAACTGCTCATCGAGCAGGCCTACCGGCGCGGCAGCACCGTCGCCGCCGTCGCCCCCGCCGGCTCCCCGCTGGCCGAGTGGGTGGAAGGCAGCCACGGCCTGTTCGTACCGATGGCGACCGCCCCGTACGAGCAGGAGGAGCCCCTGGCCGCCTCCGCCCCCGGCGTGCTCTGGGCGCTGCTCACCCCGCTGCTCGCCCTCCTCGACCGCACCGGCCTGGTCACGGCGCCGCCGCAGGCGCTCCAGAAGGTCGCCGACCGCCTCGACCGCGTCGCCGAGCGCTGCGGCCCCGCCATCGAGGCCTACAGCAACCCCGCCAAGACGCTCGCCGTCGAACTGGCCGAGGCCCTCCCGGTGATCTGGACGGAGGGCACCTCGGCCGGCCCGGCCGGCCGCCGCTTCACCGCCGCGCTCGCCGAACTCGCCGGCCGCCCCGCCCTCACCGCCGAACTCCCCGAGGCGCTCGCCTCGCACAGCGTGCTGCTCGCGGGCGCGCTGGCCGCCGGAGCGGACCCCGACGACTTCTTCCGGGACCGCGTCGAGGAGGCACAGGCACTGCACGCGCGCGTGGTGCTCCTCCGTGACCGCCCCATCGGCGGGATCAGCGCGGCCCCCGCCGCCCGCGAACTCGCCCTCAGCCACGACACCGCGATCAGCGAGCTCGAACCCGAGGAGGGCGGCGAACTGGAA
Source organism: Streptomyces sp. f51 (assembly GCF_037940415.1). Lineage (NCBI taxonomy): Bacteria > Bacillati > Actinomycetota > Actinomycetes > Kitasatosporales > Streptomycetaceae > Streptomyces > Streptomyces sp. f51. Next base: position 2,885,103 of record NZ_CP149798.1, on the reverse strand, counting down.
ACCCTCGCCGAGCTGATCGCCATCACGGATTTCGCCGCCGTTTACCTGGCGCTCGCATCGGGGGCCTGATCCTGGGCGGGAAGCCGCGCACGACCGCCGGGTCCCGCGGCCGGCACCCCCGACACACGCCTCCGGTCGGCGCCCGCACCCCGCGGGCCGGCCGGCGCACGTATGGAGAAGACACCGATGGACCGCCTCGACAACACCGTCCGCCCCTACGCCTGGGGCTCGACCACCGCCATCCCCCGGCTGCTCGGCACCGAGCCGACCGGCGAGCCGCAGGCGGAGATGTGGATGGGCGCCCACCCGGGCGCGCCCTCGCGCACGGAGCGGGGTCCGCTGAACGAGGTCGTCGCCGAGGACCCGGAGCGTGAACTCGGCCGCGCCGCCGTCGCCAGGTTCGGCCCCCGCCTGCCCTTCCTCCTCAAGCTCCTTGCCGCGGGCGCCCCGCTCTCCCTCCAGGTGCACCCCGACCTCGAACAGGCGCGGGAGGGCTACGAGGACGAGGAGCGCCGGGGCGTCCCGATCGACGCCCCGCACCGCAACTACAAGGACGCCAACCACAAGCCCGAACTGATCTGCGCCCTCACCGAGTTCGACGGCCTGTGCGGCTTCCGCGCCCCCGAGGAGGCCGCCCGGCTCCTCGAAGCCCTGGAGGTCGACTCCCTGAAGCCGTACGTCGACCTGCTGCGCGCCCACCCCGAGGAGGCGGCGCTGCGCGAGGTCCTCACGGCCGTGCTGAGCGCCGACCCCGAGGACATGGCCCGTACGGTCGCCGAGACCACCGCCGCCTGCGAACGCCTCGGCGGCGCCTACACCCCGTACGCCGGTCTCGCCCACCACTACCCCGGCGACCCCGGAGTCGTCGCCGCGATGCTCCTCAACCACGTCCGGCTCCAGCCGGGCGAGGCCCTCTTCCTCGGCGCCGGCATCCCGCACGCGTACCTGGACGGCCTCGGCGTCGAGATCATGGCCAACAGCGACAACGTCCTGCGCTGCGGTCTGACCCCCAAGCACGTCGACGTCCCCGAACTCCTTCGCGTGGTCCGGTTCGAGGCGGCCGACCCCGGCGTCCTGCGCCCCGAGGCGTCCCCCGACGGCGAAGAGGTCTACGCGACCCCCATCGACGAGTTCCGCCTCTCCCGGTACGTCGTCGCCGAGGGCGCCGATCCCCGCGACCTCACCCGCGAGACCCCGCAGATCCTGCTCTGCACCTCGGGCTCCGTACGCGCCGGCGGCATCGACCTGACCCCCGGCACCTCGGTGTTCGTACCGGCCGGCGAAAAGGCCGAAGTGTCCGGATCCGGCACGATCTTCCGTGCGACAGTGGTCGCCTGACGGGACGACGGAGGCGACCTGAGGCGCGGCGCCGACGGTCCGGGCTGCAAGAATGACCCACCGCAAAAGGCGGGCAAAGCCCGGGCCGGGCGGGGTACGAGGGTACGAACGGGTCCGGACGGCGTACGAAGGGACAGCAGGAGCAGATGAGCGCTTCAGGCGGCACCAAAGCGATCGTGGCGGCACTCGGCGCCAACCTCGCGATCGCGGTATCGAAGTTCGTGGCGTTCGCGTTCAGCGGCTCCTCCTCGATGCTCGCCGAGGGCGTCCACTCGCTCGCCGACTCCGGCAACCAGGCGCTGCTGCTGATCGGCGGCAAGAAGGCCCAGCGCCAGGCGACCCCGCAGCACCCCTTCGGCTACGGCCGCGAGCGCTACATCTACGCCTTCCTCGTCTCGATCGTCCTGTTCTCGGTCGGCGGCATGTTCGCCGTCTACGAGGGCTTCGAGAAAATCAAGCACCCGCACGCGATCGAGCACTGGTACTGGCCGGTCGGCGTCCTGGTCTTCGCGATCATCGCCGAGGGCTTCTCCTTCCGTACGGCCATCAAGGAGTCCAACGAGCTGCGCGGCTCGCACTCCTGGTCCCAGTTCATCCGCCGCGCCAAGGCCCCCGAACTGCCGGTCGTCCTCCTGGAGGACTTCGGCGCGCTCATCGGTCTGGTCCTCGCGCTCGGCGGGGTCGGGCTCTCCCTGCTCACCGGCGACGGCGTCTGGGACGGCATCGGCACGGTCTGCATCGGTGTCCTGCTCATCCTGATCGCGCTGGTGCTCGCCGCCGAGACCAAGTCGCTCCTGCTCGGCGAGTCGGCGGGCCCGGAGGAGACCGCGAAGATCGAGGCGGCGATGGTCGACGGCGACACCGTCACCGGCATCATCCACATGCGCACGCTCCACCTCGGCCCCGAGGAACTGCTGATCGCCGCGAAGATCGCCGTCCAGCACGACGACTCGGCCACCGAGGTGGCCCGGGCGATCGACGCCGCCGAGGCCCGCATCCGCGCCGCCGTCCCGATCGCCCGGGTGATCTACCTGGAGCCGGACATCTACAGCGAGGCCGCGGCCGCCAAGGGCCCGGACCCCGCCGCGACGCCCGGGGGACCGACGCCGACGCCGGCCGACCACTGACCCCACCGGCTGTCGCACCACCGTCCCCACCACCGTTCCCACCCGCCGGGGCCCGTCCGAGAACACGGACGGGCCCCGGCGGCGTTCCTCTGTCCGACACCCCGCTCCGCCGCCCGGCAGCAGGGCCGAGCCCCTTCCGTCCGGCCCGCGAAGGCCGCTTTGTCCAGAGGTGGACTGGGGAGGGACAGTCCCACCGGTGTAGCTTGGTGACTGAGCCAGACGTCGCTGCTGATGGCGGTCGGGCGGTCCCACCGCGGACCGGCCGAGGGAGAGAGGGCCTCCGACGGACTGCGCTGCGCGCACCGGGCACACATGTGCCCCGCCGAAGCATGTCCCCGCCCCGTCGGGCACGGGTCGTGCCGCCGCCGCGCAGAACAGCCCTACCCACCTCGCCCCGATACCGAGGAGCAGCTCTCCATGACGACTGTCGACAACCGACAGGACTTCAAGGTCGCCGATCTCTCCCTGGCCGACTTCGGCCGCAAGGAGATCACCCTCGCCGAGCACGAGATGCCCGGCCTGATGTCGATCCGCAAGGAGTACGCCGAGACGCAGCCCCTCGCGGGCGCCCGTGTCACCGGCTCCCTGCACATGACGGTGCAGACCGCCGTCCTCATCGAGACCCTCGTCGCCCTCGGCGCCGAGGTCCGCTGGGCCTCCTGCAACATCTTCTCCACCCAGGACCACGCCGCCGCCGCCATCGCGGTCGGCCCGAACGGCACGCCCGACAACCCGCAGGGCGTCCCGGTCTTCGCCTGGAAGGGCGAGACCCTGGAGGAGTACTGGTGGTGCACGGAGCAGGCGCTGACCTGGCCGAACACCCCCACCGGCGGCCCGAACATGATCCTGGACGACGGTGGTGACGCCACCCTCCTCGTCCACAACGGTGTCAAGTACGAGAAGGACGGCAAGGTCCCCTCCGTCGACACCGCCGAGAACGACGAGCACCGCGTCGTCCTCGAACTCCTCAACCGCACGATCAGTAACGGCTCGCAGAAGTGGACCCAGCTCGCCTCGGAGATCCGCGGCGTGACCGAGGAGACCACGACCGGCGTCCACCGCCTGTACGAGATGTACCGCGACGGCACCCTGCTGTTCCCGGCGATCAACGTCAACGACGCCGTCACCAAGTCGAAGTTCGACAACAAGTACGGCTGCCGCCACTCTCTGATCGACGGCATCAACCGCGCCACCGACACCCTGATCGGCGGCAAGACCGCCGTCGTCTGCGGCTACGGCGACGTGGGCAAGGGCTGCGCCGAGTCCCTCCGCGGCCAGGGCGCCCGCGTGATCATCACCGAGATCGACCCGATCTGCGCCCTTCAGGCGGCGATGGACGGCTACCAGGTCACGACCCTCGACGAGGTCATCGACAAGGCCGACATCTTCGTCACCACGACGGGCAACAAGGACATCATCATGGCCGCGGACATGGCCAAGATGAAGCACCAGGCGATCGTCGGCAACATCGGTCACTTCGACAACGAGATCGACATGGCCGGCCTCGCGAAGATCCCCGGCATCGTCAAGGACGAGGTCAAGCCCCAGGTCCACACCTGGAAGTTCCCCGACGGCAAGGTCATCATCGTGCTGTCCGAGGGCCGCCTGCTGAACCTGGGCAACGCGACCGGCCACCCGTCCTTCGTGATGTCCAACTCGTTCGCGGACCAGACCCTGGCCCAGATCGAGCTGTTCACCAAGCCGGAGGAGTACCCGACCGACGTCTACGTGCTGCCCAAGCACCTCGACGAGAAGGTCGCCCGTCTCCACCTCGACGCGCTCGGCGTGAAGCTCACGACGCTCCGCCCCGAGCAGGCCTCGTACATCGGTGTCGAGGTCGAGGGCCCGTACAAGTCGGACCACTACCGCTACTGAGCACGCCCGCCGAGCAGCGGTACCACCGCTCGGCGTCCGGATGTCAGCAGGCCCTCGCCGTCCCGGCGGGGGCCTGTCCCCGATGAGGACCTGAACGCCCATGCCCCGTGGCCGCTATTCGCTCCATGATCCGCACGATCACACCCCTCTCGCCGACGAACACTTCAACTGCGCGCCAGGACCCTCGGGCTGGCGCTATGTCTCCCAGCTCACCGCCCCTTCCGGCACCGCGCCGGACGGCCTGCCCGAGCCCGGACCGGCGACGGTCACCGGGTCCGTCGACCTCGCCCTCGACGATCTCGGCCGCCCCATCCGACTCGAACTGCGCGCTTCCGGCTGGCAGGTGCGGGGTGCCGCCCTCGACGGCGTGACCTGGGTCCGCACCGACCCCGCCGGGATCGAGGCCACCGAAGGCAACGTGCCCGCCCACGCCTTCACCGGGACCTCTCCCGCCTTCCTCGTCGCCACCGCCCGCCTCCTTCGCCTCACCCCTTCCGCCACCGTCGCGGCGACCCGCGTCCGCCTCGTCGCGTTCACCGACCCGGTCCTCGCCCCGCGCACCCTCGATCAGTCCTGGGCCTTGATCGCAAGCGAAACACACGCCACTGACAACGGTCCCCTGACCGTGGACGAATACCAGGTCACGGCGCTGGACACCGGGGAAATGCACGCCGTGCACATCGCGGGGGACGTGGTGCTCGCGGCCCCCGGCATCGAGCTCGAGCACCTCGAATCACCCCCGTCGGTGTTCACCTGACGGGGCGCGGGAGACGGCGGGGCGGGAGGCTAGGCGGGTGGCGCGAAACCGGTCGACGGCCGCTCGTCCAGGCCGCCCGGTCCTGAGGCGTGGACGCCCGGTCCGGAGGCTTGAACGCCCGGCACCGGACGGGTGGGGTGAGCTCCGTGCGCCGGAGGGAAGGACGGGGCGACGGGAGCGGCGGGCCGGAACGGCTGCGGGGCAGGACCGCTCGGCGGGATGAAGGCATGGCCGCCGGGCACGGGGGCCGGGTAGCCGACCGTCGGGGAACCGAAGGTCCGACGGGCCTCCCTGACCTGACGCTCGTGCATGACGGCCGCCAGATACGCGCCCGCCGGCACACCCTGCGGCACCGGAGCCCCGGTACGAGCGGCCAACTCCGAGGCGAGTCGTTCCGCCATCGCACCGCCGACCTGCGGATCGAGCTGCCGCATCCGCGTCAGGTACTGCCGGACGGCCAGCCACAGTCCGTCCGGCACGGCGGACAGATCGAGCTCCGCGAACCGCCCCGCCAGCCAGGGCGGCGGCGCGGGAACGTACGGCATACGCCCCTCCGGAATCCGCTCCCGCACGACGAGGGTCCCCGCGAACACGTCACCGAGCCGCCGTCCGCGCTCCGACACCAGCGAGGCGGTGCACGCGACGATCCCGAACGTCATCAGAATCTCGACCACCCCGACGGCACCGCGCACCAGGGCGTGCCGGAACCGGATCGGACCACCGTCGTCCCGCACCACCCGCAGCCCGAACGCCAGCTTTCCCAGGGAACGGCCGTGGCTCAGCGTCTCCACGGCGATCGGACCGCCGACCAGCACCAGCAGGAAACTCGCGATCGAGACCGCGATCTGGGCGGCGTCGTCCAGCGCGGCGGTCGCGGCGACCAGGCCGATGGTCACGACGATGTAGACAGCCACCGCCACGCCCAGGTCGAGCACCACGGCGAGCGCCCGGCTCGGCAGTTTCGCGGGCCGCAGCTCCAATGCCACTGCCTCGCCCGTCACCAGCTCACTCACGCGCGCCCGCCCTTCCCCTGACCTGCCCCGACAACCGCCAGTCTGCCAAGCTGAGGGCACATCGCGCCCCAGTAGGACAAGCTGACATCCACGATGAGCCCCCGTAGCGCAGCCGAGGAGCAGGCAAACCGATGGACCTCGACGTCTTCGTCTCCGCCCACCGCGCCGAGTGGGACAGACTCGACGCCCTGCTGCGCCGTCAGCGCCGGCTGAACGGGGCCGAGGCCGACGAACTCGTCGCCCTGTACCAGCGAACCGCGACCCATCTCTCGCTGATCCAGTCCAGCGCGCCCGACCCTCAGCTGACCGGGCGTCTCAGCCAACTCGTCGCCCGCGCGCGCGGCGCCGTGACGGGCACCCGCCGGGCGTCCTGGCGCGATGTCACCCGTTTCCTGACGCACGGCTTTCCCGCGGCCGTCTACCGCTCCCGCCACTGGTGGGTGCCCACGGCGCTCCTGTCCACGGCGATAGCCGCCCTCCTCGGATGGTGGATCGGCGCCCACCCCGAGGTCCAGGCCGCGATCGCCGCCCCCGGCGAACTGCGTTCCCTCACCCGTCCCGGTGGCGAGTACGAGACCTACTACTCCAGCCATCCCGCGGCCGCCTTCGCCGCCCAGGTGTGGACGAACAACGCCGAGGCCGCGGCCATGTGCCTGGTGCTGGGTGTCTTTCTCGGGCTCCCGGTCCTCTGGATCCTCTTCGAGAACATGCTCAACCTTGGCGTCGGCATCGGTCTGATGTCATCGGCCGGCCGCCTCGACACCTTCCTCGGGCTCGTCCTCCCGCACGGCCTGCTGGAACTGACCGCCGTCTTCGTGGCCGCGGGTACGGGACTGAAACTGGGATGGACCGTGATCGACCCGGGCCCGCGATCCCGCCGGACGGCACTCGCGGAAGAGGGCCGCGCCGCGCTGGGCATGGCGATCGGTCTGGCGCTGGTCCTCTTCGTCTCGGGTGCCATCGAAGGCTTCGTCACTCCCTCGGGCCTGCCCACCTGGGCCCGCATCGGCATCGGTATCGCCGCTGAACTGGCCTTTCTGTTGTACGTCTATGTCCTCGGCGGTCGTGCGGCGCGCTCAGGCGAGACCGGTGACGTCGAGGAGGCCGAGCGCAGCGCCACGCTGCCGACGGCCGCCTGATGTGCGCGTGCCCTTGCCGACCTGCTAGCCTTCTCGTCACCCCAGAAAACTCGTTGACACGGGTCGCCGGGGGAGGTAGATTAGAACAGTTGCCTAGAACTGGACACGTCCAGTGGTGGCCGTTAGAGTCTGCTCGCTTCTCAAAGCAATCGACACGTCGATTCAGAAGAAGCCCCTCCTGATGATTCAGAAATGGCTGCCGGTCAATCCGGCCCGCAGATTCTGATAAAGTCGGAGCCGCTGAAAAGGAAAACGCGAGAGCGGATTACCTGGAAAGCGCCGAGGAAATCAGGCCCGAAAGGATCTGATAGAGTCGGACCTGCCGGAAAGGGAAACGCGAAAGCGGAAACCTGGAAAGCGCCGAGGAAATCGGATACGGAAACGGTCTGATAGAGTCGGAAACGCAAGACCGAAGGGAAGCGCCCGGAGGAAAGCCCGAGAGGGTGAGTACAAAGGAAGCGTCCGTTCCTTGAGAACTCAACAGCGTGCCAAAAATCAACGCCAGATATGTTGATACCCCGTCTCCGGCCGATCGGTCGGGGCGAGGTTCCTTTGAAAAAGTCCTGCCCCTCTGGGGTAGGCGCACAGCGAGGACGCTGTGAACCGAGGGATTATTCCTCCCTCTGGTTCCGCTCTCGTGGTGTCGTCCCGATTACGGGAAAACATTCACGGAGAGTTTGATCCTGGCTCAGGACGAACGCTGGCGGCGTGCTTAACACATGCAAGTCGAACGATGAACCACTTCGGTGGGGATTAGTGGCGAACGGGTGAGTAACACGTGGGCAATCTGCCCTTCACTCTGGGACAAGCCCTGGAAACGGGGTCTAATACCGGATAACACTCCTGCCCGCATGGGTGGGGGTTAAAAGCTCCGGCGGTGAAGGATGAGCCCGCGGCCTATCAGCTTGTTGGTGAGGTAGTGGCTCACCAAGGCGACGACGGGTAGCCGGCCTGAGAGGGCGACCGGCCACACTGGGACTGAGACACGGCCCAGACTCCTACGGGAGGCAGCAGTGGGGAATATTGCACAATGGGCGAAAGCCTGATGCAGCGACGCCGCGTGAGGGATGACGGCCTTCGGGTTGTAAACCTCTTTCAGCAGGGAAGAAGCGAAAGTGACGGTACCTGCAGAAGAAGCGCCGGCTAACTACGTGCCAGCAGCCGCGGTAATACGTAGGGCGCAAGCGTTGTCCGGAATTATTGGGCGTAAAGAGCTCGTAGGCGGCTTGTCACGTCGGGTGTGAAAGCCCGGGGCTTAACCCCGGGTCTGCATTCGATACGGGCTAGCTAGAGTGTGGTAGGGGAGATCGGAATTCCTGGTGTAGCGGTGAAATGCGCAGATATCAGGAGGAACACCGGTGGCGAAGGCGGATCTCTGGGCCATTACTGACGCTGAGGAGCGAAAGCGTGGGGAGCGAACAGGATTAGATACCCTGGTAGTCCACGCCGTAAACGGTGGGAACTAGGTGTTGGCGACATTCCACGTCGTCGGTGCCGCAGCTAACGCATTAAGTTCCCCGCCTGGGGAGTACGGCCGCAAGGCTAAAACTCAAAGGAATTGACGGGGGCCCGCACAAGCAGCGGAGCATGTGGCTTAATTCGACGCAACGCGAAGAACCTTACCAAGGCTTGACATACACCGGAAAGCATTAGAGATAGTGCCCCCCTTGTGGTCGGTGTACAGGTGGTGCATGGCTGTCGTCAGCTCGTGTCGTGAGATGTTGGGTTAAGTCCCGCAACGAGCGCAACCCTTGTTCTGTGTTGCCAGCATGCCCTTCGGGGTGATGGGGACTCACAGGAGACTGCCGGGGTCAACTCGGAGGAAGGTGGGGACGACGTCAAGTCATCATGCCCCTTATGTCTTGGGCTGCACACGTGCTACAATGGCAGGTACAAAGAGCTGCGAAGCCGTGAGGCGGAGCGAATCTCAAAAAGCCTGTCTCAGTTCGGATTGGGGTCTGCAACTCGACCCCATGAAGTCGGAGTTGCTAGTAATCGCAGATCAGCATTGCTGCGGTGAATACGTTCCCGGGCCTTGTACACACCGCCCGTCACGTCACGAAAGTCGGTAACACCCGAAGCCGGTGGCCCAACCCCTTGTGGGAGGGAGCTGTCGAAGGTGGGACTGGCGATTGGGACGAAGTCGTAACAAGGTAGCCGTACCGGAAGGTGCGGCTGGATCACCTCCTTTCTAAGGAGCACTTCTTACCGAGTTCGCTCGGTCAGAGGCCAGTACATCGGCGAATGTTCGATGCTGGTTGCTCATGGGTGGAACGTTGATTATTCGGCACTTTCAGTCATCTCGGGCTGCCAGTACTGCTCTTCGGAGCGTGGAAAGCTGATCACGAGTGGCGAGGGTGTCGGGCACGCTGTTGGGTGTCTGAAGGTACGGCCGAATCGGCTGCCTTCAGTGCCGGCCCCAGTGAACTCCGGTGGTAACCGGGGGTGATGGGTGGTTGGTCGTTGTTTGAGAACTGCACAGTGGACGCGAGCATCTGTGGCCAAGTTTTTAAGGGCGCACGGTGGATGCCTTGGCACCAGGAACCGATGAAGGACGTGGGAGGCCACGATAGTCCCCGGGGAGCCGTCAACCAGGCTTTGATCCGGGGGTTTCCGAATGGGGAAACCCGGCAGTCGTCATGGGCTGTCACCCATACCTGAACACATAGGGTATGTGGAGGGAACGCGGGGAAGTGAAACATCTCAGTACCCGCAGGAAGAGAAAACAACCGTGATTCCGGGAGTAGTGGCGAGCGAAACCGGATGAGGCCAAACCTCAAGCGTGTGAGACCCGGCAGGGGTTGCGCTTGGGGGGTTGTGGGATCTCTCTTTCACAGTCTGCCGGCTGTGAGGCGAGTCAGAAACCGTTGATGTAGGCGAAGGACATGCGAAAGGTCCGGCGTAGAGGGTAAGACCCCCGTAGTCGAAACATCAACGGCTCGTTTGAGAGACACCCAAGTAGCACGGGGCCCGAGAAATCCCGTGTGAATCTGGCGGGACCACCCGCTAAGCCTAAATATTCCCTGGTGACCGATAGCGGATAGTACCGTGAGGGAATGGTGAAAAGTACCGCGGGAGCGGAGTGAAATAGTACCTGAAACCGTGTGCCTACAAGCCGTGGGAGCGTCGGGCAAGCACTTGTGCTTGCCTCGTGACTGCGTGCCTTTTGAAGAATGAGCCTGCGAGTTTGCGGTGCGTTGCGAGGTTAACCCGTGTGGGGAAGCCGTAGCGAAAGCGAGTCCGAATAGGGCGATTCAGTAGCGCGCTCAAGACCCGAAGCGGAGTGATCTAGCCATGGGCAGGTTGAAGCGGCTGTAAGAGGTCGTGGAGGACCGAACCCACCAGGGTTGAAAACCTGGGGGATGACCTGTGGTTAGGGGTGAAAGGCCAATCAAACTCCGTGATAGCTGGTTCTCCCCGAAATGCATTTAGGTGCAGCGTCGTGTGTTTCTTGCCGGAGGTAGAGCACTGGATAGGCGATGGGCCCTACCGGGTTACTGACCTTAGCCAAACTCCGAATGCCGGTAAGTGAGAGCGCGGCAGTGAGACTGTGGGGGATAAGCTCCATGGTCGAGAGGGAAACAGCCCAGAGCATCGACTAAGGCCCCTAAGCGTACGCTAAGTGGGAAAGGATGTGGAGTCGCAGAGACAACCAGGAGGTTGGCTTAGAAGCAGCCACCCTTGAAAGAGTGCGTAATAGCTCACTGGTCTAGTGATTCCGCGCCGACAATGTAGCGGGGCTCAAGCGTACCGCCGAAGTCGTGTCATTGCAGCAATAGGGCCAACGCCCGCTGTGATGGGTAGGGGAGCGTCGTGTGCCGGGTGAAGCCGCGCCGGAAGGCAGTGGTGGACGGTTCACGAGTGAGAATGCAGGCATGAGTAGCGATACACACGTGAGAAACGTGTGCGCCGATTGACTAAGGGTTCCTGGGTCAAGCTGATCTGCCCAGGGTAAGTCGGGACCTAAGGCGAGGCCGACAGGCGTAGTCGATGGATAACCGGTTGATATTCCGGTACCCGCTGTGAAGCGTCAAACATCGAACCAGGCGATGCTAAGTCCGTGAAGCCGCCCCGGAGCCTTCGGGCAAAGGGGAGTGGTGGAGCCGACGGACCAGACCTGTAGTAGGTGAGTGATGGGGTGACGCAGGAAGGTAGTCCATCCCGGGCGGTGGTTGTCCCGGGGTAAGGGTGTAGGCCGTGTGATAGGCAAATCCGTCACACATTAAGGCTGAGACCCGATGCCGAGCCGATTGTGGTGAAGTGGATGATCCTATGCTGTCGAGAAAAGCCTCTAGCGAGTTTCATGGCGGCCCGTACCCTAAACCGACTCAGGTGGTCAGGTAGAGAATACCGAGGCGTTCGGGTGAACTATGGTTAAGGAACTCGGCAAAATGCCCCCGTAACTTCGGGAGAAGGGGGGCCATCACTGGTGATTGGATTTACTCCATGAGCTGGGGGTGGCCGCAGAGACCAGCGAGAAGCGACTGTTTACTAAAAACACAGGTCCGTGCGAAGCCGTAAGGCGATGTATACGGACTGACGCCTGCCCGGTGCTGGAACGTTAAGGGGACCGGTTAGTCAAGATTCGTCTTGGCGAAGCTGAGAACTTAAGCGCCAGTAAACGGCGGTGGTAACTATAACCATCCTAAGGTAGCGAAATTCCTTGTCGGGTAAGTTCCGACCTGCACGAATGGCGTAACGACTTCTCGACTGTCTCAACCATAGGCCCGGTGAAATTGCACTACGAGTAAAGATGCTCGTTTCGCGCAGCAGGACGGAAAGACCCCGGGACCTTTACTACAGTTTGATATTGGTGTTCGGTTCGGCTTGTGTAGGATAGCTGGGAGACTGTGAAGCTCGGACGCCAGTTCGGGTGGAGTCGTCGTTGAAATACCAGTCTGGTCGTGCTGGATGTCTAACCTGGGTCCGTGATCCGGATCAGGGACAGTGTCTGATGGGTAGTTTAACTGGGGCGGTTGCCTCCTAAAGAGTAACGGAGGCGCCCAAAGGTTCCCTCAGCCTGGTTGGCAATCAGGTGTTGAGTGTAAGTGCACAAGGGAGCTTGACTGTGAGACCGACGGGTCGAGCAGGGACGAAAGTCGGGACTAGTGATCCGGCGGTGGCTTGTGGAAGCGCCGTCGCTCAACGGATAAAAGGTACCCCGGGGATAACAGGCTGATCTTCCCCAAGAGTCCATATCGACGGGATGGTTTGGCACCTCGATGTCGGCTCGTCGCATCCTGGGGCTGGAGTCGGTCCCAAGGGTTGGGCTGTTCGCCCATTAAAGCGGTACGCGAGCTGGGTTTAGAACGTCGTGAGACAGTTCGGTCCCTATCCGCTGTGCGCGTAGGAATATTGAGAAGGGCTGTCCCTAGTACGAGAGGACCGGGACGGACGAACCTCTGGTGTGCCAGTTGTCCTGCCAAGGGCATGGCTGGTTGGCTACGTTCGGGAGGGATAACCGCTGAAAGCATCTAAGCGGGAAGCCTGCTTCAAGATGAGTATTCCCACCCCCTTGAGGGGTTAAGGCTCCCAGTAGACGACTGGGTTGATAGGCCAGATCTGGAAGCCCGGTAACGGGTGGAGGTGACTGGTACTAATAGGCCGAGGGCTTGTCCTCAGTTGCTCGCGTCCACTGTGTTGGTTCTGAAACCACGAACAACCCCACGTTTGTCACAGAGCGTGGTGCGGTTGACAGTTTCATAGAGTTTCGGTGGTCATAGCGTGAGGGAAACGCCCGGTTACATTCCGAACCCGGAAGCTAAGCCTCACAGCGCCGATGGTACTGCAGGGGGGACCCTGTGGGAGAGTAGGACGCCGCCGAACAATTTTTGAGAAAACCCCCGTGCCGGGGATACCGGTACGGGGGTTTTCTGCGTTCAGAGACTATTTCCAGAGCCAATTCCAGGACCAATTCCAGGACCATTTCCCGGCAGTCGATCTCTTCGTTTCCCGGTCCTCCGCCGCTACAGCCGGCCCGCCGACTTCAGCGCCAGATACGCGTCCGCGAGGGCCGGCGCGAGGTCGTCCGGGGTCGCGTCGACGACGGTGACGCCGCGTCGACGCAGCGTCTCGGCCGTACGCCGGCGTTCGGCCTCGGCCTGAGCCGCCGACGCCGCCTCGTACACCGCGTCGACGTCTCCCCGGGCCTTCGCCATACGAGCGACATGCGGGTCCGCGACGGATGCCAGCAGGACGGTGTGCCGCTGGGTGAGGCCGGCAAGCACCGGGAGCAGGCCCTCTTCGACAGGGGTCGCGTCGAGCGTCGTCAGCAGCACGATCAGGGAGCGGCGCGGGGTCGTACGCAGGGCCGTCGCGGTCAGGCCGCGGGAGTCCGTCTCCACGAGCTCGGGTTCGAGCCCGGCCATCGCGTCGACCAGGGACGGAAGGACGTCCCCCGCAGCACGGCCCTGGACGAGGGCCCGTACGCGGCGGTCGTAGGCGAGCAGGTCCACGCGGTCGCCGGCGCGGGAGGCCAGGGCGGCGAGGAGGAGGGCCGCGTCCATGGAGGCGTCGAGGCGCGGGGCGTCGCCGACGCGGCCCGCTGAGGTCCTGCCGGTGTCGAGGACCAGCAGGATGCGGCGGTCGCGCTCGGGACGCCAGGTGCGTACGGCGACCGTCGACCTGCGGGCTGTCGCGCGCCAGTCGATGGAACGGGTGTCGTCACCGGGGACGTACTCGCGCAGACTGTCGAACTCCGTTCCCTCACCGCGTGTCAGCACGCTGGTGCGGCCGTCGAGTTCGCGGAGCCTGGCCAGCTTGGAGGGGAGGTGCTTCCGGCTGGTGAAGGGAGGCAGGACGCGTACGGCCCACGGGACTTCGTGGCTGCCCTGACGGGAGAACAGACCGAGGGGGCCGTACGAGCGGATCGTGACGCGGTCGGCCAGCCGGTCGCCGCGTCGCGTGGGGCGCAGACGGGTCGTCAGACGGCGGCGCTCACCGGCGGGGACCGTCAGGCGGTGACGGGAGGCCGCGACCTCCGTGCCGGGTTCCCAACTGCTCGGCGGCCAGGCGTCGCGGAGGTGTGCGCGCAGCGGTCGGCCGGAGGGATTGGTGACGGTGAGGGTGACGTCCGCGGACTCGCCGAGGCGCACCGAGGTGTCCCCCGAACGGGTGAGACCGAGACGCCGCACGGGAGCCGCGAGGGCGGCGTCGCAGGCGCAGGCCAGGGCCAGCGGGACGTTCACGGCGAGGATGCCGGTCCAGCTGGGCCCCCAGATGCCGACGGGGAGGGCGCCCAGAGCGGCCAGGAGAGCGGCGCGTCCGGTGAGTGCCATCAGCGGGGGACCGGGACGTGGGCCAGGATCGCGTTGATGACGGAGTCGGCCGTCACGCCCTCCATCTCGGCCTCGGGGCGGAGTTGGATCCGGTGGCGCAGCGTGGGCAGGGCGAGGGCTTTGACGTCGTCGGGGATGACGTAGTCGCGACCGGTCAGCCACGCCCAGGCACGGGCCGTGGCGAGCAGGGCGGTCGCGCCGCGGGGGGAGACCCCGAGGGTGAGCGAGGGTGACTGGCGGGTCGCGCGGCACAGGTCGACGACGTAGCCGGTGATCTCGGGCGAGACGGCTGTCTTGGCGACCGCGGCGCGGGCGGCTTCGAGGTCCGCGGCGCCGGCGACGGGGCGCAGTCCGGCGGCGCGCAGGTCGCGCGGGTTGAAGCCCTCGGAGTGGCGGGTGAGGACGTCGATCTCGTCCTGACGGGAGGGCAGAGGGATCGTCAGTTTGAGCAGGAAGCGGTCCAGTTGGGCCTCGGGCAGCGGATACGTTCCCTCGTACTCGACCGGGTTCTGGGTGGCTGCGACGAGGAAGGGCTCGGGGAGGGGCCGGGGCGTGCCGTCGACGGTGACCTGGCGTTCCTCCATCGCCTCCAGCAGCGACGCCTGGGTCTTGGGGGGCGTGCGGTTGATCTCGTCGGCGAGCAGGAGATTGGTGAAGACCGGGCCGGGCTGGAAGGAGAACTCGGCGGTGCGGGCGTCGTAGACGAGGGAGCCGGTGACGTCGCTCGGCATGAGGTCGGGGGTGAACTGGACGCGTTTGGTGTCGAGTTCCAGCGCGGAGGCGAGTGCCCGGACGAGGAGTGTCTTGGCCACGCCGGGGACGCCTTCGAGGAGGACGTGTCCGCGGCACAGGAGGGCGACGACGAGGCCGGTCACAGCGGGGTCCTGGCCGACCACGGCTTTGGCGATCTCGGTGCGCAGGGCCTCCAGGGAGGAGCGGGCGGTGCCCGCGTCCCCGGTGTACCCGGCGTTGTCAGTGGTCGGGTCCATCATGAAATGCGTACCTCTCTTTCGAGGGCGTCGAGTTGGTCGGCGAGGGAGACGAGGGCCGCGTCGTCGCGGGGCGGCGGTCCGAACAGGAGCGGGAGCAGGGCCTGTGTGTCGCCGTGGAAGCGGGCGGCCAGAGCGGGGAGCAGGGTCTCGGGCGCGTGTGCCTGGGCCGGGGGCACGCCGATGAGGGGGGCGAGGCGGGTGCGGGTGGCGGAGCGAAGAGCGGTGGCCGCGCGGTCGCGGGCGGACGCCTTGCGGTAGAGGCGGGCGCGGCCTTCGGCGGTTTCGGAGGCGCGGATCGCGACGGGAAGCCGTTCGGGTACGAGGGGGCCCATGCGGCGTGCCCTCCACAGTGCCGCCAGGACGGCGGCGATGAACAGCTGAAGCGTGCCCCAGAGCCAGCCCGAGGGGAGCAGGTCGAAGAAGCTCCGGCGGCCGGTGTCGCCGGCGGAGTCGTCGGAGAGCGAGGGGAGGTACCAGACCAGATGCGTGCGGGAGCCGAGGAGTTGGAGCGCGAGCGAGGCGTTGCCCTGCTCGTCGAGCCGGTCGTTGGAGAGGATGTCGGGTGCGCCGAGCACGACGGTGTCGCCGCGTCCGGAGTGGGCCGGCACGCGCACGAGCGTGGGCAGTCCGTCGCTCGGGTAACAGGTGTCGGCGTCGGGGTCGGTGGTGGTGTAGCGGATGCCGCCGGTGTCGGCGCTGCCCGCGCGGAGGGCGGCGGGCAGGGCGCAGCGGGGGGCGAGCGTCGAGTCGAAGCTGACCGCGGGGTCGGCGGTGACGCCGGGGGCGAGGCCGGCGACGGACGGCGCTCCGGGGGAGACCAGGACCGTACGGCCGCCGGAGTGTTCCGTCGCCGAGTGCAGAAGGGTCTGCTGACGCCTGGTCAGCAGGTCGGGGGCCGCGATCAGCAGGGTCGTGTCGGGGCCGGCCGCGGAGCGGGCCTCGCCGAGGGTGGTGACCACACGGGTGGAGACTCCCTGGTCCGCGAGGAGTTGGGCGAGGGCCTTGCTGCCGGCGGGGTCGGCGGAGCGCGGGTCGAGGCGGCCGTGCCGGGCGTCCGAGCGGACCGCGGCTATCGCGACGGCGGCCACCAGCAGGAGGACGAGCGCGAGGACGACTCCGCGGGTGCGGGTCCACACCTGACGGGCGGTGGGCGAGGACGAGGTGGGGGCGAGGGCGGCCTCGGTCATGAGGCGGCCCCGTGGTGGTGGTCCTGGTCCGTGATCGGCTGGGTGCTGTGGTGGGCGCTGTCCGCGAGGACGGGCCGGGTGCGCTCCAGGTCCCGGTCGAGTTCCGTGAGCCGCTGGTACGCACGCGGGTCGCCGGAGCGGCCGCCGTACGTGATGTCGTCGAAGGCGTGGGCCGAGGCGCGCAGGCGGTCGGTGTGGGAGGGCAGGGAGCGGCTCGCCTCCGCGGCCGCCTCGTCGGCCGTGCGGCCGGGGCGCGGATCGAGCAGGGCGCGTTCCTCCAGGGACCGCACGATGGCCCGCATCCGTTCCTGGACGGCCTGGTTCCAGTGGCCCTGGGCGGCGTGCGCCTCCGCGGCGGCGCGGTGTTCGGCGGCGCCCCTGGGGCGGTCGTCGAAGAGGGCGGCGGACGAGACGGGGGTGCGGTGCGGGGTGCCGAGGCGCCACCACAGGGCCGCCACGACCGCGGCCACCGCGAGGACGATGACGACGAGTCCGAGGGTTCCGCCCGGTGTCGCGGCCGAGGCGGCGCCGAACAGCCGGTCGACCCAGTCCCAGAAGGCGTTCAGGGCGCGCTGGACGAGGCCGGGGTCGTTCTCGTGGTACATCCGCTTGGACAGTTCGCGTCGGGCCGCCTCGCGGGCGGCTTCGCGCGGTGTGGTCACCGGTGGTGTGCCGCCGCGCGACAGCGCGAGGACCGCTGCCGCCCCGGTGCGCGGTCCCGCGAGCACGGCCGCGGCCCCGGTGTGCGGTCCCGCGAGGACCGCCGTGAGAACTCCCCCCGCCCCGTTCACCGCATCAGCTCCCCGGTGTGGTGCCGGTGGTCTCGGTGCCGTAGTCCTGGAGGCCGGCGGCCCGGGCGAGGTCGAGGTCGAGGGCCTCGCGGCGGATGCGCCGGTCGATGTACAGGAGCACGGTGACGCCCGCGGTGATCGGGAAGGTGATCATGGAACCGATCACCGAGCCGATGCCGCTGACGATGAGGAAGGTCCAGCCGAGGTCGCCGCCGGAGCTGTCCAGGAAGCCGGCGAAACCGTCGCCGCTCAGGGCGGCGGCGATGACGGCGAAGGGGATCACGATGATCGACGCCACGATGTTGGCGATGATCGTGGCGAGCAGCTGGATGCCGAACACCCGCCACCAGGAGCCGCGTACGAGCTTCGCGGAGCGGCGCATCGACTTCAGGATGCCCTGCTTCTCCAGCATCAGGGCGGGGGAGGCGAGCGAGAAGCGGATCATCAGCCAGAGGGCGACGAAGCCCGCGGCGAAGGCGCCGAGGACGGCGAGCGCGATGCCGCCGTCGTGCGAGCCGGCGGCCACCGCGAGCAGTCCCGGCAGCGCGCCGACGGCCATGATCGCGACGGCGATGAGCGGGAGCAGCAGGGTCAGGCCGAACAGTTTGGCCAGCTGGGGACGGGCGTCCCGCCAGGCCTCGCCCGTGGTCACCGGCTTGCCGATCACGGCGCGGCTGGTCACCGAGGTGAGCAGGGCGGTCGCCACGATGGTGCCGAGCAGGGTGACGAGCAGGACGAGACCGGAGCTGAGCAGGGTGCTGCCCATGGCCCGGGTCAGCTCGCCGACGGTGGCGCTCGGGTCGTTCAGGGCCGAGGTGTCGGCGTTGTCGTTCAGGACGAGGCCCTGGAGCAGGATGACGGCGACCTGTGTGACGACGGCGACGGTCAGGGAGATGCCGAGGACTGTGCGCCAGTAGCTGCGCATGGTCGAGACGGCACCGTCCAGGATCTCGCCGACACCGAGCGGGCGCAGCGGGATCACGCCGGGCCTGGCGGCGGCCGGCTGGTGACCCCAGTTGCCGCCCCAGCCCGCGGGTCCGCCGGGGCCGCCGCGTCCGGCGCCGGACCAGCCGCCGTACCCGCCGTTCTGACCGCCGGGAGGGCGGCCGCCCCAGCCGGGGCCGGGTGCGGCGGGCGGCGGGGCCTGCGGGGGCGTCTGCGCTCCGGGCGCGGACCACTGGGCGGGCGGAGGCTGTTCCTTGGACCACTTCGAGGGCTGCTCGGGCGGGTTCGCTCCGCCCTGGTCCGCGGGCTCCGGGGTGCCGGGCGCTTCCGGCTCCTTCGCGCCGGAGGGGGCGGATCCGGGCGAGGCCCAGCCCGGAGTGTCGTTCATCGTCGCTCCTTCACGGTGCCCGTCCCGCGGTCGCGGCGGCAGGTTGACCGTCATCGTGTCACGCCGTGCCCGTCGAGTGGCGGGCCCCCGTATGGGCTGCACACCTTCAATTGTCCGCCGGATACGGGGCAGACTGAATGGATGGCCGATCACTACGCGCAATCCCGCGAGGACAGCGGGCCGACGGAGATACCCGCGATCCGCTGGCACGAGCCGCCAGAGGGTCCAGTGGTGGTCCTTCTCGACCAGACGAGACTTCCCGCGGAGGAGGTCGAGCTCGTGTGCACGGACGCGCCCGCGCTGGTGGAGGCGATCCGTACGCTCGCCGTGCGCGGGGCGCCGCTGCTGGGGATCGCCGGAGCGTACGGCGTCGCGCTCGCCGCCGTACGGGGCTTCGACGTGGACGAGGCCGCCCACGCGCTGGCCGCCGCCCGGCCGACCGCCGTGAACCTCGCGGTCGGGGTGCGCAGGGCGCAGGCGGCCCACCGGGCGGCGCTGTCCGCGGGCGGGGACCAGGCGGCGGCCGCGGCGGCGGCGCTCAACGCGGCGCGGGTGCTGCACCGCCAGGACGCCGAGGCGAGTTCCCGTATGGCCGGGCACGGGCTGGCGCTGCTCGACGAGCTGATGCCGGGCGGCGGCCACCGGGTCCTCACGCACTGCAACACCGGCGCGCTGGTGTCCGGCGGCGAGGGCACCGCCTTCGCCGTGGCGCTCGCCGCGCACCGGGTGGGGCGGCTGCGGCGGCTGTGGGTGGACGAGACGCGGCCCCTGCTCCAGGGCTCCCGTCTGACGGCGTACGAGGCCGCGCGCTCCGGAATGGCGTACACCCTGCTCACGGACAACGCGGCGGGCTCGCTGTTCGCGGCCGGGGAGGTGGACGCGGTGCTCATCGGTGCCGACCGCATCGCGGCGGACGGTTCGGTGGCGAACAAGGTGGGGAGCTATCCGCTCGCGGTGCTGGCCAGGTACCACCATGTGCCGTTCATCGTGGTGGCGCCGGTGACGACGATCGACCCGGACACGCCCGACGGCGGATCCATCGAGGTCGAGCAGCGCGCGGGTCATGAAGTGACGGAGATCGCAGCTCCGCAGGTCCCGGTGGCGGGGGCGGAGCCGGGAGGGGGTATACCTGTGGCACCCCTGGGGACCCAGGCGTACAACCCGGCGTTCGACGTGACGCCGCCGGAGTTGATCACGGCGATCGTCACCGAAGAGGGCGTTGTTTCGCCCGTGACGGCTGAGGCTCTCGCCGAGCTGTGTGACTTGTCACGCCAGGTAACGATTTAGTTAATGGGATGATGTCGTTTATGAAGGGACGAGTCCTTGTCGTCGATGACGACACCGCACTGGCCGAGATGCTCGGCATTGTGTTGCGTGGTGAAGGTTTTGAGCCGTCTTTCGTAGCCGACGGCGACAAGGCGCTGGCCGCTTTCCGCGACGCCAAGCCCGACCTGGTGCTCCTGGACCTCATGCTGCCCGGACGGGACGGCATCGAGGTGTGCCGCCTGATCAGGGCGGAGTCCGGGGTACCGATCGTGATGCTCACGGCGAAGAGCGACACCGTCGATGTCGTGGTCGGCCTCGAGTCCGGCGCCGACGACTACATCGTGAAGCCGTTCAAGCCAAAAGAGCTGGTGGCCCGGATCAGGGCGCGGCTGCGCCGTTCGGAGGAGCCGGCGCCCGAACAGCTGTCGATCGGCGATCTCGTCATCGACGTCGCCGGTCACTCTGTGAAGCGGGAAGGCATGTCGATCGCGCTGACGCCGCTGGAGTTCGACCTGCTGGTCGCTCTCGCGCGCAAGCCGTGGCAGGTGTTCACGCGTGAGGTCCTCCTGGAGCAGGTGTGGGGCTACCGGCACGCGGCGGACACCCGTCTGGTCAACGTGCACGTCCAGCGGCTGCGCTCCAAGGTCGAGAAGGACCCTGAGCGCCCGGAGATCGTGGTGACCGTCCGAGGTGTCGGATACAAGGCAGGACCGAGCTGACATGTCATTCGACAGTGCCGCTTCGGCGTCCGCTGAGCAGGGGGATCGTTCGGGGCGGCCTGTCGGCCGGAAGATGAAGGGCTCCCGCTGGGAGCGGTTCTTCGAGGGAGGGCTGCTCCAGGGCGGAGTCCAGGGCAGCCCTGTCCTCCGGCTGCTCATACGCTGGGTACGCCGTCCGCTGCTGCCCGTGATGCGGCTGTGGCGGCGCAACATCCAGCTCAAGATCGTCGCGACGACGCTGCTGATGTCCATGGGCGTCGTCCTGCTCCTCGGCCTCGTCGTGATCGGCCAGGTGCGCAACGGTCTGCTGGACGCCAAGGTGCGGGCCTCGCAGAGCCAGGCCACCGGCGGTTTCTCGGTGGCCAAGCAGAAGGCGGACTCCGCGGCGACGGCGAACGGCGACGACGGTTCGGCCGCGGACGGCCGGTCGAAGAACGTCAGCCAGTGGATGACCGACCTCGTCGTGTCCCTGTCCAGTGGAGGACAGGGCGCGTTCGACGTGGTCACGCTCAACTCCACCGTCTCGGGCGACGGCACCGGCGGTCTCGCACCGCGGTACTCGGGCCAGGTCGACCCGACCGTGAGCGTCCCCGAGAACCTGCGTGCCCGGGTCGACAGGAGCACCGCGGCGGCGCAGAGCTACACCCGTGTCGTCTACAAGGACGGCAAGGAGTCCCAGCCGGCGCTGGTCATCGGCAAGCAGGTCAGCGACCCCAACGGGGACGCGTACCAGCTCTACTACCTCTTCCCGCTCACGCAGGAGGAGAAGTCCCTGAGCCTGGTCAAGGGCACGCTCGCGACGGCCGGACTGTTCGTCGTGGTGCTCCTCGGGGCCATCGCCTGGCTCGTGGTCCGCCAGGTCGTCACCCCGGTGCGGATGGCGGCCGGGATCGCCGAGCGGCTCTCCGCCGGACGCCTCCAGGAACGTATGAAGGTCACCGGCGAGGACGACATCGCGCGCCTCGGCGAGGCCTTCAACAAGATGGCCCAGAACCTTCAGCTCAAGATCCAGCAGCTGGAGGACCTGTCGCGGATGCAGCGGCGGTTCGTCTCCGACGTGTCGCACGAACTGCGCACCCCGTTGACCACCGTGCGGATGGCCGCCGACGTCATCCACGACGCCCGCGTGGACTTCGACCCGGTGACCGCGCGGTCGGCCGAGCTCCTCGCCGACCAGCTCGACCGCTTCGAGACGCTCCTCGCCGACCTGCTGGAGATCAGCAGGTTCGACGCGGGCGCGGCGGCGCTGGAGGCCGACGCCATCGACCTCAGGGAAGTCGTACGACGGGTGGTCGGCGGCGCCGAGCCGCTCGCCGAGCGCAAGGGCACCCACATACGGGTCATCGGCGACCAGCAGCCGCTGATCGCCGAGGCGGACGCCCGGCGGGTCGAGCGCGTGCTGCGCAATCTCGTCGTCAACGCCGTGGAACACGGCGAGGGCAAGGACGTCGTCGTCAAACTCGCCGCGGCGGGCGGAGCGGTCGCGATCGCGGTCCGTGACTACGGCGTCGGGCTCAAGCCCGGCGAGGCGACCCGGGTGTTCAGCCGCTTTTGGCGGGCCGACCCGGCACGCGCGCGTACCACCGGCGGAACGGGCCTCGGCCTGTCCATCGCCCTGGAGGACGCGCGGCTGCACGGCGGCTGGCTCCAGGCGTGGGGCGAGCCGGGCGGCGGTTCGCAGTTCCGGCTGACCCTGCCGCGGACGGCGGACGAGCCGCTCAGGGGATCACCGATACCCCTGGAACCCAAGGACTCCCGGCGCAACCGCGGACTCGACGACGCCGGTCTGCCGCACGGCGGCACCACGAAGCGCGCCACGGTCCCCGTACAGCAGGGGTCCGCCACGGATCCGATACCGCAGCGCGGGGGCATCGCCCCCCGGCTGGCCGGGGCCTCGCCCACGGCCGATCCGACGGCGCTGCCGGGCAGCGGCGCCCGCGTGGTGCCCCGGCCCGCCGGGGCGCTGCGCCGCCAGGAGGACACATCCGGCAGCGGCCGGGAACGGACCGCGCAGGAGCGGGGGCGGAACGGCGACACGCCGGAGGAGCTCGGACATGGGGAGGCATTTCGTGGGCGCTGACCGAGGGGGGAGCGGTGTCCGCGGACACCGTTCGGTGCGCGTCGTGGTGTACGCGGGTTGCGGCGCCCTGCTGCTGGCGGGGTGCGCCTCGATGCCGGACAGCGGGGATCTGCGCGGGGTGGAGTCCACTCCGCGCCAGGACCCGCAGGTCCGCGTCTACGCCGTGCCGCCGCATCCCGGTGCCTCGGCAGCGGAGATCGTGCAGGGCTTCCTGGAGGCGCTGACCAGCGACGACGCCAAGTACGAGACGGCCGGCAAGTACCTCACCGACAGCGCGCGCAAGACCTGGGACCCGTACCGTTCGACGACGGTCCTCGCGGACGCGCCGGAGCCCGTGGGAGCGCCCTCCGGGACCAAGGACGGCGCCCATGACGTCCTGTTCCGGCTGAACGGCAGCAAGGTCGCCACCGTCGACAGCCGGCACGCCTACGGGCCGGACTCCGGGCAGTACAGCGGCTCGGTGCATCTGACCAAGCTGAAGAGCAACAAGCAGTGGCGCATCGACGGACTGCCGCAGGGCGTGGTCATGGGCACGTCCGACTTCCAGCGCAACTACGTGTCCGTGAACAAGTACTACTACGCCTCGAACGGGCACTCCGGGGCCGGCGGCCCCCTGGGGACCGTCGCCGACCCGGTCTACGTGCGCGCCCAGGTGGACCCGATGACGCAGATCGTGCGCGCCCTCCTGAAGGGCCCCACGAGCTGGCTGGACCCGGTGGTCAGGTCGAGTTTCCCCTCGGACACGGAACTGAAGAACGGCGACGTGTCGCTGTCCCCGGACGACCGCAACAGCGTCACGGTGCCGCTGAACGCGAAGGCCGACCACGTCGGCGGCCCCCAGTGCCGGCGGATGGCGGCCCAGATCCTGCTCACCCTGCGGGACCTGACCCCCACCGGTGTCGACGAGGTGGAGCTCCAGCGCTCGAACGGCTCGCAGCTGTGCGTGCTGACCAAGTCCAGGGCCGAGAGCGTCGCCTCGCACGGCACGGGCGAGCACCCGGAGTACCAGTACTTCATCGATCACGACCAGCGGCTCGTACGGATGCCGGGCGGCAACCGTGACAAGGAACCCGAGGCGGTGCCCGGCGCCCTGGGCGAGGGCGCCAAGAAGCTGCGGGCGGCCGCCGTCTCACGGGACGAGGACACCGCGGCCGGGGTGTCGGCCGACGGCCGCAGCCTGTACGTCGGGTCCCTGGTGCCGGGCGGTTCGCTGGCCGAGCCGGTGGTGCGCAGCCAGGGGAAGACGGTCGACGACCGGCTGACGACGCCCAGCTGGGACGCCCGCGGTGATCTGTGGGTGGCCGACCGCGATCCGAAGAACCCCCGGCTGCTTCTGCTCCAGAAGGGCGCGGGCCAGCCCATCGTCGTGCAGGCGCCGGAGCTCGACGGGCGTATCGACGCGGTGCGCGTGGCCGCCGACGGTGTGCGCATCGCGCTGATCGTCGAGAAGGACGGCAAGAGCTCGCTCCAGATCGGGCGCGTCGAGCGGTCCAAGCCGGACGAGCCCGTGGGCGCGTTCATCTTCGAGCCGCGTTCCATCGCGCCCCAGCTGGAGGAGGTCACGGCCATGTCCTGGGCCGGGGACAGCCGCCTCGTGGTGGTCGGCAGCGAGAAGGGCGGAGTGCAGCAGATGCAGTACGTCCAGGTCGACGGTTCGACGCCGCTCGGCACCTCGCCCTCCGCGCTGGCCAACGTCAAGGAGATCGCCGCGTCCGAGGACGAGCAGCTGCCTCTGGTGGCGCACTCGGACACGGACGGGATCGTGCGGCTGTCGGCGGGAGAGCAGTGGCAGAAGGTGGTCAAGGACGGGACGGCACCGGTTTATCCCGGGTGACGCCGTAGGCGTTCGCGGTGGGCTCGTCCGGACTCCGGGCGGGCCCACCGTCGTTTGGACCGGCGGTTGTCCACAGGCGGGCCCCGCGGTTTCCGCCGGGTTTTCCACAGGGGTGGCCGGGTGGGCCGGGCGTTGGCACAGTGGTGGCCATGCGGGGGTGGTGGCGGGATCTCACGGATCTGGTGCTGCCGGCCGAGTGCGGAGGCTGTGGCAGGCCCCGCACGGTGCTCTGTCCCGAGTGCCGTGCCGCCCTGACAGGGGCCGCTCCGTGCCGGGTGCGGCCGGTGCCCGAGTCGGCGGGGCTGTCCGTGGTGCACGCGGCGGCTCCGTACGGGGACGAGGTGCGCGCCATGCTCCTCGCCCACAAGGAACGGGGTGCGCTGGCGCTGGCGGCACCCCTGGGCGCGGCCCTGGCGGGGGCTGTGCGGGCAGGTCTGGGGCCTCAGGGTCCACCGCCACCGGCAGGGCGGCCCACGGCCTCGCAGGGACGGCCGGGGCCCGGGAAGGGGGTCGCGTGGGAAGGGCTGAGCGGTCCGGGTGGCAGTGGCGCGCCTTTCCAGGCGGCCGGGACGGCACACGGCCCCGTTCTGCTCGTGCCCGTGCCCTCGGCGCGGCGGGCGGTCAGGGCGCGGGGACACGATCCCGCGCGGCGGATCGCGCTCGCGGCGGCGGCGGAACTGCGGCGCACGGGAACACCGGCCCGGGTGCTCGGTGTGCTGCGGCAGCGGCGTGCCGTGGCCGACCAGTCGGGGCTGAACTCCCGCCAGCGGGCGGCGAATCTGGCGGGTGCCCTGGAGGTCGTCGCCGGGGGCCGGCGGCTGCTGGCCGAAGGCGGGAGGGTCGTGCTGGTGGACGACCTGATGACGACGGGGGCGTCACTGGCGGAGGCGGCGCGCGCGGTGCGGACGGCGCAGTCGGGTGCGCGGGCGCTGCGATGGACGGGTGAGAGGACGGAGAGTGCGGAGGTGTACCGGCGAATCGCGGGTAGGGAGCAGGCCGGAGGGGCGAGTGGTGACACCGTCGGCGCGGCGGTGATCGCGGCGCCGCCGGACGCCTTCGAAATAAACCGGAACTGACCGAGAACTTGCATCGTTGCAGGTAACGAGAGGGTCAATTCACCTGAACGGAGGTACGTATCAGTAGAGGGTGACGACATCCGTCCGGGCGAGATATGTTCGGTTGTGAGGCAATGGCGCAGGCCGTACCTCGCGCATCCGACTGCCGAAGCGTGACTTTCCGGCAATCACCCGCATCGGTGGGGTGGAGATCTTGTCCTTGGGGGAGGAGGAGGTGAAAGTCACCGAGTCCGAGGTTCCGGGGCTCACCGGAGCCTGGTGCAAAAGGGAGATGCTCCGCTTGTGGAGCGGGGCTATCCGGGAACGGAGTTCTGCGTGGACATCGTCGTCAAGGGCCGCAAGACCGAGGTGCCCGAGCGGTTCCGCAAGCACGTGGCCGAGAAGCTGAAGCTGGAGAAGATCCAGAAGCTCGATGGCAAGGTGATCAGCCTCGACGTCGAGGTGTCCAAGGAGCCCAACCCCCGACAGGCCGACCGCAGTGACCGGGTGGAGATCACGCTCCACTCCCGCGGGCCGGTGATCCGGGCGGAGGCAGCGGCAAGCGACGCGTATGCAGCACTCGACCTGGCCGCGGACAAGCTCGAGGCCCGGCTGCGCAAGCAGCACGACAAGCGCTACACCCGTCGTGGGAACGGCAGGCTCTCGGCGGCTGAGGTCGCCGACGTCGTCCCGGGTGCCGCGACCCTGAACGGCAGCGGTGACGTCGTCCGTGACGAGGAGCCGGACGCCGTGCCCACCAAGAAGATCGGTTCTCTCGAGATCATGGGCGAAGGCCCCTGTGTCGTCCGCGAGAAGACCCACGTGGCCGCACCGATGACGCTCGACCAGGCGCTCTACGAAATGGAGCTGGTCGGGCACGACTTCTACCTCTTCGTCGACTCCGAGACGAAGGAGCCCAGCGTCGTCTACCGGCGCCACGCGTACGACTACGGAGTCATCCACCTCAGCACGGACCCGATGGTCACCCAGGGCGGGGCGGACGCGCCGGGTGGCGCGCTCGGCGGCTGACCGTCCCCTGTGACGGCTGAGCCGGTGCCCCTGGAGCGCGAGTGCGCCCCCAGGGGCACCGGTGTGCGACCACTTCACGTCCCTCTCCGTCACCCCGCCGCCGTCCGGACGTGGAATCATGGCCGCACCGGCCCAACCGGTGGGTCGTTGCCTTGGGTTGGCTATGCCACGGAAACACAGGCCACGGCCTTCAGGGGGAGGAACGATGGCGGACAGCTTCGGACCGATGCGTGCCCGTGATGCCGACGACCGAGTCGTCGCCTCCGGCCTGGACGGGGAGTCCTCTCGCCAGGAACCCATCAGGGTCCTCGTCGTCGACGACCACGCTCTCTTTCGCCGCGGTCTTGAGATCGTGCTCGCGGCCGAGGAGGACATCCAGGTCGTCGGTGAGGCGGGGGACGGGGCGGAGGCGGTCGACAAGGCCGCCGACCTGCTGCCCGACATCGTGCTGATGGACGTCCGGATGCCCAAGCGCGGCGGTATCGAGGCATGCACCTCCATCAAGGAGGTGGCCCCCAGTGCGAAGATCATCATGCTGACGATCAGCGACGAGGAGGCCGACCTCTACGACGCCATCAAGGCGGGGGCGACCGGGTATCTCCTCAAGGAGATCTCCACGGACGAGGTGGCCACGGCCATCCGCGCGGTCGCCGACGGGCAGTCGCAGATCAGTCCGTCGATGGCCTCGAAACTCCTCACCGAGTTCAAGTCGATGATCCAGCGCACGGACGAGCGCAGGCTGGTGCCCGCGCCGCGGCTCACCGACCGTGAGCTGGAGGTCCTCAAGCTGGTGGCCACGGGAATGAACAACCGCGACATCGCCAAAGAGCTGTTCATCTCCGAGAACACCGTGAAGAACCACGTGCGCAACATCCTGGAGAAGCTGCAACTGCACTCCAGGATGGAGGCCGTGGTCTACGCGATGCGGGAGAAGATCCTCGAGATCCGCTAGCCGGCGGCGCGACGCTCGGTGGCGCGGGACGCCGTTCCAGGGCGCCGCGAGGTCCCGCCGGGCATCACCCGAGGACGCGGGCCAGCTCGGCGGCCAGCGGTTCGCGCAGGTCGGGCGAGTCCACCCGCTCGACCCGTACGTCCGTGCAGTCCACCCAGCTCGCGGCCTCCACCAGGGCCTGTGCCACCGCCGGGACCGCCTTCGCGCCGTCCAGGGTGACCTGCCTCGCGACCAGCGTGCGGCCCTCCCGGGCCGGGTCGACCCGGCCGACCAGCCGGCCTCCGGCGAGGACCGGCATCGCGAAGTAGCCGTGGACCCGCTTCGGCTTGGGTGTGTACGCCTCCAGGCGGTGCGTGAAATCGAAGATCCGCTCGGTACGCGCACGCTCCCAGATGAGGGAGTCGAACGGCGACAGCAGCGTCGTACGGTGACGGCCGCGCGGGACCGTCTCCAGCGCCGCCGGGTCCGCCCACGCGTCTCCGGCCGGTCTTCCGGCGCCGCCCTTCCCGGCCGCGGTCCTGCCCCAGCCCTCCACCGTGACGGCGACCAGGCCCGAGTCCGCGATCACCGCGTCGACCTGTTCCAGCCTGAGGCGGTGGTAGTCGGCGATGTCCGCGCGGGTGCCGACGCCGAGGGACTGTCCGGCCAGGCGGACGAGACGGCGCACGCACTCCCGGTCGTCCAGCTCGTCGTGCAGCAGCGGCTTCGGGATCGCGCGTTCGGCGAGGTCGTAGACCCGCTTCCAGCCGCGCCGCTCCACGCACACCACCTCGCCGTACATCAGCGCGCGTTCGACGGCGACCTTCGTGCCCGACCAGTCCCACCACTCGCTGGTCTTCTTCGCCCCGCCCAAGTCCGTTGCCGTGAGGGGTCCTTCGGCGCGCAGCTGCTTGACGACCTGGTCGTAGGCGCCGTCGGGGAGGTCGTGGTTCCAGTGCGGGCGGGCGCGGTAGGCGCGGCGGCGGAACGCGAAGTGGGGCCACTCCTCCACGGGCAGGATGCAGGCCGCGTGGGACCAGTACTCGAACGCGTGCGGCGCCGGGGGTGTGTCGGCGGGCGGAGCGGAGGTCCAGTAGGCCTGCTCCACGGTCTTGCGGCCGACGGCGCCGAGCCGGGCGTACGGGATCAGTTCGTGGGAGCGGGCGAGGACGGAGATCGTGTCGAGCTGGACCGCGCCGAGGTGACGCAGGACTCCGCGGACGCCGGCCCTGCGGTCCGGGGCGCCCAGGAAACCCTGCGCCCGCAGAGCGATGCGGCGTGCTTCGTCCGCGGAGAGTTCGGTGGTGGGACGCGGGAGACTCGTCATGCCCACACGTTAGGCGGTCGCACTGACAACCGGGACGCCTGTGGACGGAGCCGAAGCACCTGTGGACGGAACAGGTTCGCCCGCGGACGGAACGCGGCGGCGCCGGGGACGGACCGACCCCGGGAGCCGGTGCG
This sequence comes from Streptomyces sp. f51, assembly GCF_037940415.1. Lineage (NCBI taxonomy): Bacteria > Bacillati > Actinomycetota > Actinomycetes > Kitasatosporales > Streptomycetaceae > Streptomyces > Streptomyces sp. f51. The sequence goes on along the minus strand of NZ_CP149798.1, from coordinate 2,855,899 downwards.
GGATCGGGTGCCGGGAGCCGCCGCGCCGTTCATCTGGCCGGAAGATAGGGCGCCGTCGACGGGAGACCCAGGTCGGAGGGAAGCAGTGAGCCCACCCAGCAGTCCCTGCGTACGCCCTTGTTGTTGATCGCGGAGCGCAGGGTCCCCTCGATGGTGAAGCCGGCGCGTTCGGCGACCGCGCGGGAGCCGGCGTTGCCGACCTCGGCACGCCACTCGACGCGGTCGATGGACAGATCGGTGAAGGCCCAGCGGGAGACGGCGACGGTGGCCTCGGTGATGTAGCCGTTGCCGCGGTGCTCCTTCGTCGCCCAGTAGCCGACCTCGCCGACGCCCAGGGAGCGCATGGTGATGGCGAGCATGCCCACCAGTTCGCCGGAGGGAAGGAAGACGCCGAAGGCGAAGGCCGAGCCGTCCGCCCAGCCCTCGGGCACCATCTGGTCCGTGAAGCCCGACGCGTGCTCGCGCAGATAGGGCGACGGGATCGTGGTCCAGCGCTGGACTTCGGGATCCTGGGCGGCCTCGAAGACGGCGTCGGTGTCGTCCACACCGACGGCGCGCAGGACGAGACGGTCGGTGGTCAGCGTGACGGGGTCCATCGGCCGATTCTGCTCGGGCATGCGGAAGGACGCCATTCCTTTGCCCTGAGTGACCGGTTCGCTACTTTTCGCTGTGCGAACGCGGCACCTTCGGCAACCCCTGTCCGTTGTCCTTGTGGCTGTCCCCGGCAGACCTCCCGGCGCGGTGTGGTCCTCGCTTACGATGGCCGTTGCTCAAGCTGTGATTTGAAACTGTCATTGAAACCGACCGTCCCAGGCCCGACCGGCAAGGAGACAAACCCCCGTGTCCGTCCTCTCGAAGATCATGCGTGCAGGCGAAGGCAAGATCCTGCGCAAACTGCACCGCATCGCGGACCAGGTCAACTCCATCGAAGAGGACTTCGTCGACCTCTCCGACGCCGAGCTGAGGGCCCTCACCGATGAGTACAAGCAGCGGTACGCCGACGGCGAGACCCTCGACGACCTGATGCCCGAGGCCTTCGCCACCGTCCGCGAAGGGGCCAAGCGCGCTCTTGGCCAGCGTCACTACGACGTGCAGATCATGGGTGGAGCGGCGCTCCACCTCGGCTATGTCGCGGAGATGAAGACCGGTGAGGGCAAGACCCTCGTCGGCACGCTGCCCGCTTATCTGAACGCCCTCTCCGGAGCAGGCGTCCACCTCATCACGGTCAACGACTACCTGGCCGAGCGCGACTCCGAAATGATGGGCCGCGTCCACAAGTTCCTCGGTCTCGAGGTCGGCTGCATCCTCGCGAACATGACTCCGGCCCAGCGCCGCGAGCAGTACGCGTGCGACATCACGTACGGCACGAACAACGAGTTCGGCTTCGACTACCTGCGCGACAACATGGCGTGGTCCCAGGACGAGCTCGTCCAGCGCGGCCACAACTTCGCGATCGTCGACGAGGTCGACTCCATCCTCGTCGACGAGGCCCGTACGCCGCTGATCATCTCCGGCCCGGCCGACCAGGCCACCAAGTGGTACGGCGACTTCGCCAAGCTGGTCACCCGCCTGAAGAAGGGCGAGGCCGGCAACACCCTGAAGGGCATCGAGGAGACCGGCGACTACGAGGTCGACGAGAAGAAGCGCACCGTCGCCATCCACGAGCCCGGCGTCGCCAAGGTCGAGGACTGGCTGGGCATCGACAACCTCTACGAGTCGGTGAACACCCCGCTCGTCGGTTACCTGAACAACGCCATCAAGGCCAAGGAACTGTTCAAGAAGGACAAGGACTACGTCGTCATCGACGGCGAAGTCATGATCGTCGACGAGCACACCGGCCGTATCCTCGCCGGCCGCCGCTACAACGAGGGCATGCACCAGGCGATCGAGGCGAAGGAAGGGGTGGACATCAAGGACGAGAACCAGACGCTCGCCACGATCACCCTCCAGAACTTCTTCCGCCTCTACAAGCGCCACGACCACAGCGGCAAGGAGCTCCCCGGTCTGTCCGGCATGACCGGTACGGCCATGACCGAGGCCGCCGAGTTCCACCAGATCTACAAGCTCGGTGTCGTCCCGATCCCGACCAACCGGCCCATGGTCCGCAAGGACCAGTCCGACCTCATCTACCGCACCGAGGTCGCGAAGTTCGAGGCGGTCGTCGACGACATCGTCGAGAAGCACGAGAAGGGCCAGCCGATCCTCGTCGGCACGACGTCGGTCGAGAAGTCCGAGTACCTCTCGCAGCAGCTCTCCAAGCGCGGTGTCCAGCACGAGGTGCTGAACGCCAAGCAGCACGACCGGGAGGCGACGATCGTCGCCCAGGCCGGCCGCAGGGGCGCCGTGACCGTGGCCACCAACATGGCCGGCCGTGGTACGGACATCAAGCTCGGCGGCAACCCCGAGGACCTCGCCGAGGCGGAGCTGCGTCAGCGCGGCCTCGACCCCGAGGAGCACATCGAGGAGTGGGCGCACGCCCTGCCCGCCGCCCTGGAGAAGGCCGAGCAGGCCGTCCGCGCGGAGAACGAGGAGGTCAAGGACCTCGGCGGTCTCTACGTCCTCGGCACCGAGCGCCACGAGTCGCGGCGCATCGACAACCAGCTGCGCGGTCGTTCCGGCCGTCAGGGCGACCCGGGCGAGTCCCGGTTCTACCTCTCGCTGGGCGATGACCTGATGCGTCTGTTCAAGGCGCAGATGGTCGAGCGCGTGATGTCGATGGCGAACGTCCCGGACGACGTGCCGATCGAGAACAAGATGGTCACCCGCGCGATCGCGTCCGCGCAGTCGCAGGTCGAGCAGCAGAACTTCGAGACCCGCAAGAACGTCCTGAAGTACGACGAGGTGCTCAACCGGCAGCGCGAGGTCATCTACGGCGAGCGCCGCCGCGTCCTGGAGGGCGAGGACCTCCAGGACCAGATCCGGCACTTCATGGACGACACCATCGACGCCTACATCTCGGCCGAGACCGCCGAGGGCTTCGCCGAGGAGTGGGACCTCGACCGGCTGTGGGGCGCCTTCCGGCAGCTCTACCCGGTGAAGGTCACCGTCGAGGAGATGGAGGAGGAGGCCGGCGACCGTGCCGGTCTGACCGCCGAGTTCATCTCCGAGTCCATCAAGGACGACATCCACGACCAGTACGCGGCGCGCGAGGAGCAGCTGGGCTCCGAGATCATGCGTGAGCTGGAGCGACGGGTCGTGCTGTCGGTCCTGGACCGCAAGTGGCGTGAGCACCTCTACGAGATGGACTATCTCCAGGAGGGCATCGGCCTGCGTGCGATGGCCCAGAAGGACCCGCTGGTCGAGTACCAGCGCGAGGGCTTCGACATGTTCAGCGCCATGATGGACGGCATCAAGGAGGAGTCCGTCGGCTACCTGTTCAACCTGGAGGTCCAGGTCGAGCAGCAGGTCGAGGAGGTCCTGGTCGAGGACTCCGCGCCGTCCCTGGCCAAGCAGGAGGCGGTCCCCGCGGGCGGGGTGCGCCCCGAGATCCGCGCCAAGGGCCTCGACGCCCCGCAGCGGCCGGACCGGCTGCACTTCTCCGCGCCGACCGTGGACGGAGAGGGCGGCATCATCGAGGGCGACTTCGCCAGCGACGAGCCCGTGCGGTCCGAGGCCGACGGCCTCACCCGCGCGGAGCGCCGCAAGCAGCAGAAGGGTGGCGTGCGTCGCCGCAAGAAGTGAGTGAATGTCGCGGGCGGCGGGCCATTGCCGCCGCGCGCGACCACTGACACAGGAGGGGCCGGACACCGGGTGTCCGGCCCCTCCCGCGTTCCCGCGCCGCGGCACCGGCTCTCACCCCGGTTCCAGCCTCCGGCCCCGTCCTCCGGCCCCGTCCTCCGGCCCCGCGTCGCGGTTCGGGCTCGGTCAGGTCGTGACCGTCGGGGTGTGGGGGATGCCGAGTTCGATCGCTGTACAGCGCCAGCGGAGGTCGGGGCCCTGTTCCAGGCGGAAGGCCATGGCGCGGAGCTGGTCGCCGGCGCCGATGCGGGCGAAGGCCTCGACGGCGTCCGGGCGGGCGACGTAGTAGCCGATGTCCCGGACGACGGGGCGGGGGCCGCGGGTGCGAAGGGGGCCGCGTTCGGCGAGCCGGACCAGTTCGTCGTAGGCCCGGCCCGCGGTGTGGCGCAGCATGCAGTGGACGGGCCGGGCGCCGCTCAGCACGGCCAGCAGGCGCTCGGCGAAGACATCGGTGGGGCGCGGCTGCGGTGCGGGACGCCGCACCCCCTCGGGGGACGCCGTGGCCAGTGCACGGGCCTCGCCCGGGCGCCCCGGCGCCGGGACGGCGGTCGCGGCACGCGGCGGGCCGCCGCCGGGGCTCCTAGAAGGGGTGCCCGGGGCGCGGGGCGGGGCGCCGCCGGGGCGGCGGGAGTCCCGGCGGCCCGGCGGGCGGGTGCCCGGGTGGCGGCCGGTCCTGGTCATCACCTTGTTCATGCGTCGTCCCCGCTCGTCGGTCCTGACCGGTGATACCGGTCGGTAACTTTCGTGTCGGGGATCTTGTACGAGCCGGGAAGGGGACCGCGCAAGGACGCCGGGCGCGCGTCGCGACGGCTGGAGAGTTCACCTATCAGGATGGCCCGGAGGGGCGGAGCCCATGGCGCCACAGGGGAGCACCGGGTGAATCGCGGGCGTGAGGTGGACGCGACGGAGGGTGCGGCCGGGACCTCGAAAGGGGACGCCCGCACGTATCCTGAAGGCCCTCCCGGTGGCGCGGGACCGCCCTCCCGGGAAACGGAGGTGCCCGGACCGTGCGCGCCTCGGAGCCCCGACTACGAAAGCGGCCAGCCATGCGCGTCTACGTCCCCCTGACCCTCTCCGGTCTCGCCGAGGCGTACAAGACGGGAGAGCTGGAGACGGGTCCGTTCACCGCGTACGCGGTCACGCCCGCCCTGCGCGAGTGGTACCTCTCCGACGACATCGAGGAGCTGGAGTACGCGGCGCTGAGCCGTGCCGCGCTGGCCTCGCTGCGGCTCCTGGCGGCCGACACGGGGGCCGTGCGCCGCCGGGTCGTCGTCGCGGTCGACGTTCCGGACCGGGCCGCGGCCGCCGACCCCGACCGGGGGCTCGATCCCGCGGCGCTCGGCGAGGTGCGGGTCTCCCAGGACGTGACCCTGGCGAAGGCGGCCGCCGTGCATGTCGACGCGGTGGACGCGGAGAAGGACGTGACCGAGGCCGCGGCCGCCCTCGGTGCGGCGGACACCGGGGACGACGACGCCCAGTTCGTGGTCGACGGTGCCGAGGACCACGAGCTGCTGTGGTTCGCCACGCAGGAGATCCCGGGTCTGGTCGGACTCGGGGAGTAGTCGCCCAGCCGCAGCCGCAGCCGCAGCCGCCGCCGCGCCGCAGCCACCGCCGTGCCACCGCCGCGCTGCATCCACCGCCATCGCCCCCGCCCTCGACGTCGTGTTGTCAGTGGCGGCGGGTACGTTTTCTTGTATGGGGAAGCAAGGAAACGCGCACATTGTGTGGGACTGGAACGGCACGCTGTTCCACGACAATGACGCGATCATCGGGGCGACGAACGCGGCCTTCGCGGAGCTGGGTCTTGAGCCGATCACCCTGGAGCGCTATCGGGCGATGTACTGCGTGCCCGTGCCCAGGTTCTACGAGCGGCTGATGGGCCGGCTGCCCACGCAGGCCGAGTGGCAGGTCATGGACGACACCTTCCACCGGTACTACGCCGAGCACCGCAGGGCGTGCGGCCTCACCGCCGGGGTGCCCGCGCTGCTGGCCGGGTGGGTGGCGGCGGGCCGCAGCCAGTCCCTGCTGAGCATGTACGGCCACGAGGACCTGGTCCCGCTGGTGCGGGACTTCGGGATCGAGCCGCACTTCCTGCGGGTCGACGGGCGCACCGGGCCCTCCGGCGGCAGCAAGGCCGAGCACATGGTGCGCCACCTCGGTGCACTCGGGGCCGTCGAACCGGCCCGGGTGGTGGTGATCGGGGACGCGGTGGACGACGCGACGGCCGCCCGCCACGTCGGCGCCGGTGCCGTCCTCTACACCGGGGGTTCCCACAGCCGCGCCAGCCTGGAGGAGGCCGGTGTTCCCGTGGTGGACAGCCTGGAGGAAGCCGTCGAGGAAGCCGGAAGACTGGCCGCCTGAGGACTCCGCCGGCTGCCCGGCGAAGTCCTGGCGGCGCGGCGGCACCCCGACCCCCGGGACGCCCCCGACCTCGGGACGCCGGTGCCCGCACCCCCGGGACACCGGTGCCAGCAATCCCCGGGACGCCCACGCCCGCACCCCCCGGGACGCCCGCGCCAGCACCCAGTGACGCCCGCGCCCGCACCCCCGGGACGCCAGCGCCAGCACCCCCGTGACGCCCGCGCCCGTCAGCCCACCGGGGCCTTCGAGCGCAGCACCTTGAGGAACTCGCGCATCCAGGCGGAGTCGTCCGGCCAGGCGCGGGAGGAGACCAGGGTGCCGTCGACGACGGCCTCCGCGTCCTGGAAGGTCGCGCCCGCCGCCTGCATGTCGAGTTCAAGCGCCGGGTAGGCCGTGACGCGGCGGCCGCTCAGGCTGTCGACGGCGGCCGTCAGCAGGGGGCCGTGGCAGATCTGGGCCACCGGCTTGTCCGCGTCGAAGAAGGACTTCAGGATCTTGCGGAGTTCGAGGTCGTTGCGGAGGTACTCCGGGGCACGTCCGCCGGGGATGACCAGGGCGACGTACGCGCCGGGGTCGACCTCCGAGAACGCGAGGTCCGCGGGCCAGGTGTAGCCGGGCTTCTCCGTGTACGTGTCGAAGCCGGGCTCGAAGTCGTGGACCACGAACTGGAGCTTCTTGCGGGAGGGCGCCGCGATGTGGACCTCGTAGCCCTCCTCGCGCAGGCGTTGGTAGGGATAGAGGACTTCCAGCGACTCCGCCGCGTCGCCGGTGACAATGAGGATCTTCGCTGCCATGGTGCTGCGCTCCCGTCGGCCGTCCTTGCGCGTTTCGCCGTCCCGGTCAACCTGCCTCCGGGCGAGGCGTCTGCCAGGGGGCAGAACACCGCCCGTACGACGAAGGTAACGCGGCGTCGGCCCGCACTGCATGCCGTCGCCCCATTCGTCCCTGTGCATAGTGTCAAAGTTCCACCCCCGGTTTTGTACACATACGGCTCATGACGACCCCCCGGTCGGGGGCGATAGCCTGGTGGCGTGATCAGCGCGATATCTCGCGGGGGCATCGTCGCCCCTGCCCCGCGCCCGGAGCGCACGGACGACATCCGTGACCGGGCGTCAATCGCTGATCTTCACGGGCGGAACGGGATCATGGCGACGGCCGTACGCGCGAGCGGAAACACGGCGAGCGCACGCGGCGACGCGGTCCGTACGGCGACATCACCCGGGGAACGGACGTCGCCCAGAGCGGCGCCACTGACTCCGGGGGCCTCCGGATTGACCGATACCCCTCCGCCCATCTCACCCTCCGGCATAGCGTCGAACCGGACCGGACACCCCGCGTCGCGGCGTCACGTCGGAAGTCACGAGACCGTATTTCCTTCAACGTCACGCAACGGCGCGCGACAGGAGCCAGAGGACAATGCAGACCAAGCTGGACGAAGCCAAGGCCGAGCTGCTCGAGAGGGCTGCCCGGGTAGCTGAGAACAGCCCGGTCGGGGGGCACCTACCGACTGGGACGACGGGCGAGGGCACCCCCGACCGGGACACCGTGCTCGCGTTCCTCCAGCGCTACTACCTGCACACGGCCCCGGAGGACCTCACCGACCGCGACCCGGTCGACGTCTTCGGAGCGGCCTTCTCCCACTACAGACTGGCCGAGATGCGGCCGCAGGGCACGGCGAACGTGCGTGTGCACACGCCGACCGTCGAGGAGAACGGCTGGACATGCAGCCACTCCGTCGTCGAGGTCGTCACGGACGACATGCCCTTCCTCGTCGACTCGGTGACCAACGAGCTGTCCCGCCAGGGCCGGGGCATCCACGTCGTCATCCATCCGCAGTTCGTCGTCCGGCGCGACCTCACCGGCAAGCTCATCGAGGTGCTGCCCACGCGGCCCTCCGCCGAGGACCTGCCGCACGACGCGCACGTCGAGTCGTGGATCCACGTCGAGATCGACCGTGAGACCGACCGTGCCGACCTGAAGCAGATCACCGCGGACCTGCTGCGCGTCCTGTCCGACGTCCGTGAGGCCGTCGAGGACTGGGAGAAGATGCGCGACGCGGCGCTGCGGATCGCCGAGGAGCTCCCCAAGGAGCCGACCGCCGACGATCTGCGCGACCAGGAGGTCGAGGAGGCCCGCGAGCTGCTGCGCTGGCTCTCCGGCGACCACTTCACCTTCCTCGGCTACCGCGAGTACCAGCTGCGCGAGGACGACTCGCTGGCCGCCGTCCCCGGCACCGGGCTCGGCATCCTGCGCTCCGACCCGCAGCACGGCGAGGACAGCCACCCGGTCAGCCCGTCCTTCGAGCGGCTGCCCGCGGACGCCCGCGCCAAGGCCCGCGAGCACAAGCTGCTGGTCCTCACCAAGGCGAACAGCCGCGCCACCGTGCACCGGCCCTCGTACCTGGACTACGTCGGCGTCAAGAAGTTCGACGAGAACGGCGAGGTCGTCGGGGAGCGCCGCTTCCTGGGCCTGTTCTCCTCCGCCGCGTACACCGAGTCCGTGCGCCGGGTGCCCGTCGTCCGCCGCAAGGTCGACGAGGTCCTGCGCGGCGCCGGGTTCTCGCCCAACAGCCACGACGGCCGCGACCTGCTCCAGATCCTGGAGACGTACCCGCGCGACGAGCTGTTCCAGACCCCCGCCGACGAGCTCCGGGCGATCGTCACGTCCGTCCTGTACCTCCAGGAGCGCCGCCGGCTGCGGCTCTACCTGCGCCAGGACGAGTACGGCCGCTACTACTCGGCCCTCGTCTACCTCCCGCGCGACCGCTACACCACCGGTGTGCGTCTGCGGATCATCGACATCCTCAAGGAAGAGCTCAACGGCACCAGCGTCGACTTCACGGCCTGGAACACCGAGTCGATCCTGTCCCGGCTGCACTTCGTGGTCCGGGTCGAGCCGGGCACCGAGCTGCCGCAGCTGTCCGACTCCGACAAGGAGCGCATCGAGGCGCGTCTCGTCGAGGCCGCCCGCTCCTGGGCCGACGGCTTCGCGGAGGCGCTGACCGCCGAGTGCGGCGAGGAGCGCGCCGCCGAGCTGCTGCGCCGCTACGGCAACGCCTTCCCCGAGGGCTACAAGGCCGACCACTCCCCGCGCTCCGCCGTCGCCGACCTGGTCCACCTCCAGGCACTCGGCAAGGAGCCCAGCAAGGACTTCGCGCTCAGCCTGTACGAGCCGGTGGGCGCGGCGCCCGGCGAGCGCCGTTTCAAGATCTACCGCACCGGCGAGCAGGTCTCGCTCTCCGCGGTCCTGCCCGCCCTGAACCGCATGGGCGTCGAGGTCACCGACGAGCGGCCGTACGAACTGCGCTGCTCGGACCGTACGACGGCGTGGATCTACGACTTCGGGCTGCGTCTGCCCAAGTCCCTCAACGGCAACGGCGACTACCTCGGCGACGACGGCCGCGAGCGGTTCCAGGAGGCCTTCGCCGCCACCTGGACCGGCCAGGCCGAGAACGACGGCTTCAACGCCCTCGTGCTGAGCGCCGGCCTCAACTGGCGGCAGTCGATGGTGCTGCGCGCCTACGCGAAGTACCTGCGCCAGGCCGGCTCCACGTTCAGCCAGGACTACATGGAGGACACCCTCCGCAACAACGTCCACACCACCCGGCTGCTCGTCTCGCTGTTCGAGGCGCGGATGTCGCCGGAGCGCCAGCGCGCCGGCGTCGAGCTGACCGACGCGCTGCTCGAGGAGCTGGACGCGGCCCTGGACCAGGTCGCCTCGCTGGACGAGGACCGGATCCTGCGGTCCTTCCTCCACCTGATCAAGGCGACCCTGCGGACGAACTTCTTCCAGCAGGCGGCCGACGGCACGCCGCACGAGTACGTCTCCATGAAGTTCGACCCGACGGCCATCCCGGACCTCCCGGCGCCGCGCCCGGCGTTCGAGATCTGGGTGTACTCGCCCCGCGTCGAGGGCGTGCACCTGCGCTTCGGCAAGGTCGCCCGCGGTGGTCTGCGCTGGTCCGACCGCCGTGAGGACTTCCGCACGGAGATCCTCGGCCTGGTCAAGGCGCAGATGGTCAAGAACACCGTCATCGTGCCGGTCGGCGCCAAGGGCGGCTTCGTCGCCAAGCAGCTGCCCGACCCGTCCGCGGACCGCGACGCGTGGCTGGCCGAGGGCATCCGCAGCTACCGGACCTTCATCTCCGCGCTGCTCGACATCACCGACAACATGGTGGCCGGCGAGATCGTCCCGCCCGCCGACGTCGTCCGGCACGACGAGGACGACACGTACCTCGTGGTCGCCGCGGACAAGGGCACGGCGACGTTCTCGGACATCGCCAACGAGGTCGCCCAGTCGTACGACTTCTGGCTCGGCGACGCGTTCGCCTCCGGCGGCTCCGCCGGATACGACCACAAGAAGATGGGCATCACCGCCCGCGGTGCCTGGGAGTCCGTGAAGCGGCACTTCCGGGAGCTCGGCGTCAACACCCAGACGCAGGACTTCACCGTGGTCGGCGTCGGCGACATGTCCGGCGACGTGTTCGGCAACGGCATGCTGCTCTCCGAGCACATCCGGCTGGTCGCCGCGTTCGACCACCGGCACATCTTCATCGACCCGACCCCGGACGCGGCCACCTCGTACGCCGAGCGCCGCCGTCTCTTCGAGCTGCCGCGCTCCTCGTGGGCCGACTACGACACCGAGCTGATCTCGGCCGGTGGCGGCGTCTTCCCGCGCAGCGCCAAGGCCATCCCGGTCAACGCGCACATCCGCGAGGTGCTCGGCATCGAGTCGAACGTCGCGAAGATGACGCCGGCCGACCTGATGCGCGCGATCCTCCAGGCGCCCGTCGACCTGCTGTGGAACGGCGGCATCGGCACGTACGTGAAGTCGTCCGCCGAGTCGAACGCCGAGGTCGGCGACAAGGCCAACGACGCGATCCGTGTCGACGGCGCCGACCTGCGGGTCAAGGTCGTCGGCGAGGGCGGCAACCTGGGTCTGACCCAGCTCGGCCGGATCGAGTTCGCCCAGCACGGCGGCAGGATCAACACGGACGCCATCGACAACAGCGCCGGTGTGGACACCTCCGACCACGAGGTGAACATCAAGATCCTGCTCAACGCGGTGGTGGCCAACGGCGACCTGACCGTCAAGCAGCGCAACAAGCTGCTCGCCGAGATGACCGACGAGGTCGGCGCCCTGGTGCTGCGCAACAACTACGCGCAGAACGTGGCGATCTCCAACGCGCTGGCCCAGTCCCCGAGCATGCTCCACGCCCAGCAGCGCTTCCTGCGCCACCTGGTCCGCGAGGGGCACCTCGACCGGGCCCTGGAGTTCCTGCCCACCGAGCGGCAGATCCGCGAGCGGCTCAACGCCGGCCAGGGTCTGACCGGTCCGGAGACGGCCGTCCTGCTCGCGTACACGAAGATCACGGTCTCCGTCGAGCTGCTCGCCACCTCGCTGCCCGACGACCCGTATCTGCACAGCCTGCTGCTCGCGTACTTCCCGACGGCGCTGCGCGACCAGTTCCGCGAGCAGATCGAGGGGCACGCGCTGAGCCGTGAGATCGTGACGACCGTCCTGGTCAACGACACGGTCAACACGGGCGGTACGAGCTTCCTGCACCGTCTGCGCGAGGAGACGGGTGCCTCGCTCGAGGAGATCGTCAGGGCGCAGACCGCGGCCCGCGCGATCTTCAACTCCAGCGCGGTGTGGGACGCGGTGGAGGCGCTCGACAATGTCGTCGCCGCCGATGTGCAGACCCGGATCCGGCTGCACTCGCGCCGGCTCGTCGAGCGCGGTACGCGCTGGCTGCTCAACAACCGGCCGCAGCCGCTCCAGCTCGCCGAGACGATCGGCTTCTTCACCGACGGTGTCGAGCAGGTCTGGTCGGAGCTGCCCAAGCTGGTCCGCGGCGCGGACCTGGAGTGGTACCAGCAGATCTACGACGAGCTGTCGGACGCCGGTGTGCCGGACGAGCTCGCCACCCGCGTGGCCGGGTTCTCGTCCGCCTTCCCGGCGCTGGACATCGTCTCGGTGGCCGACCGCATGGGCCGGGACCCGATGGCCGTCGCCGAGGTCTACTACGACCTCGCCGACCGTCTCGGCATCACCCAGCTCATGGACCGCATCATCGAGCTGCCGCGTGCGGACCGCTGGCAGTCCATGGCCCGCGCGTCGATCCGCGAGGACCTGTACGCGGCCCACGCGGCGCTCACCGCCGACGTCCTGGCGGTGGGCGACGGATCGTCCACTCCCGAGCAGCGCTTCGACGCCTGGCGGGAGAAGAACACGGCGATCCTCGGACGGGCCCGCACCACCCTGGACGAGATCCAGGGCTCGGACTCGTTCGACCTCGCCAACCTCTCGGTGGCGATGCGGACGATGAGGACACTGCTGCGCACGCATTCCTAGGAAGCGTCATCCACAGGTGAATCCCGGGCGTGAGGGCCCAGGAAGCAGGCGGACGGGGGCGCCCCGGGTCATCACGACCCGGGGCGCCCCCGTTTCCCGTGGGGCGGATGGGTCTTTCTTGCCCGTCTCTCGCGAAACTCCGGCTCGTAATTTACCTATACCTGGTAAATAGGACATTTAGCTTAAGGTTGGTTCGACCGACGGCCCGACCGGCGGCTTTGTCGACAGGTACACCTGCGGAGGTTCCGGACTCGTGGCAGTACACCTCACCGAAAGGCGGGCCCCCGTGGCGACGCCACCCGTCATCGGTCCCCAGAGAGCCCCGAAGGCGCCGAAGGACCGCAAGGTCGGCCGGCTCGTCATGGAGGTGGCCCGGTTCTCCGTCGTCGGCGGCAGCGGTGTCGCCGTCAACATCCTCTTCTTCAACCTGGCGCTGCACGGCCTGAAGTGGGCCCCGATGGCCGCCACGGTGGCCGCAAGCTGTGTCGCCATGGGGACGAACTACCTCGGCTTCCGCTACTTCGCCTACCGGGACCGGGCCTCGCGCACCCCGCGCCAGATCGCCCTCTTCTTCGCCTTCAGCGGGCTCGGCGTCGCCATGGAGAGCCTGCTCTTCTACATCGGCTACCACGGTCTCGGGATGGACAGCCCCCTCGGCTCGAACATCGCCAAGGTGCTGTCGATCGTCCTGGCCTCGGCGTTCCGCTTCGTGGTGTACCGGACGTGGGTTTTCCAACACGCGAAGAACAGCCGATAACACCCCACACCGGGGTGCACTGTCTACGATTAATAGGATGAATGTGGATCAACCTCGCGCGATGGCCGAACAGGGAACAGAGCCCGCCGTCTCCCCCTCAGGGGCCGAGCCGGACGGGCCCGCCGTCTCCGTGGTCGTCATCGTCTACAACGACGCCGCACGGCTGCCCACCGCCGTGCGCTCCGTGCTGGACCAGACGCTGCACGACGTCGAGGTCGTCATCGTCGACGACCGGAGCACCGACGGCTCGTACGAGGTGGCGCGCGGACTGGCGGCGGCCCACCCCGGCCGGGTCCGGGCCTTCCGGCTGCCCGAGAACAGCGGAGGCTGCGGCGCTCCCCGCAACCGCGGCATCGCCGAGGCCCGCGGCACCTACGTGCTCTTCCTCGACAGCGACGACGTCCTGGAGCGCAACGCCTGCCGCAACATGCTGGAGGCCGCCGAGGCCACCGGCGCCGACCTGGTCTCCGGTCTGTGCGTGCGGGTGCACGTCGACTCGCGCACCGGCAAGGAGGTCAAGTGGTATCCGTGGCTGTACGAGCGCACCCGGACCCTGGAGTCGATCTCCGAACTGCCCGACCTGATGGTCTACGACACCCTGTCGACCAACAAGTGCTACCGCAGGCAGTTCCTGCTCGACGAGGGCCTGCGCTTCCCGGTCGGCATCCACTACGAGGACCTGCTCTTCTCCGCCCAGGCGTACGCGGGCGCCCGCCGCATCACCCTCATCCCCAACCGGGTGTACGACTGGAGGGTCGCCGACAAGGCCGAGGCGAAGTCCATCAGCAACCGGCGTGACGAGATCGCCAACTTCACGCACCGCATGGAGATCCACCGCCGGGTCGACCGGCTCCTCGCGGACAAGGGCCACCTGGACCTGAAGTTCGCCAAGGACGTCAAGTTCCTCAAGCACGACCTCGTGCTGCACCTGCGCGAACTGCCCTTCCGCGACGCCGCGTTCCGCGAGGAGTTCGCGGCGATCGCCCGGCAGTACCTGGAGTCGATCGACCGGGCCGCCTTCGACGAGACCGAACCCATCCACGCCATCTGCGCCTATCTCCTCCAGGTGAGCGACTGGGACAACCTGCTGCCCGCCGTGGACACGCTCACCAACCGCGACAAGATCTCCTCGCCGCTGGTCGAACGCGACGGCCGTGTCTATTGGTGCGCCGAGCACCTCGACGACCCCTTCGGCCGGCACGTCCTGGACGTCACCGACCTCGGGCACCACGTCAAGCCGGTCGACCGCATGTTCCTGCGCAACGCGCTGACCTCGTACGAGAGCACGGGCGGAACCGTCAGGCTCGCCGGGCGCATCACCAACCCGCTCGGAGTGATCCCGGCCGGCGCGCGGCTCTCCGGTGAACTGGAGTTCTACGCCCGCCGCCCCGGAGTGCGCTTCCAGACCTTCCGCTTCCCCGTGGCGGACGTCCGCCACGCCGGGGACACGGTCGACTGGGAGGGCTCGGTCGGCCTCGCGGCCGTGCGGCCGCTGGGCATCGTGGACGCCGTGTGGGACGTACGGCTCCACCTGGACGTCGACGGCGTACGCACCACCACCCGGCTCACCGCCGCCGAACCCGGCCTGGCCGCGGGGCAGTCGCCCGTGCGGCCGCGGCTCACGCGGCTGGTCGCCGACCGCATCGAGCCGGTCGTCTCCTCGCGCGGACACCTCTCCTTCCGGCTGGTCCCCGACAAGAAGGCGAACGTCCTCGTGCAGCGCGGTGTGCACGGCCGCGCCGGAACGCTCGCCAAGACCGGCTACCGCAAGGCCCGTTCGCTGCGCAAGGAACTGACCTCGGGCGAGACCAAGATCCGCCTCTACCACGAGGTGTTCAGCCGGCTGCCCGTCCGCAAGGGACTCGTCGTCTTCGAGAGCCACCTGGGCCGCCAGTACAGCGACAGCCCCCGGGCGATCTACGAGGAGATGCGCCGCCAGGGGCTGGAGTTCGAGCCGGTCTGGGCCTACAGCGACAGCCCGGCCGGCTTCCCCGACGACGCCACCCTCGTACGCCGCTGGTCCCTGCCCTATCTCAGGGCGCTCGCGCAGGCCGAGTTCTGGGTCGACAACCAGAGCTACCCGCTGAAGCTCGCCAAGCGGCCCGACACCACGTACATCCAGACGTGGCACGGTTCCGCGCTCAAGCGGATGGGCTTCGACGAGGCCGAGTGGAAGCTCAAGTCGCGTGAGGAGCAGGCCGAACAGCAGCGGACACTCGACCGGTTCGACCGCTTCCTCATCCGCTCCGAGCACGATGTGCGCACCCTCGCCCGGGCGTTCCGGCTCCAGGAACGGACCCTGCTGCGGGTGGGATACCCGCGCAACGACGCCCTCGTGCGGGCCCGGCAGCGCGAGGAGACCGGAGCGGCGCGCGAACGCGGCGCGCTGGCGGCCGAACTGGGCATTCCCGAGGACCGGCAGATCCTGCTGTACGCGCCGACCTTCCGCACCCGCGGCAACGGACAGAAGCGGTTCGAGCTGCCCTTCGACGTCGAGCGCTTCGCCGACACCTTCGGCGACCGCTACGTCCTCCTGGTCCGCTCCCACTATCTGAACCACGTGGTGCTGCCGCCGTCCGTGCGCGGCCGGGTCGTCGACGTCACGGCCCACCACGACATGACGCCGCTGCTCGCCCTCGCCGACGGGCTGATCACCGACTACTCGTCCGTGATGTTCGACTACGCCCTGCTCGACCGTCCGATGTTCTTCTTCGCGTACGACTACGAGGCGTACGTGCACGAGGACCGCGGGACCTACTTCGACCTGCTGGAGAGGGCGCCGGGACCCGTGATGCGGACCGAGGACGAACTGCACGCGGCGCTCGGCTCGCTGGAGGAGCAGTCCGTCAAGTACGCGCCCAGGCGTGAGCAGTTCCTCGCCGACTTCGGCGAGTACGACCAGGGGACGGCGGCCCGCGGGGTCGTCGACCAGTTCTTCGGGCAGTGGAGGCGCGGATGACCGGCCGGCAGCGGGACATCTTCTTCGTCTCCAACAGCGTCGACGAACTGGGCGGTGTGACCACCTGGTCGCACCAGATGGCGCGGCTCTTCACCGAGCGCGGCCACCGCGTGCACGTGGTGGGCGTCACCGAGCCCGCCGTTCCCCAGGAACTGGGCGAACTCCCGTACCCCACCACGACGTTGTACGACGTCCACCCGCCGCGGGTGGGACCGGCGCGGGGAGTCAGGGGGCGGCTCGACATCGCCGAGCGCAGACTGCGGGCCGAACGGGCCGCCGGCATGCGGGACAAGGCCGCCGAGCTGACCGCGCTGTTCCGGGCCGCGCGGCCCGGGGCCGTCGTGATCGTCACCCAGGTGTGGGCCATGGAATGGGTGGAGCTCGCCGACACCACCGGGCTGACCGTCATAGGGATGAGCCACGAGTCCTTCGAGTACTCCCGGGCGACCTCCCGCTTCCGGCGGGTCCTGAAGCACTACAAGGACGTCGACCGGATGCTCGCGCTCACCCGCGAGGACGCCGACCTGTGGATCGGGCAGGGTCTCGACAACGCGTCCTTCATGCCGAACCCGATTCCGTTCATGCCCGCGGTGGCCTCCCCGCGTACGGAGAACGCCGTCGTCAGCGTGGGCCGGCTGACGGACCAGAAGGGCATCGACATGCTGCTCGACGCCTGGTCCGAGGTCGCCCCGCTCCACCCCGACTGGCGGCTGCGGATCTACGGCTCGGGCGAGGACGAGGAGATGCTGCGGAAGCAGTGCACCGCCCTCGGGCTCGACGACTCGGTCGACTGGATGGGGCGGACGAGCGATGTGCCGGGCGCGCTGCGCGGCGGCTCGGTCTTCGTGCTCTCCTCACGCGGCGAGGGCTTCCCGCTCGCGCTCATGGAGGCGATGGCCACCGGCCTTCCGTGTGCCGCCTTCGACTGCGCGCCCGGTGTCCACGAGATCGTCCGGGACGGCGAGGACGGCCTGCTGGCCACCCTCGGCAACACCGGTGAACTGGCCCGCCGGCTGGACACGCTGATGTCCGACAAGGCGCTGCGCGACTCCATGGGCGAGGCCGCGCGCGTGAACGTCCAGCGCTTCACCACGGACGAGGTCGTCCGCAGGTGGGAGGAGCTGTTCGCGTTCCTGGAGCGCTGAGCGGGCGCCGGGGCCCGGAAACGACCAGAGGCGGAGCCGTCACCGGCTCCGCCTCTGTCATGTGCCCACGTCTCTACTTGCCCGTGAACTTCTCGTACTCCTTGAGCACGTCCTCGGTCGGGCCGTCCATGCGCAGTTCGCCGCGCTCCAGCCACAGCACGCGGTCGCAGGTGTCGCGGATCGACTTGTTGTTGTGGCTGACCAGGAACACCGTGCCCGCTGTCTTGCGCAGCTCGCGGATGCGCTCCTCGGAGCGCTTCTGGAAGGAGCGGTCACCGGTGGCGAGGGCCTCGTCGATCATCAGGACGTCGTGGTCCTTGGCCGCCGCGATGGAGAACCGCAGCCGCGCCGCCATGCCGGAGGAGTAGGTCCGCATCGGCAGGGTGATGAAGTCGCCCTTCTCGTTGATGCCCGAGAAGTCGACGATCTCCTGGTACCGCTCCTTGATCTGCTCGCGGGACATGCCCATGGCGAGGCCGCCGAGGTAGACGTTCCGCTCGCCCGTCAGGTCGTTCATCAGGGCCGCGTTCACGCCGAGCAGCGAGGGCTGGCCGTCGGTGTAGATCCTGCCGTTCTCCACCGGGAGCAGGCCCGCGACCGCCTTGAGCAGCGTGGACTTGCCGGAGCCGTTGGTGCCGATCAGACCGATGGCCTCGCCGCGGTAGGCGGTGAAGGAGACGTCCTTGACGGCGTGCACCTTGCGTACGCCCGCGGCCTTCTCGGTCTGCTGGCGCCGCAGCATGCGGTTGAGCGCGGCGGTGGCGCTGCCCCGGCCCGCGCCGGTGCCGTTGACCCGGTAGACGATGTCCACGTGGTCGACGACGACGGTGGGGACGAGCGCCTCGGCGGGGGCGCCGGTCGCGACCTGGGGCCGCTCGTCCTGCGTGAGGGTGTCAGCCATGTCAGCCACGTCCGTACGTCTCCTCGGCCTTCCAGAAGTAGATGAAGCCGCCCACTCCGGCGACCAGGGCCCAGCCGATCGCCAGCGCCCACACGTGATGCGGCAGCTGGTGGGCGTGGAAGCTGTCGATCAGCGCGTAGCGCGTCAGGTCGATGTAGACGGCGGCCGGGTTGCTCTCCAGGGCGATCATCGCCCAGTGCGGCATGTGGCTGTGCTTGAGCGTGGAGGCGATGCTCCACATGACACCGGAGACGTACATCCAGGTGCGCAGCACGAACGGCATGAGCTGCGCGATGTCCGGGGTCTTGGCGCCCATGCGGGCCATGACCATCGCCACGCCCGCGTTGAAGACGAACTGAAGCGTCAGGATGGGCACGACGAGCAGCCACGACGCGCTCACCGGAACGCCGAAGCAGAGCAGGATGACGACCAGCGCGGCCATCGAGAACAGAAGCTGCTGGAGCTGCTGGATGGCGTACGACACCGGCAGCGCGGCACGCGGGAAGTGCAGGGCGCGGACCAGGCCGAGGCTGCCGGAGATCGCCCGGGTGCCCGCCATGATCGAGCTCTGGGTGAAGGTCCAGATGAACACGCCCGTGACCAGGAACGGCACGAAGTCCGGCACGCCGTGCTTGGTGCCGAGCAGCACACCGAAGATGAAGTAGTAGACCGCCGCGTTCAGCAGCGGGTTCGCCACCTGCCAGACCTGGCCGAGCTTCGCCTGGCTGTACTGGGCGGTGAGCTTGGCGGTGGCGAAGGCGGTGATGAAGTGACGCCGTGCCCACAGCTGGCGGACGTACGCGGGCAGGCTCGGGCGCGCGCCGCTGACGCTGAGGCCGTACCGGGCGGCGATGGCCGCGGCGTCCTCGGCGGGGGCCGGCGACGCCATCGGGGGCGGTGTGTTGAGGACCTGGCTCACATCCGTTGCTTTCGCTCGGGGGGTGGGGGCGCGCGGTCGGTCCCGTGGCGTTTCCGACGGCGTTTCTTGCCGTTTTCTTGCGTCGGAACGGGACCGTATCGTCGTAACGCGAGAGTAGGCCCAATCGACGTCGGAACGCAACCGTCTCGTCGTAACGCCCTATGCTGGTCCGTATGACGACGAACGCCGATACAGCCGCGAGTGCCCCCACGCCCGCGCCTGCCGCCGGAAAGCCCCGGCGCCGCCGGGCTCCCGCCGGTGCGGCCGTCCTGCGCGAGGACGTCACCGAGGCGATCCGCGCCGCCGTCTTCGAGGAGCTCGCGTCCGTCGGCTACGCCAGGATGTCCATCGAGGGGATCGCCCGCCGCGCGGGCGTCGGCAAGACCGCGGTGTACCGGCGCTGGCGCTCCAAGCTGCACCTCGTGCTGGACCTGGTCTCGGCGATCGCGGTCCAGGGGCTTCCCGCACCGGACACCGGTTCGCTGGAGGGCGACCTGCGTCTGCTGTACGAGGTCACCTCGCGTGCGCTCCGGCACCCGGTGGCCGGGCAGATCATCCCCGACCTCCAGGCCGAGGCCGCCCGCAACCCCGAGATCGCGGACGCCATGCAGGCCGCGCTGCGGGAGGGCCAGCAGTCGGTGTCGAGCGGGATCGTCGCGTCGGCCGTCGCCCGGGGCGAGATCCGCGAGGGCGTGGACGTCGAACTCGCGCTGGACCTGATGTCGGGACCGCTGTACTGGCGCGCGGTGGTCGTCCGCGGCCCCAAGGTCCCCAAGGGCTACCTCCCCAGCCTGGCCCGCGCCACGGCAGCGGCCCTGAAAGCCCTCTGACCCACCGGCTCCGGCCGGGACACTCCCAGACACCTTGCGGTTGCGGGATCGCGAGAAAAAGGCCGCCCTCGAGAGGGCGGCTGGGGGAACGGGTTCGGAGGGTGGCGGTCAGGGTTGGGGGGTCGGGTGGTGGTGGTGGAGCCAGCCGGTCCAGGCTGAGGTGATCATGTCGTCCACGTCGTGGCGGGCCTTCCAGCCCAGTTCGGCGGCGGCGCGGTCGGCGGAGGCGACGACGCGGGCCGGGTCGCCCGGGCGGCGCGCGGTCGTGACCGGGGGCCGGTCGTGGCCGGTCAGGAGGTTGACGCGGTCGATCATCTCGCGCACCGAAACCCCTTCGCCGCGGCCGATGTTGAGCGTCAGGGCGGCCCCGGGCGAGGCGGTGAGGGCGCGGGCCGCGGCCACATGCGCCTCCGCCAGGTCGACCACGTGGATGTAGTCGCGCACGCAGGTGCCGTCCGGCGTCGGGTAGTCGTCGCCGAAGACGCGCGGCGCGGCGTTCTCGGTCAGTTTCTCGAAGACCATCGGGACGAGGTTGAAGACGCCCGTGTCGGCGAGTTCGGGGGTCGCCGCGCCCGCCACGTTGAAGTAGCGCAGACACGCCGTGGACAGGCCCGCGGCACGGCCCGTCGCCCGCACCAGCCACTCGCCCGCCAGCTTCGTCTCGCCGTACGGGCTCATCGGCGCGCAGGGCGTCTCCTCCGTCACCAGGTCCACGTCCGGCATTCCGTAGACGGCGGCCGAGGACGAGAAGACGAACGCGGTCACGGAGGCCGCGGTCACCGCGTCCAGCAGGACGCGCAGGCCCTCGACGTTCTCCCGGTAGTAGTGCAGGGGCAGCTCCACGGACTCGCCGACCTGCTTCTTCGCCGCCAGGTGGACGACACCGGTGACGGAGTGCTCCGCGAGCGTCCGGGCCACCAGGTCGCCGTCCAGGGTCGAGCCGACCACCAGCGGGACGTCCGCGGGCACCCGCTCCGCCATCCCGGTGGACAGGTCGTCGTACACCACGGCCTGTTCGCCCGCCTCGCGCAGCGCGCGGACGACGTGCGCTCCGATGTAGCCGGCGCCGCCGGTGATCAGCCAGGTCATGTGGGCCGTTCTCCTCGTGGGTGAGTCCGTGCTGCCGGACTGGGTGGCTGTGGCCGGGGGAGGCGGCCCGCGTGACGGTGTCCGCGTCCGCGCCTCGCGTCTCCGCGTCCGCGTATCAGTGAAGCAGGCGCTTGAGCCGCCGGGACACCACTTCGGTCATTCCTCGCCAACCGGACGCCGTCCGCAGCCCCAGGGCCCCCGCGTGCGTCCGGTAGGGCTGGACGAGGAGAACCCCGTGGCGAACGTCCGGGATCGCGCTGCGGCGCAGCAGACCGGGGCCGCCGAGCGCGTGCGCCGACACCTCCCGGCTGGTGCCGTCGCGGAAGCGCAGGGTCAGGCGCAGATCCCAGACGCCCGCGCCCAGCGCCGACAGGTCCACCGGTGTCTCCGCCGACCAGGAGTCGCCGTAGCGGTCGGCCACCAGGGCCGCCGTGCGGCTCAGGCCCACCCGGCCCTCCTCCCGGTGCACGAACTCGACGTCCAGCGAGGCGGGACCCGCCTCGGCCATGCGCCCGTACAGCTCGTGCAGGCGCAGTCGCAGCCGGGTGCCGCGCGCGCGGGGACGCAGTTCCGCGTCGACGGCGGCGGGCAGCAGATGGGCGGCCCGGCCGAGGAAGTGCTCCAGGGTCACCTGGGGGAGCTCGGCGGACCACAAGGGGGTGCCTTCGCCGTCACGGGTGTAGGGCGGGAGCAGCCGGGCCGGGCGGGCCGCCAGTTCCTTGAGGCGGGGCAGGTCGGTGGGGGTGGGACAGGCCATGATCACCCGGGCGACGAGACGGCCGGGTGCGGCCGGGTTGACGGTGAAGTCGGCCGCGTCGAAGGTCGACAGATACGCCCGGGTGAGGTCCCACCAGGCGCTCCGGTACTCCGGGGTACGCAGTTCGAGCTCGCGCGTGTACATCCGCAGCTCGTGGTCGAGGAACTTGGCGTGCACGGCCCGGGCGAGCTGCTTCTCCCCGGCGTTCAGCAGGATCTCGTACGCCGCCTGGTTCGCCTCGGTGCGCGCCCGCCAGTTGCCGATGTCGGCGCGGTCGAGCGAGATGGACAGGCGGTCGGCGCTGCGCCGCACGTGCCAGATGTACACCGTCTCCGGGATCAGGACGATGCGCGGCGAGGCGGCCAGCATCCGCGCGGTGAACACGAAGTCCTCGTAGGGGTAGCGGCCCTCGGGGAAGCGGATGCCGTGCTCGCGCAGGAAGTCGGTGCGGTACAGCTTGTTGACGCAGAGGGTGTCGTGGGTGAGCCGCGGGCGGCGCGAGGGGCGGGATATCAGGGTGGGCCGCGTGTAGAGCGCGCGTTCCCAGGGGACCTCGCGGCCCGAGGGCAGTTCGCGCCGTACGCACAGGCCGGCCGCCACCTGGACGTCGTGTTCCTCGGCGGAGCGGAGCAGCGCGTCCACCGCGCCGGGCGGCAGGACGTCGTCGCTGTCCAGGAACATCAGGTACGGGGCCGAGGCCGCGTCGATGCCGTCGTTGCGCGGGCTGCCGCAGCCGCCGCTGTTGACCGTCCGGTGGATCACCTTCAGACGAGGCTCCCCCTCGGCGAGGGCGTCGAGAAGGGCGCCGCTGCCGTCCGTCGAGCAGTCGTCCACGGCGACGACCTCGCGCACGGCCGGACCCTGCGCGAGTGCCGAGCGCACGGCGTCCGCGACATGAGCGGCGTCGTCGTATCCGATGACGACGACGCTGACCTTCGCTTGGTGAGGGTTCATGTGATCCACGAGCCGGAATCGTAAGTATTGCGGGTAATTCTCCGTTAAGAGCCAGTCACTGTCTTGTTCGGAGCCCGGCGGGAATCCGGTGTGTGCCGTGCTCCGGGCCGGTCGGCGCGGCGCGGTGCGGTGCGGCCGTGGACAGGCCCGACCGCCACAGCCGTACGAAGGACACTCCGGCCGCCGTCGCCAGCAGGCCGTTGCGCACGAGCATCAGCAGGCAGCCCGTCCAGGTGCTGCGCACCACTTCGCCGTACATCCCCGGGTACGCCACGGAGCTGACCGCCGTCGCCGCCAGGATCAGCAGGGCGACCGGGCGCTGTGTGGTGTGCCGCGAGGTCAGGCAGACGGCGGCGAGACCCAGCAGCCACACCATGTACTGGGGGCTGATCACCCGGCTGGTCACGGTAAACAGCAGGACGGCCGTGAGCGCCGCGTCGTACGGGGTGGCGCTCGTCCAGCGGCGTGCGCGGATCCGCCACAGCAGCACGAGCGCGAACGCGGCGGCCGTCAGGGCGAGCGAGCAGGCCGCGACCGCGCCCGTGTACGGCCCGACGAACTCCATCGCGCCGTACTGGTAGCGGGCCGTCCCCGGCCAGCCGGCGTGGCGGGCGAGGCCCAGGACCGTGCCGCCGAGGGACTCGATCTGGACGCCCCGGCCGCTCTGCTGGCGCAGGAAGTCGAAGGGGTGGCTGAAGGTGCCCACGAGGACGGCGAGCAGCGCGGCCGCGGTGAGCGCCGCCGAGGTCCACACCTCCCGGGTGGTGCGTCCCCGCGGGGTGCCGATCAGCGCGAGCGCCGGCCAGACCTTCACCAGGGCCCCCATCGAGGCGAAGGCCCCGCTCACGCGCGGGCGGCGCGCGAGCGCGAGCAGGGAGACGACGGCGAAGGCGGTGACCTGCACGTCGTACCGGGCGAGCGGGACGTGCAGCAGCAGGGGCAGGCCCAGCACCCACAGCCAGGCGCCGCGCGCGCTGCGGCCGGGCCGCAGTCCCGCGCGCGCGAGCGCGACGGCGATCACCGCGTCCGCGGCGAGCGTGCAGGTCACGAAGGCGGTGAAGTAGGTCAGCCCCGGCAGCAGCCCGGGCGCCAGCAGCACCGGTCCCGCGCCCGGCGGGTACTGCCACAGCCGGTCACCGGCCGGGAACGCGCCCTGCGACAGGACGCCGTACCAGTGGAAGTACAACTGGCGCACCTCGCGGGACACCCCGCCCCTGCCCAGCGGGGCGAGCCGGTCGTGGGCGAGGAGCCACAGCATCAGGGCGCGGGTGAGGAGCCAGGCGGCGGCGAGGGCGGGCGTGCGGTGGTTCCGGAAGACGCTCATCAAGGCCGGATCGTAAGCCGCATGGATGGGTCATAGCGTGCAATACGCGTCAATACCGATCAAAGGTTGTTTAATAGCAAAAAATTGGCCCCATGGTGTATGCGTGGATGAGGCTGTCGACGGCCCGGATGCCCTCGGCCCGGCACCCTTCGGCCCCGGGAACGCAGGCCGGGCGTCCGGCGGTCCGGTGCCCGGAGCCGGTGGGCGTCGCCCTGTCCGTCCTCGTGCCCGTCCTGGTCATGCTCGCGATCGGCCTGTGGGGGCTCGACCGCGGCGGCATGTGGCGCGACGAGGCGGTGACCTTCCAGGTCGCGCGGCGCTCGGTGCCGCAGATCTGGCATCTGCTGCACAGCGTGGACGCCGTGCACGGCCTCTACTACCTGCTCATGCACCCCGTCCTCGCCCCGCACCCCGGCGAGACCGCCCTGCGCCTGCCCTCCGTCTGCGGCGCCGCCGCGACCGCCGGGCTCGTGGCCGCGCTCGGGGTCCGCCTGAGCCGCCCGCGCGTCGGCCTGTGGGCGGGTCTGCTGTACGCCGTCACCCCCATGACCGGCCACTTCGCCCAGGAGGGCCGCTCCTACGCACTCGTCGCGGCCGGTGCGGCCGGGGCGACCCTGCTGCTGGTGCGGGCCGCCCGGTCCACCCGGCCCGGACCCTGGTGCGCGTACGCGGTCACGGCCGCCGCCACCTGTCTGCTGCACGAGATGGCCCTGCTCCTGCTCCTCGCCCACGCCGTCACCCTCGCGCTCGCCCGGGTGCCGGCCCGGGTGTGGCGGGCCTGGGCCCTCGCCGCCGTGGCCGTCTCCCTGGCGCTGGCACCGCTGGTCTACGTCTCCCACGGCCAGTCCGCGCAGGTCGCCTGGCTCGCACGCACCGATCCGGCCAGCGTGAAACGCCTGCTCGGGCAGTTCACCGGCCCGGCCCGGCTGGTGATCGTGCCGTACCTGGTCCTGATCGCCCTCGCCTTCAGACCCGAGCGGACCCCGCGCGGCACCTTCTCGCTCCCGGCCGTCGCCCTGCCCCTGGTCGCCGTGCCCCCGGCGGTGCTCCTGACGGTCTCGCACTGGCGGCCGCTCTACGACGAGCGGTACGTCCTGTACGCCCTCGCCGGGGCCCCGCTGCTCGCCGCCGCCGGAGCCGACCACCTCGCGACGAGACTGCCGCGGCTGCTGCCCCACGCGGTCACCACCGGCGTCCTCGCCGTGGCCCTCGTCCTCGCCGTCCAGCTGCCGCTGCTGCGCGAGGACCGCAGTCCCGACCGCCGTCCCGACAACCTGGCCGCCGTCTCCGCCCTCGCCCGCGGCGAACTGCGCCCCGGCGACCCGGTGCTGTTCCTGCCCTCGCTCGCGCGGCGCGCGGCCCTGGCCTATCCGCAGGGCTTCCGCGGCATCCGTGACATCGCGCTCACCGTGCCGGCGCCCGCCTCCGGAACCCTGTACGGCCGGGAGGCGGGCCCCGCCGAACTGCTGCGCAGGCTCGACCGGCTCGACCGGGTGTGGCTGGTCGCCGCGCCCTTCGCCGCCCACCGGGCCTGGCGTCCGGCCGAGGCGAGCGAGCGCCTCAAACTCGCCGTGGTCGGCGCGCAGTTCGAGCGCGTGGAGCAGGTCGTGTCCCGGGGGGTGACGCTGCGCCTCTACGTGCGTCGGCCTACGCACACCCCGGTGCCTCGGACAGGACCGATTCCGACAGCGCGGCCTCGTCCAGGGCCGCCGTCAGCCGGTCGAGCCGGGCCCGGAGCTCCCGGATCTCCTCCAGGTCCGCCCCGGTAGCGGCCGCGATCCGGCGCGGCACGTCCAGCGCGCGCTCCCGCAGCGCGGACCCCTCCTCGGTGAGGCCCACCTGCACGGACCGCTCGTCCCGCGCGCTGCGCTCGCGCCGTACGAGGCCCGCCGCCTCCAGCCGCTTCAGCAGCGGCGACAGGGTTCCCGAGTCGAGCCGCAGATGCTCGCCGACCTTCTTCACGGGCAGCTCGCCGTGCTCCCACAGCACCAGCATCACCAGGTACTGCGGATAGGTGAGCCCGAGGTCCTTCAGCAGGACGCGGTAGACGCCGCCGAAGGCGCGCGAGGCGGCGTTCAGCGAGAAGCAGATCTGCTCGTCGAGGCGGAGGAAGTCCCCTGCTGCGGGGGCCCCGGCGATCGGGGCGGGTGTCGCGGTCATGCCCTCCAGGATAGCCCTGGTGAGCAATTTAGTTGTGCACAACTGAATTGCGTGCTCTAATTCTGTCCGTGGGGCCGCCGGGAACGGCGGACCCGCCAGGATTCCGGCTTGATTCGACTTGAGAGGGATGGTCCCCATGGACGCGCTCTACACCGCCGTCGCCACCGCCACCCACGGCCGCGAGGGCCGTGCCGTCAGCTCCGACGGCGCGCTCGACCTCCAGCTGGGCATTCCGGCGCAGATGGGCGGCAGCGGCCAGGGCACCAACCCCGAGCAGCTGTTCGCCGCCGGGTACGCGGCCTGCTTCGCGAGCGCCCTCGGCCTGGTCGGCCGCGCCGCGAAGGTCGACGTCACCGAGGCCGCCGTGACCGGCGAGGTCAGCATCGGCAAGCAGGGCGAGGGCTTCGGCCTGGCCGTCACCCTCCGCGTCGAGCTGCCCGACACCGTGGACGAGGCGACCGGCCGCAAGCTGGTCGAGCAGGCCCACCAGGTCTGCCCCTACTCCAACGCCACCCGCGGCAACATCCCGGTCGAGCTCGTCATCGAGTAACCGGCACCGAGCCGGCCGGTGCGGGACGGTCCGTCATCGAGCGGCACGGACCCCCGCACCGGCCCTCGCCCCGGGACCGATCCGGGCCAGCACCTCCCCGGTCTCCCGGCTCCACGCCACCACCGTCGCCTCCTCGGGCACCGGCCGCCAGCGGGTCAGCAGCAGCCAGCGGGCGTGGTACCGGCGGGCGACGGCGGTGCGTTCGGCCCGGGTCGAGTCCGGGGCGAGATAGGCCCGCACCGCCGCGCGCCGGCGCAGCCGCTCGCTCTCGGCGAGGGCGGGGTCGGGCCAGGCGGGCGCCGCGAGATCGGGTCCGTAGCCCGCGAGCAGATGGACCGAGTAGTACCCGTCCGCGATGACCGGCTCGCCCGGCCGGATGTACCGCGCCGCCCAGTCGTACGTGGGCCAGCGCGGCGGCTGGTCGAAGCCGACCGGGTCGAGTGAACGCGGCACCACGGCCCCGGCCTGCACGGTCAGGAACCCGGTCAGGGCGGCCGCCGCCGCGGCACCTCCGAGCAGCCGCCGCCACGGCCCCCACGGCCCGGGCCGCGCCAGCTCCACGCCGAGCGCGAACTGGAGCGGCACCAGCGTGAGTCCGAGGATCCTGCCGTACGTGTAGTGCCCGCTCACCCAGCCGTAGGCCACCGTCGCGCACTCCAGCGCGAACATCAGCACCAGCGGATCGCGCCACCCCGGCCCCGCGCCCCGCCCCTCGCCCTTCCCGGGACGCCCGGCCCGCAGCCACAGCGCGGGCACCCCGGTCAGCGCCAGCCAGAAGTGCCCGGGCATCCCGTCGTACAGCTGCTCGTGCATCGCGTCCACGCTGCGGTCCCCGGTCAGCGCGAACACGTCGAAGTACGGCCACGCGTAGCCGACGAGCAGGGCCACCGCGCCGGTGAGCAGCCACCGGAACGCCACCGCCGGACGCCATCCGCGCTGCCCGCCCGCCACGAACGCGACCCCGCCGAGCACCGCCGCGACCGAGGTGATCGGGTGCACCAGCAGGATCAGTCCGTACAGGGCGCCGAGGGCCGCGTACCCCCAGGGGCTTTCGAGACCGCCCGGGCCCACGAACCGGACGGGGCCGCCGCCGCCCGCCGCGCGCCTGCCCGTGAACGCCCAGGCCCAGAAGGCCAGCCCGATGGCGAACGTCGACGGATAGCCCAGGTCGCCCGTCATCGACATCAGCCCGAGGTAGCCGCTCCACCAGGCCCGCTCGGTGCCCCACAGCAGCACCATCGCCGACAGGCACAGGACCGGCGCCCAGCGGCGGGGTGTCAGCACACGCGTGAAGCGGCCGATGCCCGTCAGCAGCACCAGCAGGTTGACAGGACCCGCCAGCCGTACCACCGCCCAGCCGCCGAGGCCGGTCAGCCGGGCGAAGGCGCCCTGGGCCACCGCGTAGGGCGAGTAGTACGGGCTGCCGGCGCCCGGCAGGTCCGCCATCGGATGCCGGGGGTGCAGCAGGCTCGCCCGCAGGCGTTCGACGACCGCCGCGTGCTGGCCCGCGTCGCAGCACAGCGGGATCCGCCAGTAGGCGAGCGTCATCACCAGCCAGAACAGCCCGCCGAAGACCTGGTACGGCGTCGGACGCCGGACGCCCCGGGCGCGCAGCGCGGTCGCGCCGCGCACCGCCTGCCGCCGGGTGACGACATCGGCGCTCATCGGGCGGTGGGGGAGCAGGGGCCTGCGGTTTCCGGCATCTGCCGTATATGCCCGCCCCGATCGGCCGCCTAGCCCGTGATCACCTCATCGGGCGACCTCGGCCTCCCTGCGCGCCGGTCCCGGAAGCAGCCCGCCGGGCATCCGCGCGCCCCGCCGGACGACCAGGTCGAGCAGCAGCGGAAGACCCACCGCGGGCAGCAGCCACAGCAGCACGATCAGCCGCCCGCCCCAGACGTTGATGTCGGGGTGCGCGGCCTGGTTGAGCACCCCGGTGCCCGCCGCCGCGATCAGGAAGACGGCGAAGGCGCGGTGCCTGCGCAGCGCCCCCCAGCCGGCCGCCACCACCGCCGCGAGGAACAGCGGCTCCCACAGCTGGCGGCGCGTCCACTCGATCCAGAAGGCGGCCTCCAGATGGAGGAACTCCGGCCACGGATGGACGCGGTCGGGTCGCGCGTAGTGCGCGGTGAGCAGATCCTGCACGCTCTCCGACTGGGACGGGTAGTGCAGCAGCTTCGCGAGCAGCACGGTGGCCAGCACCCCGCTGCCCGCCACCACGCCGAGGGTCCGCAGCGGCCCGTCCCACCGGCGCCTGCGGGCCAGCAGCGCCGCGCAGGCGGCGGCCAGGCACAGCCCGAGGAACAGCGCCTGCGAGTGCTTCACCGTGAACAGGACCGCCAGCGAGCCGCCGGCCAGCCAGGTCCCGGCCCGCGCGCGGCCCTCAAGGACCAGGGCGCAGCCCCACAGGGCCGCGAGCGTCAGGGCCATCATCAGGCCCTCGGTCATCGGGCGCATAGCCGTCGTGCCGCACGGCAGGACGTAGTAGAGCGCCTGCCCGGTCAGGGCCGCGCCCGTGGAGGCGCGCAGGGTGCGCAGGACGAGGAAGACGAGGACGCCCCCGGCCACCGTCACGAGGACGGCCGAGGCCCACAGGCCCCAGGTCACCCCCAGCACGGTCACGAACGGCAGCAGGAACACCGGATATCCCGGCCGCACCTCGAAGATCCGCATGAACCGGGGCGGCATGAACGGGACGATGCGTCCCGCCGTCGGCCCGGACGCCAGCCGTGCCGACACCCCCCGCCACTGGTCGCGCCGGCACTCGGCGACGACCCGCCGGGTCGGGCTCGCGCGGTGGAAGCGCACCGGGTCGACGGCCTGGTCGCGCCGGGCCACGGACGCCTTTCCCGCGCAGACGTAGTCGATCGTCTCGGCGGCGGCCCGCTGTTTGCCGACGCCGCTCAGATTCAGCTCGTACGACAGGTAGTTCTTGGTGTCGGGGGTGTCCCGGCCGGTGACGTTGGCCAGCTGGAGGACGGCGAACACGAGGGCGATCAGGATCACCCGGGCGCGGGCCGAACGCGGTGCGCGCGGCACCCACCCCCGGAACCGGCCGGAACCCGCGGGGCGCGGGGCGTCACCGGAGCCGTTCGTGGCGCCGTTCGCCGGGTCGTGCGCCTGGCCGCTCATGGATGCGTCCACGGCTCCCCTCGTGGGTCGGTTCGCGGGGCCGCTCATGAGGACGTGAGCACGTCGTGGCCCGCCTGCGCGGGCACCGGGACGAGGGAGGCCGGCGCGTCGGCCCGCTCGCCGAGCATCAGCGTCCGCACCACCCGCTCGGCCGCCCGCCCGTCGTCGAACTCGCAGAAACGCGCCCGGAATCCGGCCCGCAGCCGATCCGACTCCCCGTCCCGCCAGGCCCCCGACGCGAACAGCCACGCCAACTCCCGCTGGGAGGAGGCCACATGACCGGGCGCCTCGGCCGTGATGTCGAAATAGGCGCCACGGCTCGCCGCGTACGCGCCCCAGTCGTCGGCGAGGAGCACGATCGGCCGGTCGAGGTTGGCGTAGTCGAACATGAGGGCCGAGTAGTCGGTCACCAGGGCGTCGGAGGCCAGCATCACGTCCTCGACGCACGGTTCGTCGGTCACGTCGACCACGACCCCGCGCCGGTGCAGCTCGGCCAGCCCCATCCCGCGCGCCGGACCGTCCGCGAGCGAGGGATGCAGCCGTACGACGAGCGTGTGGCCCGCGCCGAGGCCCTCCGCGAACGCGGCCAGGTCGAGCCGGTCCACATGCCCGCCGCGCACGTACTCGCGGCGCGTCGGCGCGTACAGCACCACGCGGTCCCCGGCCGGGATCCCGAGACGGGCGCGGGCCGCCGCCCCGTCCTCGGGCCTGGCCCGCACCAGCACGTCGTTGCGCGGGCTGCCGCTGCGCAGCGAGGTGAAGTGGCAGGGATAGGCGCGGTCCCAGACCAGCTCCGAGTGCCGGTTGGCGACCAGGCTGTAGTCCCAGCGGTCGGCGCGGCGCAGCAGCTGCGGCACGTCCAGGCCGTGCCGCGCGCCCGGCTTGTGCAGCAGGTCAGCGGCCATGTACTTCAGCGGGGTGCCCTGGTGGGTGTGGATGTGGACGGTCCCGGGGCGCTTGGCCAGGGAGCCGGGCCAGTTGACGTTGTTCACGAAGTACGTGGCCCGCGCGGTGAGCCGGCGGTAGGGCAGCGAGTCGAGCAGGACGTGCTCGGTGCCGGGCGGCAGCAGCGCCGCCTGCTCCTGATCGCGCACCACCCACACCCCGCGCAGCTGCGGGGCGAGTTCGCGTGCTGCCGCGTACACGGCGGCGGGATCTCCGAGGACCCCCCGGTGCGAGAACGCCGAGTACATCGCGAGGTGCGGGTCGAGCGGACGGTGCCCGTGCGCCGCCGACCAGCCGTGCTTGACCCGCGCGCCGAGCACCCGGCGGGCCTGCTGCCCGCGCCGGCCCAGTTCCAGGGCCGCGCGGCCCGCCTGCCGCCGCACCCGGTAACGGGTGAAACCGCCTTCCAGCACCCGCAGTTCGGGGGGCACGGGACCGGCCTTGTGCCGGCGGAGGAGCGCGGCCGTCAGCCGGAAGAACTCGGCCTTGTCCTCCTGCGGCAGCCGGTCCTCCTTGGAGAGGATGTCGAGGCAGTGCTCGCCCATCTTGCGGTGCAGATACGGGCGCCAGTCGGCGAGTTCCGGCCGGGAGCCGACGAACGCGAAGACCCGCTCGTACTGGTCGTGGATGTCGAAGTGCTTGCGGCTGGTGGTGGACAGGATGTTGCCCTGGCGGCGCTGGCGGTAGGCCAGACAGATACGGTCCAGGGCCGCGATCCGCCCCGCGCTGAGCATCACCGGGAACGTCCAGGGCGTG
This sequence comes from Streptomyces sp. f51, assembly GCF_037940415.1. Classification (NCBI taxonomy): domain Bacteria; kingdom Bacillati; phylum Actinomycetota; class Actinomycetes; order Kitasatosporales; family Streptomycetaceae; genus Streptomyces; species Streptomyces sp. f51. The sequence continues at coordinate 2,824,268 of NZ_CP149798.1, read as the reverse complement.
TCCTCGTAGTACCCGGGCGGGAAGGCGAAGCCCTCCGCCTCGACGAACGCGCGACGGTAGACCTTGTTCCACACCACCATCAACAGGTCGAGGATCTCCGGCTGTTCGGCCGCCGTGAAGGTCCCGGCACCGGCCTCGGCGAGGACCCGCGCGAGCACGTTCCTGCGGGTGCCGCCCCACCAGTAGGTGCGCGCGTAGTCGAAGACCAGCACGTCCGGGTCGGCGGTCTCCTCCAGGCGGTCGGCCATGGCGCGCAGCGCGCCGGGCGTGAGGGTGTCGTCGCTGTCGAGGAAGAAGAGGTAGTCCCCGCCGGCGAGCGGCATCCCGGCGTTGCGGGCACGGCCGAGCCCGACGTTCTCCGGCAGATGCAGCACCCGCACCCGGGGATCGAGGGCCGCGTACTCGTCGAGGATCGCGCCGCAGCCGTCCGGCGAGCAGTCGTCGACGGCGATGACCTCGATGTCCGTGAACGACTGCTCCAGGACCGAGTCGAGACACTCGCGCAGAAAGCCCTGCACCTTGAAGACGGGGACGATGATGCTGAAGCGGGGCACGTCAGCTCCTTACGAGGGTGGACGCGGCGGGAGCCGGGACGCGGTCGGCGAGCGGCAGGACGGGCGGTAGCGTCTCGGGGGACTCGCCCAGCAGCACTCTGCGCACGACCCGCTCGGCCGCTCTGCCGTCGTCGAACTCGCAGAACCGCTCACGGAACCGGGCCCGCAGCGCGGCGGCGGCCGGGTCCGCGTAGGAACCGTCGGTGAACAGCGCGGCCAGCTCCTGCGGGGTGCGCGCCACCCGGCCCGGCGGCTCCCGCGTCACGTCGAAGTAGACGCCCCGGGTCTCGCGGTAGATCTCCCAGTCGTCGGCGTACACGACGACCGGGCGGTCCAGGTTGGCGTAGTCGAACATGATCGACGAGTAGTCCGTGATCAGCGCGTCGGCGGCCAGGCACACGTCCTCGGAGGAGCGGTGCCCGGTCACGTCGATGATCCGTCCGCTGCCGTGCCCGCGGCCCTCGTCGTAGAAGTAGTGGGCGCGCAGCAGCACGACGAACTGCTCGCCGATCTCCTCGCAGAAGGCCTCCAGATCGAGCCGGGACTCGAAACCGGTGCTGTAGTCGCGGTGCGTGGGCGCGTACAGCAGCGCCGTCCTGCCCTCGGGCACCCCGAGCCGCTCGCGGATCCGGGCCACGTCCTCGGCGGTCGCCGTGCAGTAGACGTCGTTGCGCGGATAGCCGTACTCCAGGGCCTCGTAGCCGCCGGGGAAGGCACGCTCCCACATCTGGGTGGAGTGCCGGTTGGAGGACAGGTTGTAGTCCCAGCGGTCCACCCGGGCCAGCAGCTTGGTGAAGCTGCCGGTCGCCGCGGCCACCACCGGGAACGTCGACTGGTCGACGCCCATCCTCTTCAGCGGTGTCCCGTGCTGGGTCTGGAGGTGCACGCTGCCGGGGCGTTTGACCACCCCGTCCGCGAAGTTGGCGTTGTTGACCAGGTACTTGGCGCGGGCCAGCACCTCCCAGGCGCGCCGGCTGCCGATCACGGCGTGCTCGACTTCCTTGGGCAGCGCGTCCACGGCCTCCGGCTCGACCAGGAACACCGAGCGGATGTGCGGCGCGAGTTCGCGGGCCTTGGCGTGCACCGCCGCCGGGTTGCAGGCGTAACCCCGGCCCCAGTAGGCGCAGTACACGGCGAGGTTCTCGTCGAGGGGGCGGCGCAGCTGGAGGGCGTAGAACGCGCGGAGGCGCAGGGCCCTTCCGCGCGGCACCCGCCGCAGTACACCGGAGACGGCCCGGTTCGTGCCGCGCAGCGCGCGGAACGCGCTGTACGCGCCCGCCGCCAGCAGCCGGTGCTGCACCCCGAGGCTGCCCGCCGGAGCCCGGAATCCGGCCGGACGGTGCCGGCGGTAGAGCTTGCCCGCCCGGCGGAAGAAGGCCCGGCGGCGGCCCGCGGGCACCCGGTCCGGGTGCGCGGCCGTCTTCAGGACCTGGGAGAAGAGCTGGCCGAACAGCGCCTTCGACCGGGCCGCGGGCAGGGTCCGCCCCGAGGCCCGCACCAGGACCCGTTCGATCTGGTCGAGGAGCTCGAAGTGGTGCTCGCCCGGCGCGTTGAGCCTGCTGCCCTGGCGGCGCAGCCGGTGCCGTACGCACACCGTGCGCAGCACCGCGGACCGCTCGGCCGTCACCGTCACCAGGCCGCCCCAGCCCGTGTCCGTGAAGTGCCCGTCGGGAAAGGTGAGTTCGTGCTCGGCGAGGAAGTCGCGGCGGTACACGGCAGTCCACGCCGGCACGTGCACGCCCAGCACCTCGGGGGCCTTGTCGAGCGGGGGCGTGCTCGGCTCCCCCTCCCACCAGTGCACCCGCTGATGCCCGAAGTAGAGGACGTCCGCGTCGTCCGGGAGCCCCGCGTCCAGGGCCGCCAGCGCGCCCGGCACCAGATCGTCGTCGCCGTCTAGGAAGAGCAGATACGCGCCGCTCGCCGCCGCGATCCCGGCGTTGCGCGCCGCGCTCAGTCCGCCCGACGGCGGCGAATGGACCGGGACCACCCGGGGGTCCCGGTCCGCGTACGCGGCGGTGAGCGGCGCGGCCGGGGAGTCCGGCCCGTCGCAGACCGGGATCAGTTCGAAGTCGCCGAAGGACTGGGTGAGCACCGAGTCCAGCGCGCGGGCCAGGTGCCCGGCGACTTCGAAGGTGGGCACGATGACACTGAAGCGGGGCATTCTGCTCTTTCTCTCATGGAGCGCCGTACGGGGGATTCATCGCCCGGGGCGCCCGGTCGGCCGCCAGGTGGAGGGCCGGGTGGGCGTGGGCCGCGAGGGACTGGAGGGCACGCGGACTCCGGTTCAGAGGGTCTCGGACAGGGGGACGGCGGCGCCGGGGGCCGGAACGCTCCCGAGCGGCCGCTCCGGGCCGGGCCCCCGCGCGAGGGCCGCCTCCGCCGAGGGGACCGGGCGCCGCTCGGCGAACGGCACGAACGGCGGCAGTCCCGCGCTCTCGCCGAGCACGACGTGCCGTACGACCCGTTCGGCGGCGCGCCCGTCGTCGTAGGGGCAGAACCGCTCACGGAACGCGGCCCGCAGCCGCTCGGCGCGGGCGTCGCGCCAGAGCCCGGTCGCGAAGACGTCGACCAGCTCGTCCTCGCCGCGCGCCACGGCGCCCGGCGGGAAGGCGCGCAGGTCGAAGTACGTGCCGCGGGCCGCCTCGTACGCCTCCCAGTCCTCCGCGAGGACGACGATCGGCCGGTCGAGGACCGCGTAGTCGAACATCAGCGACGAGTAGTCGGTGACCAGCGCGTCCGAGGCCAGACACAGCGACTCGACGCTCGGATGCCCCGACACGTCGATGACCCGGCCGCCCGCCGTCTCCGCGAACGCCCCCTCGGCGTGATGGGCGCGGGCCAGTACGACGAAGCGCGGACCCAGCCGGCGCAGCACCCGCTCCAGGTCCGGGCCGGCCGGCCGGCCGGCCCGGTAGTCCCGGAACGTCGGCGCGTACAGCACGGCGACCGTGCCCGCCGGGATGCCCAGCGATTCGCGCAGCCGGTCCACGTCCGCCGAAGTCGCGTGCTGGAACACGTCGTTGCGGGGCAGGCCGTACTCCAGCGTCGTGTACGAGGAGGGGAAGACCCGCTCCCAGACCAGCGTGGAGTGGCGGTTGCCCGACAGGCAGTAGTCCCACTTGTCGGCACCGCGCAGCAGCTCGGCGAAGTCGGTGCCGCGCGCGGCCGCCGGGCGGTCCTGGAGGTCCAGCCCCATCCGCTTGAGCGGTGTCCCGTGCTGCGTCTGGATCATGATCTGACCGGGCCGTTTGACCAGCCGCCGGTCGAAGTTGACGTTGTTCACCAGGTACTTGGAGCGGGCGAGCGCCGTCCAGTACCCCGCCGTGCCGGGAGACAGCGGCCGGGCCGGGGCCGGGATCGTGTGCTGGTGCTCGGGGTGCGCGATCCACGCCGTGCGGATGTGCGGCGCGAAGCTGCGGAACGCGGACTCCAGGGCCCCCGGGTTGCAGCCGTGACCCCGGCCCCAGTAGCTGGAGAAGACGGCACGGTCGGCGCGCAGCGGGAGCCGCAGCTGGACGCGGTAGTGGAACTGGAGGGCCGCCCCGCGCACCGCGCGCCGCAGCCCGGCGGTGATCCGCACGGCTCTCTTGCGGATCCGCGACAGGAAGGAGAGCAGACGGTACGTGCGGTGCGCGCCGAGGCCGACCAGGGCGTGCCGCAGCCGGGTGCGCGGCGCGGCGGGGGCGCCCGGGACGCGGTAACGGCGGCAGTGCGTACGGGCCTTGCGCAGGAACTCGGCCCGGGACGCGCGCGGGAGCCGGCCCCGCTTCACGAACACCGTGGCGAAGTGGTCGACCATGCGCCGGAACAGCACCGGACGCCACCGGTCCAGCTCGGGGTGCGCGGCGACATGCGCGAAGACACGGTCGTACTGCTCGAAGACGTCGAAGTGCTTGCGGCTGCTGGTGCCGAGGATGCTGCCGTGGCGCCGCTGGCGGTAGTGCACACAGACGCGGTCGAGGGTCGCGATCGTCCCGGCGGACATCAGCGCCGGATACGTCCAGGGCGTGTCCTCGTAGTAGCCGGGCGGGAACCGCAGGCCCGCGCGCTCGACGAACTCCCGGCGGTAGGCCTTGTTCCAGACCACCATCAGCAGCCGCAGCAGTCCGGGCCGCTCCTCCAGCCGGAAGGGCGCGGGACCGTCCTCGGCCAGCTGCGCCGAGACCTTGTTGCGCACGACCTCGCCGGACCAGAACGTGCGCGCGTAGTCGTAGACCAGGACGTCCGGGTCGTCCGTCTCCCTGATCCGGTCGGCGACGGCCCCGAGCGCGCCGGGGGTCAGGGTGTCGTCGCTGTCCAGGAAGACCAGGTAGTCCCCGGTGGCCCGCTCCAGACCGGCGTTGCGGGCCCGTCCGAGCCCCACGTTCTCGGGCAGGTGCACGGCCCTGACGCGGGCGTCGCGGGCCGCGAACTCGTCGATGATCGTCCCGCAGGCGTCCGGTGAACAGTCGTCGACCGCGATGAGTTCGAGGTCCAAGAAGGACTGTCCGAGCACGGATTCGAGGCACTCGTGCAGGTACGCCTGAACCTTGTACGCGGGGACGATGACACTGAACCTGGGCACGGGACATCCATGGGTCGGCGCGGGCATACCTGCCCGAAAACGGCCGAAGGGGTGACTTGGTTACGCCAGATGTGGCGTACGGGGGATGCCGGGTGAACGGCCAGGGGCGGGCCGGTGTCCGGCCCGCCCCTCATGTGTGCCCGTCACGCGCCTATTTGACCGCGCCCGCCATCACGCCGGACACGAACTGCCGCTGGAACGCGAAGAACACGGCCAGCGGGACGACCATCGAGATGAAGGCACCCGGGGCCAGCACGTCGATGTTGTTGCCGAACTGGCGTACCTGCGTCTGGAGCGCGACCGTGATGGGCTGGCTTCCCGAGTCGGAGAACACCAGCGCGACCAGCATGTCGTTCCACACCCACAGGAACTGGAAGATCCCCAGTGAGGCGATCGCCGGTCCGCCGAGCGGCATCACCACCCGTGCGAACAGGCGGAGTTCACCCGCGCCGTCCAGCCGGGCCGCCTCCAGCAGCTCCCTCGGGATCTCGGCGAAGAAGTTCCGCAGCAGGAACACCGCGAACGGCAGGCCGTATCCGACGTGGAAGAGGACCACACCGGTCACCGACCCGAAGACGCCGATCTTCCCGAAGAGTTCGGCGATCGGGATGAGGGCGACCTGCACGGGGACGACCAGCAGGCCCACGACGCCGAGGAACCACCAGTCGCGGCCGGGGAACTCCATCCAGGCGAAGGCGTAGCCCGCGAGCGAGCCGATCACCACGACCAGCAGCGTCGCCGGGACCGTGATCAGCACCGTGTTGAGCAGCGAGTTGGTGATGTCGCTGTTCTCCAGGAGCCTCTGGTAGTTGTCGAGGGTGAGCTGCGAGGGCGCCGTGAACACCTTCCACCAGCCGCTGCCGCCCATGTCCTCGGGGCTGCGCAGCGAGGAGAGCAGCAGCCCGATCGTCGGCACCAGCCAGAACAGGCCGACGAGCACCAGGAAGACGCGTACGGCGGTGCCGCCGAGCGCGCCCGAGATCCGTGCGCCGAGTGAGGGCCGCGCCCTGTTCACGGCCGTGGCGGGCGGGGTCTTCGCCGGCTGTCCGGCATGCGTGGTCATCGCCGCACCTCCCGCCTGAGCCGGCGCACATTGAAGAGCATCACCGGGATCACCAGCAGCAGCAGGAACACCGCGATGGCGCTCGCCACGCCCGGCCGGCCCTCGGAGAAGCCCTTGCGGTACAGCTCCAGGGCGAGCACGTTCGCGTCGTCCTGGGAGGAGCCCGGCGCGATGATGAACACCAGGTCGAAGACCTTCAGCACATTGATCATCAAGGTCACGGCGACCACCGCGAGCACCGGCGCCAGCAGCGGCACGGTGACCCTGCGGAACACCTGCCACTCGTTGGCCCCGTCGACCCGGGCGGCCTCCAGGAGTTCACGCGGCACGCCCGCGAGGCCCGCCGCGATCAGCACCATCGCGAAGCCCGCCCACATCCAGACGTAACTGCCGATGATGGCCGGGGTGACCAGGGACGGGCCCAGCCAGTCGACCCCGTTGTACGGCTCCTTGAAGTTGCTCGCCGGGAGCCGCAGCCGCGCTCCGTCGGCCGTGGCCGGGAGCGAGAACGTGCCGTCGGCGGCCACCGTCGCCGAGCCGACGACCTCGCCGCCCTTGACCGCCTCGATCCTCATCCCGGAGTAGCCCAGCTCGCTCGGGTCGACCCGGCCGAGCCTGCCGACGCCCTTCCCGCGCGTGAAGTCCTGCCAGGCCGTGCCGGTGACCCTGCCGGGATCCGTGGCCGCGCGCACCGCCTTCTTCGCGCCGTGCGGCATCCGGTCCGGCGCGACGCCGACCAGCGGCAGGGCGACGGACTGCCCGGTGTGCACGGCGTCGCGGGTGATGAAACCGCCCCGCTCGGCCTCCAGCGGCGACCGCCCGCCCGGGTGGGCGTTGGGGAACGCCGACGACGGGGCGAAGGTGTCGTGCACCCCCACCCACACCGCGTTCGCGACGCCCTTGGCCGGGTCCTGGTCGTACACCAGCCGGAAGATGATGCCGGCGGCGAGCATCGAGATCGCCATCGGCATGAAGACGACGAGCTTGAACGCCGTTCCCCAGCGCACCCGTTCGGTGAGCACCGCGAAGATCAGCCCCAGCGCGGTCGCGACCGTCGGGGCGAACACCACCCAGATGATGTTGTTCTTGAGCGCGGTGCGGATGCCGTCGTCGGTGAAGAGGGCCTTGTAGTTGTCGAACCCGGCGAATCCGTCGCCTTGTTGGTCGTAGAAGCTGCGGACGAGCGAGTACCCGATCGGGTAGACCACGAGCGCGCCGAGCAGTACCAGGGTGGGGAGCAGGAAGAGCGCCACCACCGTCCTGCGGGTCCCGGTCACGCTCTTGCGTGTACGGGCCGGGGGCACCGGTGCGGTGCCCCCGGCCGTCGCCGACGTCATGGCCGGATCAGCCCTTGTAGGCCGCTGCGGCGTCCGATTCGAGCTTCGCCTGCGCCCCCGCCACGTCCTTCGGGTTCTTCAGGAAGTCCTGGAGGTCCTTCCACTCGCCCTTGCCCGGCGTTCCGCCGAAGGCCTGCGGAGCCTGGTCGGACATGTCGAAGCGGAAGTCGTCGCCCGCCGCGATCAGCGCCTTGGCCATGGCCCGCTGGACGGCGTTCGGATAGGCGGAGTCGGCCACGCTCTTGTTCGGGGACAGATAGCCGCCGAGCTTGGCCTGGATGGTCGCCGCGTCGGGTGAGGCGAGGAAGGTCAGCAGCGCCTGGGCCGCCTTGGAGTCCTTCAGCACGACGGCCGCGTCACCGCCGCTGACCACCGGAGCCTTGTCGCCGACCGCCGGGAACGGGAACACCTTCGCGTCCGTCCCGATCCTCGCCTTCGTCTCCGCGATGTTGACGCCGACGAAGTCGCCCTCGAAGACCATGCCCGCCTTCGGCTGGTCGCCGCCGGTGAACGTCTGCGTGACCGAGGCAGGGAACTCCGTCTGGAGCGCGCCGTCGGGGCCGCCCGCGATCAGGTTCTTGTCGCCCCACAGCTGGGCCAGCGTGGTCAGGGCGTCCTTCACGGACGGATCCGTCCACTTGATCTTGTGCTGGGCGAGCTGGTCGTATTTGTCGGGGCCCGCCTGGGAGAGGTAGACGTTCTCGAACCAGTCGGTGAGCGTCCATCCGTCGGCACCGCCGACCGAGACGGGGGTGACACCGGAGTCGTAGATCGTGTGTGCGGTGGCCAGGAACTCCTTCCAGGTCCCCGGCTCCTTGGCCCCCGCGTTCTCGAAGACCTTGGCGTTGTACCAGACCAGGGACTTGTTGGCGGCCTTGTAGTACACGGCGTACTGCTTGCCGCCGACCTTGCCCAGGTCCTGCCAGCCCTGCGCGTAGTTCTTCGTCAACTGCGCCTGCGCGTCCGGGCCGACGGGTTTGGCCCAGCCCTTGTCGACGGCCTGCTTCACCGCGCCGACCTGGGGGAGCAGCGCCACGTCCGGGGGCGCACCGCCCGCGATCTTCGAGCCGAGGAAGTTGATGATCGGGTCCTGCGCCGGTACGAAGGTGACCTTCGCGCCCGTGCGCTTCTCGAACTCCGCCAGCACCTTCTTGAAGTTGGCCTGTTCCGCCCCGGTCCACACGGCGGCGACCTCCAGGGTGGCGCCGTCGAGCTTGGGCAGGGTCACGGAGCCGCTGCCGCCGCTCGGCGTGCCCTTGCCCTCGTCGCTTCCCTTGTCCTTGCCGCCGCCACCGCACGCCGTGAGCGTGAGGGCACCCGCGACGAAGGCGGCCGCCGCGGCCCGCGCGGCTCCGCGCGAGCGGCGGGTGGAGTGATCGGGCGACCTGCGTATCTGAGGAATGCTGCGCATCACTGCCCCGTTCTTCGTTCATCGTCGAACGTCAAAGCGGCTGCTGCCCGGATCACTCCGGTCTACGCCTGCTCGTTCGAGGGCGGCAAGACCGCCGGGGCCGTCAAGTACGCGATCGTGATGGGGTCGTGACGTCGGGTCATGCCGGTGGAGCGCCTCGGCGGGGGCGCGCGCCGCCGGCCCCCGTGGCGCGGGCACGGCAGGGCGCGGCGGCGATGTTCCGGGGCGTGGGACTACAGCAGCGAGGGCATCTCGGCCGCGGAGACGGAACGCGCGGCCCGCTCCAGGGCGCTGGCGAGCAGGGCCAGGTCGGTCGGTCCGTTGCCCAGCTCGCGGACCGGGCGGCGGGCCGGCGGGTCGCCCATGCGGTGCCACTCCAGGGGGACGACCGTGGGGCGCAGGGTCGCCGTCCTGGGAATGCGGCCCGTGACCCGTCCGCCCTGGAACGCGGTCTCCCGGCCGTCGGGACGCCGCAGCCGGCCCCGCCCGGGGGCGGGTTCCTCGGGTCCGGCGGACGGAGCGTCGAGGGTGACGCGCAGCGCGGCGGAACGCGCCAGCTCCGACGCGGCCGTACGGCCGTCGGCGCCGCACGCGGCCACGAGGTGCACCCCGAGCCGGTCGCCTTCCCGGACGACGGCCTCCAGAGCCCGTACGACCGAACCGGCCGCCGGACGTCCGGGGGAGCCCAACGGCGGTGCCAGCAGGGCGTCCAGGTCGTCGACGACCACGACCAGCCGGGCCAGCGGGGGTCCCGCCTCGGCCTGCTGCCGCGCGGCGGCTGGGCGCAGCCGCAGGGTCGAGCTGGACGGCGTGTCCAGGTCCGAGGCGCCCGGGGACGAGGTCCCGGCCGACGAGCTGCCGCCCGAGCGCTGGGTCACGATCCGTCCGGGGACCGTCCGCCCGGCGTGCCACTCCGCGAAGCCGAGGCGGCCGAGGAGCTCGGAGCGCCGCTTCAGCTCGGCACTCAGCGACTGGGCGAACTCCCGCATCCGGACCGGGTCGTTGGCCGTCAGGTGGGTGGTGACGTGCGGCAGGTCGGTGCAGACCTGGAGGCCCTCTCCGCCCGCGGCGCCGTGGGCCGATGTTCCGTCGCGTCCGTCCATGAGGACCATGCCGAGCCGGTCGGGCCGTTCTGCGGCGGCGAGTGACGCGGCGACCGAGCGCAGCAGTTCCGTACGGCCGCTGCCGGGCGGGCCCTCGATCATCAGATGGGGGCCCTCGACGGGCAGGTCGACGGCGACGGGTCCGCGCGGGCCGGCGCCGAGCACCGCCCGCGCCCGTCCGCCGAACGCCTCGCTGTCGTCCGCCGCGTCCGCCCAGCGCGCCATCAGGGAGGCGGGGGTGGCCCGTGCCAGCCCCAGTTCGTCGAGCAGCCGCGCCGTCTGCGGCAGGGGAGCGGACACGCGCGGGTGCCGGTCGCCGAGCGCACCGTCCGTGCGCAATGGCGCGAGCGACCGGGCGAACCGCTCGGCCCAGGCGAGGGACACGGCGTCCACGGCGGCGACCGTGCCGTGGCCCACGGGACCCCGGGCGAACGGCCCGGGGGCGGCGCGGTTCGTGCGGGGCGCGGGGACGTCGGCGCGACCGCCGCCCCCGGGAGCGCCCCGGCGTTCCGCCGCGGGGTGCGGGATGCCGGTGTGGGTGGTTCCGTCGGGCAGGGGCCCGGAGCGCGAGGGGGTGCGCGGGGAGCCGTCGGGTCCGTCCTGCCGGGAGCCGGTGTGCGCGGAGGCGGGAGTGTGCCCGCCGTCACCGCCCGGCGCCACCCGCATCAGCCGCAGCGCGGTGGCCACGTCCCCGCTCAGCAGGGCGACGGCCCCGCACGCGCGGAACGCGGGCGACGCCTGGCACGCCGCTTCGTAGGTCTCCGTCACCGGTGACGAGGGGGAGGCGGCCGCGGTCTCGGCGAGGCACACCAGATGGATCCCGGCCCCCGAGCCCTCGTGCGCGAGACGCGTCAGGGCCTCGCGCACATCGGCGCCCCCGGGGTCCCCGTCCACGATCACCACCGTGTACGGGCCGTCGTGGCCGTCGTCCGTGTCGTCGGCGCGTGCCCAGGAGGGCCTGCGTGCCGTGCCCCGCGAACCGCCGGACGGGGCGGGGTGGTCGCCGGGGCCGCCGCCGCTGTCGTGCGTCCCGGACCGGGCGGCCGGAACCGTGGCACCGGAGCCCCCGGGCCCGGCGCCGGGAACGCGTGGCGCGCCCGTTGCCTCCGCCAGGTGGTCCTCCAGGCGGCGCAGGAGCTCGTCCGTGCGGGCCGCCGCCTGCTCACGGTCGTAGGCCAGAAGCAGCCGGCAGTCCTGGCCGTGGGCGGGACGCAGATGGGGGAGCCAGCCGAGCCAGGACCACTCGGCGGTGCGCTCCTCCACCGGCCGGGCCCGGTCGGTGCTGATGAGGACGATCTCCAGGGTGTCGGGGGAGTGCAGCGCGGCGAGCTGCGCGACCACCGAGCGGGCCAGTCCCGACAGGCGTGCCCGCGGTCCGGCGAGGCCCAGCGATCCCGCCTCCCGCAGCCCGGCGGTCACCGGCACCGCGGGCAGCAGGCCCGAGCCGTCCGGTGCCGCCCGGTCGGCCGTGCCCAGCCGGACCGTCAGCGCCTCGGGGTGACCGGGACCCCGCTCCCACAGCCGCGGACCCGGGCCCAGCGCGGTGAGCAGCAGGGTCGCCGGGTCGGGCCAGCTCTCGGGCGAGCGCGGCACGGCGGGGAGGAGCTCCTCGACGGCGACGGCACCCTCTTCGTACGTCTCCCGTGCGGGCCGGTCCGGTCCGCCGCGGCCGCCGGTCAGACGCCGGGCCCATGCGCCGATACCGCCCCGCCTGCGCGCTCCCGCGGGCAGGTCCGTGCCCCGCGTCGGCGTGCCCGCGCGCGCACCGGGAACGGCGGCTCCGGGGGTGTCGCCCGTGCCGGGGCCGTGGTTCCCCGTGTCCGCGGGTCCTGTCCCGTCCCACCGGTCCGGGTCCGCGGACCCGGACGGACGTCCCGCTTCGCGCGCGGACCCGCCCGGAGAGCCGGTTTCCGACTCCGGCGCGCCGGAGTCCCGGTCCCACGACGCCGATCCCCGTGGAACTCCCGGGTCCCGGCTTTCCGCGGCCGAGCCCCGCGCAGCGCCCGGGCCACGGCCCTGCGCCGTCGAGCCCCGAGGTCCGCTCTCGATCCGGGGTGCTCCGCCCTGCTCCGGGACGGCGAGGGGCACCGCCCGTCCGTGTTCCGGTCCGCCGGGGACGCCCCCCGCGGAGGCTCCCCACTCGGCGGTCCCGTAGGCGTGATGCGTCTCGCCCGTGGGCGGCAGGGCGCCGCCCTGGGCGAGGGAGGCGCTCTCCCCGCGCGCGTGGGGCACGGCGCCGCGCGGCTGCGAGGCGCCCCGTGACGCGGGCGTGCCGGTGTCCTGGCCGCCTGGACCTGCCGGTGAGCCCTGCGAGGAGAAGCCGCCCGGGGTCGCGGAGGCGGTGTCCCACCGGGGCGGGGTGCCGGCGGTGGCCGGACCGCGGCGCCCCTGCGCCCGTGCGTCCGCCCCGGCCCGTACCCGCACATGGCCCTCGCCGTCCGGGGCCGTCTCCACGACGCCGGGACCTCCGGGCGGGGCGAGCCGCAGGGCGGACTCGCCGACGCGCAGCAGGGCGCCCGCCGTCAGGACGACGGGGCGGCTGCCGACGCGGGCGCCGTCGAGTGTCGTGCCGTTCGTGGACCCGATGTCGGCGACCGAGACACGGCCCTCGGGGGTGACGGTGACCGCGCAGTGCAGGCGGGACACGTCCGGGTCGTCCAGGGGCACGTCGGCGTCCGCCGAGCGGCCGACGCGGATCTGGCCGCCGTGCAGCAGATGCACCCCGCCCGCGTCGGGCCCCGCGACCACGTGGAGCTGGGCCGAGACGTCGTCCAGGTCGGGACCGGGCTCGGCGGGAGCGCCCAGGGACAGCACGGCGCCGTCGGTCAGTGGCGGCTCGCCCAGCGTGCAGCGGTGGGCGTCGAGCCGCTCCGTGCCCGCGTAGAGCACGATCTGGCTCCCGGCGGGCTCACGGCCCCGCTCGCCCTGGGAGGCACCCCCGCTTCCCCCGACCGCCGCGGCCAGTCCCGACGCGACCGCGGCCAGCGCCGTCCCGGCGGGCGCGGTGACCAGCACATCGCAGGCCGCGGCTCGCCCCCGCGGCTCCGATGACGGGCCCAGCGGGTCTACGACGGTCAGCCGGATCTGCATCGCCGTCAGGGGTCCCTTCCGCGCAGGTGTCCGCGACGAGGACGAGGCTGCGCTGCGGTCCCCCACCGCAGATCCCCCCACCGCACACGGGCACGTCGGCCAGTAACTGGAGGCATCCTCGCACCTGCCACCGACAACACGCCCGCCCCCCACCTGTAAGTGATCTTGATTGGTCGGCTCTGCCCGTAAAAGTTCCTGACCAGTGCCCTCCCGATGTCGGCTTGAGATCACTCACGCCCGGTCCCGGCAACCAACCGACCGAAGTGAGCGTCTTTCCGTCGAACGCAAGGGAGCGGCTTCACGTCGAACATGGACGGGAGCGCCCGCGTATGCGCTTATGCGGACCACAGGTGCGCACGGGACCTATGGGAAAGCACACCAGGAGGACAGCCCTGTGCAGGGCAGGGCGGCACTACAGTGGGTCGGAAACTCCTGTACCACGGTGATCACGGTGGACGGACCAGGCAAGCAAGCAACAGGGAGCGCATGACGTGCGGCCGGTAGGGAGCAAGTACCTCCTTGAGGAGCCGCTGGGGCGCGGCGCCACAGGCACGGTCTGGCGAGCCCGCCAGCGGGAGACCGCGGGCGCCGAGGCGGCCGTCGCGGGACAGCCCGGCGAGACCGTGGCGATCAAGGTCCTGAAGGAAGAGCTCGCGAGCGACGCCGACATCGTGATGCGCTTCCTGCGGGAGCGGTCGGTGCTGCTGCGCCTGACCCACCCGAACATCGTGCGCGTGCGCGACCTCGTCGTCGAAGGCGATCTCCTCGCCCTCGTCATGGACCTGGTCGACGGCCCCGACCTGCACCGCTACCTGCGCGAGAACGGCCCGTTCTCGCCCGTCGCGGCCGCCCTGCTCACCGCCCAGATCGCCGACGCGCTCGCGGCCAGCCACGCCGACGGCGTCGTGCACCGCGACCTGAAGCCCGCGAACGTCCTGCTCAAGCAGGAAGCGGGCCAGATGCACCCGATGCTGACCGACTTCGGCATCGCGCGGCTCGCCGACTCGCCCGGACTCACCCGGACCCACGAATTCGTCGGCACGCCCGCGTACGTCGCCCCCGAGTCCGCCGAGGGACGCCCGCAGACGTCCGCCGTCGACATCTACGGCGCCGGCATCCTGATCTACGAGCTCGTCACCGGGCGCCCGCCGTTCGCGGGCGAGTCCGCCCTCGAAGTGCTGCACCAGCACCTGAGCGCCGAACCGCGCCGCCCCTCGACGGTCCCCGACCCGCTCTGGACCGTCATAGAGCGCTGCCTGCGCAAGAACCCCGACCAACGGCCCAGCGCCGAGAACCTCGCGCGCGCACTGCGTGCCGTCGCCGCGGGCGTCGGGGTGCACGCGTCCCCGGCGCAGATCGCCGCCGCCGAGGGTGTGGGCGCCCTGCTCGGGCCCGACCCGGCCCCCGCCTACGTCCCGGACGTCCCCGGCGCGGCCGACGCCACCCAGGTGCTCCCGCAGGGCGCGGCCTCCTACGACCCGTACGGCGCCACCAGCGTGCTGCCGCACACCGCGGGCGCGGCCGACCCGACCGCCGTGCTGCCGCCCGTGCCGCAGAACCAGCCGGGCGGACCGGGCGGCCAGGGCGAGGACCCGCACCCCTGGCAGAACCAGCTGCGCGCGGCCCGTGACCGCAACGAACAGACGCAGGTCCAGTACCTCGACCCGAACGAGGACCCGCTGCGCCACCGCCCGCAGCGCCAGGTCGCGCGCCCGCAGCGGCAGCAGCCCCAGCAGCAGCGCGGCCAGCAGCCGCCGCCCGGATACGGCTATCCGCAGCAGCAGCAGCACGCGCCGCAGCACCAGCAACAGCAGCAGCGCTACGCCCCCGCGCCCCAGCAGCAGCCCCAGCCGCAGCGGTACGCGCCCGAGCCGCAGCGGCCCCAGCAGCCCGCCCCCCGCCAGCAGCGCGAGCCCAGGCAGCGCGGCGCCAACCCGATGAAGATCCCGGGCCTCGGCTGCCTCAAGGGGTGCCTGTTCACGATCGTCATCCTGTTCGTGGCCGGCTGGCTGATCTGGGAGTTCAGCCCCCTCCAGCACTGGATCGGCTCCGGCCGGAGCTACTGGGGCGAGCTGACCCACTGGTACGACAACGTCAAGAACTGGGTCGGGGATCTCGGCTCGAAGAGTCCGTCGGGCAACTGACCCCGGCCCCCGGGCGCCGACTCTGGGGACTTGTCGACATCTGACGGGTGATTTCGGTCTCGGGCGTGAAGGTTGCCTCCTCGGGCGCGTACTTTAAGCGGCAACACGCGTCTGTAGGAGCAGTCTTGGCACGCAAGATCGGCAGCAGGTACACCGCGCACCAGATCCTGGGGCGGGGGAGCGCCGGCACGGTGTGGCTGGGCGAGGGGCCCGAGGGGCCCGTCGCCATCAAGCTGCTGCGCGAGGACCTCGCGTCCGACCAGGAGCTGGTCGGGCGCTTCGTGCAGGAGCGCACCGCCCTGCTCGGCCTCGACCACCCCCATGTGGTGGCGGTGCGCGACCTGGTGGTGGACGGCAACGACCTCGCCCTCGTCATGGACCTCGTCCGGGGCACCGACCTGCGCACCCGGCTCGACCGGGAACGCAGGCTCGCGCCCGAGGCCGCCGTCGCGATCGTCGCCGACGTGGCGGACGGGCTCGCCGCCGCGCACGCGGCCGGGGTCGTCCACCGCGATGTGAAGCCCGAGAACGTCCTGCTCGACATGCAGGGCCCGCTCGGCCCCGGCGGCTCCCACCCGGCCCTCCTGACCGACTTCGGCGTGGCCAAGCTCATCGACTCGCCGCGCAGGACCCGGGTCACGAAGATCATCGGTACGCCCGACTACCTCGCGCCCGAGATCATCGAGGGTCTGCCGCCGCGCGCCGCCGTGGACATCTACGCGCTGGCGACCGTGCTCTACGAGCTGCTCGCCGGGTTCACGCCCTTCGGCGGCGGACACCCCGGGGCGGTCCTGCGCCGCCATGTCACCGAGACCGTGGTCCCGCTCCCGGGCATCCCGGACGAGCTGTGGCAGCTGATCGTGCAGTGTCTGGCCAAGGCGCCCGCGTCCCGGCTGCGCGCCTCCGAGCTGGGCGCGCGCCTGCGCGAGCAGCTGCCGCTGCTGACCGGGATGCCGCCGCTGGACGTGGACTCCCCGGACGCGGAGTCCGCCGAAGGGGACGAGGAGTACGAGGAGAGCGCGGAGCCGTCCGCGCCCGCCGCGGCCCGCGAGCGGCGCGGTGCGGTGCCCCTGGTGCCCGGGGCCGCGCCCGACTCGAACCGTGACACGCACACCTCCATGCGGGTACCGGCCCCCGACGAGCTGGCCGGCGGGGCACGGGGCACGGCCCGCGCGCCCCGGGCCGCGGGCGCCCCGCGTCCCGGGTCCGCCCGGCACCGGGCCTCCGCGCGCAGGCGGCGCATCACGCTGGGGGTGGCGGCCGTCGTGCTGGTGGCCGCGGCGGGTGTCGGCACCTGGCTCGCCACCTCGGACGACGGCGGCGCGGCCCCCCAGGACACGAAGAACTCGGCCCCGGCGTCCCCCTGAACCCGGCCGGCGCCCGGGAAAAACCTCTTCTCGCCCGCTCCGCCCCTGCCCGTCCCGTACCTGGGGGCTGCCGCCCCCGGACCCCCGCTTCGGCCTGGACGGCCTCGTCCTCAATCGCCGGACGGGCTGAAACCTTCGGGCGCCGGAGGGGCGAGATACGTTTCCGCGGTCTCCCGCCCCCTGGCCGGGGCTCCTGCGGGGACGAGGCGAGGCCCGGTTGCCGTAGCCGTTACGCTGGAGGCGTGGCAGTCGTCGATGTATCCGAAGAGCTCAAGTCCCTCTCCTCGACCATGGAGTCGATCGAGGCCGTCCTGGACCTCGACAAGCTGAGGGCAGATGTCGCCGTGCTCGAGGAGCAGGCGGCCGCGCCGTCCCTGTGGGACGACCCGGACGAGGCGCAGAAGATCACCAGCAAGCTGAGCCACCTCCAGGCGGAGGTCAGGAAGGCCGAGGCGCTCCGCGGGCGTATCGACGATCTGAGCGTGCTCTTCGAGATGGCCGAGGAGGAGGACGACCCGGACACCCGCGCCGAGGCCGACGCCGAGCTCGTCGCCGTCCGGAAGGCGCTGGACGAGATGGAGGTCCGCACCCTCCTGTCCGGCGAGTACGACTCCCGTGAGGCCGTCGTCACCATCCGTGCCGAGGCCGGCGGCGTGGACGCCTCCGACTTCGCCGAGAAGCTCCAGCGCATGTACCTGCGCTGGGCCGAGCGCCACGGCTACAAGACGGAGCTCTACGAGACCTCGTACGCGGAGGAGGCGGGCATCAAGTCCACCACCTTCGCCGTCCACTCCCCGTACGCGTACGGCACGCTCTCCGTGGAGCAGGGCACGCACCGGCTGGTGCGCATCTCCCCCTTCGACAACCAGGGGCGCCGCCAGACGTCCTTCGCCGGTGTCGAGATCCTGCCGGTCGTCGAGCAGACCGACCACATCGAGATCGACGAGTCCGAGCTGCGCGTCGACGTGTACCGCTCCTCGGGTCCCGGCGGCCAGGGCGTCAACACCACCGACTCCGCGGTGCGTCTGACCCACCTCCCCACCGGCATCGTCGTCTCCTGCCAGAACGAACGCTCGCAGATCCAGAACAAGGCCTCGGCCATGAACGTCCTCCAGGCCAAGCTGCTGGAGCGGCGCCGGCAGGAGGAGCAGGCCGCGATGGACGCCCTCAAGGGCGACGGCGGCAACTCCTGGGGAAACCAGATGCGTTCGTACGTCCTGCATCCGTACCAGATGGTCAAGGACCTGCGCACGGAGCACGAAGTCGGCAACCCCGAGGCCGTGTTCGGCGGCGAGATCGACGGCTTCCTGGAGGCCGGAATTCGCTGGCGCAAGCAGCAGGAGAAGTAGACACACGAAACGGACGGCACGGGCGGACGTTCCCCGCCCCCGCCGAACCCCCTTTGTCGACAAGGCAACTGCCGCCCACCGGGCGGCAGTTGCCTTTGTTTGTGCGGGCCGTTTGGGTTTTCCGTCACAGTCAGATGTCCTCACGTCGGTCAAACGATGGCGTTCCGGACATCGCGTACGCAACGACCTTGACGCTGCTTTGAAAACTGGGAAGGGTGACGTGTGGCATGCGTATCTCCGGGGCGCATGTGAACCGGGGGGTTGAGCCAACTCCCCCTGTGACGCCGTGGCTCCGGGCGCTGCTCCATTGACGATCAGCTACTGGGGGTAGCAGGCAGATGACCAAGAAGACGCGGATCCTCGCGGCCCGGATAGCCGCCGGCGCGGTGATCGCGGCCGGCGCCTCACTGACCGCGGCGGGTGCCGCATCGGCGCTCGACCTCAATGTCGGTCTCACGGCGACCACCGCGGACGACCCGACTCCGACCGCGACCGCCACGGGTATCCCGGAGTCGCCGGCGCCCACGACGACGGAGCCGAGCTCGCCGGCCCCGACCGAGACGACGCCGACCTCTCCGGCGCCCACCGAGACGACGCCCACCTCGCCGGCGCCGACGGCGACGACGCCCACCGGCAACCCGACCGAGCCGACCGAGGACCCGAGCTCCGGCAGCAGCACCGCTCCCGCGGGCAACGGCACGGGCGGCAACGACGCCGACCCCAACGGTGGGTCCACCACCCAGGAGGAGGGCTCCTCGGCCCTCACCGACACCGGCTCGGACACCCAGGCCCAGGGCAAGGACGGCGCGCTGGCCGAGACGGGTGCGGGTCAGACCGTGTTCCTCCTCGTCGGCGCCGCCACGATGATCGCCGGAGGCATCGGCTTCCGGCTGCTGCCGCGCCTCGCGGGCGGCCGCGGCGGTGCCGCCGCCTGACGCTCCACCCGTACGGCGAAGGGCCCGGAGCAGCTCGCTCCGGGCCCTTAGTGCGTCTTTGCGGCCGGACGTGACGGCGGGCCGCGCCGGGCCGTCACCGCGGCTCTCACACCGTCTGGTGGGCCACCAGTGCCAGCGCCGCGATCAGTACCGCGAGCAGCGCGATCAACGCCATGGGGTTGAGCCCGGCGAAGGGGCTCTCGTGCTGGAGCCGCTCCCGGTTCGCTCGGCATACGGGGCAGCGGCCCTCGCTCACGGGTGCCGCGCAGTTAGCGCATACCAGTCGGTCGTACGTCATGCGCCGGCCCTCCTTGCGACGTCTCCGCGTACGCAGCTCTCACGTACACGTCGCTCTCTTAACGCTGCGGCGAACGCAACCGTTCCCCTACCACTGTGCCAGGTTCCGCGGATTTCGGCGCGGCTCCCCTTCTCTTGCCCGGCCCGGAGCGCCGTCAGCCCCTCGGAGAGGGTGTGAATCGCGCCTCAGATCCATGACAAATCGTGCAAGCCGCGCGCAACCCCGTACGCCGACTGCGCTCGCACACCCGGTTCGCGTATGGTCACGCACACCTACCCCCGGCGACCCGTGGTGCACCCGTGATCCGATTCGACAATGTCTCCAAGGTCTACCCCAAGCAGACCCGCCCCGCTCTCAGGGATGTCTCCCTGGAGGTCGAGCGCGGAGAATTCGTGTTCCTCGTGGGGTCCTCCGGCTCCGGAAAGTCCACCTTCCTGCGGCTGATCCTCCGCGAGGAGCGGACCAGCCAAGGCCAGGTGCACGTCCTGGGCAAGGACCTCGCGCGCCTCTCCAACTGGAAGGTGCCGCAGATGCGCCGCCAGCTGGGGACCGTGTTCCAGGACTTCCGCCTCCTGCCCAACAAGACGGTCGCCGAGAACGTGGCCTTCGCCCAGGAGGTCATCGGCAAGTCCCGCGGCGAGATCCGCAAGTCCGTGCCCCAGGTGCTCGACCTCGTCGGCCTGGGCGGCAAGGAGGACCGGATGCCCGGCGAGCTGTCCGGTGGTGAGCAGCAGCGTGTGGCCATCGCGAGAGCCTTCGTGAACCGGCCCAAGCTCCTCATCGCCGACGAGCCGACCGGAAACCTCGACCCACAGACCTCCGTGGGCATCATGAAACTGCTCGACCGGATCAACCGGACGGGCACCACGGTCCTGATGGCGACGCACGACCAGAACATCGTGGACCAGATGCGCAAGCGCGTCATCGAGCTGGAGAAGGGCCGTCTCGTCCGCGACCAGGCGCGCGGCGTCTACGGCTACCAGCACTGATCATCGTCCACGGAAAGGTCTGAGGAAGACGCCATGCGCGCGCAGTTCGTTCTGTCGGAGATCGGTGTCGGTCTCCGCCGCAACCTGACCATGACCTTCGCGGTCGTCGTCTCGGTCGCCCTCTCGCTCGCCCTGTTCGGCGGATCGCTCCTGATGAGCGACCAGGTGAACACCATGAAGGGCTACTGGTACGACAAGGTCAACGTCTCGATCTTCCTCTGCAACAAGAGCGACGCCGAGTCCGACCCGCACTGCGCCAGGGGCGCGGTCACCAGCGACCAGAAGAAGCAGATCGTCTCCGACCTGGACAAGATGTCCACGGTCGTGCAGAAGGTCACCTACGAGTCCGCGGACCAGGCGTACAAGCACTACAAGGAGCAGTTCGGCGACTCCCCGCTGGCCAGCTCCCTCACGCCGGACCAGATGCAGGAGTCGTACCGGATCAAGCTGAAGGACCCGGAGAAGTACCAGGTCATCGCGACCGCCTTCGACGGCCGTGACGGCGTGCAGTCCGTTCAGGACCAGAAGGGCATCCTGGACAACCTGTTCGGGCTCCTGAACGGCATGAACTGGGCCGCGCGCGCGGTGATGGCGATGATGCTCGTCGTCGCGCTCATGCTGATCGTCAACACCGTCCGCGTCTCGGCGTTCAGCCGACGGCGTGAGACGGGGATCATGCGGCTCGTCGGCGCCTCCGGCTTCTACATCCAGGCGCCGTTCATCGCCGAGGCCTCGGTGGCCGGACTGATCGGCGGCGGTGTCGCCTGCGGATTCCTGCTGATCGCCCGGTACTTCATCATCGACCACGGTCTGGATCTGTCCCACAAGCTGAACCTGATCAACTTCATCGGCTGGGACGCCGTGTTGACCAAGCTCCCGCTCATCCTCGCCACGAGCCTGCTGATGCCCGCGGTGGCCGCGTTCTTCGCCTTGCGCAAGTACCTGAAGGTGTGACGCATCCCAAAAGGGCCGTACCGTCAACCGGCGGTGCGGCCCTTCGCGTTGTCCTAGACTCACCGGCATGTCAGGCCGTGACCTGTTCTGCGAGCCCCGCCGCATCCGCCGCGGGGCGGCCCTGACATTGGTGTTCGCGAGTGTCCTCGTCGCCGGAGCGGCGACCGGATCGTTCTCCGACCCCGCCCGCAAGACCCCGGCCGCGACGCCCGGTTCGGCGGCGGCGCGCCACCACGACGAGGTCACCCGGGCCGCCGCCGAGGCGATGGCCGACGGCAAGTCGCCCATGGAGGCCGCCGAACGGGCCGTCAGCCGCAGCGGGGACCGCTGGGGCGCCGTCTACTCCCAGGGCGAGTACGAGGAGTTCGAGGAGGCCCTCGACGGCCAGTACACCGGCGTCGGCCTGTGGGCCCGCCGCGAGCGGGACGGACGCATCGAGGTCACCCGCGTCAGCGCCGGCTCGCCCGCCGCCGCGGCGGGCATCCGCAAGGGCGACCGGCTGCGCACCGTCGACGGCGCGAAGGTGGACGGCCGGCCGGTCACCGAGGTCGTCTCGTTACTGCGCGGCGACGCGGACGACGCGACCGCCGGCACCAAGGTCTCCCTGGGCCTGGAGCGCGGCACGCAGTCGTGGAGCCGGACCCTGCGCCGCGCCAGGCTCTCCACGGACTCGGTCACCGTCAGCAGGCTTCCCGGCGGAGCCGCCCTGATCAAGGTCGACGCCTTCACCAAGGGCGTGGGCGAGGCCGTGAGGACCGCCGTCGGGCGGGCGCCGGGCAGGGCCGGGATCGTCCTCGACCTGCGCGGCAACTCAGGCGGCCTGGTCACCGAGGCCGTCGCCACCGCCTCCGTCTTCCTCGACGGCGGTCTCGTGGCCACGTACGACGTGAACGGCGCCCAGCGGGCCCTGCACGCGGACGCCGGGGGCGACACCACCAGACCCCTGGTCGCGCTCGTCGACGGCGGCACGATGAGCGCGGCCGAGCTCCTCACCGGGGCACTCCAGGACCGGGGGCGCGCGGTGGTCGTGGGCTCCAGGACCTTCGGCAAGGGCTCCGTCCAGATGCCGAGCCGGCTGCCCGACGGCTCCGTCGCCGAGCTGACCGTCGGCCACTACCGCACCCCCTCGGGCCGCTCCGTCGACGGCCGGGGCATCACCCCCGACCTGGAGGCGGACAAGGAGTCGCTCCGGCGGGCCGAGACCGTGCTGAGCGGTCTCGGGGACCTCTCCTGACGCGCCGGACGCGGACCCGGTAATCGACTTTCCCCCGAGCCCCCCTGTAGTGCGAAAATGGCCAGCACTATGAGCAAGGGAATGTACGTACCGAAGGAGTCCCAGCCCAAGCAGGGCGGCCAGGGCTCCGGCAAGGCCAAGGACGGCAAGCGCAAGATCGTCGCCCAGAACAAGAAGGCGCGGCACGACTACGCGATCGTCGACACCTACGAGGCCGGGCTCGTCCTGACCGGCACCGAGGTCAAGTCGCTGCGCCAGGGGCGCGCCTCGCTGACGGACGGCTTCGTCCAGATCGACGGGAACGAGGCGTGGCTGCACAACGCCCACATCCCGGAGTACAGCCAGGGCACGTGGACGAACCACACCGTGCGCCGCAAGCGCAAGCTCCTCCTGCACCGCGAGGAGATCGACAAGCTGGAGGCGAAGACCCAGGAGACCGGTCACACGATCGTGCCGCTCGCCCTGTACTTCAAGGACGGCCGCGCGAAGGCGGAGATCGCGCTCGCCCGGGGCAAGAAGGAGTACGACAAGCGGCAGACCCTGCGCGAGAAGCAGGACCGGCGCGAGTCGGACCGCGCCATCGCCGCGGCCAAGCGGAAACAGCGCGGCGAGTGACGCCGCGGACGGCCCCGCCGGAATAGGCTGGCACCGTCGTGCGTTGGTCACGTACGATGGCAACGCACCCCACAGAGGGCGCGGGTTCCTCCCCGGAGGGATCGAGCTTTGAAAAATCAACATGGGGATGATCGGTTTCGACAGCGGCTGTTGAAGCAGGGGAAGCGTGTCGAGGAAGCGGCAATGATCTCGTAAACCATATGTCGCAAAAAATAATCGCCAATTCCAAGAGCGATTCCCAGTCCTTCGCCCTCGCTGCCTAATAAGCAGTGAGTGAAGGACCCTTAATGGGTGTCAGCCCGGGAGTGTTCCCGACCCGGACCCTGGCATAATCTAGGGGACTAAACCATCGAGCCCGGTCACGGGGTTCGCTGGGAAATCAAACAGTGACTGAGCCCGTCGGCGACTTGTTCGCGTGATCGCCGGGGCTGAGAAAATCGCAGCGAACTGCACACGGAGAAGCCCTGATTTTGCACCGTTGGACGCGGGTTCGATTCCCGCCATCTCCACTCATCCCATGTTTCAATTCAATAGCGTGACGAAGGCCCCGCTGCTCAGGCAGCGGGGCCTTCGTGTTGTTCTCCCCGGAATTCGGCCGGCCCCCTCAGGGATGCGGCGCCCGGGGAGCCGTACTGCCACGCTCCGTCATCGTGGGCGTGAGCAGCGTCGCCTCGGGACAGGGCGTGCCGTTCAGCTTCCTCATCAGCAAGTCCACCGCCCGCGCGCCGACTTCGGCGGACGGAAGGGCGATCGAGGTGACCGGGACACGCAGACTCCCGGCGAGCTCGTCGGGACAGATCGCGGTGACGGACAGATCCGCCGGGACGCGCAGACCGAGCTGCTCGAACGCGTCGATCAACGGCTCCAGGACCGGCTCGTTGTGGACGACGACGCCGGTCAACGCGGGCTGTTCGCGCAGGAGTTGTTCGGCGATCCGGCGAGCCGCGGCCGGCGTGGCCTCGCAGGGGTGGACGGAGGAGGCCAGGCCGTTGCGGTCGGCGGCGGCCGTGAAGCCCTGCACCACCCGCTGCGCGAACGCCGTCCCCCGCACGTACACCTCCGGCGGCGAGCCGACCAGGGCGACCACCCGGTGCCCGAGCCCCGCGAGCCGGTCCACACACAGCTCGCCAGCCGCCTTGAAGTCCAGATCGATGCAGGTCAGGCCGTCGGGCGCGGCCGGGAAGCCGATGAGGACCGAAGGCCGCTCCAGCGCGCGCAGCAGCGGCAGCCGGGGATCGTGGAGCTGGACGTCCATCACGATCAGCGCGTCCACCAGCGCGGTGTCCGCGACCCGGCGCAGCCCCTCCTCGCCCTCCTCCTGGGTGAGCAGCAGGACGTCGTGGTCGTGCAGCCGGGCCGCCGTCACCACCGACACCGCGAACTGCATCACCACCGGCACATGGATGCCCGCCCGCAGCGGGACGACCAGCGCCAGGACGTTCGACCGGCTGCTCGCCAGAGCCCTGGCCCCCGCGTGCGGGCGGTACCCGAGCCGGCGGATGCTCTCCTCGACGCGCTGCCGGGTCTCCTCGGAGATCGGCCGCTTGCCACTGAGGGCGTAGGAGACCGTGCTCGGGGACACCCCGGCGTGCCGCGCCACATCGGTGATCTTGACCATCGTCACGACTCCAGATCGAGGGAGAGGAAACCCGTCCCGGCGCCGGCCCGCACCTCGCGCCCGCCCGCGGCCAGCCCCCAGGGCGCCGACGGATCGGAGCAGGACGCGCGCAGGGTGTTCCCCTCGCGCACGACGGTGAAGGTCACCGGTCCGACCGGCACCGTCACCCGGGCGCCCCGCTCCAGGCCGTACGCGCGCAGGGTGACCCCGTCCGCGTGGTCGTAGTCGGGGCGGTCGTCCACCGCGCCGACCGGGATCACCGCGCCGGGCCGCACCAGCAGGGGCACGCTCAGAAAGCCGTGGCGCTCGCGCACCCAGCGCGGTCCGGTGACCGGCTCCCCGCCGAGATAGGGGGTCCAGACGCCCTCGGGCACGTAGTACGAGACGTCCCCCTCGTCGCTGAAGACGGGCGCGACCAGCAGGTCGGGGCCGAGCATGTACTGCCGTTCCAGATGCGCGCACCCCGGATCGTCAGGGAACTCAAGGACCATCGCCCGCATCATCGGCACCCCCTCCGCGTGGGCGGTGCGGGCGGCCTCGTACAGATACGGCATCAGGCCGAGCTTGAGCCGGGTGAACAGCCGCAGGACGTCCACGGCCTCCTCGTCGAACAGCCAGGGCACGCGGTACGAGGACGAGCCGTGCAGCCGGCTGTGCGAGGACAGCAGCCCGAACGCGATCCACCGCTTGAACAGCGCGGGCGTCGGCGTCCCCTCGAAGCCGCCGATGTCGTGGCTCCAGAACCCGAACCCCGACATGCCGAGGCTGAGCCCGCCGCGCAGCGACTCCGCCATCGACGCGTACGTCGCCTCGCAGTCGCCGCCCCAGTGCACCGGGAACCGCTGGCTGCCCACGGTCGCGGAACGGGCGAAGACGACGGCCTCGTCCTCTCCCCGGTGTTTGCGCAGCACGTCGAACACGGTCCGGTTGTAGAGGTACGTGTAGTAGTTGTGCATCCGCTCCGGGTCGGCGCCGTCGGCGTAGGCCACGTCCACCGGGACCCGCTCGCCGAAGTCGGTCTTGAAGCAGTCGACGCCCTGATCGAGCAGGGCCTCCAGCTTGGAGGCGTACCAGTCCCGGGCGGCGGGGCTGGTGAAGTCGACCAGGGCCATCCCCGGCTGCCACAGGTCCCACTGCCACACGCCGCCGTCGGGCCGCCGCAGCAGATGCCCGAGCGCCCGGCCCTCGGCGAACAGCGGTGAGCGCTGCGCGATGTACGGGTTGATCCAGACGCTGATCCGCAGCCCCTTGTCCTTCAGCCGGCTCAGCATCCCCTCCGGATCGGGGAACACCCGGGGGTCCCACCGGAAGTCGCACCAGTTGAACTCGCGCATCCAGAAGCAGTCGAAGTGGAAGACGGACAGCGGCAGTTCACGCTCCCGCATGCCGTCGATGAAGGAGGTGACGGTGTCCTCGTCGTAGGAGGTGGTGAAGGACGTCGACAGCCACAGGCCGAAGGACCAGGCGGGCGGCAGGGCCGGACGCCCGGTGAGCGCGGTGTACTTGCGCAGGATGTCCTTCGGGGTCGGCCCGTGGATGACGTAGTACGTCAGCTCCTGTGTCTCGGCGCTGAACTGGACCCGGGACACCGCCTCCGAGCCGACCTCGAAGGAGACCCGGCCGGGGTGGTCGACGAACACGCCGTAGCCCGCGTCCGTCAGATAGAACGGCACGTTCTTGTAGGCCTGTTCGGTTGCGGTACCGCCGTCCGCGTTCCACATGTCCACCACCTGGCCGTTCTTGACGAGCGGCCCGAACCGCTCGCCGAGGCCGAAGACCCGGGTGCCCACCCCGAGGTCCAGCTGCTCGCGCAGATAGTGGGCGCCGCTCGCGTCCCGCATGATGCCCATGCCCTTGGGGCCGCTGCTGGTGAGGACGCGGCCGTGCGCGAGGAAGTCGACGTGCCACGGGGCGGTGCGGGAGATCCGGACGGACAGGGCGCCCGAGGTCAGGGTCGCGTGATGCTCGTCGTACTCCGTGTCCGGGGTGAACTCGCCCCCGCGCAGCCCGAACCGGGGCCCGCGCTGCTCCTCGCCCTGGAAATGGGTGAACGTGACGCCGATGACGCCCGGCATCGGCGCGTGGGCGCCGATCGTCACGACCGGACCCTTCAGCAGATCGCCGCGGTGCCTGATGGGCTGGGTCGGCGCGTGGATCTCCAGACCGCCGGGCCCCGAGGTCACGTCGAGCACCTCGACCGGATGGGCCGCGCTGACACCCTCGCGCAGCAGCCAGTAGCCGTCCGTGAACTTCACTCTCGTACCCCCTACTTGACTGCGCCGGCGGCGATGCCGCGGGTCAGGGTCCGCTGGAAGAGCAGGAAGAAGACGACGGCGGGCAGCACGCCGAGGAGGGCGGCCGCGTTCGTCATCGTGGCGTCCATCAGGCGCTGCCCCTGGAGGACGCCGAGGGCCACCGACACCGTCTGGTTGTCGTTGGAGATCAGCATGACCAGCGGCAGCAGGAACTCGTTCCACGTCCAGATGAAGAAGAAGACGAGCAGCACACCGATGGTGGGACGGCTGACCGGGACCACGATCCGCCACAGCACCTGCCACCGGTTCGCCCCGTCGATCCGCGCGGCCTCGATGATCTCGCGCGGGAACCGGGCCAGGACGGAGGAGAGGAGATAGGTGCCGAACGCCGCCTGGATCACCGTGAACACGATGATCACGCTGAGCCTGGTGTCGTAGAGGCCTGCCTCCTTGCTCAGGTAGTAGAGCGGGTAGACCAGCGCCTCCTGCGGCAGGGTGTTGGCGAGGACGAAGAACGCGAGCACCCAGGTGCGGCCCCTGATCCGGCCGATGCCGATCGCGTAGGCGTTCAGGACGGACAGCACCGCGGCCCCGACCGCCACCGAGCCGGAGATCAGCACCGAGTTGAGGAGCTTCCGCCCGAAGTCGACGCGCCGCCAGAAGTCCGCGATGCCGTGGAGATAGAGGCCGTGGGGAAGGCTGAGGGGGCCGTGCGCCGCGTACTCGGCCGGCGACTTCACCGCGTTGAGGGCGACGACGCCGAACGGCAGCACCATGAACAGGGCGCCGACGACGAGGGCCGCCAGCACCGGGTAACGGCGGAGGGCGGTCATGTACGGACCCCTTCCTCGGCGTCCTCGGCGCGGGTCTGGAACCTCAGCCCGACCAGCGCCAGCGCCAGGACGATCACGGTCAGGACGGTGGAGATCGCGGCGCCGTAGCCGACCTGGGTCTTCTCGAAGAAGGTCGTGAAGGAGAAGTACGACGGCACGTCGGTGGCGCCGCCCGGGCCGCCCTTCGTCAGGACGTAGACCGCCCCGAAGACCTTCAGCGCGGCGATCGTGCACCACAGGAGGACGACCGAGATCTCCGGGCGGATCTGCGGCAGCGTGATGTGCCAGAACCGCCGCCACCAGCCCGCGCCGTCCAGTTCGGCGGCCTCGTACAGCTGCGGGTCCACGCGTTGCAGTCCCGCCATGAAGACGACGAGCGGGAAGCCGAGCTGCACCCACACCATCACGCCCATGACGCTGTAGAGCGCGAGATCGGGGTCGCCCAGCCAGTCCTGCTGCCAGGAGCCGAGGCCGACGGACTTCAGCAGGGTGTTGAGCGAACCGTTCTCGGGGGCGAGGATCCAGCTCCACACGATCCCGGCGACGGCGATCGGCAGCACCTGGGGGAGGTAGTAGCAGGCCCGGAGCACGGCCGCCGTCCTCGTCCCGAAGTGCTTGGCGACGAAGTCGAACAGGGCGGCGGCCAGGACGAGTCCGACGGCCGTCGGGACGACCGCCATCGCCAGCACCATGGACAGGCTGTGCCGGAACGACGCCCAGAACTCGCTGTCGTCGATCAGCGCGCGGTAGTTGGCGAGCCCGGCCCACGAAGGGGACCCGACCCCCTGCCAGTCGGTGAGGCTGATCCCGGTGTTCATCAGGAACGGCACGACGACGACGGCCGTGAAGGCGATCACGCCGGGCAGCAGGAACAGCGCGTAGGAGCTGTGCGGGCGCCTCGGGTGACCGGCCCGGGCCTTCAGGCCGGTCACCCGCCCGCCGCGTTCGGCGGTCACCGTCATCGCTGCGGTACGCCCTTGTCGTACGCCTTCTGGAGGTCGTCCAGGTAGGCGCCGGGCTTCTCGCTGCCGGTGATCAGCTTCTGCGTCTCGGAGACGAGGGTGTCGTAGAAGCCCGCCACCGGCCAGTCCGGGTAGAAGGCGAGCCCGTCACGCCCCGAGAGGGTGTTGTAGTCGGCTATCAGGGTCTTGGTCCTGGCGTCGGTGATCGCGGAGGTGTCCGCGGCCACCGGGACACCGCCCTTGTTGCCCAGCAGGTTCTGGATCTTCTTCGACATGGTGATGTCGATGAAGTCGTAGGCCAGTTCCTTGTTCTTGGCGCCCTTGGGGACCACCCACAGGTTGCCGCCGGAGCCCAGGGTGAGGTTCGAGCCCGGGAACAGGCCGGAGTCCCAGTCGAACTTCGCCTCGGACTCGAAGCGGCCGTACCACCAGCTGCCGGAGAAGAGGATCGGCGACTTGCCCCGGATCCAGGAGACGCCCGCGTCCTCGGCCTTGGTGCCGCTGGACGTCTTGGCGATGTAGCCCTTCCTCACCCAGTCGGCGAAGGTGTTCGCCGCGTAGGTCCAGGCCGCGTCGTGGAAGTCCGTCCTGCCCTTGTACAGCTCGTACGTGTCCACCCAGGTGCGGTCGGCCTTGGAGAGGGCGAGCTGGTAGAGGTACTGCTGGGCCATGTACTCCGCGCCGGAGTTGGCGAGCGGGGTGATGCCCTTCGCGACGAACTCGTCCATCGCGGCGGTCAGTTCGCCGTACGTGGTCGGCTGCGCGATCCCGTACTTCTTGAACAGGTCCTTGTTGTAGAAGACCATCGTGTACTCGGCGTAGTTGGGCACGCCGTACCACTTGCCGGAGCCCATGACCCCGTTGGCGTCGTACTGGCTGGTGGTCCTCACGCCGGCGCTGAGCTTCTTGTCCCAGCCGCGCTTGGTGGCCTCGGCCGTGAGGTCGGTCAACAGGCCCTGCTTGGACAGCAGACCCGCGGTCGCGTTGCCCTTGTTGTACTCCATGAGGTCGGGGGCGTCGTTCGAGTTGAGGACCATGGGCGCGGTCTTCTGGATCTGCTCGAAGCCCTTCTCCTCGAACTTCACCTTCACGCCCGGGTGTTGCGCTTCGAATTCCTTGATGGCCTCGTTCCAGGCCACCCCCATCGCGCTGTCCGGCCCTTCGTAGTGCCACAGTTTCAGGGTCTTGCCGTCGGAGGAGCCACTGTCCGAGGCGCCGCAGGCCGTCGCCAGCAGGGCACCTGTCAAGGTCACCGCCACCAGCGCCGCCCGGCGCCTTCGTGTCGTCGACATCCACTGCCTCCAGAGGAGTTGGATGGGAATCGGGCCGTCCCGCATCGCTCGTCGAATCGATTCGATGCGGGACGTCGAAGCGCTTCGACGGGGGAAGGTAGGCGGGCGCCGCGGACAGGTCAATGGGTTGGACCGGAATGGTGGACGGGGTTCGACAGGCCGGACGGCGGAGCGTGTGCACGGGCGGACCAAGGGGACCAAGGGACCCAAGGGGAGCTCACCGGACGGGTTCGACCTGCCGTTCCCGAAGCCCGGAAGTCCCCGCGTCCGTGCTGGTGCTTGCGGCTGCGCCTGCGGCCGTGCTCGTGCCTGCGCTTGAGGCTGCGCCCGTGCTCGTGCCCGTGCCTGCGCCCGTGCCCGTGCCTGCGGCCGTGCTCGTGCTCGTGCCTGCGGCCGTGCCCGTGCTCGTGCTCGTGCCTGCGGCCGTGCCCGTGCTCGTGCTCGTGCCTGCGGCCGTGCCCGTGCTCGTGCTCGTGCCTGCGGCCGTGCCCGTGCTCGTGCTCGTGCCTGCGGCCGTGCTCGTGCTCGTGCCTGCGGCCGTGCTCGTGCTCGTGCCTGCGGCCGTGCCTGTGCTCGCGGCTGCGCCCGCGCCTGCGGCTTCGACCGTGCCTGAGGCCACGACCGTGCCCGTGCCTGCGCTTGCGGCTGCGCCCGTGGCTGGGCCTATGCCTGTGACTGTGCCAGTCCCCGTCCCCATCCCTGCGCCTGTGCCTGCGGCTGCACCCGTGCCAGTCCCCGTCCCCATCCCTGCGTCTGTGCCTGCGGCTGCGCCCGTGCCAGTCCCCGTCCCCATCTCTGCGCCTGTGCTCGCGGCTGCGCCCCTCCCGGTGCTCGTCGCCTGCCTCGCGCCCAGGGTGGCGACGGCCAGTGCGGTCGTCGCCGCCGCGACCGGGACCGCGTAACCGGCGGCCGGCGACAGGTGCTCCACCATCCATCCGCCCGCCGCCGAGCCCCCGGCTATCCCGCCCAGCAGGCCGGTCACCGCGAGCGTCATGCCCTCGTTCAGCCGGCCCTCGGGCGTCCGCCGCTGGACCAGCGTCATACCGGTGACCATCGTCGGAGCGGTCGCCATGCCGGCCACGAGCAGCGCCCCCGCGAGAACCGTGAGCGATCCGGTGAGCCGGACGGCGAGCAGGGGCAGCGTCAGCAGAACCGCCATGGCGCCGACGCACACCGCGTACCGCCGCGCGGCGCGCGCGTCGGTGTCGGCGTCGAACGGCGCACCCCGCCGCATCGCGCCGAACACCAGACCCGCCACGCACGACCCGGCCGCCTGGAGGGCGAGCACCACGCCCGCGGCGGACTTGTGCCCCCGCTCGTCCGCGAACGCGATCGTCGCCACCTCCATCGCCCCGAACACCGCGCCGGTGGCGAGGAAGGAGAGGAGCAGCGGAGGCATTCCGGGCGCGAGCACGGGCGACCCGGAGACCGTGGCCGGCCGGGGCGGCGGCTGCGTCGAACGCTGGGCGGTGAAGAGCAGCACCCCCGTCATCAGCAGCGCGCACCCCACGAGCATCCCCGCCTCCGGGGAGAGCGCCCCGCAGAGGAAGGCCGCCAGGACCGGGCCCAGCATGAAGCACAGCTCGTCCACGGCCTGCTCGAAGGAGTTCGCGGTGTGCAGCGCCGCCGCGTCCCCCCGCAGGAGATGGGCCCAGCGCGCACGGGACATCCCGCCGGTGTTGGGGGTCGTGGCGGTGGCGGCGTACGCGGCGAACAGGGCCCAGTCGGGCGCGCCGAAGCGCACGCACGCCACCAGCCCGGTCCCGCCGAGCAGCGCGAAGGCCGTGGCGGGCACGGCCACCCGGGCCTGCCCGTACCGGTCGACGAGCCGCGCGGTCCAGGGGGCGACCACGGCCGTCGCGGCCAGACCCGTCGCGGTGACGGCGCCGGCGAGCGCGTACGAGCCCCGGGCGCCGGCGATCATGATGACCGCGCTCACGCTGAACATGCCCATGGGCAGCCGGGCGACGAGGTTGCCGAGGGTGAAGGCACGCGTGCCGGGCAGCGCGAACAGACGGCGGTACGGGGTGAACGGTGACATGGGTGAACCGTCGCCCGCCGTCCCGCGAGCGGTCCAACACCTACTCCGTCGCGATTCACGCATCCGCGTTGTAGGTTCACCCGATGCCTGGTCAACGCCCCTTTCCCGGTCACCTGGACCTCCGTCTGCTGCGCGCATTCCTCGCGGTCGCCGAGGAACTGCACTTCACCCGGGCCGCCGCCCGCCTGTATGTCGCCCAGCAGTCCCTGAGCCGTGACATCCGGCGGCTCGAGCGCGAACTCGGGGCGGAGCTGTTCGTACGGACGACCCGGCAGGTGACGCCGACGGTGGACGCCGAGCGGCTGCTGCCGTACGCGCGCCGGGTGCTGGAGGCCCACGACGCGCTCCTCGACGCCTTCGACCGGCCCGGCGGCGAGGAGAGGCCGCTGCTCGTCGACGTCAACACCGCCGGTCTGGTCTCCAGCCGCGTCCTCGACCGGGCCCGCTCCCTCGCCCCCGGCAGCGAACTGATGGCCCGTTACGAGAGCGGGCTCACGGGTGCGGCGGCGGACATCCTGGCCGGCCGGCTCGACGTGTCGTTCGGCCGGTTCGCGGGACTCGACCCCGCCGTCCGGGCCCGTCTTGAGCAGCGGCTCGTGCGCTACGAACCGATGGCCGTCGTCCTGCCGGAGGACCATCACCTCGCCGCCCTGGACGCGGTTCCGCTGGCCGCGCTCGCCGGCGAGACCGTGTACGCGGGGGCGGGGAACCCGCGGACCCTGGAGTGGACCGACCTGGCACGTCACCTGTTCGAGGGACGGGGCATCAGACTCGCGTCACCCGCGCCGGTGGCGGTCGGAGCCGAGGAGTTCCGGCGGATCATGGCGAAGCGGCGGAATCCGGTGCTCGCGGTGGTGGAGTTTCCGGCCATGCCCGGTTCGGTGTCGAGGCCGCTGATCGACCCCGTTCCCCTGTCGCCGGTGTCACTGGTGTGGCGCAAGGGACTTGTCCATCCCGGGGTGGATGCGCTCATACGGGCCGCGGCCGAACTCGCGAGCGAAGAAGAGTGGCTACTGAGTCCCCGGGAAGGGTGGATTCCAGCCACGGACGCCCTCGTCTTCACTCCCCGTGCATAAGTCGTAACGCACGCGTCCCCATGTGCGCTACATTCTGCGTCCGGGCGCGATGTGATATTGGGGGCGTTTGGGACGGGCGGGGGCCCGGTCCAGGCGGTATCGGCAGCATTTGCCCGGAGTCGTCGCGCCGTCGTGAACCGTCCCGTGAGGGGATGCACGTGCGCGCAGGTAACTGGCGGAAAGACGCCCAACCGGCTGAGTGGAAAAACGATCAGTCGGACAGCTTTCGGGCCGACCCGTCACCGGGGCGACAAGTCGGGGCGTCGTGCGCCCGGCGGACGCCCGGCAGAGCGATTTTCATGGCCGGAAATGGGAGTTGGCATCAGTCCTGAGCGTGGGGAACGCGCCGAGCGAGCAAACGGCGGACGTCCCGAGCGAATCCCGGAGCCGGAGACCGAGCTGCTCGTCGGTCGCGTGGCGGAGACGGGAGTGTCCAGCGGCCGTCGGCCCGAGAGGGGTCCGGCGTCCGGGGGTGAGCCGGGGGCGCGGCCGTCCTCCGGAGGCAGGGCGACGGCCAGTCCGTGGCCCTTCACCCGTACGTCCTCGACACGGCCCTTCCTCCGCGGCGCACCGGCCTCCGGGCGCGGGTCGGCCTCCGGCGACGGACCGCCCCTCGGGGGCGGATCGCCCCTGGGCGGCGGCGGGTCGGCGACCGATCTGCTCGAAGGCGAGGCGCCGGACCGCACCCTTCGGCTGTCCTCCTCCCGGAGGAACCGGGGCGAGACGGCGGACGACGGCGACCCGCACGAGGTCGTCATCCGGCTCGACGGCGTGGACTCCGGGCCCGAGGACCGGCCCGATCCGCCGGGCCACGACCTCTCCACGGCCGCCGAGATCGCGGACCGCCCGGTCTTCGTCGACGCGTCCGGCCGCCGCAGCCGCCGCTTCCGCCGCCTCGGCATGCTCGTCGCCGCGGCCTGCGCGGTCTACGCCGTCGTGATCGTCGCCACGCTCCTGTCGGGCAACTCGAACGCGCCCTGGCTGCCGGTACCGGGCCAGGAGGAGGACACGCCCGCCGGGCAGGTCGAGACCTCGACCCTGCCCACGCAGTCGGTGAACCCGGCCGGCAAGGGCGCGGTACCCGCACCCGGCAGCACGGCCAGGGCCGCCGACGGAACGACACCCTCGCCCACCAGGTCCGCGAAGGCGGGCGCCTCGGCGAGCGCCTCGGCCGCGGGCGCGTCCGGCACCCCCGAGCCCAGCACGCCGGCGACGAAGAAGCCGAAACCCGGTGTCAGCACCAAGGCCCCGGGCCCCGGGCCCAAGCCGTCCACCTCCCCGGACGGCCAGCCCTCGGCCTCCGCCACGACGACCTCTCCCGGCTCGCCCGCCCCCACGGAGAGCACGGGCGCCACGGGCGCCCCCGGGGCGGGGGCCGCACCGAATGGGTGACCTCCGCCGGCGCGCGGACGCCTGGCAGGACCAGGACTCCGCCACCGCGCCCGGAGCGGCGGCGCAGTTCGTGCGCGGCCCGTTCACGACGGGGCCCGGATCCCTCGGTTCCCCGTACGCACGCTCCCTCTCGCTCCCGGAGAACCGTTTCTGATGTCCCGCACCAGCCGCCACGGGCCGTCGCCCGTCACGCCGGGAACCCGCCCCGCAGCCACCGCGCGGCGGGGCCGGGACGCCCGGCGCCGCCGCCTGCCCATGCGCCTCCTGCTGCCCCTCCTCGTCCTGGTCGCGATGGTCGCGATGCTCATGCTGCGCGGCTACGTGCACACCGAGATCCTCGCCGACCACCGCGTCCGGCCCGAGGCGGGCACGGACAAGGTGCCGGAGAAGATCCTCGACGGCGGCCCGGTCATCGACACCCGCAGCGGCCGCGCGACCAGCCTCGGCGTCCCGGACCACCGTCTCGTCCTCACCTTCGACGACGGACCGGACCCGACCTGGACCCCCAAGGTCCTGGACGTCCTGAAGGCGAACCACGCCCACGCCGTCTTCTTCGTCACCGGAGCCATGGCCTCGCGCTACCCGGATCTCGTCGAACGGATGGTGAAGGAGGGCCACGAGGTCGGCCTGCACACCTTCAGCCACCCCGACCTGTCGTACCAGTCCAAGAGCCGTATCGACTGGGAACTGTCGCAGAGCCAGCTGGCGTTGGAGGGGGCGGCGGGCATTCGCAGCTCCCTCTTCCGTCCCCCGTACTCCTCCTTCGCCGACGCCATGGACGACAAGTCCTGGCCGGTCACGCAGTACGTCGGAACCCGCGGCTACATCACCGTCGTCAACAACACCGACAGCGAGGACTGGCAGAAGCCGGGCGTCGAGGAGATCATCCGCCGGGCCGCGCCCAAGGGCGGCAAGGGCGCAGTCGTCCTGATGCACGACTCGGGCGGCGACCGCCACCAGACCGTGCAGGCGCTGGCCGAGTTCATTCCCCGACTCCAGCGGCAAGGCTACGCGTTCGAGAACCTCACCGAGGCGCTCGACGCGCCGAGCGCCAACACCCCGGTGACCGGCCTCGACCTGTGGAAGGGACGGGCCTGGATCTTCCTCGTCCAGGCGTCGGAGCGGGTCACCGACGTCCTGGTCGTCGGGGTCGCCGTCATCGGTGTGCTGGTCTTCGCCCGCTTCGGGATGATGCTCCTGCTCTCCGCGCTGCACGCCCGTCGGGTCCGCCGCAGGGACTTCCGCTGGGGCCGGGCCCCGGTCACCGAAACGGTGTCGGTGCTGGTCCCGGCCTACAACGAGGCCAAGTGCATCGCGAACACCGTGAACTCCCTCGCGGCGAGCGAGCACCCTCTGGAGATCATCGTCATCGACGACGGGTCGAGCGACGGCACCGCCCGCATCGTCGAGGACCTCGACCTGCCGAACGTACGCGTCGTGCGCCAGGCCAACGCCGGAAAGCCCGCGGCCCTCAACCGGGGCCTGGCGAACGCCGGTTGCGACATCGTCGTGATGATGGACGGCGACACCGTCTTCGAACCGGCGACCGTACGCGAACTCGTCCAGCCCTTCGCCGACCCCGAGGTCGGCGCGGTCGCGGGCAACGCCAAGGTCGGCAACCGGGACTCGCTGATCGGCGCCTGGCAGCACATCGAGTACGTGATGGGCTTCAACCTGGACCGCCGCATGTACGACATCCTGCGCTGCATGCCGACCATCCCGGGCGCGGTCGGCGCCTTCCGCCGCTCGGCCCTGGAGCGCGTCGGCGGCATGAGCGACGACACGCTCGCCGAGGACACCGACGTCACGATGGCCCTCCACCGCGACGGCTGGCGCGTCGTCTACGCCGAGCGGGCGCGGGCCTGGACCGAGGCCCCGGAGTCCGTCCAGCAGCTCTGGTCCCAGCGCTACCGCTGGTCGTACGGCACCATGCAGGCGATCTGGAAGCACCGCCGCGCGCTGGTCGAACGGGGCCCGTCGGGCCGCTTCGGCCGGGTCGGCCTGCCCCTGGTGTCCCTGTTCATGGTCCTGGCCCCGCTCCTCGCGCCCCTGATCGACATCTTCCTCGTGTACGGAGTCGTCTTCGGCCCGACCGGGAGGACGATCCTCGCCTGGGCCGGCGTCCTCACCATCCAGGCGGTCTGCGCGGCGTACGCCTTCCGCCTGGACAAGGAACGCATGTCCCATCTGATCTCGCTCCCCCTCCAGCAGGTCCTCTACCGGCAGTTGATGTACGTCGTCCTGCTCCAGTCCTGGATCACCGCCCTGACCGGCGGCCGGCTGCGCTGGCAGAAGCTGCGGCGCACGGGTGTCGTGGGGGCGGCGCCGGGATCGGTCCCGCAGCAGCCGCGGGTGTCGCACACCGGGAACGAACGGAGGCCGGTCGGATGACCACGCACGAGTACCCGGCGGGGGCGACTCCGCCCCTGGGGACCCCCGGACCTGCGGTCCCGTACCCGCGGGCGGAGACGGAGGCGGAGGCGGGCCAGGAAGGGAAGCCGGCCCCGCGCCGCCCGGGCCGTGACCGCTATCTGGACCTGCTCCGCTCCATGGCGCTGGTCCGTGTGGTCGTGTACCACCTGTTCGGCTGGGGCTGGCTGACGGTCGTCTTCCCCTCCATGGGCGTGATGTTCGCGCTGGCGGGCTCCCTGATGGCGCGCTCACTGAGCCGGCCGTCGCTCAGCGTGGTCCGGGGGCGCCTGCGGCGTCTGCTGCCGCCGTTCTGGGCGTTCGGCGCGGTGGCGCTCGCCATGATGTTCCTCGCCGGCTGGAACCCCGTGAAGGACCCCGACCTCGGCGGCACCTGGGGCCTGGTCGACCTCCTCAACTACGTCGTCCCGGTCGGCGCCCCTCCGTTCCCCTGGCATCTCGGCTCCCCGTCGGGCCTGCTGGAGGACACCTGGGCCGTCCAGGGGGCGGGCGTGCTCTGGTACCTGCGCGCGTACCTGTGGTTCGTGGTCGCGTCCCCGTTCATGCTGTGGGCGTTCCGCCGTGCTCCGTGGGCGACCGTGCTGGCGCCCCTCGCCGTGACGGCGGTGGTCGGCACCGGGCTGGTCACCATCCCCGGCGAGACCGGCAACGCGGTCACCGACTTCGCCGTCTACGGCGGCTGCTGGATCCTCGGCTTCGCCCATCACGAGGGGATGCTCGCCAAGGTCCCGCGTTACCTCGCCATCTCGTGCTCGGCCCTGATGATGGCCTTCGGCCTGTGGTGGGCCTCGGGGCATCTGGGCCCCGACGGCTGGGACCTGAACGACATCCCGCTTGCCGACGCGATGTGGTCCTTCGGATTCGTGGTGATCCTGCTCCAGTACAGCCCGTCGTGGCAGGAGCTGCCGGGCCGCCTCGCCCGGTGGGACAAGCTGGTGACGCTGTCCAACAACCGCGCGGTCACGATCTATCTGTGGCACAACATGCTCATCATGGCCACGGTCCCGATCCTCGACCAGCTGTACAACCTTCCCTTCATGGGGAGCGACGCGGCGACGGCGGCCCTCGACGCCACGTACACGCTGTGGATGTTCGTCCTGGTGTGGCCGCTGATCGGCCTGACCATCCTGGCGTTCGGCTGGATCGAGGACATCGCGGCCGGACGCAGCCCACGCCTGTGGCCGAACGGCTCCAAGAGCCGCGGATCCGAGGGACGTCCGGCGGAGCGGCGCCGCGGGGCCCGGGTGCGGCGCCAGCCGTTCATCTGACGCCGTCACTCGATCGGGGGTTTCAAGGGGGAAGAGTTCGTCACTGTATGCACCTTTATGACCCCCTCTCCACGGCCTCCCGGCACCCTTTGTCCCGAAACGGCCGTGCCGGCTCCGGCTAGCGTCACAGCGCACTCGCCGAGATCCGGGAGAGGTGGAGGGCGTGGCGGAGCGGCTGGCCGTGGACGGCGACGAGCTGTCCCACTTCATGAAGATGCTCAGGGCGTCGACCGAGTCCTTGCGGGGCCTTCGCCGGGCGTTGCAGGACGCGACGGTCACCGGTCTGGGCACGGACGATCTCGACCGTGCCTGCGAGGACTTCCAGGGCGACTGGAAGTACGGCGCCGACCGGATCGGTGAACAGACCGAGGACCTGGCCCGGATCATCGGGAAGAGCCGGGACGGCTACCGCGAGGTGGACAGGGCCCTGGAGCAGGCCCTGGGGAAGGCCGGGCACGGCGGGGGCGGCGGTACGAGGTGACCCCGCGCGTCCCCGGCCCCGAGTACCCCCATCTCGGGTTCGACCCGGTGCCCGGCAGTACGGAGACCGTGAGCGGCCTGCGCGACAAGCTCACCGGGTGCGCGGCCGTTCTCGAAGAGGCGCATGGGCTCGTCACCCGGCTGATGGACGGCAGCTACTGGAAGGGCGACGCGGCCGTCGCCTTCCGCGAGCAGCTCGACGGCGGGCCGCTGCCGTCGAACCTGAAGAACGCGGCTCGTTCCATCCGCAGGGCGGCCGGGCAACTCGGCCGCTGGGAAGGCGAACTGGACGACTTCCAGCGGCGGGCGAAGCGACTCGAAGGGGACGCGAGGGACGCACAGGACGCCGTGGACCGCGCGAAGGGGCACGCCACGAAGGCGGGGGACAGTCCCGACCTGCACGGGAAGGGCGCCGCGCACGACGAGGCGCGGCAGGCGCTGACCAAGGCGAAGTCGGCGGTGGAGGAGGCGGAGGAGGCCCTGCGGGGGATTCGCCACAAGGCCCGCGAACTCGCCGGGGAACACGAGAACCGGGCCCGGCTTCGGGCGGGCAGGATCCGCGACGCCACGAAGAAGCTGGCGCCCCATGAACCGGGCTGTTTCGACTCGGCACTCGACTGGATCACCGAGAACCTCCCGGACATCCTGAGCACGCTG
This sequence comes from Streptomyces sp. f51, assembly GCF_037940415.1. Lineage (NCBI taxonomy): Bacteria > Bacillati > Actinomycetota > Actinomycetes > Kitasatosporales > Streptomycetaceae > Streptomyces > Streptomyces sp. f51. The sequence continues at coordinate 2,784,957 of NZ_CP149798.1, read as the reverse complement.
GGGGCCGTGATCGGGTTGGTCGCGTTGTTCGTTGTTTCGGGAGGGACGCTGGCTGCGGTGTTGCTGTTGGCTGCGTCGGCGCTCAGCGCGGCGGCGCTGACTATCCGAGTTTCTGAGGACCCCACGGTGTGGGCATCGCTGAGAGACGGCTTCGCCAAGGGCGAGCTCGACACCGACTTCTGGAGCAACCTCGTGACTGTTGGGGGTGACGCTCTCGGAATGGTTCCCGGAATTGCCGCAGTGGGCAAAGGCGCGGCGGTTGGGCTTCGCGCTGCGAGCGAGACGGGTGATGCTCTCTCGCTCGGCCAACGGATCATCCGTACGGGGAGCAGCACCATGGAGCACGCGAAGTCCATTTCGAGCCTGGACAATGCGCTGCTCGGCTTTACGATTCGTGGCGCCAGAGCGGCACAGATCACGAGAGGGATCGAGGTCACCTCGGCCTCGGTCGGGGTCGGCACCGCAGGCCTCGGCCTCGCCCTGAGCACTGTGAACACCGACGACGACGGGATCAAGGACGGCTCGGTGGCGGGTATCGATGGCGCCAGGCTCGGCCTTGATGCCGGAGGGCTCGTCAATCTCGCCCGTCATGTCTTCTGACTTCCGAACAGAGGAAAGGCGTCACATGACCCCCACCGAGTACCCGACTGCGTGGGATCACCCCCCGACCAGAAGAGCCTTTGTACTGCACCTCGTGATGATCGTTCTGCGTTTCGTGGGCTGGATCGCTCTCTGGGTAGGCGCGTTGGCCTTCCTGGTCGTCTATCTGTCCCCGGGATACACCCTGCTCTTCGTCCCGTTACTGGGCTATGCCACCTTCCGGGCGGTCCTCCAACTCGCCTACATTCGGCCCTCTGTTCAGATTCAGCGTGTTCTCTGGGAGTACCCCTGGCAGGTTCTGGACGGTGTTCCCCGGGGGCGGAATCGGCATCCTGGGGTGCAAGAGGACGAGATGTGGCTGGAGTTGCCCAACCCCGAGGAGCCGGGGGAGCGGATTCCGCTGCTGTTCCTTTCCGGGATGCGCACCTTCTGGTGGATGCGCCGCTTCGGCACCGCCCGCACGAAACCGGAACTGAAGGCGGAGATCGAGCCGCTCTGGTTCGCGGGCGACCCCCGTTTCATCGCCGTCGTCGCGGCTCCGGCCCGCAACGGAAAGGCGCCCAAGCGGCTCCACCTGCTGTATCAGCGCACGGCCACGGGACGCCGGGGCATCGAACCCACCGACTGGAACGCGAGCCCCGACGCCCTCGAACGCGCGCGCCGTTCCGGAGCCCACGTCCCCGACGCGGTGCGCCCGCACGCGCGTCCCCACTGACCGCACCCGGCAGGATTCGATGACCACGGCTGACCACTTCACCGTCGCGGACTCGGCCGAGGACCCCGAGGCCGAGATCTGGTTCGCGGAACCGGCCGGCTTCACCGCCGTTCCCCTCGACGCGCTGCTCCCCGCAGGAAATTCCCCGGCGGCGGAGGAGTTGCGCAGCGCCCTCGATCCGTTCCTCCGGTCCGCTCCCGACGAGCTGGCGCGGCAGCGGTTTATCGACCGGTTCACCCAAGGGCGGCGACTGCTCGGCGCGTTGCGGGAGGAGGGAACCGTGCACTGCTCGATCGGGCTGCACCGGGACGACGTCGGCGAGGGCGTCGGGCGCGACGGCTCGCCGTTGCTGTCGTTCTTCACCGTCTCCTGGCGCGCCACGGCGGTGGCGCCGCGCGCGGTGACGGCCGCACGCGCGGTGAGCGGGCTCGGCGCGGGGGCGCTCATCGAGTACGCCGAACTTCCGTGTGGACCAGCGACGTTCAGTGAGAGCGTGCAGATCCCCGCGGCCGTGGAGGGGCTTCCCCGGACACCTCTGGCCCAGTTCCGGGCCCATCTTCCGCATCCGGACTGCAAGCGGCTGGCGGTGCTCACGCTGAGCACGGCCGCGGTCGGGCACCGTGAGCAGTACCGGGTGATCCTCCGCCGGATCGCGGCTCTGACCAGCTTCGAGGATCCGTGGGCTTTGCGGTCAGCAACTGGGTGAACCGGATCGCGGGCCGACGTCGGCCAATCGAGTGCATCTGGAGGCCAGTTGGAGGCGCTTTGGCCCTCTATGGTCCGTCACTGTTACTCGCTTGGCACCATTCGCGCTGGTGTCGTCGCACAGGCCCCCGCTAGCGTGTTGGTGCCCTTCCGCACCCCACGCCGCACAGGAGTCTGCCGTGAGCCGCCGTTCCCGTCTGTTTGTCACAGCCGCTGTCGGAGCGTCGGCCGCGTTGCTCTTGACCGCGTGCGGAGGGGGTGCCGACAAGCCGAAGGCCAACGACAAGATCGCCGGCGCGGACGGCGGCAGCACGGCCTCTGCCTCCGCCAGCCCGAGCCCGACGCAGCAGACGGGGCGCCCCGAGATCACCTTCCCCGCAGGCGTCAAGAACATCTTCGAGGATCAGAAGACCGGTGACTCGGTGAAGGACGCCGTCCTCGCGGACAGCGCCCTCAGCGTGAACTCCATGGACGACGCGATCTTCCAGGGCAGCGTCAACACCAAGCCGCTCGGCTTCTACAACTCCGGCAAGGCGCTCAACGCCGCGATCACCTATGTCCAGGGCTACCTCGACAAGGGTGACACCTGGGTTGGTACCACCCGGTACTTCAACCGGCGTGTGACCTTGTCCGGCAGTACGTCGGCGACCGTCGTCTACTGCTCGGACGAGAGCAAGTCGTTCCTCAAGAACCGGAAGACCAAGAAGACCAAGAACACGCCCACGACCGCGGACAGCTACGTGCTCTACAACGCCAAGCTGGCCCGGAACGGCCAGGGAGTGTGGCAGACGACGGACATCATCTCGGACCGGGGGGCCAAGGCATGCCAGCCGTGAAGCACGTGTCCAAGGCGGCGGCGGCCGCGACGCTGATGGCCGCGGTGGCCTTGACTCCCGGAGTCGCCTACGCGGGCGGACGCGGGGGTGACGGCAACGTCGGACAGACGCAGGCGCACGGCAACTCGGACGGAAACGGCACCCTCTCGGCCACCGCCGGCGTCGTAGTCTTCGATCGGTCCAAGAACGGGGCCGGTGGATCCTCCGGGCCGGTGGCCGCCTCCTCCGGGAACTGGACCCCGCCCGCCTGCTACTACGCCCCGAAGTACACCCCCGACCAGCTCCAGAAGTACCTGGAGCCGATCTGGAGCGCCGAGTCCACCGGCCCCCAGTGGGACCAGGAACAACGGGACAAGTACGTCAACGGCGGCTTGGCCAAGGACTTCAACAAGGACAAGACCGGCAAGGGCTACTGGTGGGACTCGTACGTCACCGAAGGCCGTGAGGGCGACCCGCACGCGCTGGACTGCACGGAGTCCATCTTCTGGGTCGACAAGGGCGCGGCCCCGCCGGCGAACATCCCGCGGGCGGTCACCCCGGAGACGCTGGCGCAGCTCGCCTACGGGGAGATACGCGTCCCGTCGACCAAGGTGGACCTGGCTCCCGCGGGTACGACGAAGGTGAACCTGCCGACGTGGGCGTGGCTGGACACGGCCGAGTTCAAGCCGGTCTCGGTGACCGCCTCCGTTCGCCTGCTGAACATCAGCGCGACGACCACCGCGGAGCCGGTCTCGCTGAAGATCGACCCCGGCACGGCGGACGCGCAGACCTATCCCGCCTCGGGCGTCTGCGAGATCGACGCCGACCACATCGGCGAGGCGTACGCCAAGGGCAGGGCCGGGGACACGCCGCCCTGCGGGGTGAAGTACCTGCGTTCCTCGGGCGACGGCTCGTACAAGCTGCGGGCCACCATCACCTGGAAGATCCACTGGACGGGCACCGGTGTGCCGAACGCGCGGAACCTCCCGGACGGAACCTTCGGAGCCGACCAGGACGTCGTGGTGCAGGAGATCCAGTCCATCAACCGCTGAGGCCGGCCGGCGGGACCACCGCCGGCGTGAATGCCCGCATGCGACGGGGGAGTTGGGGGAAGCGTGAGCAAGCGGCAGATCCGGAAGATGTTCCGGCTGATGGCCCAGGGGCAGGCGGTGGAGCTCACGAGCCCGATGGCCTCCGTGCGGAAACTGGCCCGACTCGCCTTCATCGCGCAGCAGTTCGGCTACGAGTACGCGGATGTTCGCCAGGGCGCGGGCCGCAACAACGCGCTCACCATGCTCATCGTGCCCGACCCCGGCCCGCAGGCCCAGGCGCGTGCCGCGCAGAACTGGGCGCAGTATCCGAAGGCGGGGGACGGGGTGTCGTTGCCGCCCGTCGTCCCCGACGCCCTCGAACTCCTCAAGGCCCGCATCAACTTCGACCTCACCGGCAAGAACGCCGAGAAGCGGATGACGTACGCGGCGCTCGGCCTCACCGTGGGGTGTGCCGCCCTCGCGGTGCGGGCGGGCGGGAGCTCCGTCGCCTTCGCGGTGGCCGGAAGCCTGTGGGCCGTGCTGATGGCCGTCCTCGGCGTGGGTCTCGTCGTCACGCGCAAGCGGAACGCCAAGTTCGCGGCGCTGCTGCGTGCCGCCGGGTTCGCGCCGGTGACGGAGGAGGGCGGACGGGTCCGTTATCTGCCGCCGACGGCGGGATACGGGGCACAGCCCACCGGTCCGTACGGCCCCTACACCCCGTACGGTCCCCCTGCCCCGTACGCCGGACCGCCCCCGTACGCCGAACAGTCCCCGTACACCGGACAGCCCCCGTACACCGGACAGGCCCCGTACGCCGGCCCCGCTCCCCAAGGTCCGTACGGCCCCTACGCCCCGTACCCGGCCCAGCCCGGCCCCGTACCCCCGCAGCCGCCCCGGTAGATCCCGTCCGGCCGGCTAGTCCTCCCAGATCTCCGGCAGGGCGAACGCGGCGAAGACAGTCGGGAGTTGGAAGACCACGGTGTGGCTCACCGCGCCCTGGTCCGCCGTGAAGACCTGGAGGGTGTGCAGGCGGTGCGCGTCGTCGCCCGGGACGCGGACGTACGCCGCCAGCGCGGGCTGGCCGTTCGCCGAGGTGGGGCGCAGCCGCCAGTCCGTGCCGCGCATCGCGAAGACGCGGGCGATGAAGGCGACGTAGGCGTCGGGGCCGACGTACCAGTTGAGGACCGGGGGCATCTCCAGCACGACGTCACGGGTGAGCAGCGTGCGCAGGGCGTCGAGGTCGGCGGCCTCGAAGGCGCGCAGATAGCGGTCGATCACCGCGCGCTGCTCGTGGTCCGGCGGTTCCGTCACCTCGTCCTCCGACAGACCGGCCTCTCCGAGTCGCGCGCGGGCCCGTTGGAGCGCGCTGTTCACGGAGGCCGTCGACGTTTCGAGGGCCTCGGCGACCTCGGTCGCCGGCCAGGCCAGGACGTCCCGCAGGATGAGGACCGCCCGCTGCCGCGGGGGCAGCAGCTGCATCGCGGCGACCAGGGCGAGACGCAGGCTGCCCCGGGCGGCGACCACGCCCGCGGGATCGCCGGCCACTGCGCCGAAGGCGCGCCCGGTCGCACCCTGGTCCGGGAACGGTTCCAGCCACGGCACCTCCGCCCCCAGGGTCATCGGCGCCCCCGGGTCCTCCAGCGCGCCCACCAGGCCCGACGGCAGAGGTCTGCGGGTGCGGCCGCGCAGCGCGGTCAGACAGCGGTTGGTGGCGATGCGGTACAGCCAGGTGCGCAGGGACGCGCGGCCGGGATCGTAGCGGTCGTAGGCGAGCCAGGCCCGCAGCATCGTCTCCTGCACCAGGTCCTCGGCCTCGTGGACCGACCCGACCATCCGGTAGCAGTGGGCCAGCAGCTCGCGACGGTAGGGAGCCGTCCGCTCCTCGAAGCCCTCGCGCCGCCCGGAGTCGCCTTCGCGCGGCCCGGAGTCGCTCTCGCGCGCCCCGGCGCCGTCGTCGATTGCCCCGGCGCCCTCGTGGCCGCCGTCGAAGCCGTCCCCGTCGAAGCCGTCCCCGTCACGTGCCTGCATCGTCCGCTCCTCGGCCGCGTCCCGTCACTCACCGGTACCTACCTCCGGACCCGCCCGAAGTCATCGCCCCGGCACCGATGAGTCCGCGACGGCCCGGAAGTACATATCGGCGCCGAACCCGATCGAGCGAGAGGAACCATCATGACCAGCACCGACGACAGCCAGGACGTCCGGACCGTCCTCGACCGTCTCTACTCCGCCTGGGCCGACTACGACGCCGACGCCTTCGCCGAGCTCTACACCGAGGACGCGACCGTCGTGATGCCGGGCGTCTTCAACGACGGGCGCGAGGAGATCCGCGCCTACATCGCGGCCGCGTTCGCCGGACCGCTGAAGGGATCCCGGCCGCTGGACGACCCCCGGCGGATCCGCTTCCCGCGCCCCGGCACGGCCGTCGTCGTCAGCGAGGCCGGGATCCTCCTGGACGGGGAGAGCGAGGTCCCCGCCGACCGGCAGCACCGGGCGACCTGGGTGCTCGTCCGCGACGGCGCCGACGGGCCCTGGGCCATCACCTCGTACCACAACGCGGCCGTCTGACCACCCGGGCGGGCCCGCCGCACGGCACGGCCCGCCGCACGACCCTCACCCGGTTCCGGACCCGTCCTCACCGCCGGGCCCGGCACCGGGTGAGAGCAACGTTCCCTTCAGGTCACTCACAGCCACAGCGCGGAAACGCGCCCTCCCTACCTTCGGGAAACAGCAGGTCGGCAAGCCCGGAGAACCAATGGAGGCGTGAGATGACTGCCCCAGCCACGAGTACGGCCCCCGCGCGGGGCGGCCGCTGGATCGAGGAATGGGATCCGGAGGACGAGGTCTTCTGGGCCGAGCGGGGGGAGCGGACCGCCCGGCGCAATCTGCTCTTCTCCGTGCTGTCCGAGCACATCGGGTTCTCCGTGTGGACCATGTGGTCGGTGCTGGTCCTGTTCATGGGCCCGGAGTACGGACTCACCCCGGCCGACAAGTTCCTGCTCACCTCGATGGTGACGCTGGTCGGCGCGGTGGTGCGGGTGCCCTACACCTTCGCCGTCGCGCTCTTCGGCGGCCGGAACTGGACCATCGTGTCCGCGAGCCTGCTGCTCGTGCCGACCGTCGCCGCGTTCGTGGTGATGAAGCCCGGCACCTCGTTCGGCACGTTCCTCGTGGTCGGCCTGCTGGCCGGCATCGGCGGCGGCAACTTCGCCTCCAGCATGACCAACATCAACGCCTTCTTCCCGCTGCGCAAGAAGGGCTGGGCGCTCGGACTCAACGCGGGCGGCGGCAACATCGGCGTCCCCGTCATCCAGCTCGTGGCGCTCGCCGTCATCGGCGCGAGCGGCGGGCCCCGGGTGCTCCTCGGGATCTACATCCCGCTCGTCGTCGTGGCCGCCGTCCTCGCCGCCCTGTTCATGGACAACCTCGCCACCGTGAAGAACGACACCGGTGCCGCCGTGGACGCCGCGAAGGACCCGCACACCTGGATCATGGCGTTCCTGTACGTCGGGACGTTCGGGTCGTTCATCGGCTACGCCTTCGCCTTCGGGCAGGTGCTCCAGGTCGAGTTCGGGCGCACCCCGCTCCAGGCCGCCTACCTCACCTTCGTCGGCCCCCTGCTCGGTTCGCTGATCCGGCCCGTCGGAGGATGGCTCGCCGACCGCTACGGCGGCGCCAGGATCACCCTGTGGAACTTCGTCGCCATGGCCGCCGCGACCGGGGTCCTGGTGTTCGCCGGCAGGGAGAAGTCACTGCCCCTGTTCGTCTCCGTCTTCGTGGTCCTCTTCGTGCTCAGCGGACTCGGCAACGGGTCGACGTACAAGATGATCCCCGGCATCTTCCAGAAGAAGGCCGCGGAAGCGGGCCTCGAAGGGGAGGAGGCCGTTCGCCACGGACGGCGGCTCTCCGGGGCCGCCATGGGGCTCATCGGCGCGGTGGGCGCGCTCGGCGGCGTCGGCATCAACCTCGCCTTCCGCCAGTCGTTCCTCGACTCCGGATCCGGCACCGGCGCCTTCGTCACCTTCCTCGCCTTCTACGCCGTCGCCTTCACGGTCACCTGGGCCGTATACCTTCGCCGCCCGGCCGCCTCGACCCCGGCGGACACCACCGCCGCCGAGACGAAGGCCCAGCTCAGCTACGCCGAGGTATGACGTAACACGCCCGACATCGCCTTGATCCGAGCCTGTCACGGTCCGTTGACAGGCTCGGACCGGCCACGACGTACGACAGCACAGACCCGTACGACGACTCGACGAGCGCGAGACGAGAACCCATGGACGACGAACAGCAGCGACCCGGACACGGGCCTCTCTCCGGGTTCACCGTGGGGGTGACGGCCGCGCGCCGGGCCGACGAACTGGGCGTGCTGCTCCAGCGGCGCGGGGCCACCGTCGTGCACGCGCCGGCCCTGCGGATCGTGCCCCTCGCCGACGACGGCGAACTGCTCACCGCGACCAAGGAGTTGGTCGACAACGCGCCGGACGTGGTGGTGGCCACCACCGCCATCGGATTCCGCGGCTGGGTCGAGGCCGCCGACGGCTGGGGCCTGGGCGAGGAACTGCTGGCACGGCTGCGGAGCGTGGAACTGCTCGCCCGCGGACCCAAGGTCAAGGGCGCGGTCCGCGCCCAGGGGCTGACCGAGCAGTGGTCGCCGTCCTCCGAGTCGATGGCCGAGGTGCTCGACCGGCTGCTCGACGAGGGCGTGGACGGCCGCCGTATCGCCGTACAGCTGCACGGTGAACCGCTGCCCGGGTTCGTCGAGTCGCTGCGCGCCGCCGGCGCCGAGGTCGTCCTCGTGCCCGTGTACCGGTGGATGCCTCCCGAGGACATCGCCCCCGTCGACCGCCTGCTCGACGCGGTCCTCACCCGTGGCGTGGACGCGCTGACCTTCACCAGCGCGCCCGCGGCGGCCTCCCTGCTGTCCCGGGCCGAGGAGCGGGGCCTGCGCGCGGAGTTCCTCGCCGCGCTGCGCCACGACGTCCTGCCCGCCTGCGTCGGCCCGGTCACCGCGCTGCCGCTCCAGGCCGCCGGCCTCGACACCGTCCAGCCCGAACGCTTCCGGCTCGGCCCCCTCGTACAGCTGCTCTGCCAGGAACTGCCCGGCCGGGCGCGGACGTTGCCCATCGCCGGGCACCAGGTGGAGATCCGGGGCCACGCGGTCGTGGTGGACGGGGCGCTGCGGCCCGTGCCGCCCGCCGGGATGTCGCTGCTGCGCGCCCTCGCGCGGCGGCCCGGCTGGGTCGTGGCCCGCGCCGAACTGCTGCGCGCGCTGCCGGGGTCCGGCCGTGACGAACACGCCGTGGAGACCGCGATGGCCCGGCTGCGCACGGCACTCGGCGCGCCCAAGCTGATCCACACCGTCGTCAAGCGCGGCTACCGGCTGGCGCTCGACCCGGCCGCGGACGCCAAGTACGCCGACGCCTGAGGCCGCCTGTGCCGCAGCGGGGCGGCGGCGAGACAGGCCAGGGCGAGCGTCGACGACACGGCCCGTACGACGTTCCAGGCCACCCAGGTGTCCTCGAACCGGTCGCGCACCGCGGCCGGGTCGGTGATCCGGGCGGGCGGACCCGCGTCCGCGAGGGCGTCGTTGAGCGGGACGTTGACGGTCACGGTGACCGCGAACGCGAACGTGTACGCGATGAACGCGGCCAGCACCCACCACCGGTCCGGCGCGCCGCGCGACTGCCAGGCGGCGACCGCCGTCAGGACCAGCGCGCCGAGGAAGCCCAGGAGGAACACCGGGTTCTGGATCACCTCGTCGATGTTCTGCATGACCTCGATGAACACCCGGTCGTCGCTGCGCGCCAGCGCCGGCATCACGGCGCAGGCGAAGACGTAGAAGACCCCGGCGATCAGGCCCGTGGCGACCGTCGCCGCACCCAGTACCGCGGCGGCGGGGCCGCTTCGCTCCGTGCTGTTGTCCGTCATGTCCCCCAGTCAACCGGCGCCCCGGAGAAGGGGACATGGCCGAGGAGCGCGGCCGCATACGCGGGAGTCCACGGCGCGTCCGGCCGGAAACGCCGGACGCCCGGTGCGCATCCGGCACGCATCCGGTACGGGACCGGTGCCGAGTCTTCCGGCGGGGCGTCCGGGGATGCACTGTAGGGGGTACCACGGCAGGTGACCCCAAGGCGGTGACAGGCGCATGGCATCGGGCACGGCCACGGCCACGGCCTCGTACGAGCTGCGGTTCGACTCCGGGCGGATCTGCCTGGACCTGACGGCGACCACCCATCCCGAGGAACGCCTCGACTCGGCCGCCCGGTTGAGCGCCTGGGTCCTGGCCTCGGGACTGGTGCCCGCGGGCACCGCACTGGCCGCCGTGGACGCCTCGTGGCTGCTCGGCTTCCGGGAACTGCGCGGACACGTCTCCCAGTTGGTCCGCGGCGAACTGGACGGGCGGCCCGCCGACGGCGCGCTCGCCCGCGTCAACCACGCGGCCCTGGCGGCTCCGCCCGTCCCGTGGGCCGTGCGTGCCGACGACGGCTCGCTGCGGCCGGGGCTGCGCACCCCGCCGTACTGCGGTGAACTCCTCGCCGTGGTGGCCCGGGACGCCCTCGACCTGCTCACCGACCCGCAAGCGCGTGCGAGTCTGAGACAGTGTGAGGGTGACAACTGCCCGATCGTCTATCTCGACACCTCGCGCGGCCGACGCCGACGCTGGTGCTCAAGTGAGGTGTGCGGCAATCGGGAACGCGTGGCCCGCCACCGGCGCCGGGCCGCCCTGGCACGCGCCTGAATCACATCTGTGCGTGATTTACACGTGACTCGACGTGATCGATGCGCATTCTTTTCGCCGTCTACACATCTTCACCAGAAAAAATACTGAACACTTTGAACACCCGCGTACCAGCACACGTACCCGGTGATGAGCGACCGACTGGGGGAACCCCCGGACACCGGAGGTAGGCGTGCGCAAGGATTCAGCCGTGGCTGATGAACACAGGCCAAGGGCCCGACATCGCATGTCTCAGCAGTCTTCGTCGACCGAACCCGACGAAGAGCTGATGCGTGCGTTGTACCGGGAACACGCGGGGCCCCTGCTGGCCTACGTGCTGCGCCTGGTGGCCGGAGACCGGCAGCGCGCCGAGGATGTCGTGCAGGAAACACTCATACGGGCCTGGAAGAACGCCGGCCAGCTCAATCGAGCGACCGGTTCGGTACGCCCCTGGCTGGTGACGGTCGCCCGGCGCATCGTCATCGACGGCCACCGCAGCCGGCAGGCCCGGCCTCAGGAGGTCGACCCGTCGCCGCTGGAGGTCATCCCCGCGGAGGACGAGATCGACAAGGCGTTGTGGCTGATGACACTGTCGGACGCGCTGGACGACCTGACCCCTGCTCACAGGGAAGTACTGGTCGAAACATACTTCAAAGGGCGTACCGTCAATGAGGCGGCCGAAACGCTCGGCATTCCCAGCGGCACTGTGCGCTCACGGGTTTTCTACGCCCTTCGGTCGATGAAGCTGGCTCTTGAGGAGCGGGGGGTGACGGCATGAACACGTACGGGGGTTACGGAACAGGTGGTCCGGGAGCCATGCAAGGTCCACGAGGACAGCAAGGGTCCGGGGACAACATTCACGAGACTGTCGGCGCCTACGCGCTCGGCATTCTCGACGACATCGAGGCGACCGCCTTCGAGGAGCATCTCGCCTCCTGCGAGTGGTGCGCCCAGCAGCTCGACGAGCTCGCCGGCATGGAACCGATGCTCGCGGCACTCGCCGACCTTCCCGCCTCGCAGGGCAGCCCGGCCATCGCGGAGTCCCTCTCGGCCCGCCCGAGCCCACGGCTCGCGGAGCGGCTGGTCGACGAGGTCTCGGCGCGCCGCGCCCAGAAGCGCCGCCGCGGCATGTATCTGGTGGCGGCCGCGGCCGCACTGATCATCGGCGGCCCGCTGACCGTCATGGCGGTCAACGGCGGCGGCGACACCGGCACGAACGTGCCGCAGGCGATGCCCACCAGCCCGGCCAAGGCCGCCTTCCAGGTCATGACCGACAAGTCGTCGGCCACCGACCCGAAGACCAAGGTCAGCGCCGTCGTCGCGATCGAGCCGAAGGACTGGGGCACCCACGCGGTCCTCCAGCTCAAGAACGTCACGGGCCCCGAGAAGTGCTCCCTGATCGCCGTCGGCAAGAACGGCGAGCGCGAGACGGTCACGTCCTGGTCGGTCCCCGAGTGGGGTTACGGCACGCCCAACGCCAAGACCGAGCAGGCCAAGCAGCCGCTCTACGTCCACGGCGGCGCGGCCTTCACGCCGAACCAGATCGACCACTTCGAGGTCATGACCTTCGGCGGGAAGCGCCTGGTCGAGGTGAAGGCATGAGCGGACTCCGGGCGCGCACGTAGCCCGGCGGGCCTCCCTTCGCGTACGGTTGACGGCTGCCCAGCACGTCAGAAGGGGGCGCCCGGTGGCCGCTCAGGCTCAGCAGAAAACCGCGCTCGACTCGGTCCGCACATCCGTACCGGACGAATCCGTCAAGGACGACTCCGTACGGGACCGTGAGATCGGTGTCGAACAGGAGCACCTGGACCGGGTCTACCGGCGCCTCGAGGAGAAGATCCACGAGGCCGAGTTCCTCATGCACGACGCCGCCCAGCGCGGTCACGTCGGCACGCCGGGGGCGCTCGCGGAGCGGGACGCCCAGGTGTTCCGCGCGGGAATCCACCTGAACCGTCTCAACAACGAGTTCGAGGACTTCCTGTTCGGCCGGATCGACCTGCTCCGCGGCAAGGACGGCGTGAAGGGGCCCGACGGCGCCTACACGGCCGTGGAACCCGCCGAGGGGGCCGTCCGCGAGGACAACACCGCCGACATCGCGGAGACGCTCCACATCGGCCGTATCGGCGTCCTGGACGCCGAGTACGCCCCGCTGGTGATCGACTGGCGGGCGCCGGCCGCCGCCCCGTTCTACCGCTCCACCCCGGTCGACCCCGGCCGGGTCGTGCGCCGCCGGGTCATCCGCTCCAAGGGCCGCCGGGTCCTCGGGGTCGAGGACGACCTCATGCGCCCGCAGGTGAAGGCCTCCCTCGACGGCCGTGAGCTGCCCGTCATCGGCGACGGCGCGCTCATGGCCGCGCTCGGGCAGGCCCGCAGCCACACCATGCGGGACATCGTGGCGTCCATCCAGGCCGAGCAGGACCTGGTGATCCGCGCGCCCGCCGCGTCCGTCACCTACGTCGAGGGCGGCCCCGGCACCGGCAAGACCGCCGTCGCCCTGCACCGGGCCGCCTACCTCCTCTACCAGGACCGCCGCCGGTACGCGGGCGGCATCCTGATCGTCTCCCCGACCCCGCTGCTCGTCGCCTACACCGAGGGCGTGCTGCCCTCGCTCGGCGAGGAGGGCCAGGTCGCGATCCGCGCGATCGGCTCGCTCGTCGACGGCGTGGCCGCCACGCTGTACGACTCCCCGGCGGTGGCCCGCGCCAAGGGCTCGTACCGGATGCTGAAGGTGCTGCGGAAGGCGGCCCGCGGGGCGCTGGAGAGCCCGGCCGCGCCCGCGGGAGGCACGTCCGGCCAGCTCGCCCTGGGGGAGCCCGACGCGGCCCCCGCGGGCACGCCCACCCGGCTGCGGGTCGTGGCCTTCGGGCGCCGGCTGGAACTGGAGTCCGCCGAACTGGACCGCATCAAGCACAACGCGCTCGGCGGGACCGCGCCGGTCAACCTGCTGCGCCCGCGGGCCCGCAGGCTGCTGCTGGACGCGCTGTGGTCGAAGTCGGGCGCCGGGACCCGGCACGCGGACCCGGAGCTGGCCGCCGAGCTGCGGTCCTCCTTCGACGAGGACGTCACCTCCGAGGACAGCTTCCTGGCCTTCCTGGACGCCTGGTGGCCGGAGCTGACCCCGCGCGGGGTGCTGGCCGCCATGGCCGACGAACGGCGCCTCGGGCGCTGGGCGCGCCGGATCCTCAACCCCGGCGAGGTCCGCCGGGTGGCGCGCTCGCTGAAGCGGGACGGGTTCTCCGTGCACGACGTGGCGATGCTCGACGAGCTGGAGGCGATCGTCGGGGCGCCCGCCCGGCCCAGGAAGCGCCGCGAACTGGACCCGCTTGACCAGCTCACCGGCCTGGAGGAGCTGATGCCGGTGCGCGAGGAGACCCAGCGCGAGCGCGCCGAGCGGCTGGCCCAGGAGCGGACCGAGTACGCCCACGTCATCGTCGACGAGGCGCAGGACCTCACGCCCATGCAGTGGCGGATGGTCGGCCGGCGCGGACGGCACGCCACCTGGACGGTCGTGGGCGACCCGGCCCAGTCCTCCTGGTCCGACCCCGACGAGGCCGCCGAGGCCCGCGACGAGGCGCTCGGCACCCGCCCCAGACGCCGCTTCACCCTCACCGTCAACTACCGCAACCCGGCGGAGATCGCCGAGCTGGCCGCCAAGGTCCTCGCGCTCGCCATGCCGGGCTCCGAGTCCCCGTCCGCCGTACGGTCCACGGGTGTCGAGCCCCGGTTCGCGGTCGTACGGGACTCGCTCGCGCAGACCGTGCGCGCCGAGGCCGCCCATCTCCTCGACCGGGTCGACGGCACGGTGGGCGTCGTCGTCGCCATGAACCGGCGCGAGGAGGCCGCCCGCTGGCTCGCCGGGCTCGGGGACCGTGTGGTGGCCCTGGGAAGCCTGGAGGCCAAGGGTCTGGAGTACGACGCGACGGTGGTCGTCTCGCCCGCGGAGATCGCCGACGAGTCGCCCGCCGGACTGCGGGTGCTGTACGTCGCCCTGACCCGGGCCACGCAGCAGCTGACCGTCGTCTCCAGCGAGCGCGACGAACCCGACCCGAACGGGGTCCCCGACCTCCTGCGGGACTGACGTCCCCCGCGGCCGGGGGAGACGCGCCCGCCGTCGCCCGTCCGGCCCAGGGGCGCCGACCGCCCCGCGGCCAGGGGGCGGCGGCCCCGTCGGCCCCGCGTCCCGTCCCGGCCGAAAAGAACTCCCGGGACGGGAATTGCTCTACGGGAATCCTTTGTTACCTTTGACGTGACACCGGCCCGATCCAAGCCCCCGGGCCCAACCTTCGTCGCCACGAGCGACCACTTGCCGCGAGGCGAGCATGGCGGGTCGGTGTCATTGAACGTCGTCCCTCCCGAGGGACCGGAAGAGGCCCACGTCATCCGTGACGTGGGCCTCTTTCGTCACCCGGGCCACTCTCGTAGAGTGGAATCCGTTTTCCGAAAACGACACCACCCCGCGAACAAAACGTTCGCAATCCGGGGCGACTACCGCGTACTCAGGGGTAGGTGCGACGATCGGACGGCACAAGCAGTGACTCGGTGAACAGCAGAGGAAGTCGGCCATGGCAACGGCGCCCAGCGTCTCCTACTCGATGACGGTCCGGCTGGAGGTGCCCGCGAGCGGAACCGCGGTCTCCCAGCTCACGACGGCCGTGGAGTCCAGCGGAGGCTCGGTGACCGGCCTCGACGTGACCGCGTCCGGCCACGAGAAGCTCCGGATCGACGTCACCATCGCGGCGAGTTCCACCTCGCACGCCGACGAGATCGTGGAGCAGCTGCGGCGGATCGAGGGCGTGACCCTCGGCAAGGTCTCGGACCGTACGTTCCTCATGCACCTCGGCGGCAAGATCGAGATGCAGTCCAAGCACCCGATCCGCAACCGCGACGACCTCTCCATGATCTACACCCCGGGTGTGGCCCGGGTGTGCATGGCGATCGCCGAGAACCCCGAGGACGCCCGCCGCCTCACCATCAAGCGCAATTCCGTTGCGGTCGTGACGGACGGCTCCGCGGTGCTGGGCCTCGGCAACATCGGCCCGATGGCCGCGCTGCCCGTCATGGAGGGCAAGGCGGCCCTCTTCAAGCGCTTCGCCGGCATCGACGCCTGGCCGCTGTGCCTCGACACCCAGGACACCGACGCGATCGTGGAGATCGTCAAGGCGATCGCCCCCGGCTTCGCGGGCATCAACCTGGAGGACATCTCCGCGCCGCGCTGCTTCGAGATCGAGGCCCGGCTGCGCGAGGCCCTCGACATCCCCGTCTTCCACGACGACCAGCACGGCACCGCCATCGTCGTCCTCGCCGCCCTGACCAACGCACTTCGCGTCGCGGGCAAGGCGATCGGCGACATCAGGGTCGTCATGTCCGGTGCGGGAGCGGCCGGTACGGCCATCCTCAAGCTGCTGATCGCCGCGGGTGTGAAGCACGCCGTCGTCGCCGACATCCACGGTGTCGTCCACGCGGACCGCGCCGACCTCGTCGACGCCGCCGCCGACTCGCCGCTGCGCTGGATCGCCGACAACACCAACCTCGAAGGCCTCACGGGCACGTTGAAGGAGGCGGTGCGCGACGCCGACGTCTTCATCGGTGTCTCCGCCCCGAACGTGATCGACGGCGACGACGTGGCCTCGATGGCCGAGAACGCCATCGTGTTCGCGCTCGCGAACCCCGACCCCGAGGTCGACCCGGCAATCGCCCGCCAGACCGCGGCAGTTGTGGCCACCGGCCGCTCCGACTTCCCCAACCAGATCAACAACGTCCTGGTGTTCCCGGGTGTCTTCCGTGGCCTCCTGGACGCCCAGTCGCGTACCGTCAACACGGACATGATGCTGGCCGCCGCGACCGCGCTCGCGAACGTGGTGACCGAGGACGAGCTCAACCCGAACTACATCATCCCCAGCGTCTTCAACGACAAGGTCGCGGGCGCGGTCGCCGGAGCGGTGCGCGACGCGGCGAAGGCGGCGGGGGCGGCGGACGCGGCCAACACGAGCGCGTAGTACGGGCCGAGCCGGGCATCGCGCCCGTGCCGTACGGGCCGTCCTCCCGTCTGTGACGGGCGCCACGACCGCCCGGAACCCGGCGCGTCGCGGAACGCGGGGCCTGTGGCCGCCTCTAGGGTGGCGGCCAGGCTCAGGCCTCGCAGGGGCCTCTTCGTGTGACCCCCAAGGGTGTTCGTGTGACTCCCAGGGGTGCCGGATTGGCTTTCCCGCCGCAGGTGGGGGCAGGATGCGTCTTCGGGCGCGACGGTCTGGCCACGGACCCGGGTCCGGGAGCCGACCGAGGACCCTGGCAGCATCGGCTTCACTGTGCCCGATATGCGGCTCCGCCGCGTGGCACGCCTCAACAGCAAGAAGAACACGGGAGTAACAACATGAACCGCAGTGAGCTGGTGGCCGCGCTGGCCGACCGTGCCGAGGTGACCCGCAAGGACGCCGACGCCGTTCTGGCCGCTTTCGCCGAGACCGTCGGCGAGATCGTCGCCAAGGGCGACGAGAAGGTGACCATCCCCGGCTTCCTGACCTTCGAGCGCACCCACCGTGCCGCTCGCACCGCGCGCAACCCGCAGACCGGCGACCCGATCCAGATCCCGGCCGGCTTCAGCGTGAAGGTCTCCGCGGGCAGCAAGCTCAAGGAAGCCGCCAAGGGCAACTAGCCCGGCGCCGGTACGTTCCCCCGGACACGGGACGCGGGAGACGTACAAGGCCCAGCAACGCCAATGGGGCGGCCCCTTTCAGGGGGGCCGCCCCATCGTCGTACACGGCCGAGCGCCTTGCCCGGCAGTTCGACCTTCGCTCCCAGTGCGATGAGCTTGTCCATGCTGTGCCTGCCCGGGGGGTGACCCCCCGGACCCCCAGCCGGAAAGCGGCCGGCCGGGGTGGGCGGGGACGCCGCTGCCTAGCCGAGCGCCTTGCCCGGCAGTTCGACCTTCGCTCCCAGGGCGATGAGCTTGTCCATGAAGTTCTCGTAGCCGCGGTTGATCAGGTCGATGCCGTGGACGCGGGACGTGCCCTGCGCCGCCAGCGCCGCGATCAGGTACGAGAAGCCGCCGCGCAGGTCGGGGATGACCAGGTCGGCGCCCTGGAGCTTGGTGGGGCCCGAAACGACCGCGGAGTGCAGGAAGTTGCGCTGGCCGAAGCGGCAGACCGAGCCGCCGAGGCACTCGCGGTAGAGCTGGATGTGCGCGCCCATCTGGTTCAGCGCGGACGTGAAGCCCAGCCGGGACTCGTACACCGTCTCGTGGATGATCGACAGGCCGGTGGCCTGCGTCAGGGCCACGACCAGCGGCTGCTGCCAGTCCGTCTGGAAGCCGGGGTGGACGTCCGTCTCCAGCGCGATGGACTTGAGCTGCGAGCCCGGGTGCCAGAAGCGGATGCCCTCGTCGTCGATCTCGAAGGCGCCGCCCACCTTGCGGTAGGTGTTCAGGAACGTCATCATCGAGCGCTGCTGGGCGCCGCGGACGTAGATGTTGCCCTCGGTCGCCAGCGCCGCGGAAGCCCACGAGGCCGCCTCCAGGCGGTCCGGGAGGGCCGCGTGGGTGTAGCCGCCGAGCGAGTCCACACCGGTGATGCGGATCGTCCGGTCGGTGTCCATCGCGATGATGGCGCCCATCTTCTGAAGGACGCAGATCAGGTCCTCGATCTCCGGCTCCACGGCCGCGTTCGAGAGCTCCGTGACACCCTCCGCGAGGACGGCGGTCAGCAGCACCTGCTCGGTCGCGCCCACCGACGGGTACGGCAGCTGGATCTTGGTGCCGCGCAGCCGCTGCGGGGCCTCCAGGTACTGGCCGTCCTCCCGCTTCTCGATCTTCGCGCCGAACTGCCGCAGCACCTCGAAGTGGAAGTCGATCGGCCGGCCGCCGATGTCGCAGCCGCCGAGGCCCGGGATGAAGGCGTGGCCCAGCCGGTGCAGCAGCGGGCCGCAGAAGAGGATCGGGATGCGCGACGAGCCCGCGTGGGCGTCGATGTCGGCGACGTTCGCGCTCTCGACGTGCGAGGGATCGAGGATCAGCTCACCGGGCTCCTCACCCGGACGGACGGTCACACCGTGCAACTGGAGCAGCCCGCGTACGACACGTACGTCGCGGATGTCGGGAACATTGCGCAGCCGGCTCGGTCCGCTGCCCAGCAGGGCGGCGACCATGGCCTTCGGTACGAGGTTCTTCGCACCGCGGACACGGATCTCGCCCTCAAGCGGGGTTCCGCCATGGACAAGCAGGACATCGTCGTTGACGGTCATGTATCTCGCGTTCCGATGAGTTGGGCACGGTGGGTCGTCGGCAGGCCGGTCGTACGGGAGCCGAACAGCAAGGGTAATGGCCACCCACCCCGGTGCAGGAAGCCCGAGCAGGACTCGGCTGGGTCATGGCTTGGCCACAACACGAACCGTCCACCGCCGGGTACACGGGGTCACCGTTGCGAGTGTGCGCGGGCAACGCTTCGTTGCGCCCTGAGCTGCATTCACTCCCGTACGCGTATTGGCTCCCCACATGAAGGGAATGTGCGGGATCATGTCTGGCATGACCGAGGTGTCCTCGCTCACAGGGCGGCTGCTCGTGGCCACGCCCGCCCTGGCGGACCCGAACTTCGACCGTGCGGTGGTGCTGCTCCTCGACCACGACGAGGAGGGCTCCCTCGGTGTCGTCCTCAATCGCCCGACCCCGGTCGGCGTCGGCGACATCCTGGAGAACTGGGCCGGTCTGGCCGGCGAGCCGGGCGTCGTCTTCCAGGGCGGTCCCGTGTCGCTGGACTCCGCGCTGGGGGTGGCGGTCATCCCGGGCGGCATGGCGGGGGAGCGCGCGCCGCTCGGCTGGCGGCGGGTGCACGGCGCGATCGGTCTGGTGGACCTGGAGGCGCCGCCCGAGCTCCTCGCCTCCGCCCTCGGCTCCCTGCGCATCTTCGCCGGGTACGCGGGCTGGGGACCCGGCCAGCTGGAGAACGAACTGGTCGACGGCGCCTGGTACGTCGTCGAGTCCGAACCGGGTGACGTCTCCTCCCCGGCGCCGGAACGCCTGTGGCGCGAGGTCCTGCGCCGCCAGCGCAGCGAGCTGGCGATGGTGGCGACGTACCCGGACGACCCCTCCCTCAACTGACCGCCGCACCGGCGCCCGCGCCCTCCGCCCGAAGCGCGCGACCCTTCCCTCAACTGATGCGTCCGAGCCCCAGTACCCTTGGGTTCATGAGCACTCTTGAGCCTGAGACCCAGCCCCAGCGAGGCACGGGGACGGGGACCCTCGTAGAGCCGACGCCGCAGGTGTCGCACGGCGACGGGGACCACGAGCGCTTCGCCCATTACGTCCAGAAGGACAAGATCATGGCGAGCGCGCTGGACGGCACGCCCGTGGTGGCGCTGTGCGGCAAGGTGTGGGTGCCGGGCCGTGACCCGAAGAAGTATCCGGTGTGTCCCATGTGCAAGGAGATCTTCGAGTCCATGGGCGCCGGTGGCGACCAGGGCAAGGGCGGCGACAAGAAGTGACGCCGGCTTCCGGGCGCTGAACCCCGCTTCGACCGACCACGGCCGCGACACCCCCGACGGGGGGCGCCGCGGCTTCGTCGCGTGCGGGTGCGGGCCGGCGTGTGGGTCCGGGACCGGGTCGGGGTCGGGGTCGGCGTGTGGGTCCGGGACCGGGTCGGGGTCGAGGTCGGCGTGTGGGTCCCGGTCTGGGTAGGGGTCCGGGTCGGCGTGTGGGTCCGGTCCGGGTTGGGGTCCGCGTCCGTGTGCGGGTGGCTGCGGGCGCGGGGCCGTTCCTCGCGGCGTTCCGTGATCACAGACTGGTGTAGACCTCTTGTGGGCGGGCTCGCGCAGTCCTTAGCCTCCAGGGTGTTGTGCGATGCGAAACCGCCATTGCGCACTCCGCAACGCGCCCTGCCTGGAGGACACCGATGCATCCCAGCGCCCCCGAACCGCCGCGCCCCGAACGGTGACGTCCCCCAGGCTGTGCGAAGCCGCGCCCGTTCGGGCCGCCGCGCCCCGGATGTGGGCGGAGGCGGTGGCCCGTCCGCGGGGCATTCCCGGGCCTCCCGCGGCGGCGGGAATTCGTCCGCCAGTTCTTCGGACACCTTCTCGGGGTGGGCCCCGCCGTGGTCCTCGTCGCACTCACCGGATATCTCCGGGCGAGGGCACGCCGGCGATTCCGGTCCCGATTCCGGGCGGCCTCACCGATCACGTTCCCGGCCGTCCGGCCGAGGCCGTCGCGGGCGCGCGGAAGGCGTCCGTGAACCCGGCGGAGCGGGCGGCGCGCGATATCCCCGGCCGGTCCCTTTCCTCTCGGTGTTCCCCGGAGCCGCCACGCCGGGGAACACCGAGAGGAAAGGGACCGGCCGGCTCCCGGGTGACGGCGATTCACATGCCGGTCCTCCCCGTACGCGAACCCCAGCGACTCGTCTCCGGACCCGGCGGCGGTAAAGGACTGAAGGACGGATGGACATGATGGACACGGGCCTGATTCCCGCCCCCCTCGCCGTCGAAGGCACCGCGCGGGGGCGGTTCACGCTGGACGCGGACACCGTCCTGTGGGCCGCGCCCGGCACGGACGGCACCGCCCGCTGGCTCGGCGCGACGCTCGGCGCCGCGCTCGGACTACCGCTGCGACCTGGGCCGCAGGACGCCCCGCGTGCCGTACGCCTGCTCCTCGACGACACCCGGGGTCCTGAGGGCTACCGGCTCGAAGTCGGCGACCACGGCGTCGAGATCCGCGGCGGCGACGCGGCCGGGGTCTTCTGGGGCGCCCAGACACTGCGTCAACTGCTCGGCCCCGACGCATTCCGCCGCGCCCCGGTCCGTCCGGGGGCGGGGCACGAAATCGAGTACGGCACCATCGAGGACGCGCCCCGATTCCGCTGGCGCGGCCTCATGCTCGATGTCTCCCGGCACTTCATGCCCAAGGAAGGCGTCCTGCGCTACCTCGATCTGCTCGCCGCGCACAAACTCAACGTCTTCCACTTCCATCTCACCGACGATCAGGGATGGCGTGTCCAGATCAATCGCTACCCGAAGCTGACGGAGATCGGGTCCTGGCGGGCGCGCACCAAATTCGGTCACCGGGCCTCGCCGCTGTGGGACGAGAAGCCGCACGGCGGCTTCTACACCCAGGACGACATCCGGGAGATCGTCGCCTACGCGGCCGAACGGCATATCGCCGTCGTCCCCGAAATCGACATCCCCGGGCACTCGCAGGCCGCCATCGCGGCGTATCCGGAACTGGGCAACACCGACGTCATCGACACGACCTCCCTGACCGTCTGGGACAACTGGGGCGTCTCCAAGAACGTACTCGCCCCCACCGACAACACCCTGCGCTTCTACGAGGGGGTCTTCGAGGAACTCCTCGACCTGTTCCCGGCGGATCCCGACCGTTTCCCGGAGTTCTCCGGCTTCTTCCACATCGGCGGCGACGAGTGCGCCAAGGACCAGTGGAGGGAGTCGGCCACGGCCCAGGCGCGCATCAGGGAACTCGGGCTCGCCGACGAGGACGGACTCCAGGCCTGGTTCATCCGGCACTTCGACAACTGGCTGTCCGCGCGCGGACGTCGGCTGATCGGCTGGGACGAGATCCTGGAGGGCGGGCTCGCGCCGGGCGCCGCGGTGTCGTCGTGGCGCGGCTACCAGGGCGGTGTCACGGCCGCGCGCGCGGGCCACGACGTCGTCATGTGCCCCGAGCAGCATGTGTACCTGGACTACCGTCAGGCCGCGGGCGAGGACGAACCGGTGCCGATCGCGTACGTGCGCACCCTTGAGGACGTCTACCGCTTCGAGCCGGTTCCGCCGCAGCTCACCGAGGCCGAGGCACGGCACGTGCTGGGCACGCAGGCCAACGTGTGGACCGAGGTGATGGAGGACCACGCGCGCGTGGACTACCAGGCGTTCCCGAGGCTCGCCGCCTTCGCCGAGGTCGCCTGGAGCCGTCTGCCCGCCCCCGCGGACCGGGACTTCGCCGGCTTCGAGCGGCGGATGGACGCCCACTACGGGCGGCTCGACGCCCTCGGTGTGGCCTACCGGGCGCCCTCGGGTCCCAGGCCCTGGCAGCGGCGGCCCGGCGTGCTCGGACGCCCGATCGAGGGGGCGCCCCCGAACGTGTGAGACCGCTCACGGTCCCCCGGCCCCGGTGCGGGCGCCCCGGAGTCGTTGCACCACAAGGAAAAAGGCCCCCAAGGGTCACCGAAGAGTGACAATGGGCTTCCGTCGGCGATGCCGTGCGAAAACCGCCCACATCCCTGGTGAGACGGGCGAATGCCTCCTAGCGGACCCCCGCGTCGAGGGGCCGGGAAGATGTGCCAGAGTTGCCACGTCCGCCCTGTCAGCACGTACCGTACGGCAGCACAGGTGGGACCAGGTGGGGCAGCGGGAAGGGGCAACCGGTTTGACCACGCACGCACCGCAGACGGCGCAGGCCGTGACGCTGCCCGTCTCGCTCGACGAGGCGGTGGCGGCGCTGTCCGCCATGCCCACGGCCGTTCCGGTCGCGGGCGGCACGGATCTGATGGCCGCGGTGAACGCCGGACAGCTCAGGCCGGCCGCGCTCGTCGGCCTCGGCCGGATCACCGAGATCCGGGGCTGGCAGTACCAGGACGGCCACGCCCTGCTCGGCGCCGGCCTCACGCACGCCCGCATGGGCCGCCCCGACTTCGCCGCGCTCATCCCGGCGCTCGCGGCCGCCGCCCGGGCGGCGGGACCGCCGCAGATCCGCAACGCCGGCACCCTCGGCGGCAACATCGCCTCGGCCGCCCCCACGGGGGACGCGCTGCCCGTACTGGCCGCCCTGGAAGCCACGCTGATCATCGCGGGGCCCGACGGAGCCCGCCGCGAGATCCCCGTGTCGCACCTGCTCGCCGGTGTGGACATGCTCCGCGGCGGCGAGCTCATCGGCTACGTGCGCGTCCCGCTGCTGCACGCCCCGCAGGTCTTCCTGAAGGCCACCGGCCGCACCGGACCCGGACGCGCCATCGCCTCCGTCGCGGTCGTCCTCGACCCGGCCAGGCGCGGTGTGCGCTGCGCCGTGGGCGCCATAGCGCCGATGCCGCTGCGCCCCCTGGACGCCGAGGCGTGGGTGGCCCAGCTGATCGACTGGGACAACAACCGCGCCATCGTCCCGGAGGCGCTGGCCGCCTTCGGCGAGTACGTGGCCGCGGCCTGCATCCCGGACCCCGTCCCCGCCGAGGACGGAACCCTGACACCGCTTCCGCCCGCCGTACTGCATTTGCGGCGCACCGTCGCCGCGCTGGCCCGACGAGCACTTGGAAGGGCACTGTCGTGACCGACGACCAGCACGAAGAGGGCGCCGCGCGCAGCGGCGGCCGCTGGGACCCGCTGCCCCAGGGCGACTACGACGACGGGGCCACCGCCTTCGTCAAGCTGCCCGAGGGAGGCATCGAGGCCCTCCTCGCCGCCCGGGAGCCCCTGGCCGCCCCCGGACACGGCTACGTGCCCCCGCAGATCACCGTGACCCCCGCCCCGCCCGAGTCGGCCGAACCGGCCCAGGGCGGCACCTGGGCCGGCCAGGGCGGCACCGGCCGCTGGCCGGAGGACGACCACGGCCGTCAGGGGACGGGCGCCCACGACGACCGGTTCACCTACCAGCCCGGATCCACCGGACAGTGGCACTTCGACGACGGCGCGGGGCAGGGCCCCGGGCACGACGTGACCGGGCAGTGGTCGATCCCGGTCGCCGGAGGCGATCTCCCGGACGAATCGGGCGAGTTCACCACCTCCGCGCTGGTCGAGCAGTGGGGCGGCACGCCGCCCGCCACGCTCCCCGGCGGCGCGGCCGCGCCCTGGGCCGGCGAGATCGGGCAGCCCTGGACCGCCGACGTCCACGAAACGGCCGCTGAGGCTCCCGCGGGATCCGCGGGGCCGCCCGGGGCCGAAACGGCCGCGCAGGCCGCCCAGTACCCCGTACAGGCCGCTCCCGAGGCATCCGGGTCCGACGCCGGCCCCGATCCGGTGACGGCGGGGACGCACGAGGTCTCCGAGCCGGAACCGGCGCACGAGACCCCCGAGACGGGCGAGGAGAGCCCCGACGCGGACCTCCTGACCCCGGCCGGACCCGACGACCACCCCCTCGCCTCCTACGTCCTGCGCGTCAACGGCGCCGACCGGCCGGTCACGGACGCCTGGATCGGCGAGTCGCTGCTCTACGTGCTGCGCGAGCGGCTCGGCCTCGCGGGCGCCAAGGACGGCTGCTCGCAGGGCGAGTGCGGCGCCTGCAACGTCCAGGTGGACGGCAGGCTCGTGGCGTCCTGCCTGGTCCCCGGCGTCACCGCGGCCGGCAGCGAGGTACGGACCGTCGAGGGCCTGGCCGCCGACGGACAGCTCTCCGACGTCCAGCGCGCGCTGGCCAAGTGCGGTGCCGTGCAGTGCGGTTTCTGCGTCCCCGGCATGGCGATGACGCTGCACGACCTGCTGGAGGGCAACCCCGCGCCGACCGAGCTGGAGACCCGCCAGGCCCTGTGCGGCAACCTGTGCCGCTGCTCGGGCTACCGCGGTGTCCTGGACGCCGTGCGCGACGTCGTCGCCGAACGCGAGGCGCACTCCGCCGCCGCGGCCGAGCCCGCCCCCGAGGCGGACGAGGCCCGCATCCCGCACCAGGCCGGCCCCGGTGCCGGCGGCGTCCACCCCTCCGCCTACGAGGACGGCGCCGCCTACGGTGTACCGGCACAGCACGACCAGCCGTACGGCCAGGACGGAGGCCAGGCGTGACCAACCAAGCCGCGACGGCGACACCGGCGGCGCCCGAGGCCGGCCCCGAGCCCCTGCCGCACGGGCTCGGCGTGTCGCTGCCCGCCGCCGAGGACCGCGCCAAGACCGAGGGCACGTTCCCGTACGCCGCCGACCTGTGGGCCGAGGGCCTGCTGTGGGCCGCCGTCCTGCGCTCGCCCCACCCGCACGCCCGCATCCTGTCCATCGACACCAGCCACGCGCGTGAGATGCCCGGCGTGCGCGCCGTCATCACCCACGAGGACGTGCCCGGCACCCCGCTGCACGGCCGCGGCAGGGCCGACCGCCCGGTGTTCGCCTCCGACGTCGTACGCCACCACGGCGAGCCCATCGCGGCCGTCGCCGCCGACCACCCGGACACCGCGCGGATGGCCGCCGCGGCCGTCATCGTCGAGTACGAGGTCCTCGAACCGGTCACCGACCCGGAGCACGCCTTCGAGGCCGAGGCGCTGCACCCCGACGGCAACCTGATCCGGCACATCCCGCTGAGCCACGGCGACCCGGACGCGGTCGGCGAGGTCGTCGTCGAGGGCCTGTACCGCATCGGCCGCCAGGACCCCGCCCCCATCGGCGCCGAGGCCGGACTCGCCGTGCCCCGCCCCGACGGCGGCGTCGAGCTCTACATCGCCTCCACCGACCCGCACAGCGACCGCGACGCGGCCGCCGCCTGCTACGGCCTCGAACCCGCGCGCGTGAAGGTCGTCGTCACCGGCGTCCCCGGAGCCACCGGCGACCGCGAGGACCAGGGCTTCCAGCTCGCGCTCGGCCTCCTCGCCCTGGCGACCGGCTGCCCGGTGAAGCTCACCGCCACGCGCGAGGAGTCCTTCCTCGGTCACGCCCACCGCCACCCGACCCTGCTGCGCTACCGCCACCACGCCGACGCCGAGGGCAACCTCGTCAAGGTCGAGGCGCAGATCCTGCTCGACGCGGGCGCCTACGCCGACACCTCGGGCGAGTCGCTGGCCGCCGCGGTCTCCTTCGCCTGCGGCCCGTACGTCGTACCGAACGCCTTCATCGAGGGCTGGGCCGTGCGCACCAACAACCCGCCCTCGGGCCATGTGCGCGGCGAGGGCGCCCTCCAGGTCTGCGCCGCCTACGAGGCCCAGATGGACAAGCTCGCGAAGAAGCTCGGCGTCGACCCCGCCGAACTGCGCCTGCGCAACGTCATGGCCACCGGCGACGTCCTGCCGACCGGCCAGACGGTCACCTGCCCCGCGCCCGTCGCCGAACTGCTCCAGGCCGTACGCGACTACCCGCTGCCCGCCCTGCCCAAGGACACGCCCGAGGACGAGTGGCTGCTGCCCGGCGGCCCCGAGGGCGCGGGCGAACCCGGCGCCGTGCGACGCGGCGTCGGCTACGGACTCGGCATGGTGCACATGCTCGGCGCCGAGGGCGCCGACGAGGTCTCGACGGCCACCGTGAAGGTCCACGACGGCGTCGCCACCGTGCTCTGCGCCGCCGTGGAGACCGGCCAGGGCTTCACCACGCTGGCCCGGCAGATCGTCCAGGAGACCCTCGGCATCGACGAGGTGCACGTGGCCCCCGTCGACACCGACCAGCCCCCGGCCGGCCCGAGCTGCCGCGGCCGGCACACCTGGGTGTCCGGCGGAGCGGTGGAGCGCGCGGCCAAGATGGTCCGTACGCAGCTGCTCCAGCCCCTGGCGCACAAGTTCGGCATGTCCACCGAGCTGCTCCAGATCACCGACGGCAAGATCACCTCGTACGACGGGGTGCTGTCGACCACCGTCACCGAGGCCATGGACGGCAAGGAGCTGTGGGCGACCGCGCAGTGCCGCCCGCACCCGACCGAACCGCTGGACGAGGCCGGCCAGGGCGACGCCTTCGTGGGCCTCGCGTTCTGCGCCGTGCGCGCCGTGGTGGACGTCGACATCGAGCTGGGCTCGGTCCGGGTCGTCGAGCTGGCGCTCGCCCAGGACGTCGGCCGCATCCTCAACCCGGCCCAGCTCAGAGCCCGCATCGAGGCTGGCGTCACCCAGGGGGTGGGCGCCGCGCTGACCGAGAACCTGCGGACCAACCGCGGCCTGGTCCGCCACCCGGACCTCACCGGCTACGCCCTGCCGACCGCCCTGGACGCGCCCGACATCCACATCGTCAAGCTGGTCGAGGAGCGTGACGTCGTGGCCCCCTTCGGTGCCAAGGCGGCCAGCGCGGTGCCGGTGGTGACCTCGCCCGCGGCCATCGCGTCCGCCGTCCGGGCGGCCACCGGCCGGCCGGTCAACCGTCTGCCGATCCGCCCCCAGGCGGCTGTGGTGACGGCCCCGTGAGCGCGCCGGAGCCGGTGGCCGGCGAACCCGCGCGGGAGGGCCTCGACGCCGCCGTACCCGGCGCCGAGGCCGGGGAGCCGCGCTACGAACCCCCGCCCAGCGTGGGCAAGTTGCTGATCTGGGTCCTGGTGTTCGTGCTGGCGGCCGTGGTCGTCGTCCTGGGCGGCGTCTACTTCACCTGACGGCGCCGGCGCCCTGCCGGTGCCTCACCTGGCGATGCCGGCACCCCGCCGGTGCTTCACCCGACGGTGCCCGCACCCCGCCGGTCTCCCTTCCGTGCGCGGCTTGTTCCCGCGCCTCTTCGGCGTTGTCAGTGGGGCGGCGTATCGTTCTGGAGCGATGGGGAACTGCCGTGGCACGACCGGCCGTTCCTCTCGGGGGAAGCACGGAGCGTTCACATGCGCGGGGGAGCCATGAGTACGACTGACACCGATGTCAAAGGCGTCATCACACTGACCGGCGACGAGCTGGATCCGTTCGTCACGCACGCGGGCACCCGGGACCGGCTCACCGGCCCCGGACTGCCCCGCGACGGCGCGCTGCTCGGCTTCGGAGCCCTGCGGGAGCACGGACTGCGCACGGTCGCCGACCTGGCGGGCGACGCCGACAAACTCGCCGGGGAGCTGCGCGACCAGCTCGTCATAGGGGCGCTGCGCAGCCTCGACCGCGACCTGGAGTCGATCCTGCTGGACGGGACGACGGGCGAGGTCTCCTCGGCGTACGTCCTGCCGAACCCCGCCCGGCTGGACCTCGCGCCCCTGGCGCCCTCCCTGGACGCCCTGCTGAGCTTCGCCGCGGCCACCGAGGAACTGACCCTGTCCCGGGGCCTTCCCGGCCCGTTCGGCCCGAAGGCGGTCGCCCAGGTCTCGGACCGGCTCAGTGCCGTCTTCGAGGACGCCGCGGGCCCGGACGTGGCGCCGTACTGGCGGATGGCCGCCCTGATCCGCCCGCTCGCCCGGATCGCGGGACCCGGCGAGGGGCTCGTCCTCGGGCTGCCCAAGCGCCTCCTGGACGAGGAGTTCGGCGCGGGCGGGATCATGCGCTTCGAGGACGTCGACTTCCCGCCCGCCCTGACCCACGAGCCGACCCGCCGCTTCCTGCGGGAGTCGGGCCTGCCCGAGGACGGCTTCCTCTTCCAGCTGGACACCGAGGTGCCGCTGCCCGCCCTCGTCGAGTACTACGCGGACGAGCGCCCCGACGAGTTCTCCGCCGGCCTGCTCCCGGCCACCGCCGACCGTCTCATACGCCTGGGCCCCCTCCTGGAGGACACGAGCCTGGTCCTGGACGGCACCACGGGCGCCGTACTCGCCTGGAACGAGCCGGACCTCACGCTGCGCCCGCTCAACGCGGACATCTCCACGCTGGCGTTCACCCTCTGGCTCCTCCACCGCGAGAAGGCCGTCGACGCGGCCCACCACCTCAGCGACTCCTACGAACAGCTCGCCGCCACCCTGACCCAGACCCTCGCCACGGTCGACCCCGCCGCCTGCGACCGGACCCCGGCCCTCCCTGGCGACGACGGCCGCCGTCACTGGCCGGAGATATTCGAGGACCGCTCGGTCGGCATGCTGTACGCGTAGCGCGCCCCGGCAAGCCCCCGCGCCCCTGGAAAACGCGGAACGGCCGCCCCGAACCGGGACGGCCGACCCTGCGTGGAGGCCGTGGCGGGATTCGAACCCACGTAACTCGATTTGCAGTCGAGCCCCTGAACCACTCGGGCACACGGCCGTTCTCAGGTGCGGCACGGCTCACTCGTTCCGAACCTGATGGGTCGACCGTAGGCGGCGCGGGGGAGCGGCCTCAAGGGTTCCGGGGCGGCCGCAACGCGACTGCCACACGCCGTTCACGGAAGGCGGTCGGCCCGCCGGGAACGGGGGCGCGCCACGGCCCCGGGCAGTGGGCCTAGGTCCAAAGGACCGCTTGATCACCGACCACCGACAGGAGTCAAGGAAAGCCGCGCACCTTACGCTGACCGGCATGACAGCAGTGGAAGCGGGTGAGGCCGCGACGGCTCCGGCCCGGAGCATGGCCGCGGGCGTCGGCGGGAGCGGCGGCGAGGACGGCGGGGTGCTCAGCCGTGCCCACCGCGCGCTCACCATCGGGATCGTCTCGGTGGTCCTGGTGATCGCGTTCGAGGCGACGGCCGTGGGGACGGCGATGCCCGTCGCCGCACGAGACCTCGGCGGGGTCGCCCTGTACGCGTTCGCGTTCTCCGGCTACTTCACGACGAGCCTGTTCGGGATGGTGCTCGCCGGGCAGTGGTCCGACCGCGACGGACCGCTGGCCTCGCTGGCCACCGGCATCGGCGCGTTCGCCGCCGGCCTGCTGCTGTCCGGGACGGCCGGCGGCATGTGGACGTTCATCCTCGGGCGGGCCGTCCAGGGGCTCGGCGGCGGGCTCGTCATCGTCGCGCTCTACGTCGTCGTGGGACGGGCCTATCCGCAGCGGCTGCGCCCCGCGATCATGGCGGCGTTCGCGGCGGCCTGGGTGGTGCCCTCCGTGGTCGGCCCGCTCGCCGCGGGCGCGGTCACCGAGCACCTCGGCTGGCGCTGGGTGTTCCTCGGGATCCCCGCCCTGGTCGGCGTTCCGCTCGCGCTCGCGCTGCCGCAGATACGCCGCCGGACTTCAGGTCCCGCCGGGACGGCCGACCGCGCGCCCCTGGACCGGCGGCGCATCCGGCTCGCCCTCGGGATCGCGCTGGGCGCCGGACTGCTCCAGTACGCCGCACAGGACCTGCGCCCGCTCTCCCTCGTACCCGCCGCGGCCGGTGCCGCCCTGATCGTCCCGGCCGTGCGCGGGCTGCTGCCCCGCGGCACCTGGCGGGCGGCCCGCGGACTGCCGTCGGTGGTGCTGCTGCGCGGGGTCTCCGCCGGTGCCTTCATCGCAGCCGAGTCCTTCGTGCCGCTGATGCTGGTCACCCAGCGGGGGCTGTCGCCGACGCTCGCCGGGCTCTCGCTCGCGGCCGGCGGCGGGACCTGGGCCCTGGGCTCCTGGGTGCAGGCGCGGCCCCGCGTGGAGCCGTACCGGGAACGGCTGATGTTCCTCGGCATGCTGCTGGTCGCGGCGGCCGTCGCCGCGGCGCCCAGCGTGCTGATCCCCGCCGTGCCGGTGTGGACCGTCGCCGTCGCCTGGGCGTTCGGCTGCTTCGGGATGGGCCTGGTGATCGCCTCGACCAGCGTGCTGCTGCTCCAGCTCTCGGCCCCCGAGGAGGCGGGCGCCAACTCGGCCGCCCTCCAGATCTCCGACGCCCTGTCCAACGTCCTGCTGCTCGCCGTCGGCGGAGCCGCCTTCGCGGCCCTGGGCGGCGGCACCGTCGCCGGTACGGCCACCGGCGCCGCGTCCGGGGCCTCCGCCTCGCACCCGGCGGCCTTCGCCGCGGTGTTCCTGCCCATGGCGGGGGTGGCGCTGCTGGGAGCCTGGGTGACCACACGCCTGCGGGAACCGGCGGGAACGGGCTGACGGGACCGGCGCGGACGGCTCGTGCGGTGACGCGTACGGAGGGCCGCCCGGGGTACCGGTGGTGCGCGCGGGTGATCTGTGACGTCAGTCCCATCCACCGCCGACCCGGCCTCGTCCGCACGCCGCCGTGAGCCGGGCGCCGGTAGGGTGGCCCGGTTGTCATACGTAGCCGAGCCGCCCGCGCGCCTCCCGTCAGGCCCCGTCCGACGCGCCGCGCGCGGACCCGGACGCTCCCAATCGACACCCAGACCGGAGACCGTGACTACCACCGCCGCCAGCACCTCCTCGCACACCCACCACCTCTCGCCGGCCTTCCCCGGCCGGGCTCCCTGGGGCACAGCCAACAAGCTGCGCGCCTGGCAGCAGGGGGCGATGGAGAGGTACATCCAGGAGCAGCCGCGCGACTTCCTCGCCGTAGCCACCCCCGGCGCCGGTAAGACGACGTTCGCGCTGACCCTCGCGTCCTGGCTGCTGCACCACCACGTCGTGCAGCAGGTGACCGTCGTCGCGCCGACCGAGCACCTGAAGAAGCAGTGGGCCGAGGCGGCCGCGCGGATAGGGATCAAACTCGATCCCGAGTACAGCGCCGGGCCCCTCAGCAAGGAGTACCAGGGCGTCGCCGTGACGTACGCCGGTGTCGGCGTGCGCCCGATGCTCCACCGCAACCGCTCCGAGCAGCGCAAGACCCTCGTCATCCTCGACGAGATCCACCACGCCGGTGACAGCAAGTCCTGGGGCGAGGCGTGCCTGGAGGCGTTCGAGCCCGCCACCCGCCGGCTCGCGCTCACGGGTACGCCGTTCCGCTCCGACACGAACCCCATCCCCTTCGTGACGTACGAAGAGGGCAACGACGGCATCCGGCGCTCCTCGGCCGACTACACCTACGGCTACGGCAACGCCCTGGCCGACCACGTCGTGCGGCCGGTCATCTTCCTCTCCTACAGCGGCAACATGCGCTGGCGCACCAAGGCGGGCGACGAGATCGCCGCGCGCCTCGGCGAGCCGATGACCAAGGACGCCGTCAGCCAGGCCTGGCGCACCGCGCTCGACCCGCGCGGCGAGTGGATGCCGAGCGTGCTGCGCGCCGCCGACCAGCGCCTGACCGAGGTGCGCAAGGGCATCCCGGACGCCGGGGCGCTCGTCATCGCCTCGGACCAGGAGTCCGCACGCGCCTACGCCAAGCTGATCCGCGAGATCACCGGCACCAGGGCGACTCTCGTGCTGTCCGACGACACCGGCGCCTCCCAGCGGATCGACGACTTCTCGGCGAGCGACGACCGCTGGATGGTCGCCGTCCGCATGGTGTCCGAGGGCGTCGACGTGCCCCGCCTGGCGGTCGGCGTGTACGCCACCACCATCTCCACCCCCCTCTTCTTCGCCCAGGCCGTCGGCCGTTTCGTACGGTCCCGCAGGCGCGGCGAGACGGCGTCCGTGTTCCTCCCCACGGTCCCCGACCTCCTCACCTTCGCCAACGAGATGGAGGTCGAGCGCGACCACGCCCTGGACAAGCCGAAGAAGCAGGGCGAGGAGGACCCGTACGCGGAGTCCGAGAAGGAGATGGAGGAGGCGAACAAGGAGCAGGACGAGGACACCGGCGAGCAGGAGCAGTTCTCCTTCGAGGCGCTGGAGTCCGAGGCCGTCTTCGACCGCGTCCTCTACGACGGCGCCGAGTTCGGCATGCAGGCCCACCCCGGCAGCGCCGAGGAGCAGGACTACCTCGGCATCCCCGGGCTCCTCGAACCCGACCAGGTCCAGCTGCTGCTCCAGAAGCGGCAGGCCCGGCAGATCGCGCACAGCCGCAAGAAGCCGGACACCGAGGCCGACCTCCTCGAACTCCCCGCCGAGCGCCGCCCCGTCGTCTCCCACAAGGAGATGCTGGAACTGCGCAAGCAGCTCAACACCATGGTCGGCGCGTACGTCCACCAGAGCGGCAAGCCGCACGGCGTGATCCACACCGAGCTGCGCCGGGTGTGCGGAGGTCCGCCGAGCGCGGAGGCCACGGCCGGACAGCTCCGGCAGCGGATCGCCAAGGTCCAGGAGTGGGCCACCCGGATGCGGTGACGCCGTATCCGGAACCCCTCGGCTGAGGCGCTGAAGCCGTACCGAGAGGGCGTGCCGTGGTGGGGCGGGCGTGCGCGACGGCCCGTGCGCTGTGTATACGAGCGGTGCGCGCCGCGTCGCGCGCGCCGCGCGTTCCGGGACAAACGGAATCAGTTCGCACCCGTGGATGCCCGGATTCTGGACGGAGGCTTCCGCTGAGCGGACCGGCTCGCTACTGTCCCGCTACGCACACGCCCCGTGGCAGCGCCGCCGCGGAGCGCAGCCGTGAAGCGACTGCGACCCGGGAAGAGCCCGGGGCGCCGGCCGAACGGCGGCCTCTGAAGCGCGTCGCCGACGGGACTCGGTGCCGCATCCGCCGTACGAGGGCCGTCGACCTCACCACTAAGGAGTGGGCGTCGTGACCGCGGAGACCTCTCAGACGCTCGACCGGGGACTGCGCGTCCTCAAGCTGCTCGCCGACACGGATCACGGGCTGACGGTCACCGAGCTGTCGAACAAACTGGGCGTCAACCGGACCGTGGTCTACCGGTTGCTCGCCACCCTGGAGCAGCACGCGCTCGTACGCCGTGACCTCGGCGGCCGTGCCCGGGTCGGTCTCGGCGTGCTGCGGCTGGGCAGCCAGGTGCATCCGCTCGTACGGGAGGCCGCGCTGCCCGCGCTGCGAGCGCTCGCCGAGGACATAGGCGCGACGGCCCATCTGACGCTGGTCGACGGGACCGAGGCGCTCGCCGTCGCGGTCGTCGAACCGACGTGGACGGACTATCACGTGGCCTACCGCGCCGGGTTCCGGCACGCCCTGGACCGGGGAGCCGCCGGCCGCGCGATCCTCTCGGCCCGGCAGGCGCCGGTGGGGGAGCCCGGGTACACGCTCACCCACGGCGAGCTGGAGGCGGGCGCGTGCGGGGCGGCGGCGCCGCTGATCGGGGTGACGGGGGTCGAGGGCAGCGTGGGCGTGGTCATGCTGGCGGACGCCGTGCCCGAGCGGGTCGGACCCCGCGTGGTCGACGCGGCCCGCGAGGTGGCGGACGCCCTGCGCTGACCGGTCCGTGGGACCGGTACGGGCCCGGCGGACCGTGCGGACGCCGTGCGCCGGCCGGGCCGGGATTAGCCGTACGGGGCCGGGTGTCGACCGGACCGCCGTATCCGTAGGGGGCTGGGTGCCGGCCTGGCCGGGGTTTCCCGTTCGGGGCCGGGTGCCGGCCGGGCCGGGACTACCCGTACGGGGCCGGGTGTCGACCTGGTCGCCGTATCCGTAGGGGGCTGGGTGCCGGCCTGGCCGGGGTTACCCGTGCGGGGCCGGGTGCCTGCCTGGTCGCCGTATCCGTACGGGGCCGGGCCGTCCGCGCGGAAGCCGTGGGCGGGGGCGGGGCGGAGGCCCCGGGACCTGTGCGGGGGTTCCGCCGGACGGTGACGTTAGATTGACCCCGTGCTCTCTCGCCTCACGCGCCCCAAAGCCGTCGCCGTCTGCGCCGTCCCCGTCGTGGCCCTCCTCGCCACGGCGGTGTTCGCGCCGCTGCCGTTCTCCCTGGCGCAGCCCGGCCTGACGGCGAACGTCCTCGGCGAGAACAAGGGCGACCCGGTGATCACCATCACCGGCGCGCCCACCAGGAAGACCAGCGGCCAGCTGCGGATGACGACGATCGAGGCCACCGGCCCGGACGCGAGCGTGTCCCTGGGTGACGTGCTCAGCGCCTGGTTCGCCACGGACAAGGCCGTGATGCCCCGCGACTCGGTCTATCCGGGCGGCGGCAGCGTCAAGGAGATCGAGCAGCACAACGCGAACGAGATGAAGCAGTCCCAGGACAGCGCCACCGAGGCGGCGCTGGGGTATCTGCACGAGAAGGGCGATGTGAAGGTCACGCTCAAGCTCGCCGATGTCGGCGGACCGAGTGCCGGACTGCTCTTCTCGCTGGGGATCGTCGACAAGCTGGACGGCGACGGCAGTGGCGGCGACCTCACGGGCGGCCGGGTCGTCGCGGGTACGGGGACGATCGACGCCGACGGCAGGGTCGGCGCGGTCGGCGGTGTCAGCCTCAAGACCCAGGCGGCCCACCGTGACGGGGCGACCGTGTTCCTGGTTCCGAAGGCGGAGTGCTCGGACGCGAAGGCGGAGCTGCCGAAGGGGCTCCGGCTGATCCCGGTGACCAGCCTCGACGGAGCGGTGAACGCTCTCGTGGCCCTGGAGCGGAACAAGGGCTCGGTTCCGAGCTGCTAGTGCTGTGACCGCCTAGGTCCACCGGGTTGGAGCGGGGTTTTCCTTGCGCCGAGCGGGCGCTCAGATGCTCAGGAACGCTGGTGTGAGGAACCGTCGCGGGAACATGCGGGAGCCACGAGTGGTCGGAGGAGCTTTATCGTCGAGAGAGAACCAGCCTGCGTCGCTCCCGGTCGATTTCTGTGACGACGACCGTGACCTCGTCGCCGGCCTGGACGACATCTGACGGACTTTCCACGGGCGTCGATGCGAGCTCTCGCAGGTGGACCAGTCCCTCGATCCCGTCGGCGACCTGGACGAAGACGCCGAACGGAATCAGTTTGGTGACCCGTCCGTGCAGTTTCTGCCCCACCGCGGTGCGGTCGGCGAATGTTTGGAAGGGGTCCGGCTGTGTCGCCCGCAAGGACAGTCTGGCCTCCAGGTTCCATGTGTCGAACTGGAGGAACTCGGCTGAGACGTGCTGTCCGACCTGTACAACGTCGAAGGTGGTTTCGATGCGCCGCCAGGACAGTTCGGGGATCGTGATGAACCCGACGCCGGGGAAGACCGGGTGGTCGGGGCCGTCGTCCAGTGCCACGAACACGCCGAACCGTTCGATCGCTGTGACGGTGCCGGAAAGGATGTCGCCGTAGTGCAGTGATTCTAGGAACGCCCAGAGTTCTGGGTTCTCGGACCGTCCGCCCATCATGCTCCCAGCCTTTCACAAGGAGCTGCGCACTCGGCGGGAAGGGCGATCACGCTGCAGTTTTGAGGGGGCGTCCGCCCCAGCGGATGCCCTTCTCACTGCGGATGCGGGCGCGTTCCTTGCGCTCGGCGGCCAGGACGTCACGGTGGCGGGCGTTGGCGTTGCGCCAGCGCAGGTAGGCGTGCAGGGCCCTTGTCTGGACGGTGTGATTTGGGTGATGGGAGTTGGCGATGGTGAACTGCCGCAGTGGTCCGAAGTGGGCCTCGATCGGGTTCGCCCACGAGGCGTAGGTCGGGGTGAAGCACAGCTCGACCTTGTGTTTCTTCGCCCAACGACGGATGTCCGTGCCCTTGTGGGCGGACAGGTTGTCCATGATCACGTAGATCGGTGCACCGTCGGGCCGGGCGGCGCGGATCGACTTCAGCGCGGTCAGCGTGTTCGCGGCACCTTTCCTGCGGCAGTTGACGCCCCACAGGCGGTCGTCGCCGACGGAATAGCAGCCGTGGAAGTAGCGCACCCCGTGGGTGCGGTGGTAGGTGGCCGGCACCCGGTCGGGATGCTTCCGTTTCGCCCAGCCCGAGCCCGCGGTGGGCCGGATCCCGAGCGGTCCGAACTCGTCGAAGGCAAACACCCGGTCGGGGAAGCGGTCCAGGACCTCCTCAATCCGGTCCAGCTTCGCCTCCCGTTCGGGGTCCGGGGACTCCTTCCAGGTCTTGGTGCGCTGGAAGGTGACGCCGCGGCGGGCGAGCAGAGACCGTAACGCCTCGCGGCCGATACGGATCACCCGGCCGTGCACTTTGCGCAGGTAGGCGACGAGTTTGCGCAGTGACCAGCGAGTGAACGGCTGGCCGAGCTTGGTGGGGCGGGTGGTGGCCGTCGCGATGACGAAGTCCTCGTCGTCATCGCTGAGCTGGCGGGGACGGCCTCCCGCCCACCGAGGGTCCAGGCAGGCCAGGCCGATCTCGTTGAACCGGTGGATCACGTCGCGGACGGTGTCCTCGTCGGCCTGCACCAGCTGGGCAATTACCGGCACCCGGTTCCCGCCGGCCGAAGCCAGCAGCATCATCGCCCGCCGATAGCGCACCGAACTCGTGCTGCCCCGGCGCACGATCTGCTGCAGCTTCTGCCCCTCCTGGTCGGTCAGTCTGCGCACACGGACAGGCTCGGCCACCGCGCCTCCAGCGGTCGGATCGGACGTCACCCCACATCCAACCGCCACGACCACCAACCCGGCGAACCAACGCGGTCAGAGCACTAGCTAGCGGGCGGGACCCGTCGCCCGCCGGTGGCGCCGCCCGTCAGCAGGCCACGACGGCCGTCCTCGGCGCGGACGCCAGCCGCAGGCCGACCTCGACCAGCGTCCAGCCGACGCGGGCGCGCAGCCGGCCGGTGCTCCGGGCCTCGGCCGTGAGCCGGTACGCGTCGGCCTCGGCACGAAGGTCGGCGGCGCGCACGTGCTGCAACTGGAGGTGGGTCTCGGGATGCATGGCGGTGTCCTCTCTGTCGGTGTGATCGAGTCGTGCGCGGTGTCCGAGCGGGTGGATCAGTCCGAGGACTGCGGGAAGACGTGCGTGTGGAAGCGCACCTTCTCCGCCTCGGGGTCGTCCTCGGGCCGTTCGAGGGCGCAGTAGCTGTCGAGCAGGTCGTGCATCTTCTTGATGAGCTCCTTGGACTGCGCCGGGGTCAGCCGCATCGTGAAGTCGCTCATGTCGGAGGCGGGGGTCCACTGGTCCGGCCAGTCGCCGCGGGTGCCGAGCCAGGTCGACAGTTCACGCGCGTGGGTCGTGGCGACCTCGTGCAGGAACATGTCGGCCGCCCCGCGCACCGCCGGGTCCGGGTCGCTGAGCAGGTCCTCGCCGAAGTCCAGACCCTGGTGCACGGCCTGCCACCAGCGTTCGCGCCCCTTGCCCCGCTCGGGGGCGTCCTCGACGAACCCGTGCGCGGCGAGCTGCCGCAGGTGGTAACTGGTCGCCCCGCTGGACTCGCCCAGCCGCTCGGCGAGCATCGAGGCGGTGGCCGGTCCCCTCTGACGCAGGCTGCTCAGCAGCTCCATCCGCAGGGGGTGGGCGATCCCGCGCAGTGAGCGGGCGTCGAGGCGCCGGTGCTGCGGCGGTTCGGGCGGCAGGGGCGGCTGCGGGGGGAGGGGTGCTTCCGGGGGAAGCGGTGGCTGCTCCGTCATGTGTACAAAGATAGCCTTGCAAAGACTCCCTTGCAACGAGTTCTTTGCAACTACTTCTCCGGATCGCGCCGCGCGATCGGTCAAACCTCCACGAACCCGGTCAGTCCTGCTTCACGAACCCCTCCGACGTCATCCAGTCCAGCGCCACCTCGTGCGGGTCCTGGCCCTGGACGTCCACCTTCGCGTTGAGGTCCTGCGCCACCGTGTTGTTCAGCTTCTTCGTCACCGGTTCGATGACCTCGGCGATCTGCGGATACTTCTTCAGGGCCTTGGTGTTGATGACCGGGGCCGCGTTGTAGTTGGGGAAGAACTTCTTGTCGTCCTTCATCACCACCAGGTTCATCGACTTGATGCGCCCGTCGGTGGTGAACACCTCCCCGTACGTGCAACTCCCCTTCGCCACCTGGGTGTAGATGATCCCGGTGTCCATCTGCGTGATGTTCTTCGCGGGGATGTGCATGCCGTACGCCTTCTCCATGCCCGGCAGCCCGTCGGCCCGGTTGGCGAACTCGCTCTCCACGCACAGGGTCACCGCGCTCGGGTCCGACTTCGAGAGCGCGGCCACGCCGGACAGGGTGGTCGTGCCGTACTTCTTGAAGTTGGCCTGGTTCATGGCCAGCGCGTAGGTGTTGTTCAGGGCGGACGGCGGCAGCCAGGTGACCCCGTTCTTGGGGTCCGCGTCGTGCACGGCCTGCCACTGCTTCTGCGGGTCCGGGATCGGCTCGCTGTTGCCGAGATACGTGATCCACGCGGTGCCCGTGTACTCGTACATGGCGTCCGCGTCACCGTTCTTGATGGCCTCGCGCGCGCCGATCGAGCCCTGGATGCCGGTGCGGTCGATCACCTTCGCGCCCGCCGCCTGGAACGCGATACCCATGATCGCGCCGAGGATCAGCTGCTCGGTGAACTCCTTCGACGCCACCGTGAGGTTCGCGCCCTTGAGCGGCTCGCCCTGCCCGATGGTCCCCGGCTTGACGTTGTCCGTCATGGGGGAGCCGCTGGTCAGACCGCACGCGGAGGCCAGGACGAGAACGGCGGCCAGCGCCGCGGGAACACGCGCCCGCCTCATGTCCCCACCTCCAGACCGCGCGGCCGCAGCAGCAGTTCCGCCAGCGACGCCAGCCAGTCGACCAGGAGCGCCAGCGCGACGGTGAGGATCGCGCCGAGGACCAGGACCGGCATGCGCTGCGTGGTGATCCCGGTGGTGATCAGCACGCCGAGGCCGCCGCCCCCGCCGAACGTGGCGAGGGTCGCGGTGCCCACGTTCAGGACCAGCGCCGTACGCACGCCCGCGAGGATCAGCGGCACGGCCAGCGGCAGTTCGACCCGGGTGAGCACGCCCAGCGGTGACATGCCGATACCGCGCGCCGCCTCCAGCAGGGTCGGGTCGTTGGCCTTCAGACCGGTGATCGTGTTGGACAGCACCGGCAGGATCGCGTAGATCGTGATGCCGATGAGGGCCGACTTCTCGCCCGTGCCGAGCCAGATCACGAGCAGCGCCAGCAGACCGATCGCCGGGGTCGCCTGCCCCATGTTGGCGATCGTCATCGCGAGCGGGGTCAGCTTGCGGAACGCCTTGCGGGTCAGCAGGATCCCCGCCGGGATCGCGATGATCAGCACGAAGAACGTGGAGATCACCGTCAGCTGGATGTGCTGCCACAGGGCCTTGGACACCTGGCCGTTGGACAGGGCGTTCTTGGAGATCGCGTCGAGGTCGGCCTGCTGGAACCAGATCCAGGTGCCCAGCAGCAGAGCGATCAGCACGGCCGGCAGGAAGGTCAGCTTCTGCCAGCTGATCCGGCGCTTCGGGGGCGCGTGCGGCGGCGGAGCCTCCCGCTCGCCCTCGCCGTCCCCCTCGCTGTCGTCGCGGAAGGCGACCCCCTTGACCTCGTGCTCGCCCTCGGGACGCCGGGACGCGGGCGGTGTGCTCACGCCTTCTCCTCCCCGCCGTCGACGCCCTCCTGCTCGAACTGGGTCTGGTGCGCGCGCGCCTCCTCCAGTTCGTGCTGGTGCTCCATGGCTTCGAGGCGGTCGGCCTCCAGGAGTTCGTGCACGGAGTTCATCAGCGTCTCCATGTCCACCACCCCGGTGTACTCGCCGCGCCGCCCGGTGACCGGGACCCGGCCCGAGTTGTCCGTGAGCACCGCCTCCAGAGCGTCCCGCAGGGTCGCGTCCCGGGTCACGGTGTCGTGCACCAGCGTGCCCGCGCGCGCCAGGGAGCCCTTGGCCCGCATCAGATCGCCGCGCCGCAGCCACTTGTAGGGGCGGCCCCGCCTGTCGAGCAGCAGGATCTCGTTCGTACCGCTGGAGCGGAGCTTGCCGAAGATCTCCTGGAGCGGATCGTCGACGGTGACCGTCGGATAGTCGGTGATCTCCACATCCCGTACGCGGCTGAGGTTGAGCCGCTTCAGCGCGGCGCCCGCGCCCACGAACCCCGACACGAAGTCGTCGGCCGGGTTGGTGAGGATCGCCTCCGGGGTGTCGAACTGCGCGATGTGGGAGTGCTCGCGCAGCACCGCGATCCGGTCGCCCAGCTTGATGGCCTCGTCGAAGTCGTGCGTCACGAAGACGATCGTCTTGTGCAGCTCGTGCTGGAGGCGGATCAGTTCGTCCTGGAGGTGGTCGCGGGTGATCGGGTCCACCGCGCCGAACGGCTCGTCCATGAGCAGCACGGGCGGGTCGGCGGCCAGTGCCCGCGCCACGCCGACGCGCTGCTGCTGGCCGCCGGAGAGCTGGCGCGGATAGCGGCCCCGGAACTCGCCGGGGTCGAGCCCCACCAGGTCCAGCATCTCCTCGACCCGGGCCGTGACCCGTGCCTTGGGCCAGCCCGTCATCCGCGGTACCAGCGCGATGTTCTGGGCGACCGTCATGTGCGGGAAGAGCCCGGAGGACTGGATGGCGTAGCCGACCTTGCGGCGCAGCTTCACCGGGTCCATGTCGGTGACGTCCTCGCCGCCGATGCGGATGCGGCCGCCGCTCGGCTCGATCAACCGGTTGATCATCTTCAGTGTGGTCGACTTGCCGCAGCCCGACGGGCCGACGAAGACGACCAGCTCACCGGCCTTGATCTCCATGTTGACGCTGTCGACGGCCGCGTCGCGGCTGCCCGGGTAGCGCTTGGTGAGGTTCTCCAGCTCGATGGTGGCGCCGGTGGTGGACGAGGTGCCCCCGCCCCCGGAGTGCGCGTCCCCCGCGGCGCCGGCGGAGCGCTCGGCGTCCGCGGGGCCCTCGGCGGTCTCTGCGGTCTCAGGCACGGATCCCCCTCGGAATGGTCAGCCGGCCGAGCAGGACGTAGGCGGCGTCGAAGAGCAGCGCCAGGATGATGATCCCGACCGTGCCCGCGAGCACCTGGTTGAGCGCGTTCTTGCTGCCCAGGGAGCTGATGCCACGGAAGATCTCGTTGCCGAGGCCGGGTCCTGAGGCGTAGGCGGCGATGGCCGCGATGCCCATGAGCATCTGCGTGGCGATCCTGATGCCGGTCAGGATCGGCGGCCAGGCCAGCGGCAGTTCGACCCGCACCAGCCGGACCACCCGTGACATGCCGATGCCCCGGGCCGCGTCGACCAGCGAGGGATCGACACCGCGCAGGCCGACGATCGAGTTGCGCACGATCGGCAGCAGCCCGTACAGGGTCAGGGCGATCACGGTCGGCGGGACGCCCAGGCCCACGATCGGAATGAGCAGACCGATCATGGCCAGCGAGGGAATGGTCAGGATGGCGGACGTCGTCGTGGTGGCGAGGTTGCCCGCCCAGTCGCTGCGGTAGGTGACGACGCCGATCAGCACGCCGATGAGGGTCGCCACGACCATGCACTGGAAGACCGCGCTGGCGTGCTGATAGGCGTCCGTGAGCAGCTGCTCGTGGCGGCTGCTCAGGTATTGCCAGAAGTTCACGCCGGCTCACCCCGCCTCTCGGTTCAGCCCTCGGTCGCCGCCTGTTCCACGAGCGGGATGATCCTCAAGGGAACCGGGTTCTCCATGACGATCGCCGTGGAGGCCCGGACGATGCCATCAAAACCGACGACCCGGTCGATCACACGTTGGAGATCGGCGTTGGAGCGGGCCACGAGACGGCACAGCATGTCCCCGCTGCCGGTCGTCGTGTGCAGCTCCAGCACCTCGGGCACGGTCGTCAAGTGGGCCCGTACGTCGGCGCCTTGGCCCTGCCGGATCTGGAGCGTGGCGAACGCCGTCACCGGGTAGCCGAGCGCGGTCGGGTCGACCTGCGGACCGAAGCCCCGGATGACTCCGTTCGACTGAAGCCGGTCCAGCCGGGCCTGCACGGTGCCGCGCGCCACCCCGAGCCGCCGCGACATCTCCAGCACCCCGATGCGCGGCTCCCTCGCCAGCAGCACGAGCAGCCGCCCGTCCAGATGATCGATCGCCATGGCGGCCTCCGAGATGGTCATCATGTACAGAAAGCCCGACGGTCCGGGCCTCGCGCTGCACATATTGTTCAGTCGACAGGCGAACTATTGCGCACCTTGCGGAACGGAGGGAGCCTGCGGCCATGACGCAGACCACACACCACACTCCCGACACCGCCCGGCAGGCCGATCCCTTCCCGGTCAAGGGAATGGACGCGGTCGTCTTCGCCGTCGGCAACGCCAAGCAGGCCGCGCACTACTACTCCACAGCCTTCGGCATGCGGCTCGTCGCGTACTCCGGACCGGAGAACGGCAGCCGCGAGACGGCCTCGTACGTCCTCGAGAACGGCTCCGCCCGCTTCGTGTTCACCTCGGTGATCAAGCCCGCCACCACCTGGGGCCACTTCCTGGCCGAGCACGTGGCGGAGCACGGCGACGGCGTCGTCGACCTCGCCATCGAGGTCCCGGACGCCCGCGCCGCGTACGCCTACGCGATCGAGCACGGCGCCGCCTCGGTCGCCGAGCCGTACGAGATGAAGGACGAGAACGGCACGGTCGTCCTCGCCGCCATCGCGACCTACGGCAAGACCCGCCACACCCTCGTCGACCGCTCCGGCTACGACGGCCCCTACCTGCCCGGGTACGTGGCCGCCGCCCCGATCGTCGAGCCGTCGGCCAAGCGCACCTTCCAGGCCATCGACCACTGCGTCGGCAACGTCGAGCTCGGCCGGATGAACGAGTGGGTCGGCTTCTACAACGAGGTCATGGGCTTCACGAACATGAAGGAGTTCGTGGGCGACGACATCGCGACCGAGTACAGCGCGCTGATGTCGAAGGTCGTCGCCGACGGCACGCTCAAGGTCAAGTTCCCGATCAACGAGCCCGCCATCGCCAAGAAGAAGTCCCAGATCGACGAGTACCTGGAGTTCTACGGCGGCGCGGGCGTCCAGCACATCGCGCTGAACACGAACGACATCGTCGCGACCGTACGGGCCATGCGCGCGGCCGGTGTCCAGTTCCTCGACACCCCGGACTCGTACTACGACACGCTCGGCGAGTGGGCCGGCGACACCCGGGTCCCCGTCGACACCCTGCGCGAGCTGAAGATCCTCGTCGACCGCGACGAGGACGGCTACCTGCTCCAGATCTTCACCAAGCCGGTCCAGGACCGTCCGACCGTCTTCTTCGAGATGATCGAGCGCCACGGCTCGATGGGCTTCGGCAAGGGCAACTTCAAGGCCCTCTTCGAGGCGATCGAGCGCGAGCAGGAGAAGCGCGGCAACCTCTGAGCCACCGGGGCGGTCTCCGGGCCGCGGGGGACGGGCCGTGGGAGTGTTCCGGGCCCGTCCGGTTCCCCTGAGTCTGTCCGGTTCCCACGGGTCCGGTGGACGCCGTCACGGCGCCCACCGGACCCGTCCGGCGTGCGGCTCAGCGGGACGCGGGCCCTCCCGGCGCGTTCGGCGGGACAGCCGGGGCCGCCGGGCCCGAGGAGCCGGGTGACGGCGCCGGAGCGGCCGCCCCCGCCCGTGCGGTCCCCGAAGGGCCCGCCGCGCCCGTCGTCCCCGCGGGATCACCGGAGCGGCCGGACCCCTCCGGATCCCCCGCCCCCTCCGCGTCCTCCGACTCGTCAGGCGGCCCGCCCGCCGGCGGATCGCCGAGCGCCGCCAGGGCTTCCCGGGCCTGGGGCGCCAGCAGCGGCGAGAAGTACGGGTTGATCCGCAGCGCCTCGGCGAGATGCCGGCGGGCCGGACCCGACAGCCCCAGATCACTCTCGATCCGCCCCCGGTGGTACGCGTACAGCGCGCTGCGCACACCGCCCCCGTGCTCCGCGTCCGTGGCCCGTACGGCGAAGTCCAGTGCCTCCTTGTCGTCCCCGGCCCGGTGCAGCGCCCAGCCCAGCGCGTCCGCCACCGCGATGCCGGGCTGCCGCCGCCACTCGGCCCGCAGCGCCCGTACCGCCTCCCCCGGGTCGCCGTGGTCCGCCTCGAAGAGCCCGAGGACCGGCTCGTCGTCCACGCCCGCGGCGCCGTCCCGCCGCACCAGCTCCCGCACCAGGTCGTACCGCGCCCGCGCGTCCGCGCCGCGTCCGAGCTGGTCGTACAGCTCGCCGAGCTCCAGCGCGTACCGCGGCACGGGCCGCTCGGCGAGCGCCGTCCGGTACGCGCGCAGCGCCTCCGCGGTGCGCCCCAGCGCCGCCAGCGCACGCCCCTGCCCGGCCAGCGCGTCGTAGGCGCCTGCGTCCGTCCGCACCGCGGCCCGGTAGTGGTCAAGGGCCTCCCGGCGGTCGCCGCGCTCCCACGCGAGATCCCCCGCCTGCGTGAGGAAGGCCGCCTG
This sequence comes from Streptomyces sp. f51, assembly GCF_037940415.1. NCBI lineage: Bacteria > Bacillati > Actinomycetota > Actinomycetes > Kitasatosporales > Streptomycetaceae > Streptomyces > Streptomyces sp. f51. The sequence goes on along the minus strand of NZ_CP149798.1, from coordinate 2,740,085 downwards.
TTCGGCCGGGCCCGCCGCGCCCGCCGCGGCGTCCGAGATCGCCGCCGCCGCGTCCTCGCGCCGGCCCCGGTCCCGGTACACGCGCGCAGCGACGGCCTGCGCCGCCGGCCCCTTGCGCAGGGCCAGCAGCGTGTCGAGCGCCCGGCCCACGGCCTTGTAGTCACCGAGCCCGCTGTACGCGTCGACGAGCACCTGATACGCCGTCCACCGCTTCGGCGCCTGCTTCGCCGCGGCCTCGCCCCACTGCCTCGCGGCCCGGAAGTCGCCCCGCGCGCCCGCGAGGGAGGCCAGTCCCTCCAGCGCCGCCGCGTTGTCCTTGGGCCGCAGCCTCAGCGAGGTGCGCAGGGCGTTCTCGGCCTTCGGGTAGGACGCGACCGACGCCGTCCGCCGCGCCCGCTCGGTGTAGGCGGCCCCGAGCACCGCCCACGACACGTCGTCCCGCGGACGGGCCCGCACCCGGGCCTCGCGGTCGCGGACGAGCGCGGCGAGATCGGGCAGCGCCGCCGGCACCCCGGCCTCCACCGCGCTCACCGCCCGCGCCGCCGGACCCGGGGCGGGCCGGGGCGCCCCGTCCCGGTCCGCTGAGGGCAGCAGCACCAGCACACCGCCGAGCACGGCACAGCCGGCCACCGCCGCGATCAGCGGGCGCCGGGCGAGCGGGGAGCGGCGCGGGCCCGCGGACTCCGGGGACTGCCCGCCGGCGGGTTCCCCCGACCGCGCGCCGGGGGCCGCCGCGCGTCCTGCCCCGGCGGACACCGGCTGTCGCTCTTCGATCTCCATGCCCTTCACTGTGCGTCAATACGAAGACCCGGCCCGGGCACGTGAAGCCCCGGGCGTATGGGGTTCACACCGATGGCCCCGGGTGCGAACCTGTGATCATGAGCCGTATCGAAGCCCCGCGCGATGAGGACACGGCAGCGGCCGGAGGCCTCCTCGACCGTCTGCTGAGCGGTCTGCCGGCCGAGGCCGTCCTGACCGACCCGGACGTCACGGTCTCCTACGCCAACGACATGGCGAGCTTCTGCGAGGCGGGACGTCCCGCCGTGGTCGTGCTGCCCCGCACGGTCGAGCAGGTCCAGCACGTCATGCGCGTCGCGACCGAACTGCGCGTCCCCGTCGTCCCGCAGGGCGCCCGCACCGGCCTGTCCGGAGCGGCCAACGCCACCGACGGCTGCGTGGTCCTGTCCCTGGTGCGGATGGACCGCGTCCTGGAGATCAACCCCGTCGACCGCATCGCCGTCGTCGAACCCGGGGTCGTCAACGCCACGCTCTCGCGCGCCGTCGGCGAACACGGCCTGTACTACCCGCCGGACCCCTCCAGCTGGGAGACGTGCACGATCGGCGGCAACATCGGCACGGCCTCCGGCGGCCTGTGCTGTGTGAAGTACGGGGTGACGGCCGAGTACGTCCTCGGCCTCGACGTCGTCCTCGCCGACGGGCGGCTGATGTCCACCGGGCGCAGGACCGCCAAGGGCGTCGCGGGATACGACCTCACGCGCCTCTTCGTGGGCTCCGAGGGCTCGCTCGGCATCGTCGTACGGGCCGTGCTCGCGCTGAAGCCGCAGCCGCCCCAACAGCTCGTCCTGGCCGCCGAGTTCGGCTCGGCGCGGGCCGCCTGCGACGCCGTCTGCCGGATCATGGAGGGCGGCCATGTCCCGTCCCTGCTCGAACTGATGGACCGTACGACCGTCAAGGCCGTCAACGACCTCGCGCACATGGGCCTCCCGGAGACCACCGAGGCGCTGCTGCTCGCCGCCTTCGACACCCACGACCCGGCGGCCGACCTCGCCCTCGTCGGCGCCCTCTGCGAGGCCGCCGGAGCGACCCAGGTCGTCCCCGCCGAGGACGCCGCGGAGTCCGAACTGCTGCTCCAGGCGCGGAGGTTGTCGCTCACCGCGCTGGAGGCGGTCAAGGGCACCACGATGATCGACGACGTGTGCGTGCCGCGCTCCCGGCTCGCCGACATGCTCGACGGCATCGAGCGCGTCGCCGAGAAGTACGCCCTGACCATCGGCGTCTGCGCCCACGCGGGCGACGGCAACACGCACCCCACCGTCTGCTTCGACGCGTCCGATCCCGACGAGTCCCGGCGCGCCCGCGAGTCCTTCGACGAGATCATGGCCCTCGGTCTGGAACTCGGCGGCACGATCACCGGTGAGCACGGCGTGGGCGTGCTGAAGAAGGAGTGGCTGGCCCGCGAGATCGGCCCGGTGGGCGTGGAGATGCAGCGGGCCATCAAGGCGGCCTTCGACCCCCTGGGCCTGCTGAACCCCGGCAAGCTGTTCTGAGCCCCGGGACCGCTCGTTCCTCCGTCCGGCCGTCCGGCGGCCCGTCAGGACTGTTCGCCGTCCGCCGACTCGTCCGACGGCCACGGGTCGCGCAGCCACAGATCGTCGGGGGAGGGGGCTCCCGTCTGGTCGAGCGAGGCCGAGAGCCGGGGGGACGGCGCGAGCAGCTCGGCCAGACCGGCGTCGATGCCGAGCTGCCCGGCCTCGGTGCCCGGCGGGACCACCCTGAGGGTGCGCTCGAGCCAGGCGGTGATCTGCGCGGCGGGCGCCTCCAGGAGCGCGTCGCCGTCCGGCGAGCTCAACGCCATCAGGACGACGCTCCGGCCGCCGACCTTGGTCGGCCACACCCGCACGTCGCCGTGGCCGCAGGGCCGGAACACCCCCTCGACCAACAGCTCGCGGGCGAACGTCCAGTTGACGGGATGGTCGGAGCCGATGTGGAAGATGATGCGGACGGCGTACGGGTCGGCGGCGCGGTAACTCAGCCGCGCCGGTACCGGGATGCTGTGCTCGGGCGACAGGACGAGATGAAGCTCCAGCTCGCGTTCCACCACGGTGTGCATGTCGAAGCGCTCCCTTTCGTCGTACGGGCTCCTGTGGGTGGGCCCGTACGAGTGGAGAGCGCCTCGCGCCGCGGCCATTACGCGGGTTCGCGGAATTCTTTCGGGCCCGCTTCGGGCTCCCTCCGGGCGCACCGCGTACAGCCTCGGCCCCCGGGCCGCGGGACGGGGCGGAACCTCGCCCTAAAGGAGTGGGTACGGCGGGACCGGACGTGACGCGTGCGCCGGTCTGGTAGATGTGGTCCTTCCACACGACCCCCGAGCAGATACGGGACGACGGACATGAGCGCCCCAACCCCGGCCCCTGGTGACGACAGGCCCCGCGAAGGGTATTACCCGGACCCCTCCATCCCCGGATACGTCCGGTACTGGAACGGCGCCGCCTGGGTGCCGGGCACGAGCCGCCCGGCGCCGTCGGGCGGCGAGGCGCTCGCCCCGCCCGCCGTGGTGCGTCCCGCGCAGGTGCCCGCTCCGGCGTCCTCCCCCGAGTTCACGGCCTCACGCGGGCAGACGGCGGTTCCGGTCACGGAGGAGACGGGCCCGCACTTCTTCGACGAGGACCCGCAGCCCCGCGCCGCCGCCCCCGCCGAGTCCCAGCACGGGAGCCGGCCCGAGCCCGCCGCCTCGTGGGGCGCCGACCGCTCCCGGCAGTCCGGCTTCGGCGGCGACCAGGACCGCCGGGTTTCCTGGGGCGCGCCCAAGGGGTCCGACCCGCGCGCCGCCGACCCGGTGAGCCCGCCCGACGGGGCCTCCGCGAGCACGGACGGCACGACGACGATCCCGCCCGCCGACTCCGGCGCTCCCCGGCCCCCGTCGACCGCGGGCCCCGTGGTCTTCCACCGCCCCGCGGGCCCGGCACTGTCCACGGGACCCGAGGGCGCTCAGGGCACTCAGGGCGCTCAGGGCGCGAGCGGTACGGGCGGTGCGAGGGGTACGGGCCTTACGGGGGAGGCGAGTTCGGGCGGAGCCGACGCCTGGAGCGGGAGCCCGGGCGGGTCCGTGGCCGCGGCCGGGCACTCCGCGCCGGGGCGCCCGGCCGCCACTCCCGCCGCACCGGACCCCGTCACCGCCGGAGGCGACACGGCGCTGCGCGCGCCCTCCCCGCGTACGGAGCAGCGGAGCGGGGGCACGGGTCAGGCCGGTGCGCCGGGCGTGTCCGCCCCCTCGGCCCCGGCCCCCGAGCCCGGCCCGTCCCCGGCATCCGCCGCGCGGGCCGACGGCCGTCCCGGAACCGGTAGCCCGGCGCCCTCGGCGCAGGCCGGTGGCCCCTTCGGGACCGGTGCCCCCTCGGCGCAGGCCGGTGGCAGTCCCGCGACCAGTACTCCCGCGTCATCCGCGTCCGCCGCGCAGCCCGGTGGCCGTATCGGAAGCGGTGCCGCCGCTCCCGGTCCGTCCGCCGCGTCCTCCGCACCCGCAGCGTCGGCCGGTGGCGGTTCCGGGGCCGGGGCGGCCGCACAGCCGTCCGCGGGAACGCCCGCGCCCGCCCCCGTCGTCCCCCAACAGCCCGGCGCCTCCGCCCCCCTGGCCGCAGGGGCCGGTGGCGGTCAGCCCTCCTGGGCGCAGCAGGTGCACCAGCTCGCGGGCGACCCGGCCGAGGACGGCGGGCGGGTGACGCCGTGGAAGCCGCCGGTCGACGACGTGTTCCAGGCCGCCGCGCGCCGCCAGGCGGCGGTCCGCCCCTCCGGCCCCGGCAGACGGCTCGCCGCCCGGCTGGTGGACACCGTCGTCGTCGCCGGGGTCACCGCGGCGGCCGCGCTGCCGCTGGGCACCAGGGCGGTCGACCACATCGACGGGAAGATCGACGCGGCCAGGCTGTCGGGCGAGAAGGTCACCGTCTGGCTCCTCGACGGCACGACCGCCTCCTGCCTCGGCGCCGTCCTCGCCGTCCTGCTCGTCTTCGGCGTCCTCTACGAAGTCCTGCCCACCGCCAAGTGGGGCCGTACGCTCGGCAAGAGGCTGTTCGGCATCGAGGTGCGCGACATCGAGGGCCACGAACCGCCGGACTTCGGACGGGCCCTGGTCCGCTGGCTCGTCCTCAGCGTTCCGTGCCTGCTGGCCGTCGGTTTCGTCGGCGTCCTGTGGTGCCTGTTCGACAAGCCCTGGAGCCAGGGCTGGCACGACAAGGCGGCGCACACCTTCGTGGCGGGGCCGGCCCGGTAATCCCGTCCCCCGGACGGCCCTTCGCCGGATGCGGAGCCGGGGGGTTCGCGGTCGACTCGGGCCATGAGCAGCGAACCGCCGCCCCCGGGCCCCGGCCGGCCACCGGACGACGACCCGTTCAAGAAGCAGCCCCCACCGGGAGAGGGAACGGGCTCCCCGTACGACCCGCCGCCTCCGTCCGGCGGCGGTTCCCCCTACGACCCTCCGCCCCCCTCGGGCGAGGGGACCCCGCCCTACGGCAGCGAGCCGCCCCCGTTCGGCGGAGGTCCCTACGGCGAGGGCGGGGGACCGTACCAGGGGGGCGGTGACCCCTACAGCGGCGGCGGTCCCTACGGTGGCGACCCGCTCGCCGGCATGCCGCCGCTCGCGGACAGCGGGAAACGGGTGCTGGCGAGGATCCTGGACATGATCCTGGTGGGCATCGTGGTGTGGCTGCTGTCCTGGGCGTTCGGGGTCACCGAGTACAACATGGACTCGAACAAGATCGAGTACAGCAAGTCGCTCGGGCAGTCCCTGGTGGCCGCGGTGCTCTATGTCGCCTACGACACCGTGATGATCAGCAAGACGGGCCAGACCCTCGGCAAGCGGCTGTTCAACCACCGGGTCGCCAACCTCGACAACGGCTCGACGCCCTCCGTGCAGACCTCCCTGATCCGCGCCCTGGTCCTGTGGATCCCGTTCGCGTTCTGCTGCGCCTGCATCTGGACGGCGATCGCGGGCGGCTGGAGCTTCTTCGACAAGCCCTACAAGCAGGGCCTGCACGACAAGGCGGCCAAGACGGTGGTGGTCGACACCACCGGCTGACGGCTCGGGCGGGGCATCGCCGCACCGGAGGGCAGGGCGGAGGGGGAGCACATCGCGACGGCGGGCCCGTGGTTCACGGGCCCGCCGTCGCGGTACGAGGCCGGGGTGCCCGCGGTCCGCCGGTCCGCACGGGGACCGGGTCGCGCGGGCTCGGGTACGCGGCTTCAGGGCCCCGCGGGTTCGCGCACCGGCTCGGGCGCCAGGGACGCGGAGGCGGACACGGGTACGGACGAGGACAGGGACACGGACGCGGTCTCGCGCTGCGCCGGCACTCGCTCGTGGACGACGGGTGCGGCGGCGGCCGGTGAGGGCTTCGGCAGCGGGACCGTCATGGCCACCAGCAGTCCGAGAGCGAGCGCCGAGAGGGTGATCAGCACGATCCCCAGACTCGAACTCGTCTGTGACAGCAGCAGCATGGCGAGGGTGGAGAAGATCACGGTGCAGGAACCGTAGACGAGCTGTGCGGCGGTCGGACGAGGCATGGCAATCGTGTCCTCGGATGGGGGTTCTCCCCCCGGGTGCCTCTCGCGATGGGGGAGGGTGCGGATAGATGTCGGGGGTGGGACAACGGTGTCGACGTGGCTGTCCGCCGGTCTCCGACGCTTCGCCAATCGACTCTATTCGCCTGCATGCCCGAGTGGAACGTCCGGTAAGCGTGACCTTACCCACGGTGCCGGTGCACAGGGGGCGCACGGAGTCATCACGGCCGGCAAGTGGGCGTGGGAGCGCGCCCGTTGGTGATTTTTCGGTCGTCCGGATACCGAACGTAGGCTCCGCATAATGCACTTGCCAGGTTCAAGTCAAGATCTGTTTTTTCTTTGGTAACTCCGGTCAAATGTCGTCACTTGAATCGCGTAGCGCGCGCGGACCTCCATGACCCGGAACCCCCTCCGCGCGAACGTGCGCGGGGGAGGACATCAAGTGACCAACAGACCATGGACGTTCAGAGCAGCCGCGGTGGGCGTCGCCCTCGCGGCGGCCACCGCCACGTTCTCTACGTACGCCGTGGCGCAGGCCGATGCGGCCCACGCGTCACCGGTCGTGGAACGCCACGACCCCCAGCCGGTCCGGAACACGGTCGATCACGACCTGGACGGCCCGCTGAGCAAGACCCAGAACGCCCAGCGCCAGGAGGCGCTGAACCAGGTCATCTCCGGCGACGCCAAGGTGCAGAACCGTCACGGTTCCAAGGTCGTCCAGCTGAAGAGCAGGAAGGGCAGCTCCAAGTACGTGGAGCTCGGCCGCGAGAAGACCGACAAGATCTTCACCATCCTGGTCGAGTTCGGCGACAAGACGGACCCCAAGTTCGGTGGCACCGCCGGGCCCGCGCACAACCAGATAGCCGCGCCGGACCGTGCGAAGGACAACAGCACGGCCTGGCAGGCGGACTACAACCAGAAGCACTTCCAGAACCTCTACTTCGGCACCGGCAAGAACACCGAGTCGATGAAGAAGTTCTACGAGACGCAGTCCTCGGGCCGCTACTCGGTCGACGGCGAGGTCGCCGACTGGGTCAAGGTGCCCTACAACGAGGCGCGTTACGGCAACAACGCCTGCGGCAGCACCAACTGCCCGAGCGTGTGGAACGTCGTCAAGGACGGCGTCACGGCCTGGGTCGCCCAGCAGAAGGCGGCCGGCAAGACCGACGCGGCCATCAAGTCGGACCTGGCCCAGTTCGACCAGTGGGACCGCTACGACTACGACGGCGACGGCAACTTCAACGAGCCGGACGGCTACATCGACCACTTCCAGATCGTCCACGCCGGTGAGGACGAGTCCGCGGGCGGCGGCGCCCAGGGCAGGGACGCGATCTGGGCCCACCGCTGGTACGCCTTCGGCACCGACGCGGGCGCCACGGGCCCCGCGGACAACAAGCTCGGCGGCGCGCAGATCGGCGACTCCGGCATCTGGGTCGGCGACTACACCATCCAGCCGGAGAACGGCGGACTCGGCGTCTTCGCCCACGAGTACGGCCACGACCTCGGTCTGCCGGACCACTACGACACCGCCGGCGGCGACAACTCCACCGGTTTCTGGACCCTGATGTCCTCGGGCTCCTGGCTCGGCACCGGCAAGCAGTCCATCGGCGACCTCCCCGGCGACTTCAACGCCTGGGACAAGCTCCAGCTGGGCTGGCTGAACTACGACACCGCCAAGGCCGGCAAGCAGTCCACCCACAAGCTGGGCGTCGCCGAGTACAACACCTGGAACAAGCAGGCACTCGTCGTCAACCTGCCGGACAAGAACGTCACGACCACGGTCGTCAACCCCGCGCAGGGCTCGTCCCAGTGGTGGAGCGGCAGCGGTGACAACCTGAAGAACACGCTGACCCGGTCCGTGGACCTCACGGGCAAGACCTCGGCGAAGCTGACCCTCGACGGCTGGTACGACATCGAGGCGAACTACGACTACCTGTACACCGAGGTCTCGACCGACGGCGGCGCCAACTGGACCGCCCTGGACGGCACGGTGGACGGCGCCGCCATCCCGCGTGACGGCAGCGACAAGCCCGCCCTCACCGGCACGGTCGACACGTACAAGAAGCTCGTCTACCCGCTCGACGCCTACGCGGGCAAGAAGATCGACATCCGCTTCCGCTACCAGAGCGACGGCGGCGTGGCGCTCAAGGGCTTCGCGGCCGACGAGATCGGCGTGACCGCCGACGGCACCGCGCTCTTCACGGACAACGCCGAGACGGCCGACCCCGCTTGGACCGCCGCCGGCTTCTCCCGCATCGGCGCCTCGTTCACCAAGAGCTACGCGCAGTACTACATCGCGGAGAACCGCCAGTACGTCTCGTACGACAAGACCCTCAAGGTCGGCCCGTACAACTTCGGCTTCTCGACGACCCGTCCGGACTGGGTGGAGCACTACCCGTACCAGACCGGCCTGTTGATCTGGAAGTGGGACACCTCGCAGGCGGACAACAACACCAGCCAGCACCCGGGTGTCGGTCTCGCGCTTCCGATCGACTCGCACCCGAAGGCCCTGTGGTGGGACAACGGCACGCTGATGCGCAACCGCATCCAGGCCTACGACTCCCCGTTCAGCCTGTACCGCACGAGCGGGATCACGCTGCACAGCGCCGACGTCGCCACGAGGATCCCGTCGTCGAAGGGGGTGTCGGTCTTCAACGACCACACCAGCGACTACTACGACAACCGGAACCCGACCGGCGGTGTCAAGGTCACTGACACCAACACCAAGATCGAGATCGTCAAGCAGGCCAAGGATGGCTCGACGATCTCCCTCAAGGTCGGCCCCGCAGTGAAGTAATCGGTATCTGCGCAGGTCAAGAGCGTATCGGCGGCAACCCCTGGCGGGTTGCCGCCGATCGTGTTTAGGTGCGTCCTGTGCCCCGCTTATTGACACCGACATCGACACCGACTCACACGGGGGTGTGACCGCATGGCCGCAGGAGGCTTCTCCAGACTGCCCAACGGCAGCGTCGTCGTGGCGCTGAACCTGCCCAGTCCGGCGGGTGGGGCGGGTGGCTGCGTGCGGTTCCTGGTCGTCGCCCCGAACCGTGCCCGCGCCCTGACCAGGCTGCGGAACCTCGGGCTGCGCGCCGTCTACCTGCGGGGCAACGCCGCCCCGCCGACCCCGGACGAGATCACCGCCGTTCTGCACCATCCCGACGGGCTCATATGGCGCACCGCCCCCGAGAGCGGCTGCACCGAGCTCTCCCAGGAGCTGTGGCACCCGGTCAGGACCCTGCTCAGACGCCCGGCACCCCAGCCGTGACGTGACCCGGGCACCGGCGTGACCCGGGCCGTGACGTGACCCGGGCACCGGCGTGTCCCGGGCCGTGACGTGACCCGGGCACCGGCGTGTCCCGGGCCGGGGAGGCCCCCGGGCGGGGCCTAGACGACGGGCTTGCCCGTGAGCTCGATCCCGGCGGCGCGCATCTCCTCCAGCGCCCGCTGCGTCGTCTCCTCCGCCACCCCGGCGGTCAGGTCCAGCAGGACGGTCGTGCGGAAGCCCTGCCGGGCCGCGTCCAGGGCGGTGGCCTTCACGCAGTGGTCGGTCGCGATGCCGACCACGTCCACCTCGCCGATCCCGCGGGCGCGCAGCCAGTCGCCCAGGGGCACCCCGTTCTCGTCGGCGCCCTCGAAGCCGCTGTACGCCGCCGCGTAGGCGCCCTTGTCGAAGACCGTGTCGATCGCGCCGGAGGCGACGGCAGGGGCGAAGTTCGGGTGGAAGCCGACCCCCTCGGTCCCGGCCACGCAGTGGGCGGGCCAGGAGTGCACGTAGTCGGGGTTGTCGGCGAAGTGGCCCCCGGGGGCGATGTGGAGGTCCCGGGTGGCGACCACGTGCCGGTAGCCGGCGGGCGCCTGCCCGATCAGCTCCGTGACGGCGGCGGCCACGTCGGCGCCCCCGGCCACCGCGAGGCTGCCTCCCTCGCAGAAGTCGTTCTGCACGTCTACGACGATCAAGGCGCGGCGCATGGGCGGTGTCCTTCGGGTATGGGTGCGGCAGACAAGGGTGCGGCCCGGCCGTTGAACTACCGAGCGTAGAGAATTCCGGGGCGGTGCGGGAGGGGGCATTCGGTTTCCGTGGCCCGTGCGGGCACGCTGCCGTTGCATTCCCGCTCACCGAGGGTTCATGCGCGGTGCCACCCCGGTAACGCCCGCACCACTCGCCCCGTACGTCTCAGACGTATTCGGTGGGGATCACCGGCTCGCCGCGCGACAGCTGGGTCGCGGACAGCGGCAGCCGGGCGCGGGCCCGCGCGTGCCGGTCCCGTACGACGTCGAGCGGCTCCCGGGACAGGACCTGGCCGCCCTTGACCAGCTCGGCCAGGAGCTGCTGGTCGGCCAGGTCGGCCGGCACCGGTCCCACCCCGACGACCTCGGCCTCCGCGACGCCCTGTCCGTCCAGGCGCCGGGCGGCCCATTTACGGCCGCCGACGGACGTCTTGCCGCCCGTGGACTTCTTGGCCACCGGCACCAGCGGAGCCCTGGGGTCGGCCGACTCGGCGCGGGCGACCAGTTTGTAGACCATCGAGCACGTCGGATGGCCGGATCCCGTCACCAGCTGGGTGCCGACGCCGTACGCGTCCACGGGCGCCGCCGCGAGCGAGGCGATGGCGTACTCGTCGAGGTCCGAGGTCACGACGATCTTCGTGTCCCTCGCGCCCAGCTCGTCCAGCTGCCGGCGTACCCGGTGGGCGACGAGCAGCAGGTCGCCGGAGTCGATGCGCACCGCGCCGAGTCCGGGCCCGGCGACCTCGACGGCCGTGCGGACCGCCTCGGCGACGTCGTAGGTGTCCACGAGCAGGGTGGTGCCGCGGCCCAGCGAGTCCACCTGGGCCCGGAAGGCGTCCCGCTCGTGGTCGTGCAGGAGCGTGAAGGCGTGCGCGGAGGTGCCCACGGTCGGGATGCCGTAGCGGAAACCGGCGGCCAGGTCGGAGGTGCTGGTGAACCCGCCGATGTACGCGGCGCGCGAGGCGGCCACGGCGGCCAGCTCGTGGGTGCGCCGGGCGCCCATCTCGATCAGCGGCCGGTCGCCCGCGGCGGAGGCCATGCGGGAGGCGGCCGCCGCGATGGCGGAGTCGTGGTTGAGGACCGAGAGGATCACCGTCTCCAGGAGCACGCACTCCGCGAAGCTGCCCTCGACCCGCAGGACGGGCGAGCCCGGGAAGTACACCTCGCCCTCGGGGTAGCCCCAGATGTCCCCGCCGAAGCGGTAGGAGGCGAGCCACTCCAGGGTCGGTTCGTCCACGATCCCGCGCTCGCGCAGGAAGCCGAGGAGGTCCGGGTCGAAGCGGAAGTTCTCGACGGCGTCCAGGACGCGTCCGGTGCCCGCGAGGACTCCGTAGCGCCGGCCTTCCGGCAGCCGGCGGGTGAAGACCTCGAAGACCGAGCGCCGCCCGGCGGTCCCGGCCGCGAGCGCGGCTTGCAGCATCGTCAACTCGTACTGGTCCGTGAAGAGCGCCGTAGACGGAACTTCCACCGGCAGCCCAAGGTCCGCTGTGTTCATGGCAGGGATCGTACCCCCATCTCGTCAGTTTGACGATTTCTGTTTCCCGGTCGGCGATTCCCGTGGTGGCGGCCCTTTCCCGGGGGCCGTTTATGCGGGTGACCCCCTCTGGTGGGAGCATGGGCGGTGTGACGGCTCCCGCACCTCTAGAGATCGAGAAGACCGAGTCGGCGGAGGAGGTCTTCGCCGTACCCGAGCCGGACGTCCCCTGGGTCACGATCGTCCACAACGACCCGGTCAACCTCATGAGCTACGTGACGTATGTCTTCCAGACGTACTTCGGCTATCCCAAGGACAAGGCCACCAAGCTGATGATGGACGTCCATCACAAGGGCCGGGCCGTCGTCTCCAGCGGCACGCGCGAGGAGATGGAGCGCGACGTGCAGGCCATGCACGGCTACGGTCTGTGGGCCACCCTTCAGCAGGACCGGAGGTAGCCGGCCCCCTGTCAACCGACCGCCCGCAGGACCGGAAGTAGCGAACTCACTCCATGCCCGGACACTTCGAACCGCTCCCCGGCGGCGGCGCGGCCGTCGCGCTCGACGAGGTCGAGATCTCCATCATCCGCACCCTCGCCGTCCAGCTCCTGGAGCTCATCGGTCCCGGCCCCGCGGAGAACGCCTCCGCCGACCCGCTCGCCGAGCTGTTCGCCGAGGGCCCCAGCGAGCCGCCCAGCGACCCGGTCCTCAAGCGCCTGTTCCCTGACGCCTACAGCGGACCCGGCGTCGAGGCCGACACGCCCGAGCAGGCCGACGAGCAGCAGGCCCACTCCGCCGAGTTCCGCCGCTTCACCGAGAACGACCTGCGCGCGGGCAAGCGCGAGAACGCCCTCACGGTGATCCGCTCGCTCGACGCGCTGACACCCGGCGGCGACGGCGGAGCGGTCCTGGAACTGACCGCCGCCCAGTCGGAGCAGTGGCTGCGCGCCCTGAACGACCTGCGTCTGGCCATCGGTTCGCGGCTCGACGTCGTCGACGAGGAGGACACCGAGCTCCTCTACCGCCTCCCCGACGAGGACCCGCGCAAGCCGATGGTGATGGCGTACCTCTGGCTGGGCGGCCTCCAGGAGACGCTGGTCACCACGCTTCTGCCCTGATCCGCCGACCGCACACGGCACCGCCGGCGGTCGCTCAGCGGACGCTCAAATCCGGATAACGATCACGTCACCGTAACCGCGTCCTTTGGGGCGCGGTTCATCGTTTTGTCCGGTTCTTCCTGTGGTCTGCGCAACACCGGCCGCCCCCGATCAACGCCGCCACCGTGATAAATCTTCACGACCGCCCGGCAGGACACCACCCATGTCCCGCCGGGTGCGCCACCGAGCCGGCGGACCGCCGGCCAGGCACAAGCTCCACCTGTCCGGGGGGATCGGAAACCGATTCGAAGCCGTGGGACCGGCTCGGACCGGTATGGAGAAAGGCGCACCAGACATGACCTCATCGCAGGTCGGCAAGATTCACGACGGCAGTGAGGCCGTGGGCGGCGACGCCCCCGAAGAGGGGTACGAGCGCGGGCTCGGCAGCCGTCAGGTCCAGATGATCGCGATCGGCGGCGCCATCGGCGTCGGCCTCTTCCTGGGGGCCGGGGCGAACATCGCCAAGGCCGGACCCAGCCTGATCATGATGTACGCCCTCGCGGGCGTGATCATCTTCTTCATCATGCGGGCGCTCGGCGAGCTCCTGCTCTACCGCCCGGTCTCGGGCTCCTTCGCCGAGTACTCCCGCGAGTTCCTCGGCCCGTTCTTCGGCTACTTCACCGGCTGGACGTACTGGCTGATGTGGGTGGTCACCGGCATGGCCGAGCTCACGGCCGCCGCCATCTACGTCCACTACTGGTTCCCGGCGATCCACCAATGGGTGACCGCGCTGGTCTTCCTGATCGTCCTTTTCGTGGCGAACCTGATCTCGGTGAAGCTCTTCGGCGAGATCGAGTTCTGGTTCTCGATGGTCAAGGTCACCGCCCTGCTCGGCATGATCATCATCGGCATCGGCGTTCTGACCTTCGGCTTCAGCTCCGCCGGTGACACCGCCTCCGTCAGCAACCTGTGGCAGTTCGACGGCTTCTTCCCCAACGGCATCGGCTCGTCCCTGATGACCCTCCAGGGCGTCATGTTCGCCTACCTCGCCGTCGAGCTCGTCGGCGTCACCGCGGGCGAGTCCGAGGACCCCGAGAAGACCCTCCCGAAGGCCATCAACACCCTCCCGTGGCGCATCGCCCTCTTCTACGTCGGCGCCCTCACGGTCATCCTCTGCGTCGTGAAGTGGACGGAGTTCGCGCCGAACGTGAGCCCCTTCGTCGCGGCCTTCGCGAAGATCGGCATCCCGGCGGGCGCCGGCATCGTCAACTTCGTGGTCCTCACCGCAGCGCTGTCCTCCTGCAACTCCGGCATGTACTCCACGGGCCGCATGCTGCGGAACCTGGCCGAGAGCGGCGAGGCCCCGAAGGTCTTCAGCAAGCTGTCGTCCACCAAGACGCCCGCGTTCGGCGTCACGGTCTCCGTGCTCTTCATGGGCATCGGCGTGATCCTCAACTACGTCGCCCCCGGGAAGGCCTTCGGCTACGTCACCTCGGTGGCCACCGCGGCCGGCATCTGGACCTGGCTGATGATCCTCGTCAGCCACATCCTCTACCGCCGCGCGGTCGACGCGGGCCGGCTCCCGGCCTCGTCCTTCCCCGCCCCGGGCGGCGCCAAGTGCAGCTACGTCGCCGTCGTGTTCCTCCTCTTCGTCACCGGCCTGATCGCCTACGACGCCCAGTCCCGCATCTGCCTGTACGTGATGGCCGTCTGGGCCGCCGCCCTGGCCGTCGGCTGGGCGGTCCTCAAGGCACGCAACCCCCAGGTCACCCAGCGCCGCGAGCCGGAGCTCGAAAAGGTCGGCTGACCGCCACCACGGACGCCCGGCCCACCGGGCCACCGCTCAGGACGTCCGGCATACGGGCCGTCCCGTACCACTCCTCGGTACGGGACGGCCCTTCTGTCTATCCTGACCAGCATGCTGACCATTACCGAGGCCCTGTTCGACCAGATCGTCGCCCACGCGCGCCAGGACCACCCCGACGAGGCGTGCGGAGTCGTCGCCGGGCCCGCCGGCACCGGCCGCCCCGAGCGCTTCATCCCGATGCTCAACGCGGCCCGCTCGCCCACGTTCTACGAGTTCGACTCCGGCGACCTGCTCAAGCTCTACCGCGAGATGGACGACCGCGACGAGGAGCCGGTCGTCATCTACCACTCGCACACCGCGACCGAGGCCTACCCCTCCCGCACCGACCTCGCCTACGCGAACGAGCCCGAAGCGCACTACGTCCTGGTCTCCACGGCGGACACCGACGACGCGGGCCCCTTCCAGTTCCGCTCCTACCGGATCGTGGACGGCGAGGTCACGGAGGAGGAGGTCAAGGTCGTGGAGAACTACTGATCTCACCCATCGGCCGAAAAGCGTCCGGAATGCGAGATCACACTCCGGGGCCCGTACCGGGAATCGATACGATGAGCCCATGGTTCTGAACGACGTGAGCGACAAGACGCCGGGCATGCTGCTCGTGGCGCGGCTGCACGTCGACCTCTGTAGGTTGCAGAGCGCCATCTGTACGCACTGACCTGCCGCCGTCGTACGGCCGGAGAGCCGCGGCTCCGCAACCCGCGTACCCCTTCCCCGCCCGCGCTGCCGCGCGTCTTCCGACCTGACACACCTTCCGACAGGAGCACGCAACCATGGCCATCGAGGTCCGCATCCCCACCATCCTCCGCACCTACACCGACGGCGAGAAGGCCGTCCAGGGCGGCGGGGCGACCCTCGCCGAGCTGTTCACCGACCTCGACACCCGCCACGCGGGCATCCGGGCCCGGATCGTGGACGGCGGCGAGCTGCGCCGCTTCGTCAACGTCTACCTCAACGACGAGGACGTCCGCTTCCTCGACGGCATCAACACCAAGCTGACCGACGGCGACAACGTCACCATCCTGCCGGCCGTGGCCGGCGGCATGGCCTGATCGGACCCTGGTCTCCGATGCGCTACGACTCCCCGCTCGCCGCGGTGGGCAACACCCCTCTGGTGCGCCTGCCGCGTCTGTCGCCGTCCGCGGACGTCCGTATCTGGGCGAAACTGGAGGACCGCAACCCGACCGGCTCCGTCAAGGACCGGCCGGCCCTCCACATGATCGAGCAGGCGGAGAAGGACGGCAGGCTCACTCCGGGCTGCACGATCCTGGAGCCCACCAGCGGCAACACCGGCATCTCCCTGGCCATGGCGGCGAAGCTCAAGGGCTACCGCATGGTCTGCGTGATGCCCGAGAACACCTCGCAGGAACGCCGTGACCTGCTCGGCATGTGGGGCGCCGAGATCATCCCCAGCCCGGCCGCCGGCGGTTCCAACACCGCCGTGCGCGTCGCCAAGGAACTCTCCGCCCAGCACCCGGACTGGGTGATGCTCTACCAGTACGGCAACCCGGACAACGCCGGCGCCCACTACGCCACGACGGGCCCGGAGATCCTCGCCGACCTCCCGTCCATCACCCACTTCGTGGCGGGCCTCGGCACCACCGGCACCCTCATGGGCGTCGGCCGCTACCTGCGCGAGCACAAGCCGGACGTCAGGATCGTCGCCGCCGAGCCGCGCTACGACGATCTCGTGTACGGCCTGCGCAACCTCGACGAGGGCTTCGTACCGGAGCTGTACGACGCCTCCGTCCTCACCACCCGCTTCTCCGTCGGCTCGGCGGACGCGGTCACCCGCACCCGGGAACTCCTCCAGCAGGAGGGCATCTTCGCGGGCGTCTCCACCGGAGCCGCGCTGCACGCCGCGATCGGCGTCGGCAACAAGGCCGTCAAGGCCGGAGAGACCGCCGACATCGCCTTCGTGGTCGCCGACGGCGGCTGGAAGTACCTGTCGACGGGCGTCTACACCGCGGCCACGACGGAAGAAGCCATCGAGACACTCCAGGGCCAGCTCTGGGCCTAGCCGCACACGGATTCACCGAGGGGCGCGCGGACCGGTCGACGGTTCCCGCGCCCCTCGGCGTTTCCGTCGGCCCCCGCCGGGAGCGGCTCAGCGGGCCGGACAGCCGGCCCCTGGGCGCGGATCAGCGGGCCAGATAGCGGACCTGGTCCCACAGGACCGGGTCCACCACACCCACCCGCCGCCGGAAGTCACCGACCGGCACCTCGCGCAGCTCGTCCGTCTCCAGGAAACTCGGCCGCCCCTGGGCGTCCCCCACCGCTCCCGGAGGCAGCGGAATCACCCCGGGCCGCTCGTCGTGGTACTTGCTGGTGATCTTCGCGACGGTCACCCGCTTCCCGCGCACCACCAGCACCAGACACGGCCGGTCCTTGGCCCCCGGCCCGTCCTCGTACGGGACGTTCGCCCACCAGATCTCCGCCGCCCGCGGCGACGGCCCGCCGCGCCCGGCTCCGCCCCGGCGCGGTCCCCGGCCCGGCGGACGCGTCCGCCCGGCCGGCCGGCGCCCGCGGCGCCCCCAGCCGTCCACCAGCGTCGCGACCAGCGCGAGCAGAACCACCGCCGCCAACGCGAGCCACCAGGACGTGTCCACAGCAAAGAAGGTACCGGCGCGCGCGTACCGCCGCCCGCCCTGTGACACCCCGGCATTTCCGGAAGGCTGTCCGAACTGATCCAAACGCCACCCCGCAGGTCCATCCGAACCGGTGACAGCACAGGTGAGTTCGCCCACAACAGCCCCTGGCGGAGGAGCGACCGGCCCTTTTGCGCCTTACGCTCGACGGACCGCACGACCCCCGTCTCCCCCTTTCCAGCTGTTACCCGCCAGCGGAGGTTTCTGCTTTATGAAGCTCACCGTCGTCGGCTGCTCGGGGTCGTTCCCGTCCGCGGAATCGGCCTGCTCGAGCTACCTCGTAGAGGCCGACGGCTTCCGGCTGCTCCTCGACATGGGCAACGGTGCCCTGGGCGAGTTGCAGCGCCACTGCGGTCTCTACGACCTCGACGCGATCTTCCTGAGTCATCTGCACGCCGACCACTGCATCGACATGTGCGCCTACTTCGTCGCGCGCTACTACCGGCACGACGGCGGCCGCTGCGCCCCGCTCCCCGTCCACGGACCCGAGGGAACCGAGCACCGCCTGACCACGGCCTACGCCGACACGCCGTCCGCGTCCTCGATGAGCGAGGTCTTCGACTTCCACACGGTCAAGCCGTCCACGTTCGAGATCGGCCCCTTCACCGTGCACACCGAACGGGTGGCGCACCCGGTGGAGGCGTACGGCATCCGGGTGGAGCACGGCGGACGGTCGTTGACGTACTCCGGCGACACCGGGGTGACCGAGGCCCTGGACGAACTCGCCCGCGACACGGACCTGTTCCTGTGCGAGGCCGCGTTCACCCACGGCAAGGAGAACATCCCCGGCCTCCACCTCAACGGCCTGGAGGCAGGCGAGACCGCGGCCCGGGCGGGCGCCCGCCGCCTGGTCCTGACCCACATCCCCCCGTGGACGGACGCCGACACCAACCTGAGGGACGCCCGTTCGGCGTACCGGGGCCCGGTGGACCTGGCGGTGCCCGGGGCGGCGTACGAGATCTGACGCCCCCGCGTGCGCGAAGGCCCCCGGAACCAGACGGTTCCGGGGGCCTTCGGCGATGTCGGGACGGCTCACGCCTTGGTGAGGTCCTCGAGCTCCTCCTCGGGCTCACGGCCCGGGGTGGGGAGGTTGAACTTGGTGATCGCGAAGCGGAAGACCACGTAGTAGATCGCGCCGAACACCAGGCCGATCGGAATGATCAGCCAGGGCTTGGTGGCCAGGTTCCAGTTCAGCGCGTAGTCGATGAAGCCCGCGGAGAACGTGAAGCCCGCGTGGACACCGAGCGCCCAGGTGACCGCGAGGGACAGGGCGGTCAGCACCGCGTGGATCGCGTAGAGGAGCGGCGCGATGAACATGAACGAGAACTCGATCGGCTCGGTCACACCCGTCACGAACGAGGTCAGCGCCAGCGAGATCATCATGCCCATCACGGCCTTGCGGCGCTCGGGGCGGGCGGAGTGCGCGATGGCGATCGCGGCGGCCGGCAGACCGAACATCATGATCGGGAAGAAGCCCGACATGAACATTCCGGCGCTCGGGTCACCGGCGAAGAACCGGTTGAGGTCACCGTGGACGACCACGCCCGCGGAGTTCTTGAAGTCGCCGATCTGGAACCAGGACACGGCGTTCACGAACTGGTGCATGCCGACCGGGATGAGCGCGCGGTTGATGAGACCGAACAGGCCCGCGCCGACCGTGCCGAGACCGGTGATCCACTCGCCGAAGTGGGAGATGCCGGTACCGATCGGCTCCCAGACCAGACCGAAGAAGACACCCATGGCCGTGCCGACGAACGCCATGATGATCGGCACCAGACGGCGGCCGTTGAAGAAGCCGAGCCAGTCCACCAGCTTCTTGCGGTGGTAGCGCTGCCACAGCACGGCGGAGAGCAGACCCATGATGATGCCGCCGAGGACACCGGGGTTGTTGTAGGTCGCCGCTATGTCGGCGCCCTTCTGGATCTTCGCCTCGGTGACCGGGAAGGCCTTGAGCACGTTGCTGTAGACCAGGAAGCCGACCAGGGCCGCGAGCGCGGTGGAGCCGTCCGCCTTCTTGGCGAAGCCGATCGCGACACCGATGCAGAACAGCATCGGCAGGTTGTCGAAGATCGCGCCGCCGGCGGTGGCGAACACCTCCGTGACCTTGTCGGGCAGGTGCAGCTTCTGCGCGATGTCCGGTACTCCCAGACGCAGCAGGATGCCCGCCGCCGGAAGCACGGCGATCGGCAGCTGTAGGCTGCGGCCGACCTTTTGCAGGCCCTGGAACAGGCCGGATCCCCGCTTCTTCGCGGGTGCCGCCGAGACGGTGGCGGTGCTCATAGTTCCTCCATGCGCTGGGCGCTGCCGGGGGACGGGAAGGTACGACAGAGTTCGGCAGCGACCATGTGGTCTACACCACCAGTGGTGTAGACCTGTTTCTAGCACGGTGAAGGCCGGATAAGGAAGGTGCGAATTTTGTGGCCTCGGCCATAACAGGAATAACCGGTTCCGGTCATGCGGAAGGCCCCCGGACCGGTGGGTCGGGGGGCCTTCGTCGTGCGCGCGCCACACGGTTCGCGCGGAGGTCTACGCCTTCGTGGTGTCCTCGACCTCCTCGTCCGGCTCCCGCCCCGGGGTCTTCAGATCGAACTTCGTGATCGCGAACCGGAAGATGACGTAGTAGACGACGGCGAAACACAGGCCGATCGGGATGATCAGCCAGGGCTTGGTCGCCAGGTTCCAGTTGATGACGTAGTCGATCAGACCTGCCGAGAAACTGAAACCGTCGTGCACACCCAGCGCCCAGCTCACCGCCATCGACACACCCGTGAGCACCGCGTGCACCGCGTACAGCAGCGGCGCGATGAACAGGAACGAGTACTCGATCGGCTCGGTGATGCCCGTGACGAACGACGTCAGCGCCACCGAGAGCATCAGGCCGCCCACCTCCTTGCGCCGGTGCGGCTTCGCGCAGTGCGTCATCGCCAGCGCCGCCGCCGGCAGCGCGAACATCATGATCGGGAAGAAGCCCGTCAGGAACTGCCCCGCGTTGGGGTCACCCGCCAGGAACATGTTGATGT
This sequence comes from Streptomyces sp. f51, assembly GCF_037940415.1. NCBI lineage: Bacteria > Bacillati > Actinomycetota > Actinomycetes > Kitasatosporales > Streptomycetaceae > Streptomyces > Streptomyces sp. f51. The sequence continues at coordinate 2,719,684 of NZ_CP149798.1, read as the reverse complement.
CGCCGTGCACCACCGTGCCGTCCGGCTTGGTGTAGCTGCCGAACTGGAACCAGATGGGCACGTTCAGGAACTGGTGCAGACCGATCACCAGCAGAGCCCGGTTCGCGAGACCGAACACGCCCGCGCCCCACGAGCCCGCGTGGTGCAGCCAGTCGCTGAAACTCTCCAGGCCGTCACCGATCGGCGGCCACACCCACAGGCACAGCGCCGCGAACCCGATCGCCACGAACGACATCAGGATCGGCACCAGGCGGCGGCCGTTGAAGAAGCCGAGCCAGTCCACCAGCCTCGTACGGTGGAAACGGGCCCAGAACCAGGCCGCCAGCAGACCCATGATGATGCCGCCGAACACGCCGGGGTTCTGGAAGGTGAACGCCGTCACGCCGCCGCCCGTCTCGGTGATCTGACAGCCGATGCCCGGAATGGCCTTCGAACCGCCCGGACAGCCCTCGGGGAACTGGTGCAGCACGCCGTAGTAGACGAGGAAGCCCGCCACCGCCGCGAGCGCCGTCGAGCCGTCCGCCTTCTTCGCCATGCCGATCGACACGCCGATGCAGAACAGCAGGGGCAGTCCGAGCGAGCCGTCGAGCAGGGCGCCGCCCGCGCCCACCATCACCTTGGAGAGTCTGTTCCATCCGAGGCCCTCGTCCCCGAACACGTCCGGCTGGCCGAGCCGGTTGAGGATGCCCGCCGCCGGCAGCACCGCGATCGGCAGCTGAAGACTGCGGCCCATCTTCTGAAGCCCCTGGAAGGCCGTGTTCCAGCGGGCGCGTGCGGGCGAAACATCACTTACGGCACTCATGGGCGTCCTCCGGGCGGGCCGGTTTGGCGACTACCCGCTGACTGGTGTAGACCAGTTGACGACGGGTCGCTCTGTCGTGATCGCCATCCTTCGGCACCGACGACATGACCGCTCGCGAAGATGGGCCAACTGTGGGTTACTGCGACAAAGCGGTTCTGATCAGGGAGTAGGACATGGCCACCAAGGCTGAGAAGATCGTCGCCGGGCTCGGCGGCATCGACAACATCGAAGAGGTCGAAGGCTGCATCACGCGCCTGCGCACCGAGGTCAAGGACCCCTCACTCGTCGACGAGGCCGCCCTGAAGGCCGCCGGCGCCCACGGCGTCGTCAAGATGGGCAACGCCATCCAGGTCGTCATCGGCACGGACGCCGACCCCATCGCCGCCGACATCGAAGACCTGATGTGAGCACGCACTGACCCGAGCGACCAGGACCACCGAAGCCACCCGCGCGCGCCACGCGCCGCCCACCGCTCCAGGAGGTCCCGCTCACCCGTGAGGGGCTGTTTCCGCCACCGGCGGACAGCCCCTCACGCCTGTGCGGATAGGCTCGACACCATGTCTCGAATCGACGGTCGCACCCCCGAACAGCTGCGCCCCATCACCATCCAGCGCGGCTGGAGCAAGCACGCCGAGGGCTCCGTCCTCGTCTCCTTCGGCGACACGAAGGTCTTCTGCACGGCCTCCGTCACCGAAGGCGTCCCGCGCTGGCGCAAGGGCAGCGGCGAAGGCTGGGTCACCGCCGAATATTCCATGCTCCCGCGCGCCACCAACACCCGCGGCGACCGCGAGTCCGTCCGCGGCAAGATCGGCGGCCGCACCCACGAGATCAGCCGCCTCATCGGCCGCTCCCTGCGCGCCGTCATCGACTTCAAGGCCCTCGGCGAGAACACGATCGTCCTCGACTGCGACGTCCTCCAGGCCGACGGCGGTACCCGCACCGCCGCCATCACCGGCGCGTACGTCGCCCTCGCCGACGCCGTCACCTGGGCCCAGGGCAAGAAGCTCGTCCGGGCCGGCCGCAAGCCGCTCACCGGCACCGTCTCCGCCGTCTCCGTCGGGATCGTCGGCGGCGTCCCCCTCCTCGACCTCTGCTACGAGGAGGACGTCAGGGCCGACACCGACATGAACGTCGTGTGCACCGGCGACGGCCGCTTCGTCGAGGTCCAGGGCACCGCCGAGGCCGAGCCCTTCGACCGCAAGGAACTCAACGCCCTGCTCGACCTCGCCGTCGCGGGCTGCGACGAACTCGCCGCCATCCAGCGCGCGGTACTCGAAGAGACCCGCGAGGCAACCGCGGGTTAACCCTTCGCGTTCTTATGGGTACGGGCGTACGGTCCAGCCGTTCGCCCGCCGGCCCCTGTGGGTGGACCGGGCCGACCGCACAGCGGACCGGTCCGGTCCCCCTATGTGGCCGGACCACACCATGCCCACGGGGAGGGACCGTTCCATGGCCGCGCGCCACCGCAACCGCCGCCGTACCGCCGCACTCGCCGTCGTCGCCGCACTCGTCGCCCTGCCGGCGGCCGTCGGATGCGACGCGGTCGGCAAGGCGCTCGACTGCGTGCAGACCGCCGACTCGATAGCCGACAGCGTCACCGCGCTCCAGCAGGCCGTCGAGAACGCCGCGAACGACCCGTCGCAGACCGACGCGTCCCTCAACGCCATCGAGAACAACCTCGACAAGATCGGCGACAAGACCGACAACGCCGACGTCAACAAGGCGGTCGACCACTTGAACAAGGCCGTCGCGAACGTCCGAACGGCCGTCAAGAACGGCGACACGACCCCCGACATCAGCCCCGTCACGGCAGCGGCGGGCGAACTGACGAAGGTGTGCACACCGTAGAACTCCGCCTGGACCGGCGGCATCGGGCTGTTCCGGCCGGGACCGGAGGCGGCATCGGGCTGTCCGGGCCGGGACCGGCAGTGGCGGCGGACTGGGCGTGGGCCGGGACCCGGGCGCAGACGGGCCGCGGGCCGGGGCATGGGCCGGGACCGGGATCGGACCGGGTGTCCGGGGCGACCTGAGACCGCCTCAGGGGTGACCTGGGACCGGCTCAAGGGGTGACCTGGGACCGGCTCAAGGGGGCGGCTCGGCGATACTGGCGGGCATGACCCGCCTGATCCTCGCCACCCGCAATGCAGGAAAGCTCACCGAGTTGAAGGCGATCCTCGCCGACGCAGGGCTCACCCATGACCTCGTCGGCGCGGACGCCTACCCGGACATCCCCGACGTCAAGGAAACCGGCGTCACCTTCGCCGAGAACGCCCTGCTGAAGGCCCACGCCCTCGCCCAGGCCACCGGCCTGCCCGCCGTCGCCGACGACTCGGGTCTGTGCGTCGACGTCCTGAACGGCGCCCCCGGCATCTTCTCCGCCCGCTGGGCAGGCCGCCACGGCGACGACCAGGCCAACCTGGACCTGCTCCTCGCCCAGCTCTCCGACATCGACGCTCCCCACCGGGGCGCCCACTTCGCCTGCGCAGCGGCGCTCGCCCTGCCGGACGGCACGGAACGCGTGGTCGAGGGCCAACTCCTCGGCACCCTCCGCCACACGCCCGCCGGCACGAACGGCTTCGGCTACGACCCGATCCTCCAGCCGGAGGGCGACACCCGAACCTGCGCGGAACTGACACCAGCAGAAAAGAACGCAATCAGCCACAGGGGCAAGGCATTCCGGGCACTGGTACCGGTGGTCAGGGAACTGCTGGGCTGAGCGCACACAACGAACGACCTGCGTATCCGTCGATTCGCAGGCCGTTCGTGGTGCGGCGGAAGGGATTCGAACCCTCAAGCCGTTTCACGGGCCACAGATCCTAAGTCTGCTGCGTCAGCCGTTGCGCCACCGCCGCCAGTCGCCTGCCATCGTATCGGGAGTCGCTCACGGTGTTCTGCCTCCCCTGCACCAGGTGCTTGTGATCGCGTGACAGTTGGGGCACAGATACCGCAGATTCTCCCTGCGGTTGTCCCGCCAGTCCCCGCTGACGTGGTCGATTTGCAAGGTCATCGGGCGGCCCATCCACGTACCGGCGTTGCCGCACCCCGTGCATGTGTAGGGCACGCCTACCTCGCTCAGGGCGCGGTGGAGCCGGGCTCTGTTGGTTCGACCGGTTTGGTCCGGCAGAACGACCAGTACCCGGTGCGCCATTGCTGAAGGTTCAGGGGGCTCCGGCCGCCCCCAAGCCCGGCGCTTGAAGTGGCTGGCGTCGAGGCCGAGGCGGGATGCCGCGCGCCGCACGCGCCGGTGATTGGTGTCGTTGACGTCCATGCCGAGACGGCGCATCACGTCGGCATAGCTGGTGGAGCTCTGCACGGCATCACGCAACGTGTCATCGGCGATCGATGTGCGCCGGTGGGAGAAGTGCCCGACGTCGACGTGATGGGCCGCCAGCATGCGGCTCAGCGTCGCACGCGAGCGGCCGTCGTCAGGAACGCCCAGTGCGCGGGCCACGCCCCGCACGCTCGTGGCCGCAGCCGCGGCCGCCCTCAACTCCTCCGGGGTGAAGGGCAGGTCCGACTCGGGCCGGTCCATGCCCGGGAAGTGGCTGATGTCGATTCCTGCCGCGCCGATGCGGCGGCGGATGTGGGACAGCGTTCCCGTGGCCGGGGTGGCCCCCAGTTTCAGTGCCACTTCGCGCAGCGAAGACGACGCGGCGGCGGCCTCGGCGATGGCGGCATCCGGGTACTTGTGCCACGGGCTGCGCTTGACGAAGTGATGCGTGTCGAGGCCGTGGCTCGCCACCTTCTCCTGGAGCACGCGGCGCTGCCCTCCACTCGGCCTCAGGCCGAGCCGCCGCATCAGATCGGTCCAGTTGCGTGCCGAGGCGACGACCGGTGCGAGGCGTTCCCTGCGGTACGGGTCCGCGTCCGGCGCCACCTGCCGTGGGACGGCCCGCGCCGCCGGTCCACCTGTGCTCCGCACGTCCGTGTCCCCCTTCGGCTCGACCGCACGTTCGCGGTCTCGTACGGGCTAACGAACCGGTTATCGGACAGTCACGCCCGGAGAGGGGATCAGTGGCCCGATGTTGCCTTCAGGCCCACTACCGATGCCAGGAGGAGGCAGATGAAGAAGATGCGGGCCGCTGTGGCCGGTTCGCCCAGGAGGGTCATGCCGAGGACGGCCGCGCCCGCGGCGCCGATGCCGACCCAGACGCCGTAGGCCGTGCCGATGGGCAGCGACCTGGCCGCGTAGGACAGGAGCAGCATGCTCGCCACGATGCCCGCGCCCGTCAGCACGCTGGGGACCGGGCGCGCGAACCCGTCGGTGTACTTCATCCCGATCGACCAGCCGACTTCGAGCAGTCCGGCGATGATCAGCAGGAACCAGGCCATGGGAGGCACCTCCGGGAGACGACGGCTGAACAAGGGCTGCGTCGTCTTTGCCAGGCCCGGTACGGCGCGTCTCGTCGGGGTCCCTCCACCGTAGCAAGGAATGGCGAAAGGGGCCGGTGACCATGGTCACCAGCCCCTTCGGCGTGCTTACGCCCTACAAATACAGGCCGGTCGAGTCCTCGGAGCCCTCGAAGCGGTCCGCGGCCACGGCGTGCAGGTCCCGTTCGCGCATCAGCACGTAGGCGATCCCGCGGACCTCGACCTCGGCCCGGTCCTCCGGGTCGTACAGGACCCGGTCGCCCGGCTCCACCGTACGGACGTTCTGGCCGACGGCGACGACGTCGGCCCAGGCGAGCCGGCGGCCGACGGCCGCCGTCGCGGGGATCAGGATGCCGCCGCCGGAGCGCCGCTCGCCCTCGGCGGCGTCCTGCCGTACCAGCACGCGGTCGTGCAGCATCCGGATGGGCAGCTTGTCGTCATGGGTGCTGTGCGTTTCACGGTTGGCGCTCACGCCCTGAACCTACCTGTCCCGTCCGGTTTCGTACGCGGGCGGGTCAGCCCTTGCGCCGCCGCGTCCCCATCACGAGCAGCCCGACGAGCCCCACCGCGACGAGGGCCGCCGGCACGATGCGCTCCAGCCGGGGCGCGCCGTCCTCCGTGACGAACTGGCCCTTCACGTCGCCGACGACACGGTTGACGCCGACGTAGGCGCGCCCCAGTGTGTGGTCGATGTTCGAGGCGACCTTGGCCTTGGCGTCCCCGACGATCGTCTTCGGGTGCACCCGTACGCCGATCTCGTCGAGCGTGTCGGCGAGCGTTGTGCGGCGGTGCTTGATGTCCGCCTCGATCTGCGCCGGAGTCCTGGTATCCGGCGTTCTCGACGTATCCGACACCGCGCTGCCTCCGTGGTCGTGTAGTGACTCCCTGATTCGGACAGTCTGTCAGTTCGTACCGGACCGCACCCCTCGGCACCCCCCATTACGCTCGTTCCGTATCCATTCCATCCCCCCGGCCACGTGAGGTTCCGATGAGCGAGCGACTTCAGCCCGGCGACACCGCCCCCGCCTTCACCCTGCCCGACGCCGACGGCAACGAGGTCTCCCTGGCCGACCACAAGGGCCGCAAGGTCATCGTCTACTTCTACCCGGCCGCCCTCACGCCCGGCTGCACGAAGCAGGCCTGCGACTTCACGGACAACCTCGACCTGCTGGCGGGCGCGGGGTACGACGTGATCGGTGTCTCCCCGGACAAGCCCGAGAAGCTGGCCAAGTTCCGTGAGAAGGAGTCCTTGAAGGTCACGCTGGTCGGCGATCCCGACAAGACGGTCCTGGAGGCGTACGGGGCCTTCGGCGAGAAGAAGCTGTACGGCAAGACGGTCGTCGGTGTCATCCGGTCCACGGTGGTGGTGGACGAGGAGGGCAAGGTCGAGCGGGCGCTGTACAACGTGAAGGCGACCGGGCACGTGGCGAAGATCATCAAGGACCTGGGGATCTGACCGCGGCGGTGCCCTTCCTGGTGCCGCCGGTGGATCCGGCGGTGCCGCCGCCCGTGGTGGTGCCACCGGTGCGCGTGCCGGTGTGAGGACCGCCGGGGCGCGTGCCCCCCGTGGTGCCGGTCGAGCCTCCGGAGGCGCCGGTGCCACGGGACGTGCCGGTGCCGCCGGTGCCGCCGGTCCGGTCGTGGGACCCTCCCCGCTCGGGACTCCGCTCCGGACCCCGGCCAGGGGTCCGGCCGGTCGACGGGCCCGGCCTGCTGCCGTTGGCCCCGCCCTGGGTGCCGTCGGTGGTGCCGCCGCTGTCCTGGCCGCCGGTGGTGTCCGTGGTGCCGGGGTCGTACACGGAGTCGTCCGGTTCCTCGGCGCCCGGCTGGAGCTGGAGGTCGAAGTCCGTGTAGTCGCTCCCGTCCAGGGCGTCCTGGGTGAACTGGGCCCAGATCTGCGCGGGAAGGCCCCCGCCGTTGACACGGGCCAGCCCGAGCGCGCCGTACAGGGACTTGTGGGCGCCGGTGTCGGGGTCCTGGCCCATCACGGCGACGACGGTGGCGAGGTCGGGGGTGTAGCCCGCGAACCACGCGGCCGTGTCCTCCTCCGCCGTGCCGGTCTTGCCCGCGGCGGGCCTGCCCGCGTTCTGGGCGGCCTGTCCGGTGCCGCCGTCGACGACGCTCTGGAGCATGGAGGTCGTCGTGTCGGCGGCCTCGCGGCTCACGGCCTGCCGGTCGGCGGCCGCGCCGTCCGGGGCCGGCAGCCTGACGCTCTCGGAGCCGTCCTTGGTGATCTTCGCGACGAGGGTGTACGGGCCGTGCCTGCCGTGGTTGGCGAGCGTGGCGTAGGCCTCCGTCATGTCGAGGACGCTGGCGGTGGCCGGGCCGAGCGCGATGGAGGGGGAGGCGGTCAGGTCGGGGGTGTCGGCGGGCAGGCCAAGGGCCACGGCGGTCCGCTCCACGTTCGCGGGCCCGACGTCGACGGCCATCTGCGCGTACACGGAGTTGACCGACCTGTCGGTGGCGGTGCGCACGGAGATGTCCCCGTACGACTCGCCGTCCTCGTTCTCCGGTGCGTAGGTGCCGCCGTTCCAGCCCTGGACGGGGCGCCGGTCGGTGCCGTCGTAGACGGTGTTCGGGTTGATGGGGCGGCCGTCCTCGGTCGCGGAGCCGTTCTGGACGGCCGAGGCGAACACGAACGGCTTGAAGGTGGAGCCGACCTGGTAGTCGCGGCGGGTGGCGTTGTTGACGTACTGCTTGGTGTAGTCGATGCCGCCGTACATCGCGAGGACCTTGCCGCTGGACGGGTCGATGGCGACGCCGCCGGCGCGGACGTAGGTGTCCACCTTGCGGTTCTTCCGGTCGAGCCCGTCCATGAGCTGGTCGTTCACGGCCCGTACGAAGGCGTCCTGCTTGGACTTCTGGAGCGTGGTGGTGATGCGGAAGCCGCCGCGGGTCAGGGTGTCCTCGTCGAGGATCCCGTTGGAGGTCAGATAGGCGGTCACGGCCTGGACGAGATAGCCGCGCTGGCCCGAGAGGCCCGCCGATCCCTTGGCCTGCCGGGGTTCGGGGAAGGCGACCCGGGCGCGGGCGGCGCGGGTCAGCCACTTCTGTTTGACCATGCCGTCGAGGACGTAGTTCCAGCGGGCGAGGGCCCCGGCCCTGTTCTCGGGGTGGGCGATCACGTCGTACTCGCTGGGGGCGTTGAGCAGGGCGGCGAGGTAGGCGCCCTGGCCGACGGTGAGGTCCCGGGCGTTCACGCCGTAGTAGGCCTGGGCGGCGGCCTGGATGCCGTAGGCGTTGCGGCCGTAGTAGCTGGTGTTGAGGTAGCCCTCCAGGATCTCATCCTTGCTCTTCTCCCGGTCGAGCTTGACGGAGATGAAGAACTCCTTGACCTTCCGGGTGACGGTCTGTTCCTGGCCGAGGTAGTAGTTCTTGACGTACTGCTGGGTGATGGTCGAGCCGGACTGGCGGCCCTTGCCGGTGACGGTGTTCCAGCCGGCGCGGATCATCGCCTTGGGGTCGATGGCGGACTCGCTGTAGAAGTCGCGGTCCTCGGCGGCGAGGGTGGCGTGCTGGGCGACCTTGGAGATGTGTTCCAGGGCGACGTTCTCGCGGTTGACGTCGCCGTCGCGGGCGAGCTGGCTGCCGTCGGCGTACAGGAAGACGTTGCTCTGCTTGACGGCCGCCGCGTTCGCGGAGGGGATGCGGACGAGGAAGTAGCCGAGGGCGAAGAGGCCGGCCAGGAGCAGGGCCGTGCCGAGGATCGTGCCGAGGAGCATGCGCCAGGTGGGGACGAGTCTGCGCAGGCCGGTGCGCTTGGGCCGCTGTTTCCCCTTGCCCGGGGGCTTCTGCCGGGGCCGCGGCTGCTGCTTCGTGCCCGGGCTGCCCGGTTGTGCTCCCGGCTCCCTGGATGCCCAGCCCTGGCTGCGCTGCTGCGGCTCGTCGCTCATGTTCGCCGGACTCCTGTGTCGCGTCGTACTGTCTCGTACGCCCTCTTACGCCTGATGCGCCCCAATTGAAGACTCTCGCACCATGTGTTCCGTTGCCCGATCCGGCACGCGTCGCGCCGGAAAATGCCTGGCGGCCCGTGCCCGGCCGGGGCTAGGCTCCTGCGCTTTGGCTCAACGCTGGGGAAAGGGACGGGTTGTGGGCACGGCGCGGTTGTACGCGGCTGTCGCGGGCAGCGGGTTCCGGCGGTATGCCACCTACCGGATCGCCACCGCCGCGGGTGTCTTCACCAACACCGTGTTCGGGCTGATCCTGGCGTATCTGTTCATGGCCCTGTGGGACAGCAAGCCGCACCTCGGCGGCTACGACCAGGCACAGGCGCTCACCTACGTCTGGGTCAGCCAGGGGCTGCTGATGGTGGTCGCGATGATGGGCGGTGGCTTCGAGGACGAACTGATCGAACGCATCCGTACGGGTGACATCGCGATCGACCTGTACCGTCCGGCCGATCTCCAGATGTGGTGGCTCGCCCAGGACATGGGGCGGGCGCTGTTCCATCTGCTGGGCCGCGGAGTGGTCCCGCTGCTGTTCGGCGCGCTCGTCTTCGACCTGGCGCTGCCGTCGGATCCGCTGACCTGGCTCGCCTTCCTGGTCGCGGTCGCGCTCGGGGTGGTCGTGGGGTTCGCGATCCGCTTCTTGGTGGCGCTGTCGGCGTTCTGGCTGCTCGACGGGGCGGGGGTGGCGCAGCTGACCTCGATCGCGGGGATCTTCTGCTCGGGGATGCTGCTGCCGCTGAACGTGTTCCCGGGCGCGCTCGGCGAGGTCGTACGGGCGCTGCCCTGGTCGTCGCTGATCCAGGCGCCCGTGGACGTCCTGCTCGGCACGGCGGATCCAATGGGCACGTACGCGGTGCAGGCCGCCTGGGCGGTCGGGCTGCTGGCCGTCGGACGGCTGGTGCAGTCGGTGGCGACGCGAAGGGTGGTGGTCCAGGGTGGCTGACCCGGTGGAGGAGAAGGTGACGCGGGCCGCGCCCCTTCGTGAGGCGCCGGTCCCGGCGGTGGACTTCCGCCCCTTCGAGCGGCAGGGCGGGTACGAGCGGCTGCGGGACGGGCTGCGCGCCTACCGGTTGATCAGCGCGATGTGGGTCCGCTCCACGATGGCCTACCGGGCGTCCTTCGCGATGACGGCCTTCGGCAACTTCGCGGCGACCGCTCTCGACTTCGCGGCGATCCTGCTGATGTTCTCGCGGGTCGACCGGCTCGGCGGCTACAGCCTGCCCGAGGTCGCCCTGCTCTACGGGGTGTCCGGTGTCGCGTTCGGGTTCGCGGACCTCGCGCTCGGCTCGATGGACCGGCTGGGGCGCCGGGTGCGCGACGGCACGCTGGACACCCTGCTGGTGCGCCCGGTACCGGTGCTCGCGCAGGTCGCCGCCGACCGTTTCGCGCTGCGCCGCCTCGGCCGGATCACCCAGGGCCTGCTCGTCCTCGGGTACGCCCTCGCCGTCCTCGACATCCACTGGACACCGCTCAAGGTGCTGATGATGCCGATGATGCTGCTGAGCGGCGCGGGGATCTTCTCGGCGGTGTTCGTGGCGGGCGGGGCGTTCCAGTTCGTCGCGCAGGACGCCTCCGAGGTGCAGAACTCCTTCACGTACGGCGGCAATACGCTCCTTCAGTACCCCCCGACCATCTTCGCCAAGGACATGCTGCGCGGGGTGACCTTCGTCCTCCCGCTCGCCTTCGTCAACTGGCTGCCCGCGCTGTACGTGCTGGGGCGGCCCTATCCGCTCGACCTGCCGGTGTGGGTCGCGTTCGCGCCTCCGCTCGTGGCGGCGCTGTGCTGCGCGCTGGCCGGGATCGCCTGGCGCGCGGGGCTGCGCGCCTACCGGAGCACGGGAAGTTAGGAGAACGGTCGTGACCATCGCCGCAGACAGGGATCCGGCGGGTCCGGGCGGGGACCCGGGGCCGGGGGGCGGGTTCATCGAGCTCGACGGGGTCGAGAAGGTCTTCGACGTGCGCAAGAGGACGGGGTTCCTGCGGAGCGAGCGGCGTCAGGTGCGGGCCGTCGACTCGATCTCGTTCACCGTCGGACGCGGGGAGATGGTCGGCTACATCGGCCCGAACGGCGCCGGGAAGTCGACCACGATCAAGATGCTCACCGGCATCCTCACCCCGTCCGCGGGCCGGCTGCGGGTCGCGGGTCTCGACCCGTCCCGCGAGCGCACCCGGGTCGCGCGCCGGATCGGGGTCGTGTTCGGGCAGCGCACGACGCTGTGGTGGGACCTCCCGCTGATCGACTCGTACCGGCTCATGCACCGGATGTACCGGGTACCGGACGCGCGGTTCCGGGAGAACCTCGACCGCTGTGTCGAACTCCTCGAACTGGGCGCCCTGCTGGACGTGCCGGTGCGTCAGCTGTCGCTGGGGCAGCGGATGCGCGGCGACATCGCGGCGGCCCTGCTGCACGACCCGGAGGTGCTCTATCTCGACGAGCCGACGATCGGGCTCGACGTGGTCAGCAAGGTGCGGGTCCGGGAGTTCCTGCGGGACCTGAACGCCGAACGCGGCACGACCGTCCTGCTGACCACGCACGACCTCACCGACATAGAGCAGTTGTGCCGGCGGGTCATGGTGATCGACCACGGGCGGCTGATGTACGACGGGGCGCTGAGCGGGCTGCACGAGGTGGGGGAGAGCGAGCGCACCCTGGTCGTGGACCTGGAACGCGAACTGCCGCCGATCGAGCTGGAGTCGGCGCGGGTGGTGAAGGTGGAGGGGCCGCGCCAGTGGCTGGCGTTCCCGGCCTCGACGTCGGCGGCGCCGCTGGTGGCGCGGATCGCGGCGGATTATCCGCTGGTGGACCTCTCGGTGCGGGAGCCGGACATCGAGGCGGTCATCAGCCGTATGTACGCGGGCAAGACGGTGTCGTAGAGGGGGATTCCGGGAGGGCGGGCCGGATAGCGGGCGAGCGGGGGACCTCGTAGGCTGCTGCCCATGACCGACGAACTCCCGGAGCTGCGTGCCTCCGACGCCGATCGTGAACGAGTCGCCGAGCAGCTGAGGGACGCCCTCGCGGAGGGCCGTCTCGACATGGAGGAGTTCGAGGAGCGGCTGGAGGCGACGTACGCGGCCCGCACCTATGGGGAGTTGACGCCGATCACCCGCGACCTGCCGGGTGCGGTGCCGTCCTCTCCGCGGATCTCCATGGTGAAGCAGCCCGTGGACGACGGCAGTTGGGGTTCCCGCATCGTCGGCGGCGAGGGTTCGTCCTCGTGGGGTGTGGCGGTCCTGGGCGGCTTCGAGCGCAAGGGCCGCTGGACGGTGCCGCGGCGCTTCAACTCCTTCGCCTTCATGGGCGGTGGGGAGATCGACCTGCGCGAGGCCAACTTCGCGGACCGCGAGGTCGTCATCAACTGTGTCGCGTTCATGGGCGGGTTGAACGTGATCGTGCCGCCCGGGGTCGAGGTCGTCGTCCGCGGTATCGGCATCATGGGCGGCTTCGACCACCGCGAGGAGGGCAGGCCGGGCGACCCGGGCGCGCCCCGGGTGGTCGTCACGGGCTTCGCGTTCTGGGGCGGTGTGGGCGTCGAGCGCAAGCTGACCCGTGCCGAGCGCCAGCGGCTCAAGGAGGAGCGCCGCCAGGAGAAGCTGGAGCGCCGTGAGGCCCGCAAGGAGTTGCAGGGCTCGCGCGGCGACGGCCTCGGTGACATGTTCGACGCGCTCGACGACGCCCGCGACCTGATGCGCGAGCGCCACGAGGAGCGCCGTGAGCGCCATGAGGAGCGCCGTCTGCGCCACGAGGAGCGCAGGGAGCGGCACCGCGAACGCCGCGAGGACCGCGACCGGCGGCGCGGCGGCTACTGAACAGCGTTCCTCCGGTGGCGTGTTGACACCTGAACGGGGTGGTCGAGCGCCGGCCGCCGGATCCCGGGTCCGACGGCCACCGGGTCAAGGTCCGCCTGTCGCCGGAACGCCAGGTCCGCTTGTCGCCGGAACGTCAGGTCCGCCTGTCCCCGGCCCACGGGTCCGCCTGTCGCCGGATCACAGGTCCGCCGGAACCGACCCCTTCAGCTCCTTCAGGTCGAACGCCTCGGCCATCCGCCGGAAGCCCAGGTCGCTGGGGTGCAGATGATCGCCCGAGTCGTACGCGGGGCGCAGCCGGCGCGGGTCGTACGGGTCGCGCAGCGCGGCGTCGAAGTCCACGTAGGCGTCGTACACCTTCCCGGCCCGGATCTCCGCGTTCACGGCCTGGCGCACGGCCTCCCGCGCGTCGGTGGATCCGCGGTGGCCCTGGAAGGGCATCAGGGTGGCGCCGACGACCCGCAGTCCACGGGCGTGCGCCTGCCGCACCAGGGCGCGCAGGCCGTCGGTCACGGCACGCGGGTCGACCTGGTCCGGGTTGCGCAGGATGTCGTTGACGCCGAGGTCGATGACGACGGCCTTGACGTTCGTGCGGTCGAGCACGTCCCGTCCGAACCGGCTCAGTCCGCTGGGGTTGTCGGCGGGCCTGCCGGAGCCCGCGGCGAGGATCTGGTTGCCGCTGATGCCCTGGTTGACGACGCTGTAGCGGGGTGTGGCACCGGTTCCGGCCGAGGCGCGCAGCCGTTCCGAGAGGACGTCGGTCCAGCGGCGGTTGGCCCCCACGGTGGAGGTGATGCCGTCGGTGAGCGAGTCGCCGAGGACGACGACGGTGCCCACGGCGTCGTCGCTGAGTACGTCGAGCGCGGTCAGATAGCGCCAGTACGGGCTCTGTTCGGTGTACGGGGCCGCGCTCGCGTCCTCGGTGCGGTCGCCCTCGGCCACGTACGAGATCTGCTGGGCGCGCGGGTGGTAGGTGACCGGGCCCGACGGGGTCGGGGAGTACGTCGTGACGAGGACGTCCACGCCGTGCGGGATGCGCACGCGCACGGCGTCGCTCATGACCTGCCCGCCGGACGGGACCGTGACCGTCAGGGCGCCGTCGAAGGTGAGGCGGCGCATGGTGCCGGCCGCGGCGGCGGCGTCGTTCGCGCTCGCGGCGACGGCGATCGTGGCGTGGGTGATGACCAGCGGGGTCTGTCCGTAGAGATTGGACAGCGTGATACGGGCACTCGTACCCCCGGCGGCGGTGTGCACGACGTTGCGCACGGAGCGGCCCGCCAGCCCGTCGGGCTCCGTGCCGGGTTCGGCTCCGGCCGGGGAGGCGGACCAGGCACCGACCCAGGTGCCGGTGGAGGCGGGTGCGGCGTCGTGCGACGTGTGGCCACTGGCGACGGCGGCCTTGGCGGTGTGGCCGTCGTCGGCCGCGACACCGACGTATATGGCTGCGGAAAGGACCACGACCACGGCAAGGACCGCGGCGAGCAGGGCATAACCGTGACGCTTGGTCATGCGGTGCGTTTCTCCTCGGACGAGGGAGCCCGAGGCTCCGAAGTGATCACTCCATGATGCGTCATGGGGCGGGAGGACCCCGACCCGCCCCCTGGCCCCCCGGTCGATTCCTCATCCGAACAGACGCCGGGAACTCCTGTGCCGTTCCAGGAGTCGGTCAGGAAGAGAGGAGAAAGGGACAATGTGCACGGGGCGTGACGTGGTCGGCGAACGGGTGGAGTGAATGGAACGCACGAATGCGGGTGAACCGGACGGCGACGAACAGCATGCCCGCCCGGACGGCCCGGCGAACACGGGGGCCCTGGGGAGCACAGGGGAGACCGCGGACGCGCGGACCCTGGGGAGCGCCGGGGAGACCGCGGACGCGGCGAGTCCCGCAGGCGCTTCGGCGGGCGCCTCGGCGGCCTCCGCCGCGCCGCCGGGCCGGACGATGAACACCTTCAGCCCCGCCGACGAGGAGAAGCGCCGAGGCGTGCGCCGGATGAAGGCGACCGCCACCGGCCTGCTGCTCTTCGTCGCCCTCGTGTACGTCCTGGCCAAGTGGGCCTCGAACGAGGGCGCGGGCACCTGGGCCGGCTATGTCGCCGCGGCCGCGGAGGCGGGCATGGTCGGCGCGCTGGCCGACTGGTTCGCGGTCACGGCCCTCTTCCGGCACCCGCTCGGCCTGCCCATCCCGCACACCGCGATCATCCCCACCAAGAAGGACCAGCTGGGCGTCTCGCTGGGCGAGTTCGTCGGCGAGAACTTCCTCTCCGAGGAGGTCGTCCGCCAGCGGCTGCGCGTGGTGGGCATCGGCAGCAGACTCGGATCCTGGCTGGCCGACCCCGAGCACGCGGACCGGGTCACGGCCGAACTGGCCGCCGCTCTGCGGGGCGCGCTGACCGTGCTGCGCGACTCCGACGTCCAGGCCGTGGTGGGGGAGGCGATCACCCGCCGCGCGGACGCCCAGGAGATCGCGCCCGGCATGGGCAAGATG
Organism: Streptomyces sp. f51; assembly: GCF_037940415.1. Classification (NCBI taxonomy): domain Bacteria; kingdom Bacillati; phylum Actinomycetota; class Actinomycetes; order Kitasatosporales; family Streptomycetaceae; genus Streptomyces; species Streptomyces sp. f51. The sequence goes on along the minus strand of NZ_CP149798.1, from coordinate 2,704,275 downwards.
CTGGAGAAGATCGTCTCGGACGGCGGACACAGACGGTTCGTCGACCTGGTGGTCGCCCGCGCGCACGACTGGCTGGTGTTCCACGACGGCCAGGTGATGGACGCCGTCCAGGGCGGCGCGCCCGGCTGGACCCCGCGCTTCGTCGACAGGAAGGTCGGCGAGCGGGTCTACAAGGAACTGCTCCGCTTCGTCACCGAGATGCGCGACTCCCCGTCCCATCCGGCCCGCGGCGCCCTCGACCGGTTCCTCACCGACTTCGCCTCCGACCTCCAGTCCGACACCGAGACCCGCGCGCGCGTGGAGCGCCTCAAGGGCGAGGTGCTGGGCCGCGGCGAGGTCCAGGACCTCATCGCCTCCGCCTGGACGGCCGTACGGTCGATGATCGTGTCCGCCGCCGAGGACGAGCGCAGTGAACTGCGGCTGCGCGTACGGGCCTCGCTGCTGTCCCTCGGTGCCCGGATGGCCACCGATCCAAGGCTCCAGGCCAAGGTGGACAGCTGGGTGGAGGGCGCCGCCGTGTACGTGGTGACGACGTACCGCAAGGAGATCACCTCGCTCATCACGGACACGGTCGCGGGCTGGGACGCCGAGCACACGACCCGCAAGATCGAGGCGCACATCGGCCGCGACCTCCAGTTCATCCGGATCAACGGCACGGTGGTCGGCTCCCTGGCCGGACTGCTGATCTACGTGGTGTCACGGGCGTTGGGGGCTTAGGCCTGCCGGGCGGATCCTGTTGGAGACGGGGGGCTCGGCACGCCCCTCCGCGGGCCAGGCCTAACCGGCCGGGGGGCGGGAACCCGGCCGGGGTTCACCCGACGGAGAGGGAACCTCATGCCAGTCCCCGCCTCACCGGCCCCCGGCCCCGCCGCCACCGGCACGGTCACCACGGACGTGCCGTCCCGGCTCGATCGCCTGCCCTGGTCCCGCTGGCACTGGATGATCGTGATCGGCCTGGGAACCGTCTGGATCCTGGACGGCCTGGAGGTCACGACCGTCGGCAACATCGCGGGCCGCCTCTCCGAGCCGGGCAGCGGTCTGTCCATCTCCTCGGCGCAGGTCACCGGTGTCGCGGCGGCGCTCTATGTGGCGGGCGCCTGCGCCGGCGCCCTGTTCTTCGGGTGGCTGACCGACCGTCACGGCCGCAAGAAACTCTTCATGATCACGCTCGCCGTGTATCTCGCGGCGACGGCCCTGACCGCCGTGTCCTTCGACGCCTGGTGGTTCTTCACCTTCCGCTTCCTCACCGGCTTCGGCATCGGCGGCGAGTACGCGGCCATCAACTCGGCGATCGACGAGCTCATCCCCGCCCGGTTCCGCGGCCGGGTCGACCTGATCATCAACGGCACCTACTGGCTCGGCGCGATCGGCGGTTCGCTGCTGTCGATCGTCATGCTGAACACGGACATCTTCCCCAAGGACCTCGGCTGGCGGCTGACGTTCGGCCTCGGAGTGGTCCTCGGCCTGGTGATCCTGCTGGTCAGGCGGCACGTTCCGGAGAGCCCGCGCTGGCAGTTCATCCACGGCCGCGGCGATCAGGCGGAGGAACTGGTCGCCTCCGTCGAGGAGGAGATCGAGGAGGAACGGGGCGAACCGCTGCCGGCGGCGGAGGGCGACATCACCATCGAGCAGCGCAAGGGCATCGGGTTCGGCGCCATCGCGAGGTCGGTCTTCGGCACGTACCCGAAGCGGGCCGCGCTGGGCCTCGCCCTCTTCGTCGGCCAGGCGTTCCTCTACAACGCCATCACCTTCGGCTTCGGCTCCATCCTGACCACGTTCTTCGACGTGCCCACCGGCGGCACCGGCTACTACTTCGCCGTGATCGCGGCCGGCAACTTCCTCGGCCCGCTGCTGCTCGGCAAGCTCTTCGACACCGTCGGCCGCCGCGTGATGATCTCCTCGACCTATCTGCTCTCGGGTCTGCTGCTCTTCGTCACCGCCTGGCTCTTCGACCAGGGTTCCCTGAACGCGGTGACGATGACGGCCTGCTGGTGCGTGGTGCTGTTCTTCGCGTCGGCGGGCGCCTCCAGCGCGTATCTGACCGTCTCCGAGGTCTTCCCCATGGAGACCAGGGCCATGGCCATCGCCTTCTTCTACGCCATCGGCACCGCGGCCGGCGGTATCAGCGGCCCGCTGGTCTTCGCCGACCTCACGAAGTCCGGCGTCGTCGCCGACACGGTGCTCGCGTTCCAGATCGGCGCCTCCCTGATGTGCGCCGCGGGCCTGGTCGCCGTGTTCCTCGCGGTCAAGGCCGAGGGCCGCTCCCTGGAGGACATCGCCGCCCCGCTGTCGACGGCCTCCGCGCCGGCCGGCACCTCGGCGTCGGCCTCCGCGGCACGGGCGGGCTGAGCGGGGCGGTCCGCGTCGGGACGACCCGAGCCGGGTGGGCTGGGCCGGGCGACCTGGGCCGGGTGCCCGGCTCGGCTCGACTCGGCTTGGCTTGGCTCGACTCGGCTCGAGTCGGCTTGGCTCGGGCGGTTGGGGGGCTTGTACGACCGCGGCGCGAGCGATCCCGTTCCAGAGGCGGGCGCCGGTTCTGAGTACGCGTACTCTGTCGCGGCCCCGCCGGGCGCGGAACCCTCGTACGCATGACCGAGAAGCTGCTCCGCCCCCTGCGAACGCGCCCCTGGCCGGAACGCTGGCTGACGCGTGTGCTCGGCGCCGCCCTGTCCTGCGCGGCGTACCTCGCCTGTCTCCCCTGGGACCTGCGCAACCGCCCCGCGTCGCCCGGCTCCGCGGTGGAGACCACCCCGGTGACGGGCACGGGCGTCCTCGCCCTCGCCGCCGTCCTGCTGCTCCTGGCCGTCCACTTCGGCCTCAGGGACGCGCTGGCCTGGCCCCTGCTCCTGGTCGCCGCACCTCCGGCGACCCTGCTCTACGTGTCCCTGCGCACCCATCCAGGCCCCCCGGACGGCTTCGCCGACGCCTGGCCGCTGACCTGGGCGGCCGTCACGCTGCTGGGGGCCGCCGCGGTGCTGGTCGCGAGCGCGGTGGCACGGCAGTTCAGGACGGATCCGATGGACGCCGGGGAAGAGGAACCGTCCCTCGCGGGCCGCTGGTGAGGCACCTCGGGCGGCCGGGCGGCACGGTCACTGCCCCTGGCCGTGGAAGTACGCCGCGCCCTTCTGGTTGAAGTACGAGGCGTAGACGCGCCCGATCATCGGCTTGCCGCGGTACATCCCCACGTACTGACGCGAACTGTCGACCACGACGGGCCGTGTCATACAGGCGAACTTGACCCGCTGCTGAGCCTCGGCCCACTGCACGGCCGCCGGGTCGACGCGGTCGCTGACCAGCAACGGGAAGGCGCCGATGCCGTTCTGGAAGCCGACGGGCAGACCGCCCTTGGTGTCCTTGGCGTACTTCATCACCTGGTCGGTGAACCCGGAGATGGCCGGGACGGTTATCTCCGGGACGGCCGCGGCCACCGTGAACAGGTGCAGCTTCGTCCCCATCCACCGCATCCGGAACTCGCCCCGCCGTCCCACGAGTACGGGCACCCCGGCCCAGTCCTCCCATCGCGTGGCACACCCGTCGGCGGTCAACTGCCGCTCCACGAAGGCCAGATAGGTGCCCGCCGGGGATTGCTGCTGGTTTGCGTCCATGGCGGGATCCTAGGGCCCGGTGGCCGTGTCCGGAACGGGTGCCGTCCGACCGGCTAGGCGCCCGTCGTGGACCCCGGCCGAATGATCATCAAAACGGTGACGATCGCCCACAGCAGGTTGAAGATCCCGGTGAACATGGCGAGCCGCACGGTGGTGGCGGGGTCCACGGCCGTCGCGCCCGCCGTTCCCTCCAGGACCGCGCTCTGCCGGGGCAGTACGAGCGCGGCGAGGACGAGCGCCGCGAGCGCGGTCAGCGCGATCGAGACGATCAGCCACGTGTCGCCGAGCACGCCCATGTCGCTCGCCGTGGCGAACCCGAACACCGGGACGGCGACGCCCGCCACGGCGTACACCTGGCAGATGCGGTGCAGCAGCCGGACGGTGGCGAGGGCGCCCGGGTCGTCCGGCGCTTCGAGAGCCTTGCGCGCGGCGGGCGGGAACATGCTCGCGGCGACGGTGACGGGCCCGATGGCGACGATCGCGGCGATGACATGGACGGCGAGGAGGAACTTGGTCACGGAGTGACGGTAGGGGGTCGGGCGGATCATGGAGAAGTGGCACTTCTGCCAGGACCCAACGGATTCTGGCCAGGCTCTGGAGATCTGCTCAACGCGGACAGAAGAGGAACCCAGCAGGTGCACCCGCATGGCGAGATCCCGTCGTACACCTAGACTCCGGTCATGCACACCGTGGCCGTACTGGCCCTCGACCAGGTCATCCCGTTCGATCTCGCCGCCCCGATCGACACCTTCGACTGGGCGCGGCTGCCGGACGGCCGCCCGGCGTACCGGACCCGGGTGTGCTCGGTGACGGCGGACGCGGAGGTCAGCGCGGGCGCGTTCACACTGCGCGCCCCGTACGGCCTGGAGGCGCTGGCCGACTCGGACACGATCATCCTGCCCGGCGTGGCCGACCCGTCCGCGCCGCTCCCGCCGGGCGTCGCGGAGGCGCTGCGCGCGGCGGCGGCGAACGGCACCCGGATCGCCTCGATCTGCGTCGGAGCGTTCGTGTTCGCCGCCACGGGCCTGCTGGACGGCCTGCGCGCGACGACGCACTGGGTCGCGGCCGGGGAACTGGCGGCCAGGCACCCGGCGGTGACGGTCGACCCGAACGTGCTCTACGTCGACAACGGCCAGTTCCTGACCTCGGCGGGGGCGTCGGCGGCGCTGGACATGTGCCTGCACATGATCCGCAAGGACCACGGCTCGGCGGTCGCCGCGCATGCCGCCCGGCTGTCGGTGATGCCTCTCGAACGGGAGGGAGGCCAGGCCCAGTTCATCGTCCACACCCAGCCTCCGGCCCCGGCGGGCACGACCATGGAGCCGCTGCTGGCGTGGCTGGAGGAGAACGCGGAGCGCGAGCTGACGCTGGAGGACATCGCGGTCCGCGCGGGCACGAGCATCCGTACCCTCAACCGCCGCTTCCGCGAACAGACCGGCACGACCCCGCTCCAGTGGCTGCACCGGGCCCGCGTGCGCCGCGCCCAGTACCTCCTGGAGACGACCACGTACCCGGTCGAACGCATCGCCACCCAGGCGGGCTTCGGCTCCCCGACGGCATTCCGGGACCGCTTCAAACGGGTGGTGGGGACGAGCCCGTACGCGTACAGGCGAGCGTTCCGGGGGGCGGAGGACCCGGCTTCCTGAGGGTTGGCCTCTTGAGGCTCAGCGGCGCCGACGCATCCGATCCGATGCGATCCCCGTACCGGGCCTCAGCCGCGACGGTCTGAGACGGCCCAGGAGGCGAGGGCCATGGCGCCGGCGACACCGAAGACGGCGGGCCAGGCGCCGACCTTCTTGGCGAGGGGATGCGACCCGGCGAACGCGGCGACGTACCCGGCGGTCAGCACTCCGGCGGCGGTCCCGCCGGCCTCCTGCTTCCACTGCCGGGCGGCGGCGACGCCGGCGACGGCGAGGACGACCCCGCCGAGCTGCCGCTTCCGCGTCCACCGGGCGACACCGTACCCACCGACAAGCCCCCCGGCGGCCACCACCGCGGCCGGTACCTTCGCCATTACTGCCTCCTAGTTCGTCCCCCGAGGCTAGCGCCCTGCCGCAGCGGGGCGTCCCCTGGCCCCGGCACCGGGGGCCGACCGCCGGCGGCACCCGGTCGGACGCGCCGGACGACAGCCGGATTCGTCAGCCGCGCAGATAGGCGTGGATGGCCGAAGCGATGGCCGTACCGAGTGGAATGGGGACGGCATTGCCGATCTGACGGGCGATGTCGATCTTCGAGCCGCACCAGCGGAAGTCGAGGGGAAAGCCCTGTATCCGGGCGGCCTCGTAGTGGGTGATCGGTCGATCCTCGGTCGGGTGCAGGTAGCGACCCTTCTCGGGCTTGAAGAACTCGGTTCGGATGGTCACCGACGGCTCACCCACACGCATTCGACCCATGACGTCTCCTGTGCCGGTGTTGTGCTTGTCCCAGCTGTCGGTGGAGAGAGGTTCGACAGGTGTCTTCACGCCCGGGGGATTCCGGGTTTCGAAGATCTGAATGTCGCCGTCCGCGTCGACGGTGAACCATTTTCCGCGAAGATCCTTGCGGTTTCCGCCTCGGGGGATCGCTCGGTAGCGGGCTCGCGAAAGCGGTTCGGGGTTTCTGCCGAAGTGGAGATCGTGTGTCGTGAAGATTCCGGAGACCACCGCGGCCACATCGTCGATGTGTTCCTTGCCGTCGGGGAGCTCGGTCCCTTGCAGGGTGAGTCGCCCGGACTCGTCGAACACGCTGTCGACCGGGCGCCAGTAGGAGTCGCCCGCCTCGAAGCCGTCGAGCGCCTGAGCCGAGGTGCCGGAGGTGCTTTTCGGGCGTCGTTGGTGAGTCGCTGCGGGATAGGCCATGGCGCGCTCTTCGTCGATGTCCCGACGGACACCGATGACGATGGCGCGCCGCCGGGCCTGGGGCGCTCCGTAGTCGGCGGCGTTGAGGAGGTACCGCTTGTGCTTGCGTTCCTCGGTGTCGGTCGGTACGTGACCCGGGGGATCGATCAGTTTGTACTCGCTCAACAGGCCGCCCTGTTGTACCTCGCTGAGCAGGTTCTGGAATTCGTCCGACCTGAGAAAGCGATCGACATTCTCGATCACGAATACCTTCGGGCGGATTCGCGCCACGATGCGAACGTATTCTTCCCACAGGCGGTTGCGTTCCGGTCCCTTCTTGTTCCGGTTCAAGGCCGAAAAGCCCTGACACGGAGGACCTCCGACCACCACGTCCGCATGCAGGGCGCCCTCCGGCGGCTCCCACTCCTCGATGTCTTCGAGATGCACGAGGGCTTCAGGAAGGCTCTCGTCCGGACGATGACGTCCGAAGTTCACCGCGTATGTGGCAGCCGCGGCGAGGTCGTGTTCGACCGCCGCGACACTGTGGAACACGGGCCCGCCGTCCTTCGCCCCCTCAGGGCGGAACTCGTGGAACCCCTGGGTGAAGCCGCCACACCCGCTGAACAGGTCGAGGACGGTGATGGGCCGGGGGTCGAGGGGGTGGGGCGTGTGCATGGGCCGATCCTAGCTTCGGAGCGCGGTCGCGACGGCCCGTCCGACGGCGGTCGCCAGCGGCGGTGGCATGGCGTGGCCGACCTGTCGGTACCTGGACGTCTTGCCCCCGAAGAAGCGCCATTCCGCAGGGATGGCCTGGATCGTCGCGGCCTGGTCGACGGTCAGCCTGGGTTGGCCGTCGGCGGGAAAACTCGGGTCGGGGGGTGCGTCGCCGAGGCTGTTGCCGTTCACCCCGAGCGAGGCCCATGCCTTCTTGCTGCCGGTGGGGCCGAGGTCGGCACCGCCACGCCGGTCCGAGCCTCCGACCAGCGCGGGTGCGATGCGATCCGCGCCCTTGATCCAGCGTTCCGCTCCGGGCCACCCGTCGACGGACATGGAGGGGCCCAGCGCCTGGCCGACGGTCGGGGGAGGCGGCGCGTCCCGTTCGGGCCAGGCGAACCGAGAGAAATAGGGGGCCTTCAGAGCGACGAGGAAGCCGCTGCTGCGGTTCTGCGGCACACCGAAGTCCGAGGCATTGAGAACCCGCCAGCTCCAGCGGTAGCCCGCGTTGCCGAGTTCCGCCTCGATCCACGAGCGGTCCACGGCGAAGTCGGCGCTCTCGACGAGGTCCGGGACGTTCTCGAGGAGCACGGCCTTCGGGTCGATCTCACGTATGAGCCCGATCACAGCCTTGAGCACGCGGCGCTCCTCCCCGTCCTCGGAGCGACCTGCGGTGGCGGAGGACTTCACCCGGGGCAGTCCACCGCTGACGAGATCGACGCCGCGGGCCTCGGGGCGCATGCTCGGGTGGAAGTCGGTCACGTCCATGCAGACCACGTCCCACGCGGGTCGGTTGAGATCGATTGTGAAACAGGCGTCGGCCTTGCTGTCGATGAGCAGCACGGGGTCGAATCCGGCACGTTCGAGTCCGAGTGCCTGGGCTCCGGATCCGGCGCAGACCTCCACCGAGCTGAAGCGTCGGGGTTCGACGGGGGCCACCGCGTCGGACGGATCGGGCTGTCTCTCGGTGGACGCCGTCATGGGTGACGGTACGGCCGCGATGCCGCTTCGATCGGGGTCGCCTCCTGTCTCCGTGGAGTGGTCGTGGGTGCGCGGGGCAAGCGCGCGTTGAGCGTCGACCGACTCCTCGGCGACCGCCCGCAACTCGTCGTCCAGAGCCCGTTCCTCGATGCCGTCGAAGAGCACGAACGGGGCGAGCCGCAGCAGCCTCTTGAGGAAGTCGCGCAGGGTCTCGCGTTCGTTCAGGCCGGTGAGATCGAGATCCTTCCAGACACGGAGGATGGCTCGAACCATGTGCGGGCTGCCACCGAGTGCGGCACGACGGGCGTAGATCTGGTCGAAGGCGGCCTCGCCGAGGATCTCGAGCGCGCCGTAGGGCTCGGGCGCGTCGGAGGAGCGCACGAGCTGAGCCCGCCACCACAGCCGGCCGAAGACGTGACGAGTGAGGTCCGTGCCCAGGACCCGATCCCTGGGGGGCAGCGGATAGCGCCAGAAGGCGACATCCGGGAGCAGGACCAGCGCGAGGAAGGCCCAGACATCCCTCGAGGCGGCTTCGGCGGGCACCATGCCCATCTCGGCATGCAGAAGGGCAGCCAATCGGAGATCGAACTCCGCGTTGCGGGAACGGTCGGACTCGTCGGGGAAGCCGGCGGACTTGGCAAGGTCGACGACGCCGGCGCGCAGTTCCCGAAGGCGGTGCGCGGAGACCCGGTCGCCGCCGGTGGCCACGTACACGGCCGACTCGTGAGTCTCCGACACCCGACCTGCCAATTCGAGGGTCGTCAGTTGCCGGTACTCCTCGAAGAGGGGTCTGGCCTGTTCGGCGAGCAGGCGGGGGTACAGGAAGCTCATCACGACACCTCGAAGATCTTGACCGCCGCTTGCATGTCCGACGCGAACAGAGCGGGCGACTGACGTCGACGCAACCGGATGTCATTGATCGACTGTCCGGGGAAGAGTTGGTCGAACAGGCTCAACAGCGTGGCGCCCAGCGAGCCGTCGGCGAAGTCTGCGTCCTCGGCGAAGTCGTCGTGGCCGAGGGCGTGCTCGACCATCGTGCGAGCGGCGTCCGCGTACACCGCGGAGAGCACGATCCGATCCACCGGGCGAGGCTTGCCGGCGTTCTCGAACGCTGTGGCGGTGACGGTGTTCCGCTCGTTGACCAGCAGGAGCAGCGAGCCCATCGTGGCGCTGTCCAGCCCTCCGTCGATCTGTAGAAGCCAAGCCGCCGTGTCGGGAAAGGAGGTCCTGGCGAAGTCGATCACTGCCATAGGGAACTGTGGAGCGTCTCCTTGGAGACGCAGCGACTCCCGATCGCTCCACAGCACGGAGCCGGCTCGTCGGGGTGAGGAGGGGCGGGCGTCCATCCGACGTTCGGCCAGGACCAGAGCGGTGTCCAGAAGGAGAAGGCCGCCGAGATCGCTGCCTCGCAGCCGGACATCCAACTCCACCTTCTCCGTCCCGGCGGCGGTCAGGCGCACGTGCCGCGCCGGTCCGCTCAGGTTGGACCCGGTGGCCGTCCAGACGACCGCGAGTACGAGCGCCGTGTCGCTCGAGAGGCCCGACTGGGAGCGGACCCGGTCGAGGTCGACACGAAGGGTCCGGCGCAGGTGCAGGTCCATCTGGTAGTCCCAGTCCGGCAGCGCCTCGGGCAGGCCGATTTCACCGTCCTCCGTCACCAACGACCATTGTTCGGCCTCGATGACGTCCTCGGCCGGGACGCGGTACGGCAGTACGCGGCGTGTCACGTGGTCTTCACCGCCTCGACCCTGATGCCGATCTCGGTCATGGTGTCCGGGGCCGGGCGCACGAGAGCGCGCCAGACGGAATCACCGCCGTCGATCACGAAGGCCTCCTCGGCGTGCAGGCGCCCGTCCTCGTCCTCCCACCCGAGGAGCAGGGGCATGCCGGCACCCAGGGGCGGATCCGTCTCCCGGCCGCCGGTTCCGGGGAGCGTGATGGCGAGGTCGATGTGAACCCGTTGCGGTCCGGGCGCGGGCAGTCGGAAGTCCTGGACGAGTACGGATGAGTCGCCCCGTTCGTCGTAGTAGGGATCGCCGACGTACTGCACCCTGGGGCGCCGACGGGGCGTGCCGACCCCACCGCTCTCCGGTGAATCCGCGAACGAATGACCATTGACGTCGATGTCGGTCGGGCCTGCTGTTCCGACGTGCGGGAGCGACTTCGTACGGGACGAGGTCGCGGCGTGTCGGCCCGATGCCGAAGAGCCCTCCTCGACCTCCTCCCGCCGGGACGTGCGCGAAGTGGTGCTCCCCGGCTTGGCGTACGCCGTGGCTCCACCGATTCCCCAGGCTCCCCCCACCAGGCCGGAGAAGAGTGAACTGGCCGCGCCGAGAGCGACGTTGGCGGAACCCGAACGTGTGACACCGCCGAGGGAGAGCAGCCGCGCCTGAGCCTCCGCGATGCGCGTGAACGTGGTGTGGACGAAGGTGCTCTCGGGTCGGTCGAGCGACTGCGGATTCCAGGCGTCGTGGGTGGGTGGTTCGGCCATCGCGTAGATGTCGTCCATGTCCTCGGTCGCGCGGAAGACGCCCGCGTAGCCCTGGTTCACGCTGGGAGGCTTGGGTCCGGGGTGGTACGTGACGACGAGCTCCGCGGGGCGCATCAGGCAGACGTGATGGACGAGGTCCTCGATGTCGAGCATGCGGGAAGCCCGCGTCGGTTCCAGCGGAGGCATGATCCTTTTCACCAGCCCGAGGCGTCCCAGGTGCCTCTTCGGCCTCAGACAATGAAGATCACTGCCGTCCGGGCCGGCCATCGTCTCGTAGGCGGCGACGAACATGTTGAGCGGGCGGGTTTCGCGTGGATCCGGTACGGGATGGGGAACGCCGTCACAGGTGACGGAGAAGCTCATTGCGGGTGGCCTGGAGTCGGTCGAGATCATCTTCGGCCAGAGGTGCCAGGTGATGGTCTCTGCCAGGTAGTCGGCCGCCTGGGTGGGTTCGAGGTCGTCCAGGTTCGGATCGATGACGACGACCGTCGTCCCTGTCTCCTCGGGACCGAAGGGCCTGAGGCCGAGGCGTTGAGCGGTCGCGTCCGCCTCGTGGCCCACGAGGGGCTCGATGACGTCTCCCGACGTGTCGCCCCACCAGTGCCGGCCGGTGTAGCGCCGCTTCCCGGACGACTCGGCGGCCGTGTAGCTCTTCCAGAGCGCACAGCCGATGAGACGGGTCTCGTAACCTCCCCGGGCTGTGCGGCAACGGGAGTGGACCAGGACGGTGCCGGACCTGGACAGCAGGTAGAAGATGCCCTTGCCGAAGCCGTAGGTGCCGCCGCCCAGCGCGGTGTCGCGCGGCTCGCCGATGTTGCGGATGAAGGAGACGAAGTCCCGTTCGGAACCAACGGCGTCGTCGGCGCGGGTGGGCCCTCCCAGCCCTCGTGTGCCGCGGTCCGAGACGGCCAGGACGCGTATCGGGCCGCGCCTCACGGTGTCCCGCAAGGGGAATGTCTCGGCGTCGGTGGGCGCGCCGTCCATCAGTAGCTCGCGCCATGCGCCCGTGTGGGCCGGACCGACTGCCCACATGTCGATGCGGTAGTCGACGGTGGGGGCCGATTGCCCGACGCGCGCGTCCCAGCTGTTCTGTGCGGATTCGCGCACGAGAATGGTGAGCAGATCGAGTTCCGGTCGACCGAGCTGGTTGCGGATGCCCTCGGCGGCGCTCGCGCCTTCCGGCGGATAGGGCTGGGAAAACCAGCGAGGCCCGCTCACACGGACTCCTGAATCAGATTTTCGATCACCTGGGACACCTCGTCGGAGGACAGCGGAGCGGGCGTCTCGCCGGACAGGTCGATGGTGTACTCGACGTCCAGAGCCGACACGGACAGGTTTGCCGACTCGAGGGTCGCGCGTGTGAGTCCGGGAAAATCGGCACCCACGCGGTACCACCGTTCCTCGCGGACCGCGAAGCGCACATCCTGGTATCGCTCGGAGTCGACGACGTGGTACCCGGCGTCGGCGAGCAGCTCCAGGAGCGCTCCTTCGTCGTCGCACAGGTGAAGGGCCCGATCGACCATGTGCACGAACGCGGTTCCCTGATGGTTCGCGGTCGCGGGCTGAAGGCGGAGCCACGCCAGACAGAGCGTCCCGCCCTCGGGCGCATCGAGTTGATCGAGCCCGTGAATCCGGGGCCTTCGCCCCTCGCCGGACGTGGTCGATTTGACTTCGACGGCTTGGGCCCCGGCCGAGAAGTCGTGACGGTGTCCGTCGGGACCGCGCCACAGTCGATGCGCGCTCGGGTCCTCGGCGAGGAGGCGGTTGAGGACAACCAGCTCGCCGAAGAGCCCCGCGAGTTGGTCCGGCCCCAGTGGTGTTCCCTGCGTCTTGAAGAGGGCCTTCCATCGGTCGAGAACGCGATACAGCGCCTTGATCTGGTTGTCGGGCAGCTCATCGGTCGCGCCGAGGACGTCCACGCACAGCTCGGTGAACAGATCGCTGAGGTCGTCGCGGAGGCAGGCGAGGTCGGCATAGGCCTGGTAGGTCTGCTCGTCCTCGAGTATTCGTCTGCGCAGCCTCAGTACTGGACCGTCCAGGCCGGGACGGACCTTGCGGTGCGAGTGGATGGGCACCAGAAGGTGGCGGTGCCCGTCGTGGTCGACGGCCACGGTCAGGGGTTCGCCCTTCGTGGTGAAAGGCAGTTGGGCGACGCGCAGGCGTCGTTCCCCTGTTGTCTGCTCGGCTTCGAGAGCGGTCCAGCGCTCCTCGACGAGCGTGCGGAGGGTGTCGTCGTTCACGCGTCCTCGCCGTCGACCAGGCTGTAGTCCTCGTCCTCGATCCTCACGTTGGACAGGTCGGCCGAGATGTACTTCTTGACCGTGCTGTCCTCGTCCCAGGGCTTGGGGAAGACCAGGCCGACGCCGATGACGTGTTCATCGGCGTTCAACGGAACACGGCGATTCTTCGACGGGCTCGGCTCGGAGACCTTGTCGATCGGGTACAGAACCAGCAGACCGGTGTCCGGGAGCTGTATGCGACGCTCGCCCATGATGGCCGCCTCGGCCAGCGTCGCGGTGTCACCCACCAGGTCCACCGCGGCGTCGCGGCGGCTCATCAGGGTCTTGATGTCCGCGAAGTCGGTCGTGGCATTGAGGAGTTCGAGGCGCGCGCGGACGTTGCGTCCCACGGTCACGTTCTCGGCGAAGTCGAAGTCCTCGCCTTGCGGGTTGCCGACGATCGCGACGTTCCACCGACGAAGCGAGTTGGCCGTCGCCACTCGTTTCCTGATGTAGTCGATGATCAGGCCCGCGTCGTTCTCGGGGGACTTCTCATGGAACTGGTAGGTCGACAGGAAGTCGATGACGACGTCATGGGCCACGTCACGGAAGACCCATCGCCCCTGGGCCGAGCGATCCTCCACCTTGACCGCGTTCGCGACCGAGGCGGCGACCAGGGTGCGCGCAGCGTCGATGTTCGTCCTCAACCAGTCGCCGTTGGTGTGGAAGTAGTGAGTCTGGATCCGCTTGCCGCCGTACGACGAAGCCGCCGTGACGGCGTCACGCATCTTGGCCGCGGCAGTCACTCGTAGATTGGGGTGGGTGCGCAGGCGCACGGCGAATGTCAGAGGAGTCTCGTCCTCGGTCATGTAGATGTCGATGTCGCGCCGCATCTCGGTTTCCACCGTGGCCAGGTGACGGAACCACTCGGCCAGTTCGTCGGTCATCCAGATGCGAGGCAGATCGGCATACCCGTTCCGGAAGCCGAACCAGCGCCCCATTTGCAGCAGCGTGTCGTACGCGGACACGGAGCGGACGAAGTAGCTGACCGACAGGCCTTCCAGCGTCAGTCCTCGGGAGAGGGTGTTGCCGCCCACCGCGATGGCCACGACGGGACCGTTCTCGTAGTCGAGTCGGTCCTCGCTGCTGGAGTTGTCCATGATGACGCGACAGTTGTCCAGGACCTGTGGCAGCTCCTGCACCAACTCCTCGAACGCCATCCTCGACTCACCGAACTCCCCGGCCGGTACACGCTCCGTCTCCCGCTCCCAAAGGTCACGCAGCCGGGCGAGGAAGGCCGGGTCGGTCAAGGATCGGGCGGACCGGTCGCGCAGATGCCTCAGCGGGCGCTCGAAGCTGTTGTGCACGGACGTGTTGACGCTGGTGTGGATCAGCATCGTGCTGTGCGGATTTCCGGTTCGCCGTACGCGACGGGCCGCCGTGACGAGCCAGAAGTACTCGACGGCCGTACGGAGGGTCTCGGTGACGACCGGCTCGAAGCCTTCGACGTCGGCCCTGGTCTCGGGGCGTACGCAGGGAACGTCGTCCTCGGGGATCGATCGGATCATGTCGTATCCGTCGTCGACCTGCTCGGGATCCTCTCCGTCGAGCGCGTAGCGGCCGAAGAGCACCTCGGTGCCGAAATGCCCGTCGGGCTTCGGGAGGTTGACGATGAAGTCCTTGGGATACAGATCCTCGGCACTCGGGTCGATGAGCAGGTTCGCGAAGGGGGATGCCGTGCACCCGACGTAGGCGCTCCTCGGCAGCGAACGCATGATGTCGAGGATCAGCGGGTTGATCGACTTGGTGGCCACCGTGGCCTGGTCCGCTTCGTCGTCGATGATCAGAGCGGGGCAGTCCTCGAGGTAGTCGGACGCCTCCTCGAGCCACCGTGCGAGCTTGCGCAGAACCGTGGCGTTCTTCTTCACGACGCACAGTACGCGGGTCTTGTTGCTCTTGCCGAAGTACGAAGCGGGGTTCTCCTGCGGCGTGAAGTCCTTGCCGAGACCGGTCAGCTGAGACCACATGGAGGGGTTCGGCTCCACCAACTGCTGCACCAGTCGGGCTTGCGTCTGGCGCCGCAGGCCGTTGTGGATGCCGGCCAGGACGATGAACAACTTGTAGCCGCGGTCGGCCGCCTTGGCCACGACCGAGGTGAAATTGGTCGTCTTGCCGGACTGCACGTAGCCCACGACCAGGCCGCGAGTGGAGAAGGCCTTCTCCTTCGGGTGGTTCAGGAGCGAGACGACGCGAGTGGAGGCTTCATCGAGGCTCCTGATCGACGGGTCCTCGGGCCAGCCGTCCTTGCGGAGCAGGTCCACGATCGCGGGCCAGCACTTGTCCCTCGGCTGCGGTCCCGTGTACCAGGTGTCGCGGTTGCCCAGAATCACCGCGTGCGGCTCTTCGAGTTCCTTGATGCGTATCGTCTGTTGCTCGTGGCGTTCCCGGATCTGCTCGACCACCTCGGGACTGATGCCGAACTGTTCGAGCCGCTTGATCGCTTCTGCTGGGGGGAACGCGTCCAGGAGCGCCTTGAACGTCCCGTACATGCCATCGAATTCGTCGGTCATGAGCTCGACCGTTCCCCCGCTTTCGTTCCCTTGAGCCGCCGTGCCGTGGCCGCCCCCTGCTGCCACTCAAGAGGGTGTGACCCCGATGGCGAGCAGGTGCGTCTCACACAACTTCTCCACAATATTGGGTGTGGTGGGCACTGATAAGTGCAACGAAGGCCCCATCTTGCCGATCTCGCCGTTCCGTCGGACCCCTGTTGGTGATCTCGTGACGGTTGGTACCCTTTTGATCATGATGCTCGAGGTCGCCCGGGCCCTGTGTCAGGGTTCGCGCGGAGGCGACTGCTGAGCGGCGAGAGTGGCCTGGATCGTGCGTGCGACCTCGCTGCTCGACTCGTGCTCCCAGAACCTGAGGACGGTCCACCCCGCGGCGAGCAGGTGATCGGTCGTCTCACGATCCCGTGTCATGTTCTTGCTGAGCTTGGCGCGCCACCACTCGGCATTGGCCTTGGGCTGGGTCGCGTGCACCGGGCAGCCGTGCCAGAAGCAGCCGTCCATGAAGATGGCGACCTTGGCCTTGCCGAACACGATGTCGATCGTGCGACGGGGGAGGCCGGGCACCGGGACGTTCACGCGGTAGCGCAGTCCGGAGGAGTGCAGGAGGCGGCGAACCGCGAGTTCCGGCGCGGTGTCGCGGGAGCCTTGACGGCTCATGCGAGCGGACACCGCGGGAGAGGAGGGGACAGCATCGGCCACGGGGGTATTCTGCCGGCGTCGTCACCATCATGTCCGACGCACGTCCACGAGACGAGAGGCACCCCGGGCGCCGAGTGGGCCTGTGTCCGACGCCCGGGGGAGTGGGCGGCCGAACTCAGCCCCCGTGACACTCCTCATACGCAGCCCCCGACCCGCACCAGCAGCCGGAGCCCCGCTGCGGTGGCCAAGCCACGGCCAGGCCTCGGGCTGCGAGGGTCGTCGCGTACTGGGGGAGCAGGGTCGTGTCCGCGGGGGACGACGCTTCCGAGGCGGCGAAGGCTTCGTAGGAGGGGACCGTGGCGGTGACGATGCCGAGGTTCGGGGTGCCCGAGCCGGCCAGTTCGCGCAGGGACGCCTCTATCGTCGCGAGGTGCTCGTCGTGGGACGGGTACTCGGTGGTGAGGTCCGGGTACGCCGTGGTCAGTTCGGTGAGTTCGGGGGCCGACCAGTGCAGGACCGCCACCGGGAACGGGCGGGACAGCGCCTCGCGGTAGGCGCCCAGTTCGGCCTGGAGCCGGGTGATCTCGGCCTGGAGTTCCGCCGGGTTGTCCGAGCCGAGCGACCAGACCCGCTTCGGGTCGTGGAGCTCGTCCAGGGAGATCGGGGACGAGTGCAGGGTGTCGGCCAGCGCGTCCCACTCGTCGTGCGCCGCGCCCAGCATGCGGCGCACCCGGTGGCGGCCGAAGAGGAGCGGGAGCGTGGAGTACGGGGGTTCCGCGACGTCCGTCAGGAGCAGGGTGGTTCCCTCGGTGAAGGTGTCCTGGGCAGCCTCCAGCTCGTCGTGCGACTCCAGGGCCTCCGCCACGATGACCCATGGGGCCGGGTCGCGCGGGGCCGCGGCCCTTACTCCGTCGATGATCGCGCGGGCCTCGGCCTCGTGGTCGTACTCCCACAGGTTCGACGCCTTGAGGGCGCGTACCAGATACGGCTTGTCCAGGGGAGCGTCCGAGGCGAGGAGGCGGTCGTAGAGGGTGGTGGCGCCGGGGCGGTCGCCGGCCAGTTCGAGGTGGGCCGCTGCCTGTAGGAGCAGGTGCTCGGCGTCCTCCGGGTACAGGCCGGCGGTCCGCTCCAGGCGAGCCGCTTCGGCGGTGTGGTCGACGTTCTCGGCAGGCGTGTCGGGGCGCATGGGGGACACCGTACTGCCGTCGGGCCGTCAAGGAGAGAGACCTGCTGGCCAGAGACGCGGGAGTCCCCGAGGGCATATTCGGCAACGCCGGAAGGTCCGGAAAGGGTGGGATGGTGAGGAGTGGGAGGGGATTGGGGGGAATGTCCGGTGGGATCGGCTCACGCCGTCCCGCCCCTACGCCGCCCCGCCCCCCGCGCCCCCTTCCGCCGTCACGCCGTCAGGCCGTCACCCCATCCACCTGCACCGTCTGCACCGCCCCTGCCGCGAACGGCACCGCCAGGGACTTGCCGCTCAGGTAGGTGTCCGTGCGGGACGTGTAGAGGTCGCCGGTGCCGGAGGTCAGGGTGTTCCAGCGCGGGACCAGGCCGCCCGTGCCGCCGGCGACCGTGGTGAAGCGGGAGAGGTCGAAGGTCAGGGTCTGGGCGGACGTGCCCTTGTTCGCCGCGACGATCACCAGACGCTTCGCCGTCGCGTCGTACGCCGCCACCGCGTAGTCCACGCCCGTGTCCACGATCGTCATTCCCGGGCGGATGTGGCGGCTGAACTGGGCCATCACGTAGAGCTTCGTCTCGACCGCGCCGGCCGTCAGGGTGCTCGCGTCGTACTTGATCATGCCCCAGCCCGCCGTGGGGTCCATCACCTGCCAGTAGACCCAGGCGGTCGGGTGCAGCCAGCGGAAGTCGAGCAGGAGGTTGCTCGCCAGGGTCAGGCCGGTGCCGTCGCCGTCGCCGTACTCGGAGTTCCACAGGACCTTGCGGGAGGTCGTCACGGCGTCCGTGTAGAGGAGGTCACGGCGGCCGCCCGAACCCTGGTAGCCGTGCACGTCGACCCGGTCGACCAGGGCCTTGGTCGTCGAGCCGAAGGAGGCCCATGTCGTACGGGCCAGGTCGTAGCTCGTCTCGTCCGACGCGGAGATCTTCGTGCCCGTCAGGCCCCGCTTGTCCAACTCGCTGCGCAGGTAGGGGAGTACGGCCGACTGGACGGCCGCGTCCATGTGGCAGCCCTCCTGGGTGCCGGTGGACGTCCACCAGGCGGAGGAGGGCTCGTTGAACGCCTCCACGGTGGCGAAGTCCACCCCCCAGTTCGTCCTCGCGTAGAGGGCGACGGCCGCGAGGTGGGAGGCGTGCTGGCGGTAGTTCCAGGACTGGAGGTTGTTGCCGCCCCCGGACGCGCCCGAGGGGTTGTGGTTCAGGCACATCCACCACATCGGGGAGTTGGCGAACAGCTCACTCGTCGCGCCGCGTGCCGTCGCCCTGGTGAGCGCGGCGCGCTGGGTGGCGTCCGCCGTCCACTTCCAGGCCGAGGACGTGGGGTCCTCGTTGTTCCAGTCCTGCCAGTAGCCCTCGATCTGCTTGAAGGAGGGGATGTTCGCGGAGGCGGCCATGGTCTCGCCGCCCACGCTGTTCCAGGAGCACGCGCCGAGGTTGTAGCGGGCGATGTTCAGGCCCAGGCCCGGGCGGGAAACGCCGTTGTACGTCGTCGACCTGGTGGTGAAGAAGAGGTCGGCGAAGTCGTCGCGGGCGCCGAAGACGTTGGCCCACCAGGCCAGCGAGGTGCCCCATCCCTCCCATTTCCCGTACGTCGTCGAGGGGTTGACGGCGATCGTCGCGTCCGCGCGGGCGGTGCCCGTCGCCAGGGCGCCGCCGAGGACCGTACCGCCCGCGGCGGCCAGAAGTGTTCTGCGTCGGATCATGGCCGGTCTCTCCGTCCGTCTCGGCTCAACTCCACTTCCCGCAGGATGAGTTGGCCGTTCCTGTCGACTCGACTCGACTCGACTCGACTCGACTCGACTTCGAACTCGGTCGCCGGTTCGTCCCGGCCGGCGCCCGCCTGTCCCGGTGATGCCATCAGGAAGCATCGGGTGCGGCGCCTGAGGTTGTCGAGGGTTGTGTCAGCCCTTTCTCAAACCGGTGGAGGAAGCCTCACGGCACCCAGGAGCCGCGCGGGGCTGGAGAGTTGGCGGGGTGACGCCTATCGTGCGCCCGGCGAGGGAGGCGTACGGATGCGGGCTCCGGGGGTCGTGCACCACGGGACGCGGCGACGGCGTGCCGCGTACCGGCGAGCCCTCTGGAGCGGAGCCGAGGTGCTCGTCACCGTCGGCGTGGTGCTGCTTCTCCTGGTCGTGCACCAGCTGTGGTGGACCAACCGGGAGGCGCGCCAGGGGGCCGAGCGCAAGGTGCAGGCGCTGGAACGGGAGTGGGGAGCGCAGGACCGGGGGGACGCCGGCCCCGGAGCGAGCTCCGGTCCAGGCGCGGACAGCGGGGGGAGTGATGCGGGGAGCGGTGCGGGGAAGGCCGCAGGGACGCGGGCGGCGGGGCGGACGGACGGGTCCGGATCCGGGGGCGGCAGTGGTCAGGAGCGGCCCCGCTGGTCCCAGGCCTACGCCGTCCTCCGTATTCCGCGGCTCTCCCTGCGGGTGCCGGTCGCGGAGGGCGTCGGCAAGGCGGACGTCCTCAACAAGGGCTATGTCGGCCACTACAAGGGGACCCAGCAGCCGGGGCAGGCGGGGAACTTCGCGCTCGCCGGGCACCGCAACACCCACGGCGAGCCGTTCCGGTACCTGCCGAGGCTCCGGCGCGGTGACACGATCACCGTCGAGACGAACGCCGCCGTGTATACGTACACCGTCGACCGGACGCTTCCGCGGACCTCCGCCCGGGACGTCGGGGTGATCCGCCCGGTGCCGCGCAGCACCGTCCGGCCGTCGTACGGGTACAGCGAGCCCGGGTACTACATCACGCTCACGACGTGCACCCCCGAGTACACCTCCCGTTACCGCATGGCGGTGTGGGGAAAGCTCACCTCCGTGCGGGCCCGCTGAAGCGCGGGGTCCTCTGGCCCGCTCAGGCCCGGCCCCGCTGAGGCGCACGGAGCCCTGGCCCGCTCAGGCCCGGTCCCGCAGCGCCAGGACGCTCGCCGCGGCCACCGCGGCCAGCACCGCCGACACGATGATCGCCACGTTCGCGCCGTGCGCCGGACCGCCGGTGGAGGTGACCAGGGCGATCGTGAGGGCGACCCCGGCGCACGAACCGATGTAGCGGAAGGTCTGCTGGGCGCCGGAGCCCATCGCCGCGCGGGTCGCGGGCACGGACTCGACGGCCAGCAGCGGCAGCGCGGCGTTCAGCAGGCCGCTGCCCGCGCCCGAGAGCACGAAGCCCGGGATCAGCCGGAGCCAGGAGCCCGAACCGATGGCGCCGAGCATCGTCAGGACGCCGGCCGCGTGCAGCGCGAAGCCGAGCGCCAGCTGATGGCGGTGGGAGACCCGGCCGGCGAGACGGCGGGCCTGGAGGGCGACCGTGAAGGCGAGCCCGGACCACAGCAGGAACAGCCACGCGGTGTCCATGGCGGACATCCCGAGCGTCCGCTGGAGCAGCGCCGGCAGGAAGCTGAACAGGCCGATCACCGCGAGGCCCGTGAAGAGCCCGCCCGCCGAGGAGGCGAGGAAACGGCGGTGCCTGAGCAGACCGAGGTCGATCATGGGCGTGCCGCTGCGGCGCTCGACGGCGACGAACACGGCCATCAGGACGAGGAACGCGGCCAGCAGCAGACCCACCGGCGGGCGCAGCCAGCCGTCGCGGCCGAGTGTCAGCGCGGCCACCAGGGACACCAGGGCGAGGCCGAAGGTCAGCGCCCCCGCGAGGTCGGGCCGGCCGCCGCGCGGTGCGCGGGACTCGGTCAGGGCGCGGGTTCCCAGGAGGGCGACGAGCAGGGCGGCGGCGCCCAGGACGGCGTACGCCATCCGCCAGTTCCAGCCGGCGATCGCCCCCGCGAGGAGGGGGCCTGCCGCGATCCCGCCGCTGACGAAGGCGCCCCACACGCCCGTCGCGCGCAGCCGTCCGCGCGGGGTCGGGAAGGCGTGCACGATCAGTCCCAGGCTGCTCGCGAGGATCGCGGCGCTCGCCGCTCCCTGGGCGACGCGGGCCAGGGTGAACAGCCAGGTGGAGCCCGCGAGCGCGCCGAGCGCGGTGGTGAGGCCGAGGGCGACGGTGCCGGCCAGGAAGATCCGGCGGCGGCCGTAGTCGTCCGCGAGGCTGCCGGCGACCAGGAGCAGCGCGGCCAGGCCCAGCGGGGTGCCGTTGAGCAGCCAGGCCTGGGCGGAGACCGAGGTGTGCAGGGCGGCCGCGGTGTCGGGGAGCGTGACCATCGGGGCCGTGTACGTCATCAGGGCCACTGCGGTGGCGGCACTGGTGAGGGCGAGGGTCGCGGTGGCCCGCGGCGCGCCGGGTGCCTGAGGGGCCGCGGGGGTCTGCGGGGCCGCGGTCGTGCGCGCGGGCCGCGTCCTGGTGTCGGGCCGGTCGAGCGGGGTCATGGTGTGCCTTCGCTTCGTCGGTCGGTTCGGTCATTGAACCTTCTGGGCTTCCACCGTAACACCTGGGTTCGGTCAATGAACCGACCTGTCGGAAAGTGGCTACAGTGGGGGCATGGCACTGGGCAAGGACTACGCGACGCAGGAGTGCTCGATCGCCCGCGCGCTGGAGATCGTCGGCGAGCGCTGGACGCTGCTCGTCATCCGCGACGCGCTCTACGGCGTACGGCGCTACAACGACTTCCTCGTGCACCTCGGCATCCCGCGCGCCGTTCTCGCGGCCCGCCTCCAGGCGCTCACGGCCGAGGGCATCCTGGAGAAGCGCCGCTACCAGGAGTCGCCGCCGCGGGACGAGTACGTGCTGACCGACCGCGGCATCGGCCTGTGGCCCACCCTGCGCTCGCTCGGCCTGTGGGGCCGCGAGCACTTCACCGAGAGCCGGCTGCGCTACTTCCGCCACGCGGCCTGCGGCACGGAACTCGGCCCGTACGGCGAGTGCCCCGCCTGCGCCGTGATCGTGCCCGTCCCGGACGTCGAGATGACGCCGGGCCCCGGACTCGACCGGAACCCGGCGGATCCGGTCAGCCGGGCCCTGCTCGCGCCGAGACGGCTGCTGGAGCCGGTCGACACGGATCGCGGCCCGGACGGTGTGGCGCACACCGCGTCCGATTCCGGGCGGTCGGCGCGGAATCTTCCTGTATAACGAACGCAGGAAGACGAGCGCCGCCCACGGGCGCGCGCGCCACGTACGAGAGGAGGAGCGGCCGATGACCCGGAGCTGGGCCCACGCCCGCCCCGCCGCCGTACTGCTGCTTCTGCTCCTCGAGGTCGCGCTCCTCGACACGGGCAGCCTCACCGCCACCGTCGCGCTCGCCGCGACGGCCGCGGCCGGGTCCGCCTTCGTCGCCTGCTCCCTGATCGTGGCGCGCTGCGCGCCGGCCGTGCCGCCCACCCGGGTCCGTACGGCCATCCGCGACCGCGACCGCCGCACGGCCTTCCTGCCGCAACGCGATCCCGACGCCAGTGGACGGCCGCGTCCCCGGGCGCCCGGACACGCCCTCCAGGCGACCGCGTAGGCACCCTCTCCGTTCCGCCCCCGGCGACCGACCGTCCGCCCCGGGTGGCTCCCCACTTCCGGTGACGCGCCCCGAGATGTCCGGTGGCGCGCCCCGAGTGGTCCTTCCTCACGGGTGACCCGCGCGGGTCGTCATGCCGCATTCCGTACGCACGGCACGACGAGACCCCCGGAGGGCTCACGCATGTCCACGTTCATGTCCCTTTTCGCGCACCTGGTCGAGGACCTCGCCGACCTGCTCCAGCCGCTGTTCCACGCCTCGGCGGCCGCCGCGGCGATCGTCCTGTTCACCGCGCTCGTACGCCTGCTCGTGCACCCCCTGTCGCGGGCCGCGGCGCGCGGACAGCGGGCGCGGGCCGCGCTCCAGCCGCGGATCACCGAGCTGAAGAAGGAGCACGGCAAGGACCGCGAGAAGTTCCAGAAGGCCCTGATGGAGCTGCACGCCGAGGAGAAGGTGTCACCGCTCTCGGGATGCCTGCCCAGCCTGTTCCAGATGCCGGCCTTCTTCCTGCTCTACCACCTCTTCTCCAGCTCGACGATCGGCGGCGGGGCCAACACCCTGCTCGGGCACAAGCTGTTCGCCGCGCCGCTCGGGGGCCGGTGGGCGGACGCGCTCGGCCACGGCGGACTCCTCGGACCCGCCGGTCTCGTCTACCTGGGCCTCTTCGCCGTCGTCACGGCCGTGGCCTGCTTCAACTACGTCCGTACGAAGCGGACCACCCTCGTCGCACCGGTGCCGGAGGGGGGCGGAGCGAGCAGGCGGCGGCTCTCGCCTCGGTCGCCAGGCTCATGCCGTTCATGTCGTTCTTCACGCTGTTCACCGTGGCCGTGGTGCCGCTGGCCGCCGCCCTGTACGTGGTGACCAGCGCGGCCTGGAGCGCGGTGGAGCGGGCGGTGCTCTACCGGGACATGCCCGGGGCGGTGCCGGCGGCCGCTGCGCTCGCCTGACGGTGACCCGCCCGGGCCGGTCCAGTCCGTGAACGGGGTCTTGCGGACTGGACGGCGAACTTGGAGGATCGCACGGTCCTCCGACGGCCGCACCCGTCGGTCGACGGCCCGCCACCGAGGGAGATGGTGACCATGAAGCTGCTGCGCGTCGGTACGGCCGGATCGGAGCGGCCCGCGCTGCTCGACAGCGAGGGGACCCTGCGGGATCTGTCGGGCCTGGTGGCCGACATCGACGGGGCGCTGCTCGCCGACGAGGCCGCGCTCGGCCGGATCCGCTCCGCCGCGGCGGCCGGTGAGCTGCCGGTGCTCGACCGCGACGGACTGCGCGTCGGACCGCCGGTGGCCCGGATCGGCAAGGTCGTGTGCATCGGGCTGAACTACCACGACCACGCCGAGGAGACCGGGGCCGAGCCGCCCGCCGAGCCGGTGATCTTCTTCAAGGCCGCGGACACCGTGGTCGGGCCCGACGACACGGTGCTCGTGCCGCGCGGGTCGGTGAAGACCGACTGGGAGGTCGAGCTGGCCGTCGTCATCGGCCGGACCGCCCGTTATCTGGAGTCCGAGGAGGAGGCGCTCGCGCATGTCGCCGGGTACGCGGTGGCGCACGACGTCTCCGAGCGCGAGTTCCAGATCGAGCGCGGCGGCACCTGGGACAAGGGCAAGAACTGCGAGACGTTCAACCCGCTGGGGCCGTGGCTGGTGACGGCGGACGAGGTGCCCGACCCGCAGGCGCTCTCGCTGCGGCTCTGGGTGAACGGTGAGCTCAAGCAGGACGGTACGACGGCGGAGCAGATCTTTCCGGTCGCCGAGGTCGTCCGGTACGTCAGCCGGTTCATGACGCTGTACCCCGGCGACGTCATCAACACCGGCACGCCCGCCGGGGTGGCCCTCGGACGTCCCGAGCCGAAGCCGTTCCTGCGGGCCGGGGATGTCGTGGAGCTGGAGATCGAGGGGCTGGGGCGGCAGCGGCAGGTGCTCGCCAACGCGTGAGCGCTCCGCTTGGTCTGCGGGTGGGTCCGCTCTGGCCGGGGTGTTCTGTTCGGTGCGGGTGCGTTGTGGCTGGTCGCGCCGTTCCCCGCGCCCCCTGCGGGGTCGTGCCACGCGTCGTTCTTTGCGGGTGCTTCGTGGTTGCTCGCGCCGTTCCCCGCGCCCCTGACGGGGCTTCCCCGCGTTGCTCGCGCAGTTCCCCGCGCCCCTTGCCGGGGCGCGGGGAACCGGGGTGTCAGGCGCCCAGGAACTTCTCCAGGGCCTCGACGACCATCTTGTGGTCCTCGACCTGGGGGAGGCCCGAGACCACGACGGTGCCGATGACGCCCGTGTCCGTCACGGTGATCGGGAACGCGCCCCCGTGGGCCGCGTACGTGTCGGGGTCCAGGCGCGAGGACTCCTCGAACGTCGTGCCCTTGGCGCGGAAGCGCGAGCCGACCAGCAGCGACGAGCAGCCGTACCGCTCGACGACGCGGCGCTTGCGGTCGATCCAGGCGTCGTTGTCCGGGGTGGAACCCGGCAGCGCCGCGTGGAACAGCTGCTGGCCGCCGCGCCGGATGTCGATGGCCACCGGCGCCTCGCGCTCACGGGCGAGCTCGACGAGGAGGGTGCCCAGCGCCCAGGCGTCGTCGTGGGTGAACCGCGGGAGCGTCAGGCGGCGCTCCTGCTCCTCCAGCTCGGCGATCTCGGGAGCGACGGGCGCGTTCACAGGGACACCACCACTGACTCGCGGGCGGAGCGGCGGGCCGCCTCCAGGACGTCGAGGGCGGCGGCGGCCTCGTGGGCGCTGACCGGGTTCGGGCCGCCGTCACGGATCGCGGCGGCGACGGCCGCGTAGTACGTGGGGTACGCGCCCGGGACCGTCGGCTCGGGACGGCCGCCGCCCGTCAGCGGTGACTCGCCGGAGCCGACGCGGCCCCACAGCGCCTCGGGCTCGACGCCCCACTCGGTGCCGGCGCCGGGGCGCCTGCCGTCGCGCAGGTCGGCCTCCTGCGGGTCGAGGCCGTACTTGACGTAGCCCGCCTGCGAGCCGAGGACGCGGAAGCGCGGGCCGAGCTGGGCGGTCGTCGCGGAGACGTAGAGGTGGGAGCGGACCCCGTTCTCGTGCGTGATCGCGATGAACGTGTCGTCGTCGGTCAGCGCGCCCGGACGGCGGACGTCCGACTCCGCGTACACCGAGGCCGCGGGGCCGAAGAGGACGAGCGCCTGGTCGACGAGGTGGCTGCCGAGGTCGTAGAGCAGACCCCCGATCTCCGCCGGGTCGCCGGACTCGCGCCAGCCGCCCTTCGGCTGCGGGCGCCAGCGCTCGAAACGGGACTCGAAGCGCCAGATGTCGCCGAGCTCGCCGTCCGCGAACAGCTTGCGCAGGGTCAGGAAGTCGTTGTCCCAGCGGCGGTTCTGGAAGACGGAGAGCAGCAGACCGCGTTCGTCGGCCAGGGCCGCGAGTTCGCGCGCCTCCGCCGCCGTGCCGGCGATCGGCTTGTCCACGACCACGGGCAGGCCGGCCTTCAGGGCGGCGGTCGCGATCGGGACGTGGGTCTTGTTCGGGGACGCGATGACGACGAGGTCGAGTTCGTCGGCGCGGTCCAGCAGGTCCTCGGGCGTGGCGGCGAACCGGAGTCCGTCGCCGAACTCGGCGCGGGCCTGCGCCTCGCGCTCCGGGTTCGAGGTGACGACCGTGTCGAGGGCGAGGCCCTCGGTCGTGGCGATCAGCGGGGCGTGGAAGACGGAACCCGCGAGGCCGTAGCCGACGAGACCCACGCGAAGGGGCGTACCAGTAGCAGTCATGCCTGTCATGCGTCCTACTTTCGCAACGCTGTTGCCAAAGTGCAAGCGCGGGAGACAATGGGGGCGTGAACAGGACCAGTGCGGGTGGGGCCGGGATGCAGGAGATCCCCGGGAATCCAGGTGTACCCCGGAGTTCGGGTGCGTCCCGGGGCCCGGGTGAATTCGCGGACCAGCGCGGGGGTGAGGGCTCGGGCGGGGGCTCGGGTGGCCGCGGGGGCCGGGGCGGGTCCGGGGGCGTCGGGGTTCCCGGGCGGCGCGGTGAGGCCGTGGCGGGTTCCCGGGCCGGAGCGGGATCCGGTGTGGGGGCCGGGGTGGCCGGGGTGAATCTGCCCGCCCTGCGCAGTCACAACGCCGCGCTGGTGCTCGACCTGCTGCGCACGGCGGGAGCCCCCGGCATCAGCCGTCTGGAACTCGCCGAGCGGACCGGGCTCACCCCGCAGGCCGTCAGCAAGATCACCGCGCGGCTGCGGGCGGACGGTCTCGCCACGGAGGCGGGACGGCTCGCGTCCACGGGCGGCAAACCGCGTACGGTGCTGCGGCTCGTGCCCGAGGC
Organism: Streptomyces sp. f51; assembly: GCF_037940415.1. Lineage (NCBI taxonomy): Bacteria > Bacillati > Actinomycetota > Actinomycetes > Kitasatosporales > Streptomycetaceae > Streptomyces > Streptomyces sp. f51. Next base: position 2,677,400 of record NZ_CP149798.1, on the reverse strand, counting down.
GGGGCACGCGGTCGGACTGCATCTCGACCGGGACGAGCTGACGGCGGTGCTCTGCGATCTGACCGGGGCGGTGGTGGCCGAGCGGCGTGCTCCGCTGGATCTGGGGGCCGGGGCCGAGGCGGTGGTCGAGGGGGCCGCCGAGGAGGTCTCCGCCCTGCTCGGCGACGTGTCGCCGCTGGGCGTGGGGGTGGCGCTGCCGGGGCCGCTCGATCACACCCTGGGGGTGCTGCACCGGGTGACGGGCTTTCCCGAGTGGGACGGGTTCGCGCTCAGGGATGCGCTGGCCGGGCGGCTCGGGCTGCCGGTGGTCGTGGACAAGGACACCAACGCGGCGGCGCTCGGGGTCGCGGTGGGCACCGGCGCCGGGCCGGGTTCCGGCGTCGCGGGCGGTGGGTCGTTCGCCTATCTGCATCTCGGTACGGGACTGGGCGCGGGCCTCGTGATCGGCGGGGCCGTCCACCGGGGGGCCCGGACCGGGGCCGGGGAGTTCGGGCACCAGGTCATCCAGCTGAACGGACCGCTGTGCGAGTGCGGGAACCGCGGGTGCATCGAGGTGCTGTGCCTGGACGCGGTGGGCCGGGGGGCCGTGGCCGAGGCGGCCCGGGTGCTCGGCGCGGGCGCGGCGAACCTGGTGGGGCTGCTGGACATCGACCTCGTGCTGCTGGGCGGGCGCACGGTCGCCGCCCACGAGGAGGTCTTCCTCCGGGGGGTCGGGGCGGTGCTGGAGGAACGGGCCCGGCGCGAGGGAGGAGTCGCGTCGGTACCGGTCGGGCCCGCCCCCGGCGGAGCCCGGGGAGTGGCCGAGGGCGCGGCCCAGCTCCTGCTGGCGCCCCTGTTCGGCCGCGGAGACGCCTGAGCGCCCGGCCCCACCGGGGCCGACTCGCCCCGGTCCTCGCTCCCCGGCGCTGGGCCGACCCACCAGGCGGCGCCGGCTCCGGCCGGGCAGGCGGCCCGCCCTCGCGCGGGTCCGGCCGCGGCCGTCCGCCCCGTCCGCCGTACCCGCCCCCGCTGAGGAACCCGCCTCGCCCGTGGCGGCCCGCACCAGGGTGGTCCCTCCCGACGTGCGCCCGCACCGCCGCGGCCCGCCGTGCCGCGGGTCTCCCATCGACACGGGCGCCCACCGGCAGCGGCCCCGGCGCGAGCCCCCGCCCTGCGTCTCGTGCCGCCGGATGGTGGGAAACACGGGGCCGAACGGGGGTCGGTCCACGGGTGGCGGTCAGGGGTGCGGGGTGGGGTGTGGCACGGTCGCGGGGCCATTGCCCGGCACCGACTGACGCTTTCGGTCCTCCCGATCCCCGCCCTCTCCCGATCGGCCAAAGGCTCCTCATGCGACTGCGTACGTCCCATCCGCTCGCTCCGACCGCCCTCGCCCCGACCGCTCTGGCGCTGTGCGTGACGTTCTCGTCGGCCCCGGCGCAGGCGCTGGATCCCCGCCCGGACTGTGTCTCCTCCGACACTCACGACTTCCCGATCAGGACCCGGGTCCACGGCGGCCCCGACAGCTACCGCGCGGGCGGCGACCCCGGGACCTGGTACATCGACCTCACGAACACCACCGCCCACCCGTGCGGGGCGATCCACCCGGTCGTCGTCCTCGTGGACGAGAAGCGGACCCTGCGTCCCGAGCAGGCACGGCTGGAGTTCTACGACGGGGAGCGGGCGCACCCGGTGCGGTTCGAGCGGAGCGACGAGGCCGAGAACGTGGGACCGTTCGACGACGGCTTCCCCGGGTTCACCGTGGCCCCCGGCCGCACCCTGACGGTGAAGGTGCGCCTCTCCCTGGCCTCCGGGGCGACCGCCCCGAACTCCGTCGTCGTGAACGCGGCCCTGGTGCAGAAGCACGGCGCCGACGGCGACTGGGTGGGGGAGTCGAACGCCTACCGCTTCCGGATCGAGGGCGCCCCCGGGGACACTGACGCGCAGGCGGGCCGCGACCCCGGGACGGGCGAGGACCAGGACGCCACCCCGGACACCGGCACCGGCGCGAGTCCCGCCGTCAGCGCCGCCGCCACTGCCGGCCCCGGCACCGGCTCCCGTACGGGCAAGGACAGCGGGACCGCCACCGGGAGCGCCACGACGGCGCCGCCCCCCGCCCAGCTGGCCATGACCGGCCAGGGCAGGCCGAACCGGCCCGCCCTGGCCGCGCTGGCGCTCGTGCTCGTCGCCTTCGGAGCCGGACTGTTCGCCCTGGCCCGCCGGATCCGCCCGCGCCGGCGCTGACACCGCGCGAGCCCGGACCCCGGCCGTGGGGCCCGGGCGAGGCCCCGCCCGGCCCGGCCGCGCCCGTGACGCCCTGACTAGGCTGGGCGCGTCGGCACAGCGTCGTTCCGGCAGCCCCGGGTTCGCGTGCGTACGTACGCCAGGACGGCTAGGAGACCCAGCACATGTCAGAGCGCAAGCCGATCGAGTCGTGGCTCACCGACATGGACGGTGTCCTCATCCACGAAGGCGTGCCGATTCCCGGCGCCGACGCCTTCGTCAAGAAACTGCGGGAGTCCGGGAAGCCCTTCCTGGTCCTGACGAACAACTCCATCTACACGGCCCGCGACCTGCACGCCCGGCTCAAGCGCATGGGCCTGGACGTACCGGTCGAGAACATCTGGACCTCCGCCCTCGCCACCGCCAAGTTCCTGGACGACCAGCGGCCCGGCGGCACGGCGTACGTCATCGGCGAGGCGGGCCTGACCACCGCGCTGCACGACATCGGGTACGTCCTGACCGACCACGAACCGGACTACGTGGTCCTCGGCGAGACCCGTACCTACTCCTTCGAGGCCATGACCAAGGCCGTCCGGCTGATCAAGGGCGGCGCCCGGTTCATCGCCACCAACCCGGACGAGACGGGCCCCTCCACCGAGGGCCCGCTGCCGGCCACCGGGGCGGTCGCCGCGCTGATCACCAAGGCCACCGGCAAGCAGCCGTACTTCGCGGGCAAGCCCAACCCGCTGATGATGCGGACCGGCCTGAACGCCATCGGCGCGCACTCCGAGTCCAGCGCGATGATCGGCGACCGCATGGACACCGACGTCCTGGCCGGTCTGGAGGCGGGGATGCAGACCTTCCTCGTGCTGACCGGACTGACCACGCCGGAGGAGATCGAGCGCTACCCGTACCGGCCGTCGAAGATCGTCGACTCGATCGCGGACCTGGTCGACCGCGTCTGAACCCAGGCCGAGGTCCGGGCGGCGGGCCGGGGCATGCCCGGGTCCCGGTCCGAACGCCCGCGTGAGCCCGGCCGGTTCCAAACCCGCCGTGCGCACGGACCCGTACGGAGCAGTGGCGGCCCGCTGAAGATGCGGGCCGCCGCCGCGAGGGGGAGTCTCCAGTTGTCTGGAGGTTTCACGATGCGCTCAGTGCGACTCACTCTCTGCGCCGGCGCGGTGGTCGCGGCCGCTCTCACGCCCGCCGCGTACGCGGCCGACGCGGGACCGGCCGGTGTCTCCGTGAACCCGATGTCCCCGGCGGCGGGCAGTGACATCCGGCTGCGGGCCATGGGCTGCGCGGGCCGGACGGGCACCGCGGCCTCGGACGCCTTCGTCTCGGCCGCGCGGCTGACCGGCCCGGGCGGCGGCGGGCTCGTGGGGGACACCCGGGTGCGTACCGCGCTGCCGCCGGGAAGCTACGGCATCCAGGTCGACTGCGACGGTCACCGCGACCGGGTCGAGGGCACGCTCACCGTCCCGGCACCGGACTCCTCCCCGAGCGTGTCCGCGCCCGCCTCACCGGTCGCGCCCGTGAACGCGGGCGGTGGCGGCACCGCCCGGCTCGCCGCCGCGAACGACGCCCACGCCGCCGGACCCGGCGTCAAGCAGGCCGTGGTCGGTCTGGTCCTCGCGAGCGTCGCCGTGATCGCCGTCGCGGTCCGCAGCGCGCGCCGGGGCGACGACGGCCGCGACTGACATGGCCGAACCGGAGCGTTCCCCCGGCGTCGGCCGGCTGCTGACGGGCGTGGCCTGGCTGGTGCTGCTGCTCGGGCTGTGGCTGTGGGGCCGCGAGGTGACGGATCTGCCGCTGGGGACCTCCTCGCCCACCACGGGGGACATCGCGGCCGTCGGACGGCCGCCCGAGGTACGGCTGCCTCCCGCGCTCAAGCCCCTGGGTGCCGCCCGTCCGCAGCGCGTCGACATTCCCTCGATGGGGGTGCAGGCCCCGGTCGTGGAGCGCGGGCTCGACGGGCGCGGCGCGATCGATCCGCCGCCGTTCGACCAGCCGGGTGTGGTCGGCTGGTACGCCTCGGGGGCGAAGCCGGGGGCGGCGGGTACGGCCCTGATGGTCGGCCACGTCGACACCGAGACCCGGCCCGCGGTCTTCTACCGGCTCAGCACCGTCAAGCCCGGCGACACCGTCCGGATCATGCGGGACGACGGGACGGTCGCCGAGTTCACCGTGGACGACGTCCAGGTGCTGCCGCGCGACCGTTTCGACGCCCGGCAGGCCTACGGGGCGCACCGGCCGGGGCGGGCCGAGCTGCGGCTGATCACCTGCGGCGGGACCTTCGACCACACCAGTGGCACCTACACGGCGAACGTGGTCGTCTCGGCGTATCTCACGGGGAGCGGCCTGTGAGGCGCGGCGGCGCGGTGCGTGCGGTGGGGAGCGGCGGCGGGCGGTGACGCGGGGCGGGCGCGGCCCGGCGTGGCGCGCTCGCCCGGTACCGGGCCCGGTCGGCGGCCGGATCCCCCGAAGCCGCCGACCGGGCTGGTCCTCGACCGCGGGCGCACGGGTTGCGGGAGTAACCCGGCGCCGGCGCGGGAGGTCATCGGCCCGTCCACCGGAGTGACGCGTTCGGGCCGGAGCAAGCAAGTGGCCTGTTATGGAGGCCACTTGAGCCCACCCTAGAACGGATGAGCGCTGCGGTTCCTAGACTGTTTGACGCCAAGTCCGCGGCGGGCCGCCGGCCCCCGTGAGCCGTCTCCGGGCATGACGAAAGGCCCCCTCGTTCTCACGAGGAGGCCTTCCGGTCGGTGCGCCGCCAGGGACTCGAACCCCGGACCCGCTGATTAAGAGTCAGCTGCTCTAACCAACTGAGCTAGCGGCGCCTGCTGACAGGGAAAACTCTACCCGACCCTCGGGGGTGCTCCCGACCGGGCCGGCGGCGCCGGGGTGGCCGAGGGTGGCCCCGTACATCATTCGGACCGTCAACGTGCGGCCCCGGATGACAGTTGAGAAACTGACGAATGTGCAGAATTGCGGACATTTCAATCTTGAGCGTGAGGGGCGTCACATGAAGGCTCCGGTCTTCGAGGAAGTCGATCCCGCGAGTGACTGCGATTGCCCCGGATGCGTCCACTGGCGGCGTGTCCTGCCCTTTTCCTCCCGGCTCGGGCCGTCCGGACCTCTGGGTCATCCGGCGGCCCGCGCCCATGTCCTCGCGCGCGCGGGGGTGGCGCGTGCCCCCATGGCGCTGGCCCTGGCCGCCGCCGCGGGGTCCGCGCTCGGCGCCGTGCCGGCGGCCGCCGCCGTGCACGCACCCCTCCGGCCCGGCGTTCCCCCGGCCGGCGGACAGCAGGACACCCCTCAGGGTCACCGGTCACCGCTGCACGGCCCCGCCGGGAAACCGGCACTGCCCGTCAGGCCAGGCAAGGCGGTCCGGGCGACGGCCACCACGCGGACCGCGATCCTCAACCGGGCCATGACCTGGATCGACGCGCAGGTGCCGTACAGCATGGACGACTACTGGCGGGACGGGTACCGGCAGGACTGCTCCGGCTTCGTCTCGATGGCCTGGAACCTGCCCGGCAACGAATGGACCGGAAGCCTCGACAGCTTCGGGGTGCGGATCAGCCGGGACCGGCTCCAGCCGGGCGACATCCTGCTCTTCCACAACCCCGACAACCCCGAGAAGGGCTCGCACGTCGTCATCTTCGGCGGCTGGACGGACCACACCCACACCCAGTACGTCGCCTACGAACAGGCGCCGCCGCACGCCAGGAAGCAGCCCACCCCGTACGCGTACTGGACGAACTCGGACCGCTACGTGCCCTATCGCTACCGGGGGATCACGGAGGGCGCGGGCGGTGCCCTGCCGTCCTCCTCGACCCGCTACCCGGGGGCCGCGTACTTCGGGACCGGCGCGAACAACGCCTACGTCACCCAGCTCGGCCGGCTCCTGGTGGACCGGGGCGGCCGCCGCTTCTACACCAAGGGGCCCGGTCCGCGCTGGTCGGCGGCGGACCGGCGGGCGACCGAGGCGTTCCAGCGGGCGCAGGGCTGGAAGGGAGCCGACGCGGACGGGCTGCCGGGTCCGAAGACCTGGTCGTACCTGGTCGGCGGGAAGGGCCGGAACATTCCCGCCGTGACGGCCGGACCCGGATCCTCGCACACCGTGCCCGGCTATCCCGGGCGCGCGGTGTTCCGGCCCGGAGCGAACGACGCCCATGTGACCCAGCTGGGAAAGCAGCTGGTCAAGAAGGGGTTCGGCACGTACTACGCATCGGGCCCGGGGCCGCGCTGGGGCGAGGCGGACCGGCGCAACGTCGAGGCGTTCCAGCGGGCCCAGGGCTGGCGCGGCGGCGCGGCGGACGGCTACCCGGGACCGGAGACCTGGCGGCGGCTCTTCTCCTGAGCGGAGCGGCCGGGCTCCCCACGGCTCGTGAACACACTTCCAGGCGCGGAGGCATGGAGGCAGCTATGAGTACGACGACGTCAGACACCCCGGAGTCCGAGGGAGCACCCCCGGCGGACCTCCGGTCCGACCCGGCGGCCGAGTGCGGGGGCGGTCACCGGTCCGCCCGGCTCATCCACAACGAGGTCACCACCGAGATCCCCGTCCATCTGCTCTTCCGCGACGACCCCGACCCGGTGGCCGTGCCGCTCGCACCCGCCGTCGTGGGCCGCAGGCGGGGTACGGGGGAGCAGCCGAGGGTACGGCGGCCCGCGCCCGGCAGGCCTCCGCGCCCGGTGCCGGAGGCCGATCCCGAGCTGGTCGAACGGCCCGCGCGGGTGCTGCCGGGCGCGGCGGGAGTGCTGGCCGGGGCCTGTGGTGTGGCCGGATGTGCTCTCACCACCTGGTGGGCGGGCCTGCTGCCGCCCTCCGTGCTGGCGGCGCTCGAGCTGCACGGGCGCGCGGGCGTGGGTCTCGGGCCCGCGCAGTGGGCGGCGTACGCGGGGGCCGGCGCCCTCGGTCTGTTCGGCTTCGGCGGGCTCGCCCGGGGCAGGACCGGGCGGGCCTGGGTGCTCGGTCTGTTCGGGCGCTACCGGGGCACGGTCCGGCGCACCGGTCTGATGTGGGTCAACCCGCTGGTGCTGCGCCGCCGGGTCGACGTGCGGCTGCGGCACTGGCGCAGCGAGCCGATGTCCGTGGTCGACTCGAACGGGGTCGAACTGCGGGTGGTCGTGCTCGTCGTGTGGCGCGTCAAGGACACCGCGCGGGCCACGCTCGCGGTCGACGACCACCGGACGTATCTGCGCGAGTGCGTGGAGGCGGCCCTGTCCCGGGTGCTCTCGCAGCTGCCGGCCGAGCTGCCGCCCGCCGTCATCAGGGACCTGACCCTGCGCAACACGGACGCGGTCGGGGAGGCGCTGACCCGGATGGTGGCCGCGGACACGGCCCCGGTGGGTCTTGAGGTCTTCTCGGCGCAGCCGACCCGGATCGAGTACGCGCCGGAGATCGCGGCCGTGATGCAGCGCCGCCGGATCGCGGCCCTGGACGCGCAGCACCGCGACAGCGTGCTCGGCTCGGTCGTCGACTCGGTCGAGGACACGGTGACCCGGCTGACCCTGCGCGGGCTGGTCGAACTGGACGACTACGAACGCAAGGCGCTGGTGAAGGACCTGACGGTGGCGTTCTGCACGGGACGCGGGGAGATGTCCCCGTAGTCCTCGTGGACCTCGTGGACCTCGTACCCCTCTTGGCCTTCGTGGACCTGGTAGGTCTCGTAGCCCTCGTGGATCGCGGGCCCGGGTGGAAGCGGCCGGCCGGAGCGGAGCGGAGCGGGCGGGTCGGCCATTGGTATGGACATGTTCAACTACCCGCAATAATCTGGCACTTGGTCTAGACCTGAACCTCGCGCGGGCGCCTCACGGGAACATCCCCCACGTCCTCCAGGAGCGGCAGCATGCGCACACGGACGAACCATCACCCCACCCGCCGGTCGCGCACCGGCCGGAAAGCGAAGATGTACGCGGCGGCGCTCGGCCTCGCGACGGCGGGCACCTTCGTGCTCTCCACCGGCGGAGCCAGTGCCCACGGCTACACCGACCAGCCCCTCAGCAGGCAGAAGATGTGCGCCGCGAACGGCGGCATCGTGGCCGACTGCGGTGACATCCAATGGGAGCCGCAGAGCGTCGAGGGACTCAAGGACTTCCCGGCGGCCGGTCCGGCCGACGGCAGCATCTGCTCCGCCGGGCACGCCAACTTCGGCCAGCTCGACCAGCCGAAGACTCCGGCCGGCACCGCCTGGCCGACGACCAAGGTCACCGCGGGCCAGACCTACACGTTCCGCTGGCAGTTCACCGCGATGCACGCGACGACCGACTTCAAGTACTTCATCACCAAGACCGGCTGGAACCAGAACCACGCGCTGACCCGCGCGGACCTGGAGACCACCCCGTTCCTGACGGTCCCCTACAACGGACAGCGCCCCCCGGCCACGCTCACGCACACCGGCACGCTGCCGGGCGGCAGGACCGGGCACCACGTCATCCTCGGGGTGTGGACGGTCGCGGACACGACGAACGCGTTCTACTCCTGCGCGGACGTCACGTTCTGAGCCCCGGCCTCCTGAGCTGAACCCGGGCCTCTGAGCCCCCACCTCCGAGGCCCGAGTTCTGAGCCTTCCTTGAGGCGCTGACGGTGCCGGGGCGGGTATGTTCCCCGCACGTCGACATGACCATGCCGACGTGCGGGGAACAGTGCCGGACCACCGGGGGATCGTCATGAGTGTGTTCTTCTATGCCATACCCAGCCTGATCATCGTCGGGGTGCTCCTGATGGCGGCCGCTACGGTGCGCCGCGCGTTGGAGCTGCGCAACGCCTGGAGCAGCGGACTGACCGCGGAGGCGCGCTGCCTGCGCTCGTACACGACGGTCGGCGGGGGCGGCAACGACACCGCCGTCACCACGACCCTGCACCACGTCTACGAGTTCACCACCCGCGACGGCCGAGCGATCCGCTTCGAGGAGCGCAACGGCCCCGCGACCGTGGTCGAGGGGGACATCGTCCCCGCGTACTACACCGCCGGGCGTCCCGAGAAGGCCACGGCGCTGCCGCCGAGCCCGGGCAAGGCGTTCGCGGGCACCCTCGGCATGCTGGTGTTCTGCGGCGTGATCGTCAGCTTCTGCGTCGGCTTCATGATCACCTTCCACGAGATGTCCTCCGGCGTTGACGGGTTCCTCGGGGGTTGACGCACGAGGCTCCCCATCTGACGCACCGTCAATTATCTTACGTCGCCATGGACTCCAGGAGGCGTACCGTCGGGGAGCTCGTGCGGGAGCGGTGGGGCGACCACCGGCCGGGGCTGTGGTTCGAGGGACACGTGATCAGCCATCACCGGGTGGCGGCGGGCGCCGCGGCACGGGCGGCGCTGCTCGCCGACCTGCTGCCGCCCGGCGCCGAGCCGCACGTAGGGGTGCTGCTCGACAACACCCCCGAATACCCGCTGTGGTTGAGCGCGGCCGCCCTCGCCGGTGCCGCCGTCGCGGGGATCAACCCGACCCGGCGCGGCCCCGAACTGGCCCGCGACATCGTCCACACCGATTGCCGGATCCTGGTCACCGAGCGGGCCCGGCTGCCGCTCCTCGACGGACTCGAACTCCCCGGCGTACGCGTCCTGGTGACCGGTACGGACGCCTACGCCGAACTCCTGAGGACCTACGAGGGAGCGAAGCCGGACGACTCCGGGGCGAGTCCGGACAGCCGGTTCCTGCTGCTCTTCACCTCCGGCTCGACGGGCGCGCCCAAGGCGGCGATCTGCACCCAGGGCCGGATCGCCGCCGCCGGGCGCTCGCTGGTCGACCACTTCGGAGTGCGCGCGGACGACACCCACTACATCTGCATGCCGATGTTCCACGGCAACGCGGTGATCGCCGACTGGGCCCCGGCGCTGGCGGCCGGCGCGGGGATCGCGCTGCGCCGCCGCTTCTCGGCCTCCGGGTTCCTCCCCGACGTACGGGCCTGCGGGGCCACGTACTTCACCTACGTCGGAAGGGCCGTGCAGTATCTGCTGGCCACGCCCGCGCGTCCGGACGACCGGGACAACCCGCTGCGGATGGGGTTCGGCACGGAGGCCGGCGCGGTCGACGCGGCCGCCTTCGAGGAACGTTTCGGGGCGCGGCTGGTCGAGGGGTACGGCTCCTCGGAGGGCGGCGCCTCCGTCCAGCGCGTGCCCGGCACCCCGGCCGGGGCCATCGGCCGGGCGGCGCCCACGGACGACCTCGCGGTGATCGACCCGGACACCGGGCGCGCGTGCCCGCCCGCCGTGTTCGACGGAGCCGGGCGCCTGCTCAACGGGGACACGGCGATAGGGGAGTTGGTGAACCGCGGCACCAGTCTCTTCGAGGGGTACTGGCGCAACCCCGAGGCCGAGGAGGCCCGGCGCAGGGGAGCGGCGCCGGGGCGGGGGGAATCCGGCTCGGGGGAGGACTGGTACTGGACCGGTGACCTCTTCTACCGCGACGCCGACGGCTTCCTCTACTTCGCCGGACGGACCGACGACCGGCTGCGCGTCGACAGCGAGAACCTCGCCGCCGCGATGATCGAGAACATCCTCGCCCGGTACGAGGACGCCGCCGCCGTGGCGGTGTACGCCGTGCCGGATCCGGTGGCGGGCGACCAGGTGATGGCGGCGCTCGCGCTGAAGGACGGCGCCCGCTTCGAGCCCTCGGCCTTCGCCGGATTCCTGCTCGCCCAGCCGGACCTCGGCACGAAGATGGCACCCCGGTTCCTGCGGATCGTGGACCGGATGCCGGTCACCGCCACCAACAAGATCCACCGGGTGGCCCTGCGGCGCGAGGGCTTCCGCGGCGCCGATCCCGTGTGGTGGCGGCCCCCGGGCGAGCCGGCGTACCGGAGGCTGACGGCGGCGGATGTGGACGCCCTGGTGGCCGGGTACCGGGCGCACGGCCGGGAGGAGTTGCTGACCCGGTAGCGCCGCCGCGACGGTCCGGTGGCGGCGGGAGGCATCCCGGCCGCCTTCCGCGGGGAGGATGTCCGGGCACATGTGCCGAGGGGCCCTGCGCCGGAGGCCCGGGCCGAGCGAGGAGGGGCGTCGCGTTGCCTGATCCGGGTCGCGGACACGGAACCCGCGGGGCGAGGCCGCCGCGGCTCCCGCTCCTGCGGACGGCATCGGTGACGCCGGTGAGATCAGGGGTGTCGGTGACCTGTGCGGCGTGGGCGGCGGCGAGGCCGGCACCCGGAGGGGAACTTGTCATGCCCCTGCGGTCCAGGTCGCCTCCCGGGCGGCCCGCCGCCACGACCGGGTGCGCTGCCCGGCGGTCCGGCCGCCACGACCGGGTGCGCTGCCCGGCGGTCCGGCCGCCACGACCGGGTGCGCTGCCCGGCGGTCCGCGGTTCCGGCCGGGGCCGGGCGCTCTCCTGAGACTCCGCGCGCCTCCCGAGATGCAGCCGCCCGGCGATCGGCGGATCTGGCCCTTAGGCGGATCTGGCCGATCGGCGTGCCCGGCGGACCTGGCCCTTCGGTGGATCTTGCCCATCGGCGGACCTGTCCCATCGACGCGCCCGGCGGATCGGCGCGCCTGACCGATCGGCCCGGCCGGGGTCCGCGTGTCCCGGCACGGCGATCCGACGCCCCCCCACCCCACCCACCTCGACGCATCCGAAAGGCAATCATGTCCCCCACACATGACACGCTCGACCGCGGACACAATGACGATCTGCTCGGGTTCGTCCGGGCCAGTCCCTCGCCGTACCACGTGGTGGCGAGCGCGGTGCAGCGCCTGGAGAAGGCGGGATTCGCGGAGCTGCGGGAGCGGGACGACTGGGCGGCCGGGGCCGAGGGCGGCCGCTACGTCGTGCGCGGGGGAGCCCTGCTCGCCTGGTACGTCCCGCCGGGCGCCCCCGCCGGCACCCCGTTCCGGATCGTCGGCACCCACACCGACTCACCGAACCTGCGGGTCAAGCCCGCGCCGGACACCGGCTCGGCGGGCTGGCGGCAGATCGGCGTGGAGATCTACGGCGGGGTGCCGCTCAACACCTGGCTCGACCGGGACCTCGGCGTCTCGGGGCGGCTGGCCCTGCGGGACGGTTCGACCCGGCTGGTCCGCGTGGACAAGCCGCTGCTGCGGGTGCCGCAGCTCGCCATCCACCTCGACCGGGCCGTCAACGAGGGGCTCGCCCTGGACCGGCAGCGGCACATGACCCCGCTGTGGGGGCTCGGCGGCCGCGAGCCCGGCGCCCTGCTCGGCCGGCTCGCGGACGCGGCCGGCGCCGAGGCGGCGGAGGTCCTCGGCTGGGACCTCATGCTGCACGACATCCAGCCGCCCGGATATCTGGGCGCGGACGAGGAGTTCATCGTCGCGCCGCGCCTCGACAACCAGATCTCGGTGCACGCGGCGGTCACCGCCCTGGTCGCCGCGGCGGGCTCGGAGCATCCGCCCGCGTCCGTACCGGTGCTCGCCGCCTTCGACCACGAGGAGGTCGGCAGCGGATCGGAGACCGGCGCCCAGGGTCCCTTCCTGGAACGGGTGCTGGCCCGTTCCGTGACCGCCAGGGGCGGTGGCCGCGAGGACTTCGACCGGGCCGTCGCCGACTCCCTGTGCGTCTCCTCCGACATGACCCACGCGGTCCACCCCAACTACGCCGAACGCCACGACCCGGACCACCGGCCGCTGCCCAACGCCGGCCCCGTGATCAAGGTCAACGTCAACCAGCGGTACGCCAGCGACGGCGTCGGGGTCGCCGCGTTCGCCGCCGCGTGCGAACGGGCCGGGGTGCCCTGGCAGCCGTTCGTCTCGCACAACGCGATGCCGTGCGGGACGTCGATCGGTCCGATCGCCGCGGCCCGGCTCGGCGTCACGACGGTCGACGTGGGGGTGGCGGGGCTGTCGATGCACTCGGCGCGCGAACTGTGCGGGGCGCGGGACCCGGAACTGCTGGCGCGGGTGCTGACCCAGTTCGTCACGGCGGGGCGGGCCGGATGACCCAGGACACGCGAGAGGCCCCCCACAGGAGTGGAGGGCCTTCGTCGAGGTGCGCCGCCAGGGACTCGAACCCCGGACCCGCTGATTAAGAGTCAGCTGCTCTAACCAACTGAGCTAGCGGCGCATGACTCTCGCCCACCGCTTGCGCGGTCGGCGACAAAAGAAATACTACCTGGTCCGTGGGGGTGCTTCCGACCAGCCGCGCGCGGGCCGCGGGACCCTTCTGTGCGCCGGCTGTCAGATCGCCAGGGAGAGCAGCACCGGAGCCGCTTCGCGGTTCAGCGTGTCCGCGGCGCGTCGCAGGCGGTGGGCGTGTTCGACCGGGAGGGACAGCGCGAGGCAGCCGACGGAGGAGCCCGCCGTGATCGGGACGGCCGCGCAGACCGTGCCGATCGCGTACTCCTGGAGGTCGAGCACGGGCACGGTGGCCGGCTGGGAGTCGAGACGGGACAGCAGGAGCCGCTCGCTGGTGATGGTCCGCGAGGTGAGCCGGGCCATCTTGTGCCGGGCGAGGTGGTCGCGGCGGCCGTTGTGGTCGAGCTGGCCGAGAAGGCTCTTGCCGACCGCGCTGGCGTGCGCGGAGGAGCGGAAGTCGACCCATTCGTTGACCGCGGGGGTGGCCGGGCTCTCCGCGTACTGGGTGACGTGCACCTCGCCGTCGATGTACCGGCTGATGTAGATGGCGGCGCCGACCGAGTCGCGGAGCCGGTCGATCGTCTGCTGGAGCTTGTCGCGCAGCGCCTGCTCGCGGCCGTGGGCGGAACCGAGCCGGCCGAGGGCGGCGCCGGTGACGTACGCCCCGTCCGTGACCTGTTCGACGTACCCCTCGCGGCGCAGCATGCGCAGCAGTCCGCTCAGCCGGTCGGTGCCGAGGCCGGCCCTGCGGGCCAGTTCGGTCGCCGTGACGCCGGTGGTCTGCTGCGAGACCGTCTCCAGGACGCGCAGCGCGTCCTGGGCCGAGTGGTACGGCGCGGTCGGCTCGTTCATCAGCGCCACGGTTTCCCCCTGCGCTTCATGGCCCGGCTCAAAAATGACGTCGGCCCGGACGGCTGGGCTCCTTACACGATAACGGCCAAAGTGCCGTCCGCGGCGGTCTGTTGACGAGATTCGTGGTGCGCTCCATGCCTCTCAGCAGGAGCGCACCACTCTGGCATATGCCAAAGGCATGGAACCCCGGGCATGCCCCGGCGGCCGGACCTCGCGCCTTGCCGGGAACACTCCCTCACGCCCCTCGCCCGCTCCCCGGCTTCAGAGGACCGCGCCGAGGAATTCCCTGGTCCGCTCGTGCTCCGGATCGCCGAAGATCTGCTCCGGCGGCCCGGACTCGATGACATGGCCGGAATCGAACATGAGGACCTGGTCCGAGATGTCCCGGGCGAAATTCATCTCGTGGGTCACGCAGAGCATGGTGATGTCCGTGGTGTGGGCGATGTCACGCAGCACGTCCAGGACGCCCGCCACCAGTTCGGGGTCGAGCGCGGACGTCACCTCGTCCAGCAGCAGGATCTGCGGCCGCATCGCCAGCGCCCGGGCGATCGCCACGCGCTGCTGCTGGCCTCCGGACAGCCGGCCGGGACGCTCGTCGCACTTGTCCGCGAGGCCGACCAGGTCCAGCAGCCCCCGGGCCCGCTCCTCGGCCTCGTCCCTGGACAGTCCGAGGACGGTCACGGGCGCCTCGGTGACGTTCCGCAGCACGCTCATGTTCGGGAACAGGTTGAACTGCTGGAAGACCATCCCGATCTTCTTGCGGACCTCGCGGATCTGCTTGCCCTGCGCGGGGAACAGCCGGTCACCGGCGACCGTGATCGTGCCCTCGTCCGGGTGGGTCAGGGTCATCAGCAGCCGCAGGATCGTCGTCTTGCCGGAACCCGAAGGGCCGATCAGCGTGACGTGCTTGCCGGAGTCGACGCGGAAGTCGAGCCCGTCGAGGACGGTGTTGTCCCCGAAACGCTTGGTGACCTTGTCGAAGCGGATCAGCTCGCTGCCGTCCACCGGGGGATTGGCGAGGTCGTCCAGGGGGCTGGTCTCGGTGTTCGTATCAGCGGACAAGGCGTCGCTCCAGGGCTCGCAGCAGCAGGGAAGCCGGGTAGGAAATGAGGATGAAGGCCACGCCGATGACCGTGAGCGGCTCCGTGAACTGGAAGTGCTGCTGCGAGTACAGCCGCGCCTCGCCGAGCATCTCCAGCACGGTGACGGTCATCAGCATCGGGGTGTCCTTGAGCATCGCGATGACGTAGTTGCCGAGCGCGGGCACCACACGGCGGACCGCCTGCGGCAGGATCACCGCCGTCCAGGTGCGCCGCGTGGGCAGGCCGAGCGCCGTCGCCGCCTCCCACTGGCCGGCGGGCACGCCCTCGATACCGGCCCGGTAGACCTGCATCGTGTACGTCGAGTAGTGCAGCCCGATCGCGATGACACCCGTGGTCAGCGCCGAGAACGTGATGTTCCACTCGGGCAGCACGTAGAAGAGGAAGAACAGCTGCACCAGCAGCGGGGTGTCGCGCACGAACTCGGTGACCGCCCCGACCGGCCAGCGCACCCAGCGCGTCGGGGCGCGCATCAGCAGCGCCCACACCAGTCCGAGGACGAACGAGATCACCGAGCCGAGGGCCAGCGCCTTCAGGGTGACCAGCAGGCCGTCCCGGAAGTGCGGCATGAAGTCGCCGACGGCGTTCCAGTCTCAGGTCATGAGGCACCACCGATCGTCGTCTTCTTCCCGAGGGGTACGGCGCTCATGACGCACCCCCGCCCGTGGCGGCACCGGCACCCGCACCGGCCGTCGCGGCCCGCTTCGCCTCGCGGGCAGGCCTGCGGTCCGGCGCCCTGCCGACCCCGGCCTTCAGCCGCTTCTCCAGACCGCGCATGAGCCGGGTGAGCAGGAAGGCGATGACGAAGTAGATGAGCAGGACGTACGTGTAGACCTCCGCGCTCTGCTGGAGGGCGAGCCGCACCAGGTTGGCGCTGAACGTCAGATCGCCCATGCCCATCACGGAGACGAGTGCCGTGCCCTTGAGCAGTTCGACGAGCAGGTTGGAGAACGGCGGGATCATCTCCGGCACGGCCTGCGGCAGCAGGACCAGCCGCATCCGCTGCCAGGGCGTGAAGCTGAGCGCGATACCGCCCTCGCGCTGCGCCGGATCGACCGCGTTCAGCGCGCCGCGCACGATCTCGGAGCCGTACGCCCCGTAGGTCAGGCCCAGCGCCAGGGTGCCCGCCCACAGCGGGACCAGCTGCCAGCCGAAGGCGAGCGGCAGCACGAAGTACACCCAGAAGATCATGATGAGTGCGGAGGTGCCGCGGAACACCTCGGTGTAGAGGCCCGCGAGGAAGCGGACGGCCCACAGCCGCGAGGTGCGCGCGATTCCCGCGACGAAGGACATGGCCCCGGCCAACAGTGCGCTGAGGAACAGCAGTTGGACGGTGACCCAGATCCCTTCGAGAACGAGTTTCCAGAGTCCCGATGTCATCCGCGGCACAGCTCCTTCGCGGTCATGTCGGTCATCTCGGCCCTGGTGAAGCCGAACGGCCGCAGAATCCGGAAGAGTTCGCCGCTCCGCTTCATCTTCCGCAGCTCACCGTTGAAGGCGTCCCGCAGCCGTGTCTCGGACGAGCGGAAGGCGAAGCCGCCGCCGTCGACGTGCGGCTTTCCCTTGACCAGGGGCGCGAAGGGCTTGGTGCTCTCGGCCTTGGCGGACTTCTTCACCACCTCGCGGACGGTCAGAGCGGTCCCCGCGAAGACGTCGGCCCGCCCCGCCTCGACGGCGTTCAGGCCGGCGACCTGGTCGGGCACGATCAGGATGTCGCTCTCCTTGTACCCGGCCTCGACCGCGTACTGGATCTCTGCGTAGCCGGTGCCCGTGGCGAACCTGGCCTGCTTCGCCACGACGTCCTTGTAGTCGTGCAGCCCCTTCGGATTGCCCTTGCGCACGACGAACGCGTCGAGCATCTGGTAGTCGGGGTCGGCGAAGATCACCTGCCGGCAGCGTTCGGCGTTGATGTACATCCCGGCGGAGACGACGTCGAACTGCTGCGAGTCGAGCCCGGGTATGAGCGAGCCGAACTCGGTCGGCACCGGTTGGACACGCCGTACTCCCAGCCGTTCGAACACGGTCCTGGCGAGTTCCGGCGCCTCTCCGGTCAGCCGTCCGTCCCTGTCGATGTAGCCGAAGGGGATCTCGCCCGCGATGCCGAGACGGACGACGCCCTGCGCCTTCAGCCGGTCGAGGAGATCGCCTCCGTCCGTCGAGGACGCCGTGGCCACGCGGCTGCATCCGGAGGCGCCGAGCGCACCGAGCGCCGCGACCCCCGCGAGCAGCGACCGGCGGGTCGTCCCGGGCGGATGTCTGTCGTTTCCCGTGGCGTTTGCGTCTGCGTTCCCAAGTGGTGGAGCCATGGCCGCGCGGCTACCCGAGCGCATGCGATGTATGCGAACCGCTTCGGGCATCGCGGGCGGTTCAGTGTCCCGGCACGTACCCGCGCTTCTTGTCGACCACGTTCGCCAGTGGTCCGCCGGCGGCCCAACGCTCGTACAACTCCACGAACTGCGCGCCCAGTTCGTCCCGCCAGCCGACCGTGTCCCCGCTCATGTGCGGCGACACGATCAGACCGGGGACGTCCCACAACGGGCTGTCACGGCCGAGCGGTTCGTGCCGGAAGACATCGAGGGCCGCACCCGCGATCCACCGTTTCGACAGTGCCTCGGCGAGCGCGTCCTCGTCGACGAGCTGCCCGCGTCCGACATTGATGAAGCGGGCCGAGGGCTGCATCATCCCGAAGCGCCGGGCGTCGAACATCCCGCGCGTCTCCGCGGTGAGCGGAGCCGCGGACACCACCCAGTCGGCGCGCGCCATCAGCCGGTCCAGCTCACCGGGACCGTGGATCCCCGTGCGCGGGACGCGTCCCACCAGGGCCGTGGTGACACCCAGGGCCTTGAGCGTGCGGACGATCGCGCGCCCGATCGGCCCGGACCCGACCACGCAGGCCCGGGTCCCGGCCACCCGCTGCGACTCCCGGTGCCGCCAGGTGTGCTGCCGCTGGAGGTCCCAGGTCCGCGGAAGGTCCTTCGCCATCGCGAGGACCAGAGCGGCCACGTACTCGGCGATCGGCCGGTCGAAGACACCGCGCGCGTTGGTCACCACCGTGTCGGAGGCGGCCAGCTCCGGGCACATCAGATGGTCCACGCCCGCGCTGGCCGTGTGCACCCAGCGCGGCCGCGGCCCCTCGCCCGGCCACGCACGGCGTACGGCCTGCGAGGCGAAGTCCCACACGAGCAGGACGTCGGCGTGCGGCAGGCGCTCCGCGAGCGTGGACTCGTCGGCGTGCTCGATCCGCACCCGGCCGGTGAGCCGGCCCAGCCGGGGGAGCGGGTCGGCGTCGAGGACGAGCAGGGTGGCGGGGGACGGCGGACGGGACGATCCGGGGGCCGTACGGGCGTTCATCGGGGAAACCGTTTCGCCATG
Source organism: Streptomyces sp. f51 (assembly GCF_037940415.1). NCBI lineage: Bacteria > Bacillati > Actinomycetota > Actinomycetes > Kitasatosporales > Streptomycetaceae > Streptomyces > Streptomyces sp. f51. The sequence continues at coordinate 2,658,843 of NZ_CP149798.1, read as the reverse complement.
CGAGTCCGCTTCTCTGGAGATCCTGGGGCGAGGTGACCGGGGGGAGAGGGGGGTGCCGACCGGGGGCCGGGGGCGGCCCGACGTGTCCGGGACGCGCGGATCGACCACGCCCGCACCCGAACCTACCGTCGTCAACACGGGCTCGCATACGGTCCGTTGCCCGCCCGTTTCCCCGCGTCGGGCCCGTGCCCGCCCTGGGGGTCCTCCCTCGTGCGGCCCGTGGCCGGAGGCGGGACCGGGGGTGGCGGCGGTCTCGGCCGACCAGGTGAGGAGGTGAGCGCCGTTGCGCCGACTGGGTACCCGAGCGGTGGGCCCTCGTCGGCGGCTGATTGATCCGGCCGCCCGCAGGGGACCCGTACTTCTCGAAGCTACGGAAGGTTGGGCATGACCTCACTCGGAATCCTCTACCCGGGCCACGCGGCCGAGGACGACTACCCGCGCATCGAGCAGCTGCTCGGCAGCGACGTCCGCCTCACCGTCGTCCACACGGACACGGCGGAGGACGCCCACCGCGTGGACGCGCTCCTCGACCTGGGCTCGGCACCCCGGCTCGCTGCGGGCGTCGAGGAGCTGCGTCTGTCCGGAGCGGAGGCCGTGCTCTGGGCGTCCGCGGGCGGCAGCTTCGTGCACGGAGCGCAGGGCGCGCACGAGCAGGTGCGCGCCCTCGCCATGGCGGCGGGCGTGCCCGCCTCCTCCACGTCCTTCGCCTTCGCGCACGCGGCGCGGGAGATCGGTGCGAGGAGGGTAGCCATCGGGTCGGCCTGCCCCGACGACGTGGTCGCGCTCTTCGCGGAGTTCCTGAAGGAGACCGGCACGGAGGCGGTCGCGGTGCGCGGCTCCGCGGCCGTCACCGCCGCCGAGCCGGCCGGCTGGGACTACGACGGCGTCCTCGCGCTGGCCCGCGCGGCGGACCACCCGGACGCCGACGCGGTCCTCCTGCCCGACACGGCCCTGCACACCGCCGCCCACCTCACGGACCTGGAGAAGGACCTGGCCAAACCGGTCCTCACCGCGAGCCAGGTCACGGTCTGGGAGGCCCTGCGTCTGACGGACCGCCGGGTCAACGCCCCCCGCCTCGGCTCCCTCTTCACCAGGGAACCCGTCATCCAGGCGTGAACATCCAGCCCCTCGGGCGGGAAGCTCCGGCCCTTCCGGCGTTTGAGGAGAGGGGTCCGGGGCGGAGCCCCGAGGAAAGGGACGGGCAGGGGCGGAGGGGGCGAAACGACCCGCCCCCGGCCCGCGAGCGGGAATAACCGGAGACACCCTCCTGTTCGCAGGGGGAAGGAGACAACGCGTACGCAACAGGAGGCACCCCGGTGGACGAGACGGCCGAGAGGGACGAGATCCGAGGCACGGCACAGGGCACCGCCCCCGTACCCCTGTCGGTACTGGACCTCGTCACCGTGGGCGCGGGCCGCACCGCGACCGACGCCCTCCGCACCAGCGTCGACATCGCCCGCCTCGCGGAATCCCGCGGCTTCCACCGCTACTGGGTGGCCGAGCACCACTCGATGCCCGGCGTGGCCAGCTCCTCGCCCGCGGTGATCCTCGCCCACCTGGCCGCCCACACGGACCGCATCCGGCTCGGCTCCGGCGGAGTGATGCTGCCCAACCACGCCCCGCTGGTCATCGCGGAGCAGTTCGGCACGCTGGAGGCGATGGCCCCGGGCCGCATCGACCTCGGCCTCGGCCGGGCCCCGGGCACCGACGGGGCGACGGCCGCCGCGCTGCGCCGCACCCAGCGGCTCGGCGAGGGCGCCGACGACTTCCCCGAACAGCTCGCGGAACTCGTCCGCTTCCTGGACGACGACTTCCCCGACGGCCACCCCTACGCCCGGATCCACGCGGTTCCCGGACCGGTCCAGGCGACCTCGCCCGGCGGCGTCCAGTCCCCGCACCGGCCGCCGGTCTGGCTGCTCGGCTCCTCCGGGTTCAGCGCCCGCCTCGCCGGGGTGCTCGGGCTCCCCTTCGCCTTCGCGCACCACTTCTCGGCGCAGAACACGATCCCGGCGCTCGACCTCTACCGCGAGTCCTTCCGCCCGAGCGCTGTCCTCGACGCCCCGTACGCCCTCATCGGGGTCGCCGCCATCGCCGCGGACGAGGAGAAGGAGGCCCGCAGGCAGGTGCTGGCCGCCGCCCTGAGCATGGTCCGCCTGCGCACCGGGCGCCCCGGTCTCGTGCCGACCCCCGAGGAGGCGGAGGCCTACGCATTCAGCCCGATGGAACGGGAGTTCGTCGGGTCCTGGAACGCCAATGTCATCCACGGCACCGCCGACGAGGTGCGCGCCGGCCTCGACGAGCTCCAGAAGCGCACCGGGGCCGACGAGTTGATGATCACCGGCAACGCGCACAGCGGTGACGTGCGGCTGCGCTCCTACGAACTGATCGCGGACGCCTACGGGTTGACCGGGGACCGGACCACTCAGGTCTGAGGGCAGACCGGTGACATCAGGAGCGCGGAGATGCGTTCCGGTGTCACCGGCCTCGAGTACAGCCAGCCCTGGCCGTGGTCGCAGCCGATGCCGCGCAGCCGCGCCGCCTGCGAGGCGGTCTCCACGCACTCGGCCGTGACCGTGAGGCCGAGCCGGTGGGCCAGCTGGATGAGCGCCTCGACGATGACCTCGTCGGCCGGGTTCGGATGGCCCGAGGACCCGTCGGCGTTCTCGTACTGGAAGCCGCGGACGAAGGCGCCGTCCAGCTTCAGCACGGACACCGGGAGCCTGCTCAGATAGGCGAGGTTCGAGTAGCCGGTGCCGAAGTCGTCGATGGCGATGCGGACCCCCATGTCGCTGAGGGCCTGGAGCGCCTGGAGCGGACGGCCGGCCGAGCCCATCACCGCCGACTCCGTCAGCTCCAACTGGAGCAGATGCGGAGCCAGTTGGGTCTCCGCGAGGATCTTCGCCACGTCCGCCACCAGGTCGGAGTCCCAGACCTGGCGTACGGCGACGTTGACGCTGACGAAGATCGGCGGGGCCTCGGGGCGGTCCAGCTGCCAGCGGCGCGCCTGGCGGCAGGCGGTGGCCAGCACCCAGCGGCCGAGCTGGACGATCGAGCCGTCCTCCTCGGCCAGTCCGATGAACCGGTTCGGTGTGAGGGTCCCGAACCTCGGGTGGTTCCAGCGCACGAGAGCCTCGACCCCGTGCAGACCGCCGTCCTCCATGCCCACCAACGGCTGGTACTCCAGGGCGAATTCACCCCGATCGACGGCCGCGCGGAGCGTGGACGACAGAGCCTGGCGGGTCATGCGATGCGCGTTGCGCTCGGGGTCGAAGAGCGTCCAGCGGCCCTTGCCGTCCGCCTTCGCCCAGTACAGCGTGGTGTCCGCGGCCTGCATCAGACCGGTCGCCGTGGTGCCGGAGGCGCGCCGCTCGACGACCCCGATCGACGCCGACAGGGACAGCCGCTGCCCCGACAGGTCGAACGGCGCCTGGAGCGCCTTCAGTACGGACTCGGCGAGGTCCGCGAGCTGGTCGGTGCCCGTGGAGTCCTCGACGAGCAGCGCGAACTCGTCCCCGCCCAGCCGTGCCACCAGCGGAGCGGCCGCCCGCGTGACGCCCGCCTCCTCGGCGCAGCGGGTCAGGCGTTCCGCGACGGCCGCGAGCAGCCGGTCGCCGACGCGGTGGCCGAGCGTGTCGTTGACCGCCTTGAAGCCGTCCAGGTCCAGATAGCAGAGCCCGATCCGGCCGGTGCCGCACTCCTCGTACGCCTCGGCCTCAAGGGCCGCCGTCAGGCGCTCGAAGAACAGCACCCGGTTGGGCAGCCGGGTGACCGGGTCGTGCAGCTGCAAGTGGCGCAACCGCGCCTGGAGTTCACGCCGTACGCCGATGTCGGTGACCGAGATCAGGACCGCCTGCTCCTGCGGGGGCAGCGGCGCGATCGTGACCTGCGCCCAGATGACATGGCCGTCGGGGTGCTTGAGCCGGCGCGTGCAGCGCAGCCGGGCCTGGCTCCCGCCGAGCATCTCGCGGTACGCGTGCCAGGTGCGGGTGTCGGAGGCGAGGTCCACCAGATCGGCCGCGGGCCGGCCGACGAAGGTTCCCGCGCGGGCGCCGAGCAGCGTGCCCAGGGCCTCGTTGGCGGTGACGACCAGGCCGTCGCGGTCGACCACGGCCATCGCGAGAGGCGCGGTGGCGAAGGCCGCGTGGAAGGTGCGGAGTGACGTTCCGTCGGGGGCCGCCGGAGGTGCGGGCGTCCCGGAAGGCGGCCCCGGCGCCACGGACGGTACGGAGGGGGCGAATGGGCCGGGAGAGGTCCCGGCGGACGGACGAGAAGACGTGTCGACGTGACGTTCTGTGACGGCCGGCCGGACGAGGTCTCCCGCGGGCGCCGGCCCTTCGGACGTTCCGCTCACCGCTCGCTCCCGCAGTGCACTCGTTCTTCGTATGGGTCTCTCGGGGCGGTCGGCCGGTGATGGGCGGCCGCACAAGCCGTGTCCGTGCAGGAAAGTGTGCCGATCATAGAGGCTGCCCCCGAAACGGTGCAGCCACTGTCCAGTGTCCAGGAACAACCAGCTGTTCTGACAGATCGTTTCTGCCTGTTATCCGGACGGTTCCCTCTCTCATCGAGCGCAGGTGACGTTCCGTGCACGTCCGGGGGTGTCGGCCCGCCCGGCCTCTCACTCTTCCGGGGCAGACAAACAGGGCGAAATAGTACAAATTCAATCAGGCTGGGTGCGGTGGTCCCGAAACCGCATCCGGAGGTCGACGTGCCGCGTCCGCTGCCCCTGAGGGTTCTCGCTCGCGGGGCCCTGCGCGGTCGCGTCCGTGACGGGGCGCCCCGCTGGCGCAGCGGCGCGGCCATGTTCACCTCGATGGCGGCGCTCGCCGCGACCTCCCTCGGACCGGGCCACGCGCTGGCCGAACCCCTGGTCTCTCCGTGCGCCCTGACACGGACCGGCGCGCACCACTCGGAGGGCGTGGACACCTGGAACGCCGCCTACGAGCGCCCCGCGCGCCCCCTGGACGCCGTCATGGTCTTCCTGTCCTTCCCCGACTCCGCCCCGCGCACCACGCCGGCCGAGCTGACGGGTGACTACTTCCCCGCCACCAGCCGCTTCTTCGAGCAGGCCTCCTACGGCCGGTTCACGGTCCGGCCGCATCCCCAGCGGGCCTGGATCCAAATGCCGCACGCCTCCACGTCGTACGCCATACAGCGCGACTGGGACGCCGGTGACCGGTCCGCCTATCTGCGCGACGCCCTCTCCGTGGCCGACCCGAAGATCGACTTCTCGCGCTACGACGTCGTGTACTTCGTCGCGGACCCGGACGCGCCGGGCGTCGACTCGGACGCCACGAAGGTCGTCAACCTGGACACACCGCTGCGCGCCGACGGCAAGGACATCAGGCGGGTGGTCACGGTCTTCGAGAAGCACCCGCCGGACCGTCTCGTCCTCGCGCACGAGACCGGCCATGTCTTCGACCTGCCCGACCTCTACCACCGCCCCACGGACGGCAAGGGCGACTGGGACACCTATGTGGGTGACTGGGACCTCATGGGAAGCCAGTTCGGCCTCGCCCCGGACTTCTTCGGCTGGCACAAGTGGCGGCTGGGTTGGCTGGAACCGCACCAGGTGGCGTGTGTCGTGGGCACCGGCGTCACCCGGCTGACGCTCGAACCGCTGGAGTCCGGCCCCGCCAGGCAGGCGGTGGGTTCGGCCGGCGCGAGCCCGGGGGGAGCGGTGGGTGCGGCGAACGGATCGGGTGTGTCCGGGGTGTCGGGCGCGGCGGCTTCGTCGAACGGATCGGGTGTGTCCGGAGTGTCGGGCGCGGCGGCTTCGTCGAACGGGGCCGACAACGCCAACGGGGCGGGCGGGGTGAGTGGGCCTGGTGCGGCCGGTGGCGCGAGTGAGAGGGAGGCGGGGTGGCAGGGGCCGCGGGTGCCGTCCGGCGCGCTGCGGGCCACCTCGCGTGCGGCGGGCGCGCCGCGCACCTCCCCGAGCGCGGTGGGTGTGGCCGCTCCGCCCGGTTCGCAGCCCTTCGGGGCCGGCCGGGGCACCAAGCTGGCGGTGGTCCCCACGGGTCCGGACAGCGCGATCGCCCTGGAGGCCCGCGGATCGGGGGGCAACGACAGCTCGACGTGCGAGCAGGGCGTCCTCGTCTACCGGGTCCGCAGCGGGACCGAGTCGGGCAACGGTCCCATCCAGGTCCTCGACGCCCACCCCCGTACCGAGTCCTGCTGGGAGGACTCGGTGTACCCGCCTCTCGCGGACGCCCCCATGCGGCTCGGCGAGACCTTCAAGGTGCCGGGCGCGAACGTCAGCGTCCGAGTGGAGGACAGGACGGCCTCGGGATCCTGGACGGTGAGGATCACGACGGGCTGAGCGGCCGCCGTACTCGCGGGGCGGAGGCGGGAGGCGGAGGTGAGGGGTGGTCGAAAACGACGAGAGCGGGACGATCGCGTCTCCGCGAAACATCCCGCTCTCGTTGGCGTGCGCCGCCAGGGACTCGAACCCCGGACCCGCTGATTAAGAGTCAGCTGCTCTAACCAACTGAGCTAGCGGCGCCTGCTGACGTCGTAGACCTTAGCATCCTGATCGGCGCGAGGAAAAATCGATATCCGTACCGCCGCCGAGGCCGCGGCGCGGGCCGCCCGCACGGCTGCCCAGAGCAGGATCTCGGGGCCGGGGAGCCAGGGCAGCCGGGTGTCGGGGGCGACCAGCCAGCGGGATTCGGCCCGGACGGCCTCCGGTCCGCCCACGCCGGGGCTCAGTGGTGGCACGGTGACCGCGTCCCCCGTGCCGTGGCAGAGGAGCGGCGGCACCTCCCGGCACCGCCCCACCCGCCGGTGGTACCCGGAATCGACGCCACCACCCGTCCCGCCGCCGACGACCTGGCCTCCGGCTGTCCCGCCGTACCCGGCACCCCCGGCTCCGACTGGCCCGCCGTACCCGGCGCCCGCGCCCCCCGGTGTCCCGCCGAACCCGGCATCCGCGCTTCCGGCCGTCCCGCCGTACCCGGCGACCTGGCCTCCGGCCGCCCAGCCGTTCCCGGCAACCTCAGCCCCGGCTGTCACTCCGGCCCTCGTGCCCTCGGCCGTCCGGCCGCATTCCGCGCCACCGGATCCGGCCGCCGTGCCGCACCCGGCACCCCCGGCTCCGACTGGCCCGCCGTACCCGGCGCCCGCGCCTCCGGCCGTCCCGTCGGCCCCGGCGTGTCCACCGCGCTCCCCGGTGCCCTCGGGCTCCGGCGCGGCCGTGCCCCATTCCTCCCACTCCATGAGCGAGGGGAGTCGCTGGGCGGTGCCGGGGGCGGCGAACAGCAGGATCCGGCCGCGGTAGGCCGCCACCGGGCCCGAGCCCGGGCCCTCGTCCCAGAGCCGGTCGAGCATCCGCCGTCCGAACAGCGCCGAGGCGCTGACGACGTCGAAGGCGCTGCCGCAGAGCAGGACGACCGGGGCGTCGGGCCGTTCCCGCCACAGGGCGAGCGTGCTGCGCGGATACGCTCCCGCCGAGGCGAGCCAGGCGGCGCCCTCGGCCGTGACGCCCGAGACGTCCAGCCGCTCGGGCGGCATCGCTCCGGGGCTGTGCGGGCCGCTGCTCGACGGGTTCCGTGTGCTGCTCATGCCGGATACATCTACCGGCGGTGAGCACCCGGCCCCGGAGGGTTGCCGGAAACCGGGACAGGCGGGGGTGAGGTGGAGTATCTTGCCCGGCTGGCATATGCCAGGGCGTGGACGGGGCGAGGCCGGCCGTCCGGCCCGGGCGGTGCGCCTCAGAGCGTGTCGGTCACCCCGTGACCGTGTCCGCTGCCCTCCGCGCCCCGCAGCAGGTCCTGGCCGAACTCGACCATCTTCTTCGCGTAGTCCTCGGTCCATTCGGCGCGCTCGGCGATCGAGGCGGTGGTCAGCCGGTCGAAACGGCGCGGATCGGCGAGCTGCGCGGCCGCGATGGCCTGGAACTCGACGGCCCGGTCGGCGGCGGCGCGAAACGCCTGGGCCAGCTCGGTGGACCGGTCGAGCAGCGCGCGCGGATCGTCGATCGACTCCAGGTCGAAGAAATGCTCCGGATCCCCGGCGGCCTCCGCGGGCTCGAAGAGCAGGGGCGCGGGGCGTAGCCGCGGTTCGTTCCGACGCGGCGTGGGCTCCGCCATGTCTTCTCCTCCTCGTACGGTTCGGGGCCCCTCTCGGAAAAGGGCCACCGTCCATTGTCTCGCGCCCGCGCAAGTGGGCCCGAAGGGGCGAGCGGAGCGCCGCTCAGGGCCGCCAGGCGACCCGGTGCTCGGCCAGATGCGACAGCACCGAATGATTGGCCTCCCAGCCATCCGGAAACTTCACGGTCACCCCCAGCTGTACGGGCTCGGTCGACGGGTGGTCGTCCAGCAACTCCGTGATTCCTTCCCGGCAGATCACGATGCACGCGTGCCGGTGCCGGGAGGCGAGCACGCACAGACGTCCGGTCTCCAGATGGAACGCCGTGGCGTCGGGCCGCCCCGACAGCGGATGCAGGACCACCGTGACGTCGAACTCCCGTCCCTGGAGCCGGTTCGCCGTGTCCACGGTGACGTCCGTGACGCCGAGAGCGGCCAGCGCCGCCCGTACGGCCGCGGCCTGGTCGCGGTGCGCCGTGCCCACCGCGATCCGCTCGGCGGTCAGCGGCACCGGTTCCTCGGCCCGCTCCGACGTGGCCGCGCCGCCCCGGTCCAGCAGCCGCCGTACGACCCCGGCCACCGCCCGGACCGCCTCCGGGTCCGTCCGCGGAGTGTGCCGGGCCGGCAGCTCCAGCAGGCCCCAACCGGACTCGGCCGCCTCGTCGATGACCCGGTCCGTGCCCGAACCGTCCGAAGGGACACCGAAGTTCAGCCGCCGGTCGCCGTGCCCGGTGCCGCTGCGGAACGGTGTGTACGGGTAGAAGGCACCTGAGACCAGGGGTGCGGCCGACGCGGGCAGCCGCCAGGACACCGGCAGCCGGTGCTGCGGCAGCTGCGGGTTGTGCGCGAGCAGCGTGCTCACCGCGGACGCGGACGGATCGTACGAGAGCCCCGCCCACTGCTCCGCGCCGACGATCGCGAACGGGTCCAACTGCCCGGGGTCGCCCACGAACAGCGCCCGTTCGAAGAGCCCGGCGACGGCGAGGAGCGCGTCCGAGCGCATTTGGTACGCCTCGTCGACGATGGCGTGGCGCCACGGCTCGACGCCCTTGACGTGGGCCCACTTCGCCGCCGTCGAGACGACGACGTCCAGGCCCGCCAGATCGGCCGCCTTCGTGGACTTGCGGACCTGGTCCAGGCCGTCGAGCGCCTTGTCGTACGGATCAGAGTCGCTGCTGTGCAACCGCCCGACAGGCAGGCCCGGTTCCTTCTCCGCGAGCCGCAGCACCAGATCGTCGACCTGGGCGTTCGTCTGCGCGATGACCATCAACGGGCGCCCCGCTGCGGCCAGTTCGAGGGCGGCGCGGACGACGAGCGTCGACTTTCCCGCGCCCGGAGGGGAGTCGACCACGACACCGCGGTCGGTGCCGTGCAGGGTGTCGCGCAGGATCGCGTCGGTGGCGTGGGCCGCCTCGGCGCCCGGGTCGAAGACGGCGGTCACAGGACGTCCTCCTCGGTCACCGGGTCCGGCAGCGGCTGGGCGTCGGGCTCACCCGGCGGCCTTCCGTGCGTCCACGGCGTCTCCTCCGGGTCGGGCAGCTTGGCGCCGCCGCGCTGCTCGTGCTCGAAGAGGGTGAAGCAGACGAGGTCCCCCTTCTCCGGCACGGAGCCGGCCTCGGGCTCCTTGCCCCGCCCCATCTTGTCGGTGATCCGCAGCACCACGGCGGCACCCTCGTCGTCGTACCCCACGAACTCCGCGGCCTGGGGCTTCCCGCCGAGCGAGCGGTACACCTTCGCCCGCTCGCCGAGGTGCGGGCGGTCGTCCGTGCGGACGGTGACCAGGGGGCGGGGGCTCGGCCGCTTGCCCTCGCTGTACGCCATCACGACCTCGGTGACCTCGCCCGCGAACGCCTCCCCCGCGAGCCGGCGGCCGGCCATGACCAGCGGGTCGTCGAGAGCCTCCTGCGCGTCCAGGCGCGCCTGTTCGCGCTCGCGCGTGGCCAGCTTGTTCGCCGCGGTGACCGCGTCGTCGCGGCGCGGCTGCGGCGGCTCGCCCGCCACGACCCGGTCGCGGTGCCCGGTGAACGACCAGCGGTCGCGGGTCCACCGGTCGGCGGCGTGCGCCCCCTCCGGCAGCGCCCGCAGCAGGTCGAGCCCGCGCCAGACCGCGTCCCAGGTGGGCCGGGTCACGCTCGCCACCAGGGCGCGGATCTCCCGCTCCGCCGCGGTGAGTTCACCGAGCCGGTCGTCCGCCTCGACGCCGTCCTCGGCGGCCGCGAGCGCCGTACGCGCGCGGTCGTAGCGTTCGATCGCCGGGGCCAGCAGCTGGTTGTCGAAGGCCGGGTCCGTGGCAGGTCCCGCGGGCGGGCACACGAGCTGGCCGCGCGCGTCCCGCTGGAGCTCGGCCCGCACCGCGGCCTCGGCGCCCGCTGCGCCCTCCGGCGGATCGAGCCAGGCCAGCAGCGCGCCCAGGTGCTGGTCCTCCAGGCTGCTCTGCCCGGTGGCCCAGTGCCGGGACAGCACATCGGTGAGGGCGAGGAGCAGGGCGGAGCCCGGCACCCGGGCGCGCTCCCCGAAGTGGGTCAGCCAGCGCCCGAACAGCGGGACCCGCGGCGGCGCCGGATGCGGTGTCTCGGGATCCTGCTCGGCGGTGCGCCGAAAACGGGTGGAACGCCCGAGGAGCCGGACGAACTCGATGCCGGCCCGCCCCGGCACGATCAGCTGCGGCGCGTCCGCGCACAGCTCGACCTCGACCTTGACGCGCTTGCCCGTCTCCGGGTCCGTCTCGCTGCGCTCGGCGGCCTCGACCACGTCCGCGTACGCGTCGAGGTACGGCAGGACGACGTCCGCCAGGTCGGCGAGGAACGCGAAACGCAGATCGCGGTCGCGGGGCTGCGGCACGACCAGCAGCCGGGGCGCGTCCCGGTCCGTGCCGACGAGCGCGCCGAGCGGAGCTCCCGCCTCGCCCGCCGTGGTCAGCGGCACGAACACCAGGGGCCGTGCGGAGAGATGGCGGTGGAGCACGGTCGCGGCGGGCTGGGCCCGGCCGCTGTCGACGGCCTCCAGCCGGGCGAGAGCGGTGATCAGAGACATACGTCCGCCTCCCGGCCGTCCGCGACACCCGGCGCGGGCGCGTCGGGCGCGCCCGCGCCGGAGGATCCGGGCGTCCCGACCGCGGGTGTCCCGGCTCGGGGCGCCCCGGTTCGGGGTGCACCGGGGTGCGGTGGGCCGGTCGCAGGGTCCGGGGATCCGGGTGTCCCGACCCCGGCGGTCGTGGATGCGCCGGTCGTGGGTGCGCCGGTCCGAGGTGCCCCGGCTCGCGGTGTGCCGGCTTCCGGGGCGGGGGACGCGGGTGCGGGCACGGTGGGGGGCACGGTGGGGGGTGCGGCGGGGGAGCCGCCGGCGGAGCCCTCGCGGTTTGCCGTGAGGGCTTCCCGTACGCCGGTCGGTGCCGCCACCGCGGCCGGTACCGGGGCCTCCGCCGTCCGGGCGCGGGCTCGGGCGGCCGGGCCGCCCAGGGCCTCCGCCCGCAGCACCGCCGCGCGTCTGAGGGCGGCGACGGCGGGGTCCTCGGGGTCGCCCGCCCTTCCGTGCGCCGCGGCCAGGACGTCCGGGACGGTCGTCAGACCGCCCAGCTCCGCGCGCAGCGAGCGGCCGAGCGAGGTCACCGCACCCTCGGCGCGCGAGCGGGCCCGGCAGTGGAAGGCCAGTTCGCAGGCGGCCAGGCACTCGGGGGCGTAGGTCGCGGGGACCGCCTCGACGGCCGTGATCAGGTCCTCGGCGGGCAGGCCGGGGGAGAAGCAGAGGCCCTCGGGGAGCGCGGCGGCGATGTCCTCGACGCGGGTGAGCCGGGCGAGCTGGCGGCGGGTGACCGCGCGCTGCTTGCGCACGTCGACGGCCGAGGCGGCGGGGAGGTTGGAGAAGTCCTTCGGGCAGACCAGCAGGACACGGTGGTGGACCCGGGGTGCGGGATCGAGGCGGGCCGCGACCTCCTCCAGGGCCAGGACGTACACGGCGGACTGGCGGGCGGCGGCGCCCACCTTGGCCGGGTCGGCCGAACCGTCCAGCATCGGGAACGACTTGATCTCGACGACCGTCCAGCCGCCGTCGGGGTGCACGACCACGGCGTCGGGTTCGAGGAAGGCGGGGGAGCCCGCCACGTCCAGGGCGAGCATCGGATGGTCGAGCAGGGTCCAGGAGCCCGCCCCGGTGGCCTCCCGCAACGCCAGTTCCGTACGGGCCGTGCGTCCCTCGGGTCCGATCGCGGACAGGTCGGGCACGGCACCGGTGCCCGGCGGTACGGCGCCCGGGTCCAGTTTCTCGTGCACCAGCCGCAGCAGCTCGGCGCCGCCGTCGGCCTTGACCCGCGCCTCGAACGCGTTGCCCCGCATGAAGGCGAACTGCGACATCCCGAACGCGGACGGCGAGCCGATCGCGTCGGCCAGTCTCGCCTTGTCGACGCCCACGCCGTCCAGGAGGGCCCGCCGGTCGCACCCGGGGTTGGCGGCCAGCGCCGCGAGGGCGCGGGCGTCCAGCGCCTTGGGCGCGGTGTCCGGACCGCGCAGCTCAGCGAGCTGCTGACGCAGCGCTGTCCCCCGCGTCCGTGGGAGCGGCACCCGGCTCGGCTCCCGGCCCGGGTCGGGACTCGCGCTGTCGGGGAATTCGTTCACCCGTGGAAGTCTGGCACCCCGCACTGACAATCGCGGAACCCTCGCCCCCCGAGGCACCCGTGACCCACGGGGCACGGATCTTCAGCAGGGTCCGCAGACGGTTCGCCGCCCGCATCACGAGCGGGGTCAGCAGCAGGCCGGCCCCCATCACCGCGACGCCCGCGACGGCGTCCAGGAAGTAGTGGTTGGCGGTGCCCATCACGACGATGGTCGTGAACAGCGGATAGACCACGCCGGCGACCTTGGCCGCCGGGGTGCGGCCGTGCCGCCACAGCATCACTCCGCACCACAGCGCCCAGCCCACGTGCAGGCTCGGCATCGCCGCGTACTGGTTCGTCATGCCGCCCATGCCGCGCGGGGCGCTCGCCTCGGCGCCCCACCAGCCGTAGTTGCTGTACTGCGCCATCGTGTCCACGAAACCGTGCTCGGGCGCCAGCAGCCGGGGCGGGCAGGTGGGCAGCAGGGTGAAGCCGATCAGGCCGATGAGCGTGGAGGTCATCAGCCAGGTGCGGGCCGCGCGGTAGCGCACGGTCCGGGAGCGGAACAGCCATATCAGGATCGCGGGCGTGACCACGTAGTGCAGCGAGGCGTACCAGAAGTCGGCGGGTATCCCCAGCCAGGCCTCCCGCGTGAACAGCCGGTTCAGCGGGTGCTCGGCGTTGAGGTGGAGGACCTTCTCGATCCGGAGTATCTCCAGGCCGTGATCCGTCGCGCCGTCCGTGTCGCCCCGGGCGAGGAGCCGGCCCGCGGTGTACGCCGCGTACACGAGGACGATCAGCGGTACCTCGGTCCACCAGCGCAGACGGACCGGCGACGCGGTGGACCCGCGGAGCGCGGTCCACCGGCCCGACCGGGCGCGCGGTGCCGCTTCGGTACGCGGTGCATCGGTCTGCGGCATCCGATCGCCCTCCCCCATCTGCTCGTGCCCTCTGCTCGTGGTGACCAGGCGGTCCGTGGCCACCCCGGGATTTTACGGTGCGGGCGAACGCCCCGAAGGAGCGCCCCGGATCTCAAGGACGCGGAGATCGCCCCCCGGGTTGCCCGGAGCGCGGGTGAGCGATGATGGAGTGACCCACTCCTCAGTCGTCCACGAGTGAGCCGACCCTCTCATTCGTGCCGCCGTCCCGGAAAGGCTCCTCGTCATGGCACCGCGCATCCTGCTGGCCCGGCACGGACAGACCGAATGGTCGCTGTCCGGAAAGCACACCGGCAGGACCGACATCCCGCTCCTTGAGGAGGGACGGCGCGGCGCCAAGCTGCTGGGCGAGCGACTGCACCGGCCGCCGTTCGACGCGCTGGCCGGCGCCGAGGTGGCCACCAGCCCGCTCTCGCGCGCGAGCGACACGTGCGAGCTCGCCGGTTTCGCGGAGCGGGCGGCCACCTGGGACGCGCTCATGGAGTGGGACTACGGCGCCTACGAGGGCATGACCCCGGCCGAGATCCAGGACATCCGTCCCGGCTGGTTCATCTGGCGCGACGGGGTTCCCGAGGGGGAGACCCTGGAACAGGTCACCGCGCGCGCGGACGAGGTCGTCACCCGGGCCCGCTCCGAGGACCGCGATCTGCTGATCTTCGCCCACGGGCACATCCTGCGTTCCATAGGCGCCCGCTGGCTCGGGCTTCCGCTGGACTTCGCGGCCCGCATCCGTCTCAACCCGACCTCGCTGTCGGTGCTGGGCTGGGCCTACGGGGAGCCGGCGATCGAGGTGTGGAACGACTGCGGGCACCTGAGCGCCTGACCGGCGCCCCCGCCGTCCCTCACGCCGTGCGGGGCAGGCTCGCGTGGCGGTCGAGGAACGCCGAGACGCCCGAGGCCCTGCGGTGCGGGAGCAGGACGCGGGCCGTTCCCGCCAGCATGGTCTGGATACGGGAGGACTGGACCTCGTTCAGCAGGTCGAGGACGCGCAGGCCGGCGACGGCGGCCTCGTCCGGGCGGCCGCCGCGGGCCAGGTCGTCGGCGAGCTCGGCGGTGTAGAGGGCGATGTTGCGCGTGAAGTGCGGGTCCTGGAGATGGGCGGCACGGCGTGCGTGGCGGGCCGCCCGGGTCCAGTCGCCCAGCGTCGACCAGCACTGCGCCTCAAGCCCCTCCAGTTCGGCCTCTCCGTAGAAGGTCATCCACTCGGGGTCGGTCTCCGCGGGGCCGCGTCCGTAGAGGGCCTGCGCGCGGGCCATCGCCTGCTCGCAGCCCCGGCGGTCGGCGAGCCCGGCCCAGCCGCCCGCCTCGCGCAGCGCGAGCAGGGAGAGCAGCCGGGAGGACCCGAGGGGACGTGCGGCGCGCTGGGCCGCCTGGGCCGCGCGGACGGCCTCGCGCGGGCGCCCCGCGTCACGGGCCAGGAACGCCGTGTTGCAGAAGGCGTGCGCCTCCAGACCGGCGTCGCCCGCCATCCGGGCGGTCGCGAGGGCCTCCGCGTAGTGCGAGCGCGCGTCGTCGAAACGCCCGGAGTCGTGGGCCAGCCAGCCCACCGAGATGGCCAGTTCGCCCGCCCCGGAGTACAGCCGGTCGGCGGTCGTCTGCCGGGTGGTGCCCGCGTCGAGCAGTTCGTACGCGGTGCGCAGGGGGGCCGCGGCGCGTCGGTAGAGCCCGTCGGCGCCGTGTCTGTCGTCGAGCAGCCTGATCCTGCGGACGGCCTCTTCGAGGGCGCCCGCCTCCGACGTACCCGCCCGGTGGACGCGTCGTTCGCAGGCCGCGGCGCTGCCGCCGAAGGCGCCCGCGAAGGGTCCGAGCGAGGCCGCCGCCACGGTGGCGGTGCCTCCGGTCATGAATGCGCGACGCTGCACGTCGCTCTCCTCGTGGTTCTGATCGCGTTTGTCGTACGGGTCGTACGGATCCCAGGAGTGGTGCGGGTCGTACGGATCGTGCGTGCTGTGCGGATCGTGCGGGCTGTCCGTGTGGTGCGCGGTGCGCGTGCCGTACGGGGCCGGGAGGTGGAGCGGACCCGGTGCCTCATACGTCCCGTGCGCCCCGTCCGTCTCATAGGGGGCGTGTGGAGGGTTCGTGGAGTGCGCGAGGGGCGGATCCGCCGTGTCGCGCGCCCCGCGTCCGCGTACCCATGAGCGGGGCGTGAACCCGAGGTCCGTCAGCGTGCGGCCGGGAAACATGTGCAGGAACACCCGCTCGTACGCGTAGTTGGGACAGCGGATCTCGCCCGCCTCGACGCGCCCGATGTAGCGCGCGTCGCAGCTGACCCTCTCGCCGATCTCGCGCGCGGCCCTCCGCACCAGCGCGGCGAACTCGCCCGGGGAGCGCTGACCGCGCAACCGCCGGAAGGCGAGATTCGGCCGTGCGGGCCGGGGGGACGGGGACGAGGTCACCGATGACGACGTCATGGCCGGGCCCTCTCTTGCGAACCGTCGAACCACGCCGGAAACGGGACCGAGTTGACCGGGTTGTGCCCGGTAGGTGCCCTGCTTCCGGCGGGCAAGAACGTACCTGGTGTGACAACGTCGCCACGCTGGGTTTGGCTACAAACCGGATATCTCATCCCTGATCTGCCATGAACTGCCATCCTTTGTGGCGGAGTTTCGCCGTAGCCGTTGACGTCCTGGCGCGTTGAACCGTGCGGACCGGGAGCCGCCCGAACTCCCGACCCACTCGTCATGAGGAGGGGTTCCGTTGGAGACCGGGATGCAGATCACGCAGAGCACCCAGTTCCGTACGCCGCCGTCGACCGCGCAGCACAGGCCGTCCCCGGAGTGCGGCGTACCGCTGCGGCCGGCCGGCGAGTGCGACCTGGTGACGGTCCCGGCCCGCCAGGGGCTGGAAGCGGTCGACATCCTGCGCCGGGGCGCGGCCGACCTCGTGGGGCCCGTCCTGCACGACGGCGGCGGCGACACCCTCGGCTTCCTGGTGCCGCCCGGCACCGCGGACGCCTGGGACGTGCCCGGCAGCACCTGTACGCAGACCAACGGCCGCGGTCTGCGGCCGGCCCCCGAGCCCCCCGTCGAGGGATCGGACTGGCTGCTCCCGCCCGGCGACGCGGACCTGGCGACCGATCCGGCCGTCCTGCGGGCCGCGCTGGGCGAGGCCGCGCGGCTGATCGAGGCGGCGGACGGCTGCCGGTGAGCGGGCCGGGCGCCCCGGCCACCGGTCGCTGAGCCGACCCGTCCCCGCGCCCCGATAATGGGCGGATGGGACGGGCGAGGAATCAGCGGGCGGACGAGGGCCGCGACACCGGGCGGGGCGGACGGCGCGGACAGGGCGCGGCCGAGGCGGTCGTGCAGGCCGTCGACGGAGGGCTCGCCGAACTGCTGCCCGACCGGGACCGGGCGCGCGCCTGGACCCTGCTCATCGACGGCGCCCCGCAGTCCCACGTCGACCTCGACGACCCCTCGTACCTGAGCTTCGAGTACCAGCGCCGCCTCGGACACGTCATCGACCTCCTCGCCCCGGCCGGCAGGCCCGTACAGGTCGTCCACCTCGGCGGCGGCGCCTTCGGCCTGGCCCGCTACACGGCCGCCACCCGCCCCCGGTCCACCCAGCAGGTCGTCGAACGCGACGCCGCCCTCGTCCAACTGGTGCGCCGCGAACTGCCGCTGGACCCGAACGCCCGGATCAGGGTGCGCTCCGTGGACGCCAGGGAAGGTCTCGCGAAGGTGCCGGACGGCTGGGCCGACCTGGTCATCGCGGACGTCTTCAGCGGCGCGCGCACACCGGCCCATCTGACGTCCGCCGAGTTCGTCACGGAGGTCCGCCGGGCGCTGAAGGACTCCGGGGTCTACGCCGCGAACCTCGCCGACGGCCCCCCGCTCGCCCATCTCCGGGGCCAGATCGCCACCGTGGCCTCCGTCTTCCCCGAACTCGCCCTGGTCGCCGACCCGACGGTGCTGCGCGGCAAGCGCTTCGGCAACGCCGTCCTCGTCGCCTCGGGACTGCCGCTGCCCGTGGCCGAACTGACCCGCCGCGCCGCCTCGGACCCGCATCCCGCCCGGGTCGAACACGGCAGGGGACTCCTGGACTTCACCGGCGGCGCGGTACCGGTCACGGACGCCGTCGCGGTCGCCTCACCCGCGCCGCCGCCGTCCGTGTTCCGCTGACCCGGTGCAGGCGAGGCGCGCGGACCGGTTCAGTACGTGCCGATGTCCACGTGCGGAGGCCCGTCGTGCCAGTCGCAGAACACCGACACGCGGTCGGCGCCCGAGCTGAACTCCACCCGGATCCACGTCTCGGTCTTCCACACCTGCATCGACCAGCCGGTGTTGGGCGTCGCCGACACCAGCGTCCCGTACGTGGCGGCGATGTCGAAGACCACCCGGCCGCCGTCGGAGTCGTAGCTCTTGACCTGCCCGGAGGAACTCGCGGACGCCGACGGCGCCGTCGGGGCCGGTGACGGACTGCCGCTCGCCGGCGCGGACTTCGAGGGTGCCGAGCTCGGCCTCGGGCTCGCGGACGGCCTGTCCGGAGCGCCCTTCGACGGCTCGGCCCGCCGCGTCGAGGAGGCCAGGGGTCTCGTCTCCTTCGCGGTCGCGCCCGCCACCGTGATCGGCAGGGCACGCGGCGGGTCGTAGGCCGTCCCCGTCATGACGGTGTGGACGCCCCACCACGAGAGCGTGACCGCCGCGCCCGTGGCGAGCGACCACGCGAGTACGTGTACGAGTCCTCTGCGCATCGCGGCCATACTGCACCACGAGCACCACGGGTGTCTCACGGCCCTGGCAAGATCTGGGATGTCCCCGCCGGGCCGGGCCGGGATTGTCCACAAGTGCCTGATGAGGGTTGTCCACAGGCGCCGGACGGCCGCGCCCGGATGGCGTACGGTGCCGCCCATGGCAAGTGTGCTCGTTGTCGAGGACGACCAGTTCGTACGCTCGGCGCTCATCCGGCATCTGACCGAGGCCGCGCACATCGTGCGCAGTGTCGGCACCGCCCTGGAGGCGCTGCGCGAGGTCGCCCACTTCCCCTTCGACGTCGTGATCCTCGACCTCGGACTGCCCGATCTCGACGGGTCCGAGGCGCTGAAGATGCTGCGCGGGATCACCGACGTCCCGGTGATCATCGCCACCGCGCGGGACGACGAGACGGAGATCGTCCGGCTGCTGAACGCCGGTGCGGACGACTATCTGACCAAGCCGTTCTCGGTCGAGCACCTGTCCGCGCGCATGGCCGCGGTCCTGCGCCGCGCACGCACCACCGCGGGCGAGGCCCCCGTGTCCACGGTCATCCGGGTCGGCGGCCTCGCCATCGACCCGCTGCGCCGCCAGGCGGAACTGGACGGCGTACGACTCGACCTCACCCGGCGCGAGTTCGACCTGCTCGCCTTCCTGGCCGGCCGCCCGGGAGTCGTCGTACCGCGCAGGGAACTCCTCGCCGAGGTCTGGCAGCAGGCCTACGGCGACGACCAGACCATAGACGTCCATCTCTCCTGGCTGCGAAGGAAGTTGGGGGAGACGGCGGCCCGGCCGCGCTATCTGCACACCCTTCGGGGCGTCGGCGTGAAGCTGGAACCGCCGAGAGCGGAGCGGCCGCTGTGAGGTGGGCACTGGTCAAGGTGTGCGTCGCGGTGACGACGATGGTCGTCGTCGCCTTCGCCGTCCCGCTCGGCCTGGTCATCAAGGAGATGGCGCGCGACCGGGCGTTCTCGAACGCCGAACGGCAGGCCGCCGCCATCGCGCCCGCGCTGTCCATCACCACCGACAGGGACGAGCTGGAGCGGGTCGTCGCCTCGGCCGGCTCGGACGCGGGCATAGCCGTTCACATCCCCGCGGGGGACGGCAAACCGGCGGTCGAGATCGGCGGGCAGCGCGCCCTCGGCAAGGACATCGCCATGACCCGCAGGCTGGGCCGGGCCTCCACCGCCGAGGTCCCCGGCGGCTCCGCGCTGCTCCAGCCCATCGCGCTGAGCTCCGGCGAGATCGCGGTCATCGAGGTGTACGTCCCCGAGGCCGAGGTCAGCAACGGCGTCGGCACGGCCTGGGCGGTCCTCGCCGCGGTCGGGGTCGCCCTCGTCATCGGCTCCGTCGCGGTCGCCGACCGGCTGGGCGTGCGGATGGTGCAGCCGGCCCAGCGCCTCGCCGAGAGCGCGCACGAACTGGGCGAGGGGAAGCTGGGCTCCCGGGTGCCCGAGGAGGGGCCGACCGAACTGCGCCTGGCCGCCGTCGCGTTCAACTCCATGGCCGATCAGGTCGTCCAGCTGCTCGCCAACGAGAGGGAGCTCGCCGCCGACCTCTCGCACCGGCTGCGGACACCGCTGACCGTGCTCCGGCTCAACACCGCCTCGCTCGGGGACGGGCCGGCCGCCGAGCAGACCCGCACCGCCGTCGAGCAGCTGGAGCGCGAGGTCGACACGATCATCAGGACCGCCCGTGAGGCCAAGCCGCAGACCGCGGCGATCGGCGCCGGGGCCGGGTGCGACGCGTCCGAGGTCGTGCGGGAGCGCATGGACTTCTGGTCGGCGCTCGCCGAGGACGAGGGCCGCAAGGTGCGGGTGGCCGGCGTGGACCGGCCGTGCCGCATACCGGTGGCCCGCGCCGACCTCGCCGCCGCGCTGGACGCCCTCCTCGGCAACGTCTTCCGCCACACCCCCGAGGGCACGGCCTTCGCGGTCGACGTGCACAACGCCGAGGACGCCGTGATCGTGCTGGTGTCGGACGCGGGCGCCGGGATCGCGGACCCGGAGGCCGCGATGGCCCGCGGACAGGGCTCGGGCAACGACGGCTCCACGGGACTCGGCCTCGACATCGTGCGGCGTCTCGCGGAGTCGACGGGCGGGGACGTACGGATCGGTTCCTCCGTGCTGGGCGGTACCGAGGTGCGCATCTGGATCCAGCTGGACGGCAGGGCCCCGGTCCGCGCCGGCCACCGCGGCAGCGTGCGCCGCCGCAGACGCGGCGCGTCCGTGAACTGACACGCTGTGGGCGCCTCGGCGCGCCCGCGCGGGCCCACGGCACACGCCGGGAGGTCCGGTGGCGTGCACCGGGAAGGCCGGTGGCGGACGTCCGGAAGACCGGTGGCAGGCGCCGGGACGGCTGGTGGCAGGCGTCCGGAAGGCCGATGGCAGGCGCCGGGACGGCTGGTGGCAGGCGTCCGGAAGGCAGATGGCGCGCGCCTGGAGGCCCGGTGGCGTGCCCGGAGGGCCGGTGGCACACGCCGGGAAGGCCGGTGGCGTGCGCCGCGCGGCACCGCGCCCTGCTCCGGGCGGACTCGCGGCACGGGCTCCGCAGGCCGCCAAACCGCCCACATTGGTCTCGACCTTTAACGGGTCCCTTTGGCTTCCTTAAGCGGACCCTAAGATCGCCAACCGGCGTCCGGATCAAGCGGTTTGACCGATTCCGCATCGCTAGCGTGGTGCCCGCACCCCCTGGGGCGACCCCAGCGAACCCCCGTGAATCCGCGAAGGCAGGCACACGCGATGAGCAGCACGCACCGGCGCAAGGTCAGTGGCAGGAACAAGGCGATAGGCGGCGTCGTCGCGGCGGCCGTGGCCGGCGGAGGTGCCCTCCTGTTCACCGGAATCGCGAACGCGTCGAGCGTCGGCGCCGCCTACACCAGGACCAGCGAGTGGTCCACGGGGTACACCGCGCAGTACGTCGTCTCCAACGACACGAACCAGCGCAAGCCCGACTGGAAGCTGGAGTTCGACCTGCCCGCGGGCTCCAAGCTCGGCTCGCTGTGGGACGCGACCTCCGCGGTGAGCGGACAGCACGTCACCGTCACGCCCCCGTCCTGGGACAAGGACGGCCTGGCGGCCGGAGAGTCCCTCACCGTCGGCTTCGTCGTGAACGGCACCGCGAACCCAACCGGTTGTGTCATCGACGGCACCAGCTGTTCGGTGGACGGCGGAGCGACGCCCGAGCCGAGCGGCCGCCCGACGCAGACCGCGACCCCGACGGCCGCCCCCACCCCGACCGCGAGCGCGACGCAGACCGCGACCCCGAAGCCGACGGCCACCGCGACCGCCACGCCCACCCCGACCCCCACGCAGACCTCGGGCAGCGGCACCACGGCCACCGCCGGCTTCGCGCCCTACGTCGACACCTCCCTCTTCCCGGCCTTCGACCTGCTGAAGGCGGCCGACTCCACCGGCGTGAAGAACTACAACCTCGCGTTCGTCACCGACGGCGGCGGCTGCACCCCGAAGTGGGGCGGCGTCAGCGACCTCTCCAGCGACGCGGTGGCGGCGCAGATCGGCGCGCTGCGCGCCAAGGGCGGCGACGTCCGGGTCTCCTTCGGCGGGGCCTCCGGCTCGGAGCTGGCCACCACCTGCTCCTCGGCCGACACGCTGGCGGCGGCGTACGGCAAGGCCGTGGACGCCTACAAGCTCACGAAGGTCGACTTCGACGTCGAGGGCGGCGCGCTGCCCAACACGGCCGCGAACACCAAGCGGGCGCAGGCCATCGCCAAGCTCCAGCAGCAGCACCCGGGCCTGGACGTGTCCTTCACCCTGCCGGTCCTGCCCCAGGGCCTCACCCAGGACGGCGTGAACCTGGTCTCCGACGCCAAGGCCAACGGCGTGAAGATCAGCACCGTGAACATCATGGCGATGGACTACGGCCCGGCGTTCAACGGTGACATGGGCGACCTCGCCCAGCAGGCCGCCACGGCCACGCAGGCCCAGATCAAGAGCGTCCTCGGCCTGTCCGAGAGCACCGCGTGGAAGACGGTCGCCATCACCCCGATGATCGGCGTCAACGACGTGTCCTCGGAGATCTTCAAGGTCGACGACGCCTCGCAGCTGGTCTCCTTCGCGCAGTCCAAGGGCATCGGCGGGCTCTCGATGTGGTCCGCCGCCCGCGACAAGCAGTGCGCCGGCGGTGCCAAGAACACCGCGGACGCCACGTGCAGCTCCATCGTCCAGGGCGACAGTGCCTTCTCCAAGGCGTTCGCCGCCTTCAAGTAGCCATCGCGAAACGGGGGTTGCGCGCCCCGGCCGGACTTCTCCACCTTCCACCCCCCACCCGGCCGGGGCCGCGCGACGACACGCGAAGGGCCTGGGCCCCGTCCGGAGATCACCGGACGGGGCCCAGGCCCTTTCTGCTGCACGCCGCCGGCAGGCCGGAGCGCGGCACCCCCCTCGGGTGCCGCGCTCCGTGTCCCCCGTGGCCCCCGTGTCCCTGGGGGCCCGCCTACTCGGCGGGCGTCACCGGCGCCAGCGTCCCGCTGCGGGCCGCCTTGCCGTACCAGTGGGCGCTCGACTTCGGGGTGCGGACCTGCGTCGCGTAGTCGACGTAGACCGCGCCGAAGCGCTTCTCGTAGCCGTAGGCCCACTCGAAGTTGTCCAGCAGGGACCACAGGTAGTAGCCGCGGACGTCCGCCCCGTCGGCGATCGCGCGGTGCACGGCGGACAGATGCCCGTGCAGGTAGGCGATGCGCTCGGGGTCGTGGACACGGCCCTCCGGGTCCGGCTTGTCGTCGTAGGCCGCGCCGTTCTCCGTGATGTACAGCGGCAGGCCCGGCGCCTCACGGGTGTACCGCATGATCAGCTCGTGCAGCCCCGTCGGGTCGATCGTCCAGCCCATCTCCGTGCGGTCGCCCGGGGTCTGGTGGAACATCACGTCGTCCGCGCCCGGCCAGGGGGAGTGCGCGCTGGAACCGTGGCCGTCCGCGCGCGGACCGTCCGTGGGCGCCGCGGCGGCCGAAACCAGCGTCGGCGTGTAGTAGTTGAGGCCGAGGGCGTCCAGCGGCTGGTGGATCAGCGCGAGATCGCCGTCCTGGACGTACGACCAGTCGGTGATCGACCGGGTCGCGGCGAACAGGGTCTGGGGGTAGGCGCCGTGCAGCATCGGGCCGTGGAAGACGCCGTTGGCCAGGTCGTCGATGCGCTGGGCCGCGTCCAGGTCCGCCGGGTCCTGCGAGACGGGCCGCACCGGGCAGGAGTTGAGGCTCACCGCGACCGAGTTGCGGGACGGCATCACGGAACGGAGCGCCGAGGTGCCGAGGCCGTGCGCCAGGTTCAGATGGTGCGCCGCGCGCAGCGCCGCCGCCGGGTCGGTGCGGCCGGGGGCGTGCACCCCGGAGCCGTAGCCCAGGAAGGCGCTGCACCAGGGCTCGTTCAGCGTGATCCACTGCTCGACGCGGTCACCCAGCGCCTCGCCCACGATCTGCGCGTACTCGGCGAAACGCAGCGCGGTCTCGCGCTCGGGCCAGCCGCCCGCGTCCTCGAGCTCCTGCGGCAGGTCCCAGTGGTAGAGGGTGACGGCCGGCTTGATGCCCTTCGACAGCAGCTCGTCGACCAGACGCCGGTAGAAGTCCAGGCCGCGCTGGACGGCGGGGCCCCGGCCGGTGGGCTGCACCCGCGACCAGGAGACGGAGAAGCGGTACGCGCCGAGGCCGAGGTCCGCCATCAGGGCCACGTCGTCGCGGTAGCGGTGATAGTGGTCGACAGCGATGTCACCGTGCTCGCCGCCGGCCGTCTTGCCAGGTGTGTGGCTGAAGGTGTCCCAGATGGACGGCGTTCGGCCGTCCTCCTGCACCGCGCCCTCGATCTGGTAGGCGGAGGTAGCCGCACCCCAGAGGAAGGCCGGAGGGAAACTCACGGGCGTTGCGGACTCAGGCATGGAAGCGCTCCCAAGGGGGTCGTGAAGACCGACGGGTTGGAGGTGGTCACGTGAAGAGGCGGCACTGAGGGGCCGAGGCGGCGCTGGCCCGGCCCCCGAGGGGGCGGTCAGCCCTTGATCGCGCCCTGCATGATCCCGCCCACGATCTGCTTGCCGAACAGGAGGAAGGCGATGAGCAGCGGCAGCGTGCCGAGCAGCGCGCCCGCCATGATGACGGCCTGGTCGGGGATGTAGCCGGTGCCCAGCGAGTTGAGGGCGACCTGCACGGTCGGCTCCTGCTGGTTCAGCGCGATGATCGGCCACAGGAAGTCGTTCCAGGCCATCACGAACGTCAGCAGGCCGAGCACCGCCATCGCCGGGCGCGCCGCCGGGAAGACGACGTGCCAGACCACGCGCAGACTGTTCGCCCCGTCCACCCGCGCCGCCTCGATCAGCTCGGAGGGCAGTGCCTGCACCAGGTACTGGCGCATGAAGAACGTGCCGAAGGCGCTCACCAGGGTGGGCAGGATGACCGTCTGGAGCTGGTTGGACCACCCCAGGTTGCTCATCCACAGGTACAGCGGTACGACGGCCAGCTGCGGCGGAATCATCATCGTGCCGATGGTGAGCAGCAGCAGGAGTCCGGAGAACCTGAACCGCAGCTTGGCGAAGGCGAACCCGGCGAGCGTGGAGAACACGACCGTGCCGAGGGTGATGGTCCCGGCGACGATCGTGGAGTTGACCATCGCGGTGCCGAGCCCGGCCTGGTCCCACGCGGCCTGGAGGTTCGAGAACAGGTTCCCGCCGAACCACAGGGGCGGCGGTGACTGCGCCAGCCGCGTGTTGTTGCGCGAGGCGGCGATGGCCGTCCAGACCAGCGGAGCGAGCGAGACCAGTGCGAAGACGGTCAGGACGACATAGGTGACCGGACCCGCGTGCAGCTGCTTGCCCGCGCCGAGCACCCGGCGGCGTCCGGGCTCGCGCTTGTCCGGAACCGGCTTGGCGTCCTCCGGCGTGACGGTCAGTTCAGTCGTGGTCATTGGGATTTCCTCAGCCGTCGGGTGATCAGCAGGTTGATCGCGGCGATGATCAGCAGGATGAGGAACATCGTCCATGCGATCGCCGAGGCCTTGCCGAGGTTGCCGATGCCCCAGCCCTGGTCGTACATGTAGAGGCCGAGCGTCTGGTACTGGTGCGCGGAGCCGCCCTTCGATCCGCTGACGCCGCCGAACAGGAGCGGTTCACCGAACAGCTGGGTCGCGCCGATCGTGGACACGACCACGGTGAACAGGATCGTCGGCCGCAGCATGGGGATCGTCACGTGGCGGAACTGCTGCCAGCGGCCGGCACCGTCGAGCGCGGCCGACTCGTACAGGTCCGTGGGGATCGCCTGCATCGCGGCGAGGTAGATCAGCGCGTTGTAGCCGGTCCACCGCCAGATCACGATGGAGGAGACGGCGAACTGCGAACCCCAGTCGGACTCGCGCCAGTTGATCGGGTGGACCCCGACGAAGTGCAGCAGCCAGTTGACCATGCCGCCGTCCCACGAGTACAGCAGCGTGAAGACCAGCGTCGCCGCGGCCACCGAGGTGGCGTACGGGGTGAGCATCACGACCCGCCACACGGTCGAGCCGCGCAGCCGGTAGTTGAGCAGGTGGGCGATCCCGAGGGCCATGAGCAGCTGCGGCACCGTGGAGATGACGCCGATGCTGAACGTGTTCTCCAGGGCGTTCCAGAAGAACTCCGAGGACAGCAGGTTCTTGTAGTTGTCCAGACCCGCCCAGGTCTGGTGGTCGAGCCCGGAGAGCTGCACATTGTGCAGCGAGTACCAGGCCGTGTAGAGCAGGGGGAAGAGCCCGAAGGCTCCGAAGATGATGAAGAAGGGGGCGATGAATGCGTACGGCGACGCCTTCATGTCCCAGCGGTACAGCCGGCTGCGCCAGGAACCCGGGTCCTGCGCGGGCCTACCGCGTCCCTGAGCGCCCCGGGCCGCGCCCGGCTGTGAGCCGGGCGCGGCGTCGGCGCTCGTCGCGGGTTGCGCGAGAGCCTGCTTGGGGCTGGTCACTGGCCGAGCACGTCCTTGATCTCAGCCTTTGCCGCGTCCCAGCCCTGGGCCGGGGTCTTGCCCTTCTGCTCGACCTGGAGGATGCCGACGTCCGTGATCGCGGTGCCGATCGGCTGGTCCTTGGTACCGAAGTACTGGACCGGGATGGTCTTCGCCGAGTCGCCGAAGATCTGGGTGATCGGCGCGTTGGAGAAGTAGGCCGTGGTGTCGGCGGCCGGCGTCAGGTTCGCGTACGCCGACGGGGTCGACGGGAAGCTGGCCTGCTTGGCGAAGACCTTCGCCTGCTGCTCGGGCGCGGTCAGCCACTTGGCCAGGGCGACGGCCTCCTTCTGGTGCTTGCCCGCCGTCGGCACGCCGATGAACGAACCGCCCCAGTTGGCCGCGGTCGGCGCCGCCGCCACGTCCCACTTGCCCTTGCCCGAGTCACCGGACTTCTGCTCGATGTAGCCGATCATCCACGCGGGACAGGCCACGGTCGCGAACGAGCCCTTGGCGAAGCCCTGGTCCCACGTCGGGTCGAACTGCTTGAGCTTCGCCGACATGTTGCTGGTCGCCACCTCCATGGCGGCGTTCCAGGACTTCTTGACACCCGTGGACTTGTCCCAGATGACGTTGCCGTCCTTGTCGTAGTACCGCTGGCTCTCGCCACCGAGGGCCGCGTTGTACACCGAGGAGGCGGAGTCCACGAACTTGGTGCCGCTGGGCGCCTTCTTCATGTAGTCCTTGCCGACGGCGACGTATTTGGCCCAGTCGCCCTTCCACTGCGCGGCGAGCTTGGTGCGGTCCGTCTCCAGACCGGCCTTCGCGAACAGGTCCTTGCGGTAGCAGATCGCCATCGGGCCGATGTCGGTGCCGAGCGCGATCGTCTTGCCGTCCTTCGTGGTGCCCTGGGCGGTCTTCCAGGGAAGCCACTGCGACTTGTCGACGTCCTTGCCGAGGTCGACGAACTTGTCGGCCTGGGTCTGGACGGCCTCGGTGATGTTGCCGACCTCGATCGCCTGGATGTCGTCGGTGCCGGAGCCGGCCTGGAGACGCGTGAGCGTCTTGGGCCAGTAGACGTCGGTACGAGTGGTGACGTTCTCCTTGATCGAGATGTTCGGGTGCAGCTTCATGTACTCGTCGTAGAGACCGGCCTGCTTGTAGCCGAAGACACCGAACGTGCCGATGGTCAGCTGCGTCTTGCCGCCGCCACCGCCGTTCGAGTCCGACGTGCCGTCGTTCGAGTCCTTGGAGCAGCCGGCCAGCAGCCCTGCGGTCATCGCTGCGACGGCCGCTATGGCCGCCAGTCTGCGGGACCGGCGGGTACTCGTACGCATTGCGTCCTCCTGTTGCCTGACGTGCCGACCCCCCGGCCAACTGCATTGGTGGCGCCCGTTGTTTCTCGCTGCGGCTCGGGCGGGGAACGTGCGGGTTGTGTATGTGTCAGGTACTGTGGGAGCGCTCCCACCAGTGATGTGTTGAAGAGTCGCTGGTTCGGGCGGGGGTGTCAAGGGCGGGGGAGCGGAGAGATGCGTTCAGTTATCGGCCTGTTAGCTGAAGATGTCATTCCGCCACATGGCCGGAAGCGTCTCACGGTCCGCCGGGCGCCCGAAGGGGAGCCGCCGGCACGGTGACGGCCACCCGGCCGCGGCCCAGCGGCGCGAGCCCCGCCGATCGGGGCTGTTAGATTCCAGGCCAACTTGGTGTCAACGGGAGGCGGAGGCCATGGCAGTCCACGGAGCGCGGGGCCGCAGCGGTGGGCGGCCGACCCTCGAAGAGGTGGCCGCGCGCGCGGGAGTGGGCCGCGGCACGGTCTCCCGGGTGATCAACGGATCCCCCAGGGTCAGCGACGCGACCCGGGCCGCGGTCGAGGCGGCGGTCGCGGAGCTCGGATACGTCCCGAACACGGCGGCCCGCGCCCTCGCGGCGAACCGCACGGACGCGATCGCCCTGGTCGTCCCCGAACCGGAGACCCGCTTCTTCGCGGAACCGTACTTCTCGGACATGCTGCGCGGTGTCGGTGCCGAACTCTCCGAGACCGAGATGCAGTTGCTGCTGATATTCGCGGGCAGCGACCGGGAGCGGCAGCGCCTGGCCCAGTATCTGGCGGCCCATCGCGTGGACGGGGTCCTGCTCGTCTCGGTGCACGCCGACGACCCGCTCCCCGATCTGCTCTCCCAGCTGGAGATCCCGGCCGTGATCAGCGGTCGGCGCTCCGCCGAGGAGACGCTTCCGTCGGTGGACTCGGACAACTACGGCGGCGGGCGCGCGGCCGTGGAGCACCTCGTCTCGCGGGGGCGCGGCAGAATCGGCCACCTCGCCGGCCGTATGGACGTCTACGGCGCCCAGCGGCGCGTCGACGGCTATCGCCAGGGCCTGCGGGACGCGGGCCGCGAGGTGGACGAACGGCTGATCGTCCCGGGCGACTTCACCGAGGAGGGGGGCCGGCGTGCCATGACCCTGCTCCTCGAGCGCTTCCCCGACATCGACGCGGTGTTCGCCGGTTCCGACGTGATGGCGGCGGGTGCCCGCCAGGTGCTGCGCGAGAGCGGCCGGCGCATCCCGGACGACGTGGCGCTCATCGGCTACGACGACTCCGCGATAGCCCGTCACATGGACCCGCCCCTGACCAGCGTCCGCCAGCCCATCGAGGAGATGGGCCGGGCGATGATCGACCTCCTCCTCGGCGAGATCGCGGACCGCCGTCCCGCGGCCTCCCGGGGCCTGGAGAAGCGCCAGCTGGTGCTGCCCGCGGAACTGGTGGTACGAGCCTCGTCCTGAGCCCGACGGGCCCGCTCCCCGGGGTCTCACCGGACCGGGCCCGGTCCGGCGGGGCCGTGGGTGTGTCGGCCGGGTTCGTGATGTCCTGCCCGCCGGGTCCTGTCCGGCGGGTCCGTTGTCGGGTCGGCCGGGGCCGCGGCGTCCTGCCCGGCCGTGACCTCGTCGGGTCGGGGTGGCGCACCGGCGTGTCGGCCGGGGGCGGGGTCCGGTCGGTGGGTCAGTGGTGGGGGGTCAGTTCCCAGCGGATCTCGCCGTCGTGGAGTTCGTCGGTCGCGGTGAGTCCCGCCGCCGCGGCGACGGCGGCCGACGCGTGGTGGCCGGGGTGCACATGGGCCACGACCGTGCCGACGCCGAACGCCTCGATCACGTGCGCCACGAGCCACCTCGCGGCCTCCGTCGCGTACCCCCGGCCCTGCCAGGGCGTGCCCACGACCCAGGCGACCTCCGCGGTCCCGGCCGAGACGGTCGCCTGGACCGTCCCCACGAGGGATCCCGTCGTACGTTCCCGCAGCACCCAGTTGCACCACAGGACGCCGGGGTCGGGTGAGCCCGCGGCCAGGCGCGCGTAGCGGGCCCGCAGTGCCTCGGGGGTGTCCGGCGCCCCGCCGATGAACACGTGCAGCGCCGGGTCGGACAGCACGCCGGCCATCTCCTCGGCATGCGCGACGCGCAGCGGGAGGAGTTCGAGCCGGGAGGTGGCGGAAGGTTCGGTGGCGTGCGACACGAGGGGGAGCGTACGGGCCGACGGGCCCGGGAACGCAATCAGCCGGTGACCTGTTCACCAGGTCACCGGCTGATCACTCAGGGTGAGTGACGGGACTTGAACCCGCGGCCACCTGGACCACAACCAGGTGCTCTACCAACTGAGCTACACCCACCATGTCCGGTCTTCGGGGTTTCCCTGACCGGCCGAGAAAAAGTGTACAGGGTTCTGAGGGGTGCTCGCGCACACCTTTTTCCGGGGCCCAGCAGGGCCCCGTCAAAGGCCTATTCGACGGGCAGGACGTGCCTGGCCGCGATGGTGCGGGCGGTGTCCGAGTCGGGGCCCGGCTGCGGGACGAAGATCGCCTCGCGGTAGTAGCGGAGCTCGGCGATGGACTCGCGGATGTCGGCCAGCGCGCGGTGGTTGCCGTTCTTCTCCGGGCTGTTGAAGTACGCCCGGGGATACCAGCGGCGGGCCAGCTCCTTCACGGAGGAGACGTCCACGATCCGGTAGTGCAGGTAGCTCTCCAGCGTCGACATGTCGCGCAGCAGGAAGCCGCGGTCCGTACCGACGGAGTTCCCGCAGAGCGGGGCCTTGCCCGGCTCCTTGACGTGCTCACGTACATAGGAGAGGACCTGCTCCTCGGCGTCCGCCAGGGTCGTCCCCCCGGCGAGCTCCTCCAGCAGGCCGGAGGCCGTGTGCATCTGGCGCACCACGTCCGGCATCGTCTCCAGGGCGGCGTCCGGCGGGCGGATCACGATGTCCACCCCTTCGCCGAGCACGTTCAGCTCAGAGTCGGTGACCAGCGCGGCCACTTCGATGAGCGCGTCATCCGACAGCGAGAGTCCGGTCATCTCGCAGTCGATCCACACCATGCGATCGTTCATGTGTCTCACCCTACGGCCCGCCCCCTCCGGTGGACCCGCCCGTGCGTCCCGCCGGGGCGGCGGATCGCGCCGGGCCGGGCCCGCATGCGAAGAGGCCCGCACCCGAAGGTGCGGGCCCCGCGTTCTTCCGCGCCCCGCTACGGCGCGCTGCGCTGTCCGGGCAGGCTCGGCCTGCCGGCCGCGTACAGCTCCGCCCGTTCCCGCATCGCCTCCGCGGAGAGCGACGCCGCAGCGCCCAGGGCGCCGGCCGCCGCCGTGCGGCGGGTCTGCATCGGGACCGGGCCCGAGTGCTCCTGGTGCAGTGACGGCGGCGGTCCGAGCGGGCCCGACGGGCCGTCCGGATCCGCGGACCGTTCGGTCTGCGGCCTGCGGGCGCGGTACGCCGCCCGGTAGGCAGCCGGGGACGAACCCAGCTGCCGCCGGAAGTGGCCCCGCAGCGCGACCGGCGACCGGAAGCCGCAGCGGCCCGCGACCTCGTCCACCGAGTAGTCGGACGTCTCCAGGAGCCGCTGCGCCTGAAGCACGCGCTGCGTGATCAGCCACTGGAGCGGAGCGCTTCCGGTGAGCGAGCGGAACCGGCGGTCGAAGGTGCGGCGGCTCATGTAGGCGCGAGCCGCCAGCGTCTCGACGTCGAACTGCTCGTGGAGATGCTCCAGCGCCCAGGCGACGACCTCCGCGAGGGGGTCGGCGCCGATCTCCTCCGGCAGCGACCGGTCGAGATAGCGCTCCTGGCCTCCGCTGCGCCGCGGCGGGACCACCAGACGCCGGGCGAGCGCGCCGGCCGCCTCGTTGCCGTGGTCCGTCCGCACGATGTGCAGGCAGAGATCGATTCCGGCCGCCGTACCCGCCGATGTCAGTACGTCGCCGTCGTCCACGAAGAGCTCACGCGGATCGACGTGCACCGACGGATAGCGCTTGGCCAGCGTCGGGGCGTACATCCAGTGGGTGGTCGCCGGACGGCCGTCCAGTAAGCCGGCCGCGGCGAGCACGAAGGCGCCGGTGCACAGCCCGACTATGCGGGCGCCTTCCTCGTGGGCGCGGCGCAGTGCGTCGAGCGCCTCCTCCGGTGGTGGCGAGGTGATCGACCGCCAGGCGGGCACGACGACCGTGCCTGCCCTGGAGATCGCTTCCAGGCCATGTGGTGCTGTGAGTTCCAGGCCCCCTGTGGTCCGCAGCGGGCCTTCCTCGCCGGCACACACCAAAAGGCGGTAGCGCGGCACGCCGGCGTCCTGGCGGTCAATCCCGAACACCGACAGCGGTATGGAACTCTCGAAAATGGGGCCGCCGCTGAACAGCAGCACCGCGACGATCTCCTTGCGGCGTCGCCCGGACAGCTTCCGGGCCGCGGTTTCCGGCGCGGCAGTGGAGTCGTGGCTCATCCTGCTAAGCCCCCCTCGGTGGTCGCGGCTCCTCGGTCGTGTCGCTCCTGCACGTTTCCCCTCGGTCCTGCACGAGTTCCCCCGCCGTAAGACAAGATCGAATCTACTGTGTCCCGTGGCGCCAAGGTGACCAGTTCGGTACTCCGCAGAATGTCGACATGGCAACTTGGCGTGAAGCATTCGATCACGAAGCGTTGCACTCGTGGGCGCCGCAGGGAAGTGCGCCTTGTGGCGGTGGCCAATCCACGTAGGGTGCGATCGCCCGCCGTACCCCTTTAGGTGCAGGTCGAACGGGGGTTGGGGGGTCGTTCGAGCAAGGGATGCGCCACTACCGGAAGTTGGCTGAAAAGAAGCGTAGCTGTACGCGCAAACCGGTCAGTCGACCCGCTTGATTCCCGCACTGTGACGTGCGCCTCGGTGAACTCCCGTGCCGCTCGCGCCCCATGGGCCGGCCCCCGGCACGGCTCCGTCCGCGCGCCCCCCGGCCCTGGGGTTCCCCGTGTTCCCCGGGCCCGTCCTGCCATGCCGTCCGCGCTGCCGCGGGGCATGCCGGGGCGCGGGCCTGCGCGCCGTGTCCCGGCGCCCGCCGGCCGGGTGTGCCGACCCCCGCTCGCACCGCCGCAGCAGGATCGCGCAGACCCCGCTCAGGGCCCCGAGTCCAAGGGCCGTACCGGCCGCGCCGGCGAGCGAATCGCCGTACCAGAGGAGGACCGACGGGACCAGGACGCAGCTGAAGGCGGCCCAGCGCATGACGTCGGTCACGGTGTCCTTCGCGGGCGGCGCCGGGGCGCGCGGGGCGGAGCGTGTTCCCGATCGCGATCCCGGGGGTGATCCGGGGGGCGCGCCGTGGGGTCCGGCGGGCCGGGAGCCGGGAGCGCGGCGGGCCGGTGGGACGGCGGGGGCCGGAGGGGCGAAGGAGCGGGGGGCAGTGTCGGGTCCGGACACGTGCTGCTCCCTGATGCTCCGGTGGTCTGCGTGCTCTCCACGGCGTGTGTTCTCCACGGCGCGCCCGGTGCGGGGGCGACCGCCACCGGTTCAACGCGTGTTCGACCCGCCGGTCACTGCCCGGCCGGTGGAGCGCCCGTCCGTGAAGGGGGCCGCACGGTCCCGCCGGGCGGCGGAAGTCCCCGTTCCCGGGAGCCGCTGCAAATTCACGCGGAGCCTTGCGCAAACCGCCTGTACGGGGCAGCAACCATTGCGTTACGGGCGCCCTCTCGTGCATGCTCCCTGGAATGCCGCGTAAGGCGCGCGGGATCTGGGCAGAGGAGGCGTGCCGCCGTACCCTTGGGGGTATGGGGTTGGGAAGATGTTTCCCAGACACAGCTCTGCCGTTCGTTGTCGTCCCCACCACGAGGATCCAAACGCCGAGACACCCATGGCCGGTCACGAATTCTTCGATCCCGCGGACCGCAAGCGCCCGCTCGCCGATCCCACGGCGGCCGAGCCCCTGGCGGCGGAAGAACCCCGCCACTCCTGCGATCCCGCCTTCAAGCACGGCGTCGTCGTCGGTTTCGACGGCTCGACGTCCAGCGAGCGCGCCCTCGCCTACGCGATCGGCATGGCCCACCGCTCGGGCTCCGGCCTGATCATCGTCCATGTCGCGAACCGGCTGCCCACCACGGTGTGGGCGGGCTGCGAGCCGCCCGTCTTCGTCGACGTCCCCGACCACCGCACCGAGGTGCTGGGCCTTGAACTCGCCTGCGCCGAGTACCTCTCCGAGGTGCCCTGGATCCTCGTCGAGCGCGGCGGCGACATCTGCCACGAACTCGAGGAAGTGGGCCGGGAGTACGAGGCGGACGCGATAGTCGTGGGCTCCACGCACGGCATCGTCGGGCGCATCTTCGGCTCGGTCGCGGGACGGCTCGCCAAGCGCGCCAAGCGCCCTGTCATCGTCATTCCCTGACGCCCCGTCCGTCCCGGGCGACCCTCGGGCACCCTCCGTGCGGTGAGTGAACCTACTGACGCGTAGAGGTGTTTGTGCCTTTGTGAAGGGCATATATCCGGACGCCGGTCCTACGCGGCGACCGGTACGGCGCAGCACAACTGCACAGGCATGAAGGGAGCCCGCCGTGGACAACGACGTCTCTGCGGGAAGCACCACCACGATCGTAGGAAGACTCGCGCTGGGTGTGACCCTGCTGGCTTTCGGCCTCGGGTACACCGGCCTGATCGACGGGGTGACGGCGGCTGACGCCGTGTCACTGGCCCATTACGTAGGCGGCGTAGCC
This sequence comes from Streptomyces sp. f51, assembly GCF_037940415.1. Classification (NCBI taxonomy): domain Bacteria; kingdom Bacillati; phylum Actinomycetota; class Actinomycetes; order Kitasatosporales; family Streptomycetaceae; genus Streptomyces; species Streptomyces sp. f51. Next base: position 2,624,658 of record NZ_CP149798.1, on the reverse strand, counting down.
CTCTTCGTCGCCGGTCTGCTCGCCTTCCGCGACCGTGACACGGCCAACGGAACGGCCTTCACCGGACTCGGCGCCCTCTGGTTCACCTGGGCCGTCTCGGCCGGGAGCCAGGTCTCCGACAACGCGGCGGGACTCTTCCTGCTGCTCTTCGCACTCGTCGTGCTCTCGCTCGCCCTCGCGGGCGGGGACACCCTCGGCCAGGGCGCCTACGGACTGTTCTTCGTCTCCCTGCTGCTTCTCGCCGTCGGCCGCTTCGCGGACAGCGGCGGCCTGGGCAAGGCCGGCGGCTGGTTCGCCGTCGCGGCCGGCGCAGTCGCCTGGTACGCGGCGACCGCGGCCCTCGCCCACTGGCCCACCGCGCTTCCGCGACGCGCCGCCGGCCGGGGGGTGACGGCCACCGGCTGACCTCGGCGCGGGCCGGGGTATTGGGCGGCCCCGGCCCCTCGAAAGAACGATCCCCGTGCGCGGGTGGTGCGCACGGGGACCGTTCATGTCCGGCCGCCGGCCGGGTACTTCGGTGGTGACTACTCGACGGTGACCGACTTGGCGAGGTTGCGCGGCTTGTCGATGTCCCGGCCGAGCGCCAGCGCCGTGTGGTACGCGAGGAGCTGGAGCGGGATGCCCATGAGGATCGGGTCCAGCTCGTCCTCGTTCTTCGGGACGACGATCGTCTGGTCGGCCTTCTCCTGGTGCCGGTGCGCGACCGCGAGGATCTGGCCGCTGCGGGCCTTGATCTCCTCCAGGGCGGCGCGGTTCTTCTCCAGCAGGTCGTCGTCGGGGACGATCGCCACGGTGGGCAGCGCCGGCTCGATGAGCGCCAGCGGACCGTGCTTGAGCTCGGAGGCCGGGTACGCCTCGGCGTGGATGTACGAGACCTCCTTGAGCTTCAGGGAGGCCTCACGGGCCACCGGGTAGCCCCGGACACGGCCGATGAAGAGCATCGAGCGGGCCTCGGCGTACTGCTCGGCCAGCTTCTTGATCTCGTCCTCCTGCTCCAGGATCTCGGCGATCTGGGCGGGCAGCCTGCGCAGGCCCTCGATGATCCGCTTGCCGTCGCGGACCGACAGGTCGCGGGTGCGGCCGAGGTGCAGGGCAAGGAGCGCGAAGGCGACGGTGGTGTTGGTGAAGCACTTCGTCGAGACGACGCAGACCTCGGGGCCGGCGTGCACGTACATGCCGCCGTCCGCCTCGCGGGCGATGGCGGAGCCGACGACGTTGACCACGCCGAGGACCCTCGCGCCCTTGCGCTTGAGCTCCTGCACGGCGGCCAGCACGTCGTAGGTCTCACCGGACTGGGAGACCGCGATGTACAGGGTGTCGGGGTCGACGACCGCGTTGCGGTAGCGGAACTCGGAGGCCGGCTCGGCGTCCGCGGGGATACGGGCCAGCTCCTCGATCATCTGGGCGCCGATCATGCCCGCGTGGTACGAGGTGCCGCAGCCGAGGATCTTCACGCGGCGCACGGCACGCGCGTCACGGGCGTCCAGGTTCAGGCCGCCGAGGTGGACGGTCGAGAACCGGTCGTCGATGCGGCCGCGCAGCACGCGGTCCACGGCCTCGACCTGCTCGTGGATCTCCTTGTGCATGTACGTGTCGTGGCCGCCCATGTCGTACGACGCGGCCTCCCACTCGACGGTGGTCGGCTCGGACGTCGTCCGGGTGCCCTCGGTGGTGTACGTCCGGAAGTCGTCGGCCTTGAGCGTGGCCATCTCGCCGTCGTCCAGCGTGACTATCTGGCGGGTGTGGGTGACGAGGGCGGCGATGTCCGAGGCGACGAACATCTCCTTCTCGCCGATACCGAGCACGACGGGGGAGCCGTTGCGGGCCACCACGATGCGGTCGGGGAAGTCGGCGTGCATCACCGCGATGCCGTAGGTGCCCTCTATGACCCGCACCGCCTCGCGGACCTTGTCCTCCAGCTTCTCGTGCTGGGAACGGGCCACCAGGTGGGTCAGCACCTCGGTGTCGGTCTCCGAGAGGAACTCGACACCGTCGGCCTCGAGCTTCTTGCGCAGGTCGGAGGCGTTGTCGATGATGCCGTTGTGGACGACCGCGACCTTGTTGTCGGCCGACATGTGGGGGTGCGCGTTCACGTCGGAGGGGGCGCCGTGCGTGGCCCAGCGGGTGTGGGCGATGCCGGTGGTGCCGGCGAAACGCT